>NZ_SJER01000001.1:0-728844 GCF_004785955.1 Halostella litorea | reverse complement strand
TGTCGTGGACGCCGAGGATCCCCCACGGGTCGTCCCGCGGCCCGACGACGACGCTGACGCCGCTTCGCACGCCGTGGTCGGTGAGCAGGTCCGGGCCGCCGAACCGCGACTCGGCTTCGAGGTCGGTCACGACGACCGGCTCGGCCGACGACAGCGTGTACGCCGCCTGCGAGTCGTCGTCGACGGCCGAGGTGGTCGCCTCGCCCACGAGGGCCTCGTCCCAGCCGACGCCCTGCCGGAGGAGGAGGGCATCGGCGTCGGCGTCCAGGTCGAGCACCTTGCAGTACGCGGCGTCCAGCGTCTCCGCGACCGCCTCGCTGGCGGCCGCCATCAGCGCGTCGACGTCCGACTCCTCGAGCGCGCGCTGCCCGAGTTCGGCGACGACCTCCTGCTGGCGGACGCGCTGCCGGAGTTCGCGCTCCCGCTCGATGCGGTCGGAGACGTCGCGGACCACGCCGCACCTACCGTAGCTCCCGTCCGTGGGGAACGGCCTGAACCGGGCCTCGACGGGCACCGTGTCGCCGTCCCTGTTGTGGAGGTCGAACTCGATGACGGCGACGTCCCGGTTCCCCGACACCACCTCCGCCGCGCGGTCGGCGGCCTCGGGCGCGATGTCGTCGTCGTACACCGCCGTCGCGTGGCGGCCGAGCAACTGCTCGCGCTCCCAGCCCGTCATCTCGCAGAACGCGTCGTTGACCATGACGAACTCGGCGTCGTCGTCGACCGCGTAGATGCCGTCGTCGACCGTCTCGACGATCGTCTCGTAGCGCTCCAGTTCGCGCTCGCGCTTCTTGCGGTCGGTCACGTCCCGGAAGTACACCGACAGCCCGGTGTCGGACGGGTAGACGGTGGTCTCGAACCACGCGTCCCGCGGCCCGTAGTACGCCTCGAACGACCGCTGTTCCTGGCTCTCCATCGCGCGTACGGCCTCCTGCTCGAACCGCGTCCCGGCGACCGTCGGGAGCGCGTCGAACACCTCGTGTCCGGCAAGCTCTCCGGGGCTCCGGTCGAGCAGCTCCGCCGCCCGGTCGCTGACGTACGTGACCCGGTACTCCGTGTCCAGCCCGACGAAGGCGTCGTCGATCCGGTCGAACACGTCGTCGAGTTCGCGCTCCAGTTCGTCGCGCTGGCGGCGGACCTGACGCTCCTGCCGCCGGCGCTCGGTCATGTCCCGGGTCACCTTCGCGAACCCCTCCAGCTCCCCGTCGTCGTCGCGGATCGCGGTGATCGTGACGTTCGCCCAGAAGCGGGAGCCGTCCGCCCTGACCCGCCAGCCCTCGTCCTCGACCGACCCGTCCCGCGTCGCCGCCTCGAGGTTGCGCTCGGGGACGCCCGCCGACCGGTCCGGCTCCGTGTAGAACACCGAGAAGTGCTCGCCGATGATCTCGTCGGCGTCGTACCCCTTGATCTGCTCGGCCCCGGCGTTCCAGCTCCGGATCCGCCCCTCCGGGTCCAGCATGAAGATGGCGTACTCCTCGACGGCGTCCACCAGCGACTCGAACTGCTTTCGCTCCTGCTGGCGCGCCTGCTGGGTGAGCGTCCGCTCGGTGACGTCGTAGTACACCTCGATCCGGCCGCCGGCGTACGCGCCCTCGGTGATCGGCTTGCTGCGGTGTTCGAGCCAGCGCGCCTCCCGGTCCTCGCCGGCGGTCACGCGGCACTCGAACCGCTCGGCGTCCGCGCCCTCGTCGTACGTCGAGAGCACCCTCCCGGCGAACGCCGCCGAGTCGTCGACGACCGGCGCGATCCGCTCCTCGATCAGGGTTCGCTTGTCCCGCCCGGCCAGCCGCTCGCCCTCGAGCCCGAAGTACCGCTTGACCGCGTCGTTGCTCCAGACGACGTCGAACGCCGCGTCGAGCACGAACACGCCGACGGCGGCGTCGTCCAGCACGTCCTCCACGATCGAGTCGGCCGCTGCCGGCACGCCGGCGTCCGACGGCCGCCACCAGACGCGGGCGCTCGCCCCCACCTTCTTCGTGTCCAGTTCCCCGTGGTCGACGAGCCGTTCCAGCCGCTCGTACGTGCTCCGCCGCCCGAGGTCGAGCGCGTCGGCGACCTCGCTCGTCGTCCGCGGCGTCCCCTCCCCGTCGAAGAGCGCGAGCGTCTCCCGGAGGCAGTCGGTCAACGCGTCCGTGTCCATATCCCTCTAACAGCGCCTTACGCTTATCAACGCTCCGCCGGTGGAGGCGGAGTAGCGGCCGTCTAACGGAGTAATCCGGACGAACTGGCAGGTATCCCGGGTAACCCCGGAAGCAGCCGGTAAGTATCCCACAGCCTCGCGACGCGGGCCGAACCTAATCAGTTCTAGCGAGCCCTTACGGGGGGCAAGGGCTTCGTCTCAGGTAGCCGCCGGCAGCGGCCGGCGAACCAACACACTCACCATGTCACAGAGCACCCACGCGGCCGAGGAGACGGGACCGGAGACGCTGACCGAGGACGAACGCCACCGGCTGCTTTCGGCGCCTCAGCGCCGGTTCGCGCTCGACGCGCTCGCGGATCGGACGGTTCCGCTCGGGGTAGAGGAGTTGGCGGCGGCCGTCGCCGCCCCGCCCGACTCGGGCACGGCCGACGGCCGAACAGTTCGACGCACGGCGACCGCGCTCCACCACAACCACCTGCCGGCGATGGACGACGCCGGCGTGATCGACTACGACGCGGAGGCAAACGCAATCGAGTCGTGTAACGTGTGTCCGGCGGCGCTGCTCGACTGAGACGACGGCGGCCGACGCTCCGCCGGACCGGAGGCGGACCGTCAGCCCCGGCTACACTTCCGCGCCCGGCTCTTCCTTCCGAACCTCGACCTCCACGTCCGTACCGGCGACGCCGAGGCGGGCGAACTGCGTCCGGACGTGGTCCTTCGCGGCTTCGAGGGCCTGCTCGCGGGTGTCGAACCCGCGGGGCATCGGCGACTCGAAGGCGATCCGAAGTTCGCGGCCGTCTACCTCCTGTGTCGTCCCGCCGCTCTCGACCTCGTAGAACTCGTCGCAGACCCAGACGTACGGCGCGTCCTCGTCGGGCGCGCCCTTGAACGAGGGGGCGCGCTCCCCCCGTTCGTACAGGGTGCCGGTCAGCTCGGTTCCACCGGCGCGGCCGCGGACCAGTAGCATAGCCCGGCGGTACGGCGGCGAGACGAATAAGGCCACGGGTCGGGGTGACCGCCCCGGCGTGTGGGAAAGGTTTTATCGGAACGCTCGCATGTCGGGAACATGGCCGATCTGGGCGACTACACCGAGTACGACGCCGCGGACGACGGCGAGGGGGCCGACGACGCCGCGGCCGACGGGGCCGGGGCCGACCGGGCCGACGACGCGGACGGGGACGCGGCGGCGTTCGAACCCGTCGACGCGACGGTCGTCGGCGAGGACCGGGGGATCGGCACCGTCGCCGTCTCCGAGGGGCTCTGCATCGGCGAGGACGAGGACGACACCACCCTCCGGGCGTACGTCACCGCTGCGAACCGGCCGAACGTCCGCATCGGGAAGTACCTGCTCGTGCCCTACCCCGACGAGGGCGGGCGCGGGAGCGCCGGCCGCGGGGAGAAACTGTTCTGCCGGATCACCGCGCTGGAGTACGTCCAGGAGTACCGAAGCGACGACGCCACCGAGATCCACGCCCGGCGGGCGATGCGCAGCGACGGCATCGACGAGGCCGACTTCAAGTTCCTCGCCTCGCTGGAGCCGGTGGCGATCCTCTACGAGGAGGGCGCGGGGGACGACGCGGAACTCAAGCGTCGGATGACCGACCGCGTCCCGAAGCCCGAGACGCCGGTCCGGGAGGCCGACGACGCCTCGGAGATCAAGACGGGGCTGAAGATGCCCGACGACGGCGTGTTCCTGGGCCACCTCTCCGTCGGCGGCGAGAAGGTCCGCACCGCGGCCGAGCCGCCGACGATAGACTACCGGCTGAAGGACGACTACGAGGACGGCGACCCGCTCGTCTTCCGGCACACACTGGTCGCGGGCGGGACGGGGTCGGGCAAGACCCACGCCTCGAAGAACGCCCTCCGGCAGTTCCTCGCCGAGGACCGCACCTACGACATGGACGACGGGCGGCAGGCCCGCGCCGCAGTCGTGCAGTTCGACCCGCAGGACGAGTACGCCCAGATGCACGACGACAACCCCGCGATGACCGACGACGACCGCCGCCGCTTCGAGCGGGAGGGGGTCGCCCACGGCGGCCACGACGACACGAAGGCGCTGGTGCCGGTCGTCGACGGGACGAGCTACGGCGCGGACCACCACCGCGCCGAGCAGGTGGAGTTCACGATACCGTTCTCGATGGTCCGGTCGAACCGCTGGCTCATCGCCGGCGGCCGGCTCAACGACAACCAGTTCAACGCCCTGGACGTGCTCGTCGACCGCTTCTTCCGGCAGTACGGCGACGGCGGTACGTACGAGGGGTTCCTCTCCTACCTCGACGACCCGGCGCTGCGCGAGGAACTCCACGAGAGCGGGCGCGTCCACGAGGCGACGTTCGACGCGGTGACGCGGCGGGTCCGCGGGTTCGGGAACGTGTTCGACTGCGACGCCCCGCCGATCACGGAACTCGTGTCCGAACTCGTCCGGCCCGGCGGCCTGAGCGTCGTCCCGACGTACCACATCAACGACACCCGGGCGACGGAGGTGGTCGTGCTGGCGGTATCGAGTCTGCTCATCGACCAGAAACTGTCGAACGCGCCGACGTACGACCGCATCAAGGAGACGCCCCTCGTGGTGGGGATGGACGAGGCCCACAACTTCCTCACGGACGCCGACAGCGTGCAGGCCCGGAAGGTGATCGGCAAGTTCACCGAGGCGGCGAAGCAGGGCCGCAAGGAGCGCCTCGGCCTCTTTCTCATCACGCAGGACCCCCAGGACGTGGCCGACCCCGTGTTCAAGCAGATCAACACGACGGTCGTGCTCAACCTCGGCGACGAGGACGCCATCTCCTCGGTGAACATCCCGTCGAACCTTGAGGGGAAGGTGCCGTACATGGAGAAGGGGCAGATGGTCGTCTACTCGCCGGACAACTCCGAGCCGGTCGAACTGATCGGGCTGTCGACGTGCGTGACGAAACACGGCCGCGAGTAGCGCCGCGCGGGCCATCCGTCCCCGCTGGCTCCCCTGCTCGCCGTGCCGGGGCGGGACGTGGTCGGTGTCGGGGATTTTAACCGCGCGCGGTGATATCGTCGGCCATGGGAAAGCGGATTCTCGTGGCGTACGATGGCTCGCCCCAGGCCGAGGACGCGCTCGACTACGCGCTGGAGGAACATGCGGACGACGAACTCGTCGTACTGTACGCCATCGACCCCGGCGAGGCCGGGTACGGGGGGCGCGCGACGACGCCGAGCTACCCCGAGGAGTGGTACGAGGAGGCCCGCGCGAACGCCGCCGAGATACTCGAATCAGCCGTCGACCGCGCCGAGGCGGCCGGCGTCGACGTCGAGAGCGCCATTGAGGTGGGCGGCCCCGCCAACGCCATCGTCGAGTACGCCGAGAACGAGGGGATCGACCACATCGTCACGGGGAGCCACGGGCGCTCCGGCGTGACGCGCATTCTGGTCGGCAGCGTCGCCGAGGCCGTGATCCGACGCTCGCCGGTGCCGGTGACCGTCGTCCGCTGAGCCGGCCGCCGGCGGCCGCTACGTCCCCTCCCGTTTCGGCTTCCAGCTCAGTTCGAGCGAGACCGTCTCCTTGCTCCCGCGCAGCAGCGACGAGCGCTCGACCACCTCGACGTCGCAGGTGATCGCCTCCGAGGGGTGGAGCCGGACCCGGCGGTTGTCGACCGGGACCGTGATGTCGCCCTCCCCGTCGATCTCGTCGCCCAGTCGCTTCAGGTAGTTGCCGAGTTCCTCGCGGTTCATCGACAGCGTGGCGTCCGTCCGCTGTGCCATGGCCGGCGTAGGACGACCCCCGGGAAAAGAATGCGGCGGTTACCGGGCCGGGGCGGTCGCGCTCCGGCCGGCGGGGGCCGGGACGGAGGAAGGGGGATCGTTCACGTGGGGGTGCTCGCTCGCGGTCGCGGACCCCGACTGAACGGGGCCGTCAGTACGCGTAGTCGGGGTAGCCGCCGCTCGTCACGGTGTCGCCCGCGCCGTCGTCGTCCTCGATCTTGTCGAGGGCCTCCTCGAAGTCGGTCATCCGGACCTCGGTGCGGCCGTCGCGGATGGCAAACATGCCGGCCTCGGTGGTGAGCGACTCGATCTCCGCGCCGCTGTACCCCTCGGTGCGGTCGGCCAGCGCGTCGAAGTCGACGCTATCGGCCGTGTTCATGTCGCGGGTGTGGATCCGCAGGATCTGGACGCGCCCCTCGTGGTCGGGCTCGGGCACCTCGATGAGGCGGTCGAAGCGGCCGGGCCGGAGGATCGCGCGGTCGAGCATGTCGAAGCGGTTCGTCGCCGCGATGATGCGGATGTTCCCGCGGTCGTCGAAGCCGTCCATCTCCGAGAGCAACTGCATCATCGTGCGCTGGACCTCGGCGTCGCCGGAGGTCTTCGACTCCGTGCGCTTTGCCGCGATGGCGTCTATCTCGTCGACGAAGATGATCGCGGGCTGGCGCTCGGCCGCCAGTTCGAACAGGTCGCGGACGAGCCGCGACCCCTCGCCGATGAACTTCCGGACGAGTTCGGAGCCGGCCATCTTGATGAACGTCGCGTCGGTCTCGTTGGCGACGGCCTTCGCCAGCATCGTCTTCCCCGTCCCGGGCGGGCCGTGCAGGAGGACGCCGCTTGGCGGCTCGATGCCGGCCTCGGCGAACTTCCCGGGATTGATGAGCGGCTCCTCGACGGCCTCGCGGACCTCGCGGACCTGCTCGTCGATGCCGCCGATGTCCTCGTAGCGGACCGTGGGGCTGTCGTCTATCTCCATCGCCTGGGCGCGGGCGTCGGTCTCGTTGTCGAGGATCGTCTGGACGCTGAAGGAGTCGTTGACGGCCACGCGGTCGCCCGCCTCCAGTCGCTCCCCCATCCGCGAGGAGACCTCGGTCAGCACCTCCTGGTTGTTGCCGTGTTGCTTGACGACGACCTCGCCGTCGGACACCTCCTCGACGGTGGCGACGTACAGCGAGGAGGTCTTCAGCGTCTCGTTTTCGCGTTCGAGCCGGTCGACCTCGCCTTTGAGCTCCGCCCGGCGGTCGTCGGCGGCGTCCAGCTGTTCGGTGAGTTCGTCGTGGACCTCGACGATCTCGGCGAAATGTTCGCGGAGCGCTTCCAGACGCTCCTCGTCGGACATCTCGGGGTCGAGCTCGAGCCGCGGCCTGTCCGGGAGCGAGGGGCTGCGTGACATCGGTTATACACGGTTAAGAAACGCTGCGTAAATGTGCCTTTGGGTCGCGGGCGATACGGGCCGACCCCCGGGATCGCCGCCGCCTATCGCGGGCTGTCGGCCACGACGGCGGCTCAGCGCCTCAGATCAGCTCCGCCATCTCGTCGAGATGCTCGTCGTACTCGTCGAGCGCGCGCTGGACCGGCTCGGGCGAGCTCATGTCGACGCCGGCGTGCCGGAGCAGTTCGAGCGGGTACTCCCGGGAGCCGCGCTTGAGGAACTCGATGTAGCGCTCGGCCGCGGGCTCGCCCTCCTCGAGGATGCCCTGCGCGAGCGCGACGGCGGCGCTGATGCCGGTGCTGTACTGGAACACGTAGTACGCCCGGTAGAAGTGCGGGATGCGCATCCACTCGCGGGCGATCCGGTCGTCGACGACGGCCGGCTCGTAGAACTCCGACTTCAGGTCGCCGTACAGCTCGTCGAGCCGGTCTGCGGTGATCGCCTCGTCGTTTTCCTCCAGCTGGTGGACGCGGTGCTCGAAGTCCGCGAACATCGTCTGGCGGTACAGCGTCGAGCGGAACCGTTCGAGGTACTCGTTCAGGACGTGCCGGCGGAACTCGGGGTCCTCGACGGTGTCCAGCAGGTGGTGGGTGAGCAGCGCCTCGTTGACGGTGCTTGCCACCTCGGCCACGAATATCTCGTAGTCGCTGTACACGTAGGGCTGCTCCTCGCTGGTGTACTGGGAGTGCAGCGAGTGGCCCAGCTCGTGGGCCAGCGTGTACATCGAGGAGATGTCGTCCTGGTAGTTCATCAGGATAAACGGCTGGGTGTCATACGTGCCGCCGGAGTACGCGCCGGCCTGCTTGCCGCGGTTTTCGTACACGTCGACCCAGCGCGATTCGAGCCCCTCCGCGACGCGGGACTGGTAGTCGTCGCCGAGCGCGGCGACGGCCTCGACGACGTGCTCCTTGGCTTCCTCGTAGGTGACCTCGGGGCTCTCGCTCTCGGTCATGGGCATGTACAGGTCCCACATCCGGAGCTCGTCGACGCCGAGCGCCTCGCGTTTCAGGTCGGCGTGGCGGTGGAGCGTGTCGAGGTTGTCCCGGGCCGTGTCGACGAGGTTGTCGTACACGTCCTCGGGGATGTTGGGGCCGTCGAGCGCCGCCTCGCGGGCGGTGTCGTAGTCCCGCGCCTGCGCCTCCTTTACGTCTGCCTTCACGCTGTTCTTGTAGGCCGTGCCGACGGCGTTGCGCACGGTCGCCCACTCGTCGTAGAACTGTTCGTACACCTCGCGGCGGAACTCGCGGTCCTGGCGCTTCTGGAGGGTGGTGAAGTTGCTCAGGCTGATCTCGACGGCGTCCCCGTCGGGGTCCTCGACCGTCGGGAACTCCATGTCGGCGTTGGTGAGCATGTTGTACACCTCGCCCGTGCCGTGGGTCACCTCGCCCAGTTCGGCCAGCAGCTCCTCGACCTCGGCCGAGCGGGTGTGCGCTTTCATCCGCAGGGCGTCGTCGATGTAGTGGTCGTACGTCTCCAGCCCCTCGGTCGCCTCGACCATCTCCGTCAGTTCCTCGCGGGTGCGGTCCTGTATCTCCGGCTCGATGAAGCTCGCCGCGCTGGCGGCGTCGGCGTGGAGCGACTGGGCGCGGGCGGTCAGCGCCTGGTACTCCTGGTCGCGGGTGTCCTCATCCCGCCGCATCCGGGCGTAGGCGGCGACCTTCGACACGTCGCGCATGATCGAGTCGCGCAGTTCCAGCACCGACAGCAGCGTCTCCCCGTCCTCGGTGACGCGGCCCTCGTACGCGGATAGCTCCGCCACGCGTTCGGCGACGTCCTCGTAGGCGGCTTCCCACTCGTCGTCGTCCGCGTAGACGCTCTCCAGGTCCCACTTGTACTCGGGCTCTATCTCCGAGCGTTCGGGTACCGAACTCATGGCCCTCCCTTGGTTCAGCCCGGTGGTAAGGCTTGTCTTTCACGGTTCTTGCCACGGCCGGTGCCGGGACCGGAAGGGCGAAGTTGCCCGATTGAAACGTGTCGGGTATGACACGGGACGGGAGCGACGGTAAGCGCCCGGAACGCACGCGCCGCCGGTTCGTCGGGGCCGCGGGGGCGGCGCTCGCGGTCGGCCTCGCGGGATGCGGCGGCTCCGGGTTCGGCAACGACGGGACGGACGGGGCGACCCCGGCGACCGACGCGGACGCCGACGGGTCGGAGACGGCCGCACCTACCACGACCGACGACGGCGGCGCGGCGGCCGGGGGCTGGCCCGCGTTCCGTGCGGACGAGCGAAACACCGGGACCGCGTCCGCCGCGGGGCCGGACGCGATGCCGACGGCTCGCTGGACCGTCGCCGGCGGCAACGGGCTCTCGTCGCCGGTGGCCGCAGGCGGGCGGGTGCTCGTCGGGGCGGACGACGGGGTTCGCGCGTTCACCGCGGAGGGGGACCCGGCGTGGACGGCCCCGACCGACGCGGCCGTGACCGCGACGCCGGCCGTCGCCGGAGACCTTGCGTACGCCGCGGACGCCGACGGGACACTGTACGCCGTCGACGCCGGCGACGGCAGCGTGCAGTGGCGCACGGCTATCGGCGCCGACTCGTACGGCTACGGCGCGACCGCCCAGCAGGTCGCCCCCGAAGTCTCGTCGTCGCCGACGGTCGTCGACGGGACCGTGTACGTCGGGAGCGACGACGGCGCGGTGTGTGTGTTCGACGCCGAGACGGGCGACCCCGAGTGGCGGACCCCCGCGAGGGGCACCGGCTATCCGCCGCGGGGGCAGGCCGCCGCGTCGGTCGTCGCGACGCCAGCGGTCGCCGACGGGACCGTGTACGCGGCCGCCGGGCGGACGGTCGTCGCCCTCGACGCCGGCACGGGCGACCCCGACTGGCGGGTCGACGCGCCCGCGGGGGTGACCGCCTCCCCCGCGGTCCACGACGGGGTCGTCCACGTCGCCGGCCTCGACGGGTCGGTCCTGGCGCTGGCGGCCGGAAACGGGGAGGTGGCGTGGTCGGCCCGCCGCGGCGGGGCGGCGTATCCGGCGGCGCGCTCCGCACAGGAGCAACCGGTCGTCGACTCCTCGCCGGCCGTCGCCGACGGAACGGCGGTCGTCCTCCGCGGGGAGGACGGAACGTACGCGTTCGACGGCGCGGGCGACCCGCTGTGGGCCGCCCCGGACGCCGGCGGCGCGTTCGGGACACGGCAGGAGCGCGGGGCCGCGGTCCGCTCGTCGCCCGCCGTCGGGCCGGAGCGGGCGTACCTGGGCACCGACCGCGGCGTCGTCGCCCTCGCCCTCGCGGACGGGACCCGGGCGTTCGCGTTCGGGACCGACGCGCCGGTCGTCGCCTCCCCGGCGCTCGTCGACGGGGGGCTGTACGCCGTCGACCGCGACGGGACGCTGTACGCGTTAGCGGCCTAAGCGGTCGGCCACCTCGCCCGCCACCCGCGCCCGCGTCCGCCAGTCGGCGCGGCGCTCGGCGAAGACCGCCCGGGCGCTGGCCGCGGCGTCCGGGTCGACCGCGAAGTCGAGGGCGGGGTAGTCGACGCCGGTCAGCACCAGCGGAAAGGCGGGGGCGGGGGCGATCCCCTCGTGGCCGGGCAGCGGCTCCGGGGCGAGCGCGCGCTCGACTTTCCCCACGTCGGCCGCCCCGACGGCGACCGCGCGGACGAGCGAGACGAGCCGCCGGACCAGTTGCCGGGCGAACCCGCCCGCGCGGAACGTCAGGACGAGGTACTCGCCGTCGACCGACAGCGACGCCGACAGGTCCCGGACCGTGCCCGTCCCGTCGGGCGTCAGGTTGTGGAAGTCGTGCTCGCCGGCGAGGCCGTCGAGCGCCGCCCGCGCCCGCTCGGGGTCCGCTTCGGGTGCGTGGAGGTGGTAGACGTACTCGCGAGCCGTGGCGTCGTGGGTGGCGTGGAACCCGTCGGGCGCGTCGGCGCGCGCCCACGCCCGGACGTCGGCGGGGAGTTCGCCGTTGAACGCCGCGGGCGAGAGCCAGTCGGGAGCCTCGAACGCGACCGTCTGGGCGACCGCCGAGACGCCGGCGTCCGTGCGCCCCGCGGCGGCGTAGCCGGGCGGCGCGTCGCCCGCGAACACGCCCAGGTCGCGGAGCGCGTCGAGGATGGCGTCCTCGACGGTCGGCACGTCCGGTTGGCGCTGGAACCCGTGGAACGGGCGGCCGTCGTAGGCGACCCGGTAGGCGTCCATCAGCGGCGGTCCCGCTCGGCGTCGGCGCGGTCGGCCATCCCTTCGGCCCCCCGACCGCGGACGTACTCGCGGGCCTCGCCGACGCTCTCGGTTTCGAGCAGCGCCTCCAGCCGGCGCTCGTACTCCAGTTCGTCTATCTCGCCGCGGGCGTAGCGCTCGCGGAGCGTTTCGAGGGCCGCGGACTCGTCGACGTCGGCCGACTCGCCGGACCGTGCCGCGCCCGCCCCGGCCCGTTCCCCGTCGTCCTCGTCGAACAGGTGGCCGCCGAGTATCGCCGACAGCGGCACGAGGACGGCGAACCCGACCGCGAACACGGTACCCGTGTGCGGATAGTCGACCGCGGCGGCGACCAGACCCGCCCCCAGGACCAGCATCGACATCGTCGCGGGGTTGATCACGGCTTGGGCGACGCTCCGATCGCTCATGCTCCCGCCTTCCGCCGCGGTCGCCAAATAAGTACGCGGTGGGCGGCGGGGCAGCGACGGCGCTCGAACGCGATACGGGCGTCGTGACCGGAAACGTCGCCGAGTTCCGCCGGGTCGACGGCCTTCGCGTGACGCCGTACTAGCGTCGCCCTACGCGACGTCGTCGTACGTCGGCGCGTCGGCGTCGCCGGGGAACTCGTCGACGGGCACCTGCGTCTGGTCGCCGCTCTCCATGTCCTTGATGGTCAACTCGTCGTTTTCGAGGTCCTGCTCGCCGACGATGACGACCGTCTCGGCGTTGATGGAGTCCGCGTAGTCCAGTTGCGCACCGAAGCTCCGGCCGGCCACGTCCGTCTCGACGACGTGGCCGCGCTCGCGCAGGTCGGCGGCGACGCGGGCGGCGACGGGCCGGGTGTCGCCCACCTGGAGCACGTAGTAGTCGGTCGACAGCTCCTCGTCGGGCCAGACGCCGGCGCGCTGGCACAGAAGCGACAGCGTGGCGTGGCCGGGCGCGACGCCGACGGCCGGCGTGGGCTGGCCGCCGAAGCTCTCGATGAGGTCGTCGTAGCGGCCGCCGCCGAAGATGGAGCGCGACACCTCGCCGGTCGAGTCGAAGCACTCGAAGACGACGCCGGTGTAGTAGTCCAGCCCGCGGGCGGTCTCCAGCGAGACGGTGCAGTGTTCGCGCGCGCCGAAGTCCTCGGCGGCGTCGAGCACGTCCTGGAGGTTCGTCACCGCGGCCTCGACGCGGTCGGTTTCGGCGAATGCGACGAGTTCGTCCAGGTCGTCGCCGCCGACCCGGAGCAGGTCGTCGAACCGCTCGGCCTGGTCGTAGGACAGGCCCGCGTCCGTCAGCAGGCCGTGGTACTCGGCGGTCTCTATCTTGTCGCTCTTGTCGACGGCCCGGATCGCGGCGGTCGTGTCCACGTCGGCGTCGAACGCTTCGAGCAGGCCGCCGAGGATGTCGCGGTGGGAGACGCGGAACTCGAAGTGGTCGCCGGTGAGGCCCAGCCCGGTCAGCGCGTCGGCCGCCCACGCCAGTATCTCCGCGTCGGCGGTGGGGTCCTCGGAGCCGAAGATGTCGACGTTGGTCTGGTAGAACTCGCGGAACCGCCCCTGCTGGGGCTCCTCGTAGCGCCAGAACGGCCGGGTCGAGAACCACTTGATCGGCTTCGACAGCTCCTGTTGCTTGGCGACGACCATCCGGGCGACGGTCGGCGTCAGTTCGGGCGTCATCGCCACCTCGCGGCCGCCCTGGTCCTCGAAGGAGTACAGTTCGTCGACGATCCCCTCGCCGCTCTTGTCGACGTACATCCGGGTCGATTCCAGCGCCGGCGTTCCAACCTCGCGGAACCCGTACCGGCGGGCGGCGTCCTCCAGCGTGTCGATGGTCGCCCGCCGCGCGCCCATCTCGCCGGGGTAGAAGTCCCTGAACCCCTTGAGTCGCTCGTACATGTCCCGTCGTTGCGCCGGGGCGCGCTTGAAACCTGCTATCCCCGGACGGTCGCGGCCGGCCTACTCCCGGACGCCCGTCACCCGGGTCTGCTCGTGGTCGGGGAACACCTCGGCGACCGCCTCGGGGCCGTGGCGGTCGGCAAGCAGCGCCCGGAGTTCGCCCTCGTAGTCGGCCCGGTGGATCTCGTCGCTCGGCCCGACGTCGAGTTCGAGCGTGGCGTCGACGAGGCGGTCGACTGCGCCGCGGCCGAAGCCCGACAGCGGCGCGATGTAGTCGACGCCGTGGCGGTCCTCCAGGCTCTGGGCCTCGGCCCGGGAGACGGTGGGAACGCGGTCGTCGCGGCGCGAGCCGTCGGCGACGGCGTCGACCTCCCGCTCGGCGACGCGTTCGAGCGCGTGGTCGTGGACGCGCTGGATGCCGTTGCGGGGGTAGCCGTCCTCGCGCATCCGCTCGACGGCGTCGCGGGCCACCCCGCGGTCGAGGTCGACCCGCTCGAACGGGAAGCCGACCGTCTCGGCGGTGTCGCGGGCGTGTTCCCACTCGTCGGTGACGCCGAAGGTGCCCGTCACGAGGGTCACGTCGTAGAACTCGTCCAGGAGGAGCGCGGCGAGCGTGGAGTCCTTCCCGCCGCTGTAGAGCAGCGCGAGCTCCATCTCACCGACGCTTGATGTTGTAGCTCTGGGAGTCGGGCTTGAGTTCGCGGAGGAGATCTTTCATCTTCTCCTCGTCTATCTTCCCCTGGATGCGGCCGCTCTGGGCGAGCGCGACGACCTGGCGCTCGACCTGTTCGCCGAAGTCGGGCTTGCTCATCTTCACGGAGTTCAGGCGCTTGCGGGCGCCGTCGGTGAGGTGCTGGCGGAGCACCGCCTTCTTCTGGGCGTCGGCCTGCTCCTGCCGGCGCTGCTGGGCCTCGGCGTCGCCGCCCTCCGCCTGTCGCTCCTTGAGCTGTTCCATCTTCTTCTGTCGGAGCTCGTCGAGCTCGTCCTCGTCGGGGCTGTTGCTCATCGTACCACGGGGTTAGATAGCTGGCGGCAAAATCATTACGGACCGAGAGTTCGGGGGGCGGGAGGCCGAAAGAACCGCTATCGGCGCGTGGTCGCGTACAGGACCGGGCCGACGATGAGCAACACGATACCGAGATAGCGGTAGGTGATGGGTGCCTGGCTGGCGGGGGTGACCATGAACAGGACACCGAACGCCGTCGCGTTCAGCGACAGCACCTTCCCTGACTTCAGCGGCAGCGAGCCGAGGATCGACAGCGCGAACAGGAGCAACAGGGCGTGCCCGACGTGGTAGTTGAGCAGGAAATCGTCGAGCGCCTGCAGCGGTATCTCGGTCATCCGTATCGAAAGGTTGCCGCCGAATCGGCCTTTAAACTTGTTATTCCGACCCGATCGGCCCGGTGATGTCGAGCGGTCTGAGCCACACGTACCAGACGACGGCGACCATCGTGCCGAAGCCGAGGAACCAGACGATCGAGCCGAGGTTCGGATAGCCGGCCGACGAGAGGAAGTACTTCGCCAGTCCCGGGATCATCACGCCGCTCGCGAGGACGATGCCGAACGCCACCTTCTCGGAGACCACTACCGGTCACCCCCACCGTCAGCCGTCGCGTCGATCATGCTACACCGTCGGGGCTGGAGAAGCGTGAATCCCTCGATCACAGAGGGGGTGGACGCACGATGGAGCGTGTGACACTGTGCGTCCGGGGATCGGTACGGGCCCGACGACCATAAATCCGCATCGTCGGGATCTGACGGGTCGGCGTCGCTACCCCGGCTCGTCGGGCGGAGCGGCGTCCGCCATCCGGTCGGAGAAGTCCCAGCTGTAGACCCGGTTCGGGTCGACCCGGACGGTCGCCTCGTCGCGCCCGTCGTCGAGCAGCCGCCGGGCGAGCGACGACTCCGTGCCGCCGAGATACCGCTCCAGCAGTTCCCGCAGGAGTTCCTTGTCGTCGTCGCCGGCGACGGTCGCCGCCCCCTCGCCGCGGACGCCGCGGTACGGCGGGTCGTTCGTCGACACCTCGAAGGCGACGCGGTCGTCGCGGCGGAGGTAGTCGACCACGTCCGCGTCGCTCGCGGTCGCACACCACAGCGCGCCCCCGCGGTAGCGAAACCACAGCGACAGCATCCACAGCGAGCCGTCCGGGCGCTCGCACGCCAGCCGGACGGGAACGGTCGTCTCCCGGAGAAAGGACTCGGCTTCCTCGCGCGACCACCGGCCGGTGAACGTCGTCATACGATCCCTACCGGGGCAACGTACATCTAACCCCGGGTGCGGCGACGGGGCGGTCGCCCCCGGCCGCCGGCGGCCGGGCGGCCGCGGTGTCCGTCGGACTGGGGCGGACCCGCCGCTCGCAACCCGAGACTACTCCCGGCGTCGCCCGGCGGCCGGTCGGCTAACGGCGGCATAACAAAACCCGTGCCCCCGCTACGGCGATAGCAATGAGCCAGACGGTTTCGCGCGAGTCCGGCGACGAGTACGCCGTCCGCTGGTACGAGGCGGGGGACCGGGACGGGATACTGTCGCTGTACGAGCGGGAGTGGGGCCGGCGGCCGAGCGGGGACTGGTTCGACTGGAAGTACCTCCGGGACCCGTACCTCTCGCACGTGCCGGTGACCGTCGCCGTCCGCGAGTCCGGGCCGTGGGGCGCGGACGAGGTGGTCGGCGTGCAGGCGTACGTCCCGTTCCGGCTCCGGCGGGGCGGGGACGCGACGCTCGCGCTCCAGCCGGCGGACGCCGTCGTGGACTCCGACCACCGCCGGAACGGCCTGTACACCCGGATGACGGAGGCCGCGATAGCGCGCTACGAGACGGGGCGGCCGTCGTTTTTCTTCAACTACCCGAACCCGGGGGCGTTCCGCGCGCAGCAGGACCTGGGCTGGGTCGGCGTCGACCGGGTCGCGACCCACTACCGGCTGCAGGACCCCGCGGCGGTCGCCGACGGGGCCGAACGGGTCCCGGCGCGGCTCGCGGCGGCTGCGGGGCCGGTCCTCCGCGGCTGTCTGTCCCTCTGTGAACGGACAGGGCCCGCCGCCGACCTGGAGGTCGACGAGCACGACGGCGTCCCCGCGGGCGTCCTCGCCGACCTGTACGCCGCCGGGGCGGACGGCTTCCACGCCGAGCGGGACGAGACGTTCCTCGACTGGTGGTACGCGAACCCCGCGTTCGACCACACGACGTACGTGGCGCGGGACGGGGACGGCCCGGCGGCCGCGTTCGTCACCCGGACGAGGGACGGCGACCGGGTCAGGTTATTCGACGCGCTCCCGCTGTCGGGCGGCCGGCGCGGGGCGTTCGGCCGCCTGCTCGCGGCGTGGTGCGAGGACGACGCGGACGCGGCCGTGCTCGCCGTTGCCGAGTCGACGCTCCCGCCGGGGCTGCTCGCGCGGTACGGGTTCGTGCCGGACGACGCGCCGGTCGTCGCCCGGTTCTGTACGGGGCTGCGGCTCGCGGCCCGCCCGCTCGGCGGCGACGGGGGCAGCCCGTCGCAGCAGCGGGCGGCGCTCGCGGACCCGGGGAACTGGGCGCTCACCTTCGCGGAACAGGACCGGTTCTGACCATGCCCGACAGACCGCCCCGCGCTATGGTGCTGGACGGCGACTTCGACAACGCGATCCAGGTCGCGACGGAGCTGTCGGTCGACCTGGACGCCACCGTCGTCGGCGTCGGCACGTCGCCGGAGAGCAGGCTGTTGCGCTCGACGTACTGCGACGTCGGCGAACCAGTCGACACGACCGGCGACGGCTACGCGGCCGAACTCCTGCGGGTCGTCGACCGCCACCGCCCGGACGTGGTGGTACCCGTCGGCTACCGCTCGGTCGAGGCGATGGACGGGATACGCGGCCGGCTCCCCGACGGGGTCGAGTGCTGCCTGCCGCCGTCGGACGCGGTGCGGGCCGCCGTCGACAAGCGGCGGACGCTGTCGCTGGCGGCCGACCTCGGCATCGACACCCCGGCGGACTTCTCGGCCCTCGCCGACGCCGACCGCGCGGCCGACGCCGCCGAGGACCTCCCCTTCCCCCTCTTTCTCAAGGCGAGACACGAGTCCGGGGAGAACGTCACCGCCGTCGTCGACGGCCCCCAGGAGTTCCGGGCGACGTACGACCGCCTCGCGGAGGCGGGCGACGACGACGTGCTCGTCCAGGAGTACGTCGGCGGGTCGAACACGTACGCCTGCGGCGCGCTGTTTCTCGACGGCGAGGTGCGCACCCTGTTCGAACACGAGGAACGGCGGTCGATACCGAGACAGGGCGGCAGCGGGACGCGTGTCCGGGTGTACCGCGACCCCGAACTGGAGGCGGCGGCGGTCCGGATCCTCCGGGCGCTCGACTGGCACGGGCTCGCGCTGGTGGAGTTCAAGCGCCGCGCCGACGGCTCGTACGTGCTGATGGAGGTCAACCCGAAGCTGTGGGCGTCGTACGCCCTCGCCAGCCAGGCCGGCTACCGCTTCGTCTCGACGATGGTCGCGGAGACGCTCGACCTGCCCTGGACGCCGCCGACGCCCGACCAGCGCCGCGAGATGGTGTTTCCCCTCCGCGAGCTGAACTTCGCGGCCGGCGACCCCGACGAGTCGCTCCCGCGGGCGGCGCTGTCGATGCTGTGGCCGCCGGCCCGCCCCGACTTCAACCTCCACGACTACCGGGCGTGGTTCACGCCGCCCGCGGACGACGAGGCGGGCGACTGCGGGGCGGGCAACGACGGTCGGCCGGACGGCGAGGTGCCGGAGCCAGTACCGGAAACCGACGGGCGGGTCGCGCCCCTGATCGCCCGCCTGGACCCGCGGAGGGGACGATGAGCGAGACGGTCGACGCCGTCCGAACCGACGACTCGCCCGCCGTCGAGCGGATGAGCCGGACCCTTCGCGAGACGCTTTCGTACTCCCGGGCCCGCAACTACGTCGGCTGGGACTACTGCGACGGACTGAGCAGCCGCCTGCTGCGCGCGCTCCCCGTCGAGAACAAGTGGGTCAACCTCGCCTTCCAGGAGACGATAAAGCGCGCCCCCGTCAACGTCCGCCCGCTGTTCCTCGTCGAGCGCCGCCGCAACTTCATGGGCGCGGGGCTGTTCGCGGCGGCCAACCTCGCAACCGGCCGACTCGCCGCCCGGGACGTCCCCGGGACCGACCCGTCGGTCGACTACGCCGGCGAGGCGCGCCACCTGGTCGACTGGCTGCTCGACAACCGCTCGACCGGCTACCGCGGCTTCTGCGGCGGCCACAAACACCGGATCCAGACGCTGGACACGCTCAGCCACCCCGCGGACCCCTCGGTCGTCGCGACGGCCCCGCCGGTCCGCGCGCTGCTGGCCGCGTCGACGCTCGACCCGGAGTACGCGGCCCCGGCGCGCACCGCCGCCGACTTCGTCGTCGACGACCTGCACTATCGCGAGGTCGACGGCGGCGCGGTGATCGACTACCACACGAACGACTCCGACGAGTACTACACCATCAACGCCGGGGCGATCGGAGCGCGCCTGCTGGTCGACCTGTACGAACACACGGGCGACGCGGAACTGCTGGACCGCGCGACGGCCATCCTCGACCACGTCGCCGCCCTGCAGACCGACCGCGGCGGCTGGCACTACCGCGACCCGGCCGACGCCTCGCACCTCTCGATGGACAACTTCCACAACGGGTTCGTCGTCGAGTCGTTCCTCCGGTACGCGGACGTCGCCGGCGACCGGTACGCCGACACGGTCGACGACGCCCTCGCGTTCTCCCGGACGATGTTCGAGGACTCCGGCGCGCCCCGGTGGGACGAGTCGTCGGCGTACCCCCGTGATATCCACGCCTGCGCGCAAGGGATCCTCACCTTCACCTACGCCGGCGACCAGGAACTCGCCCGCCGGATATTCGACTGGACGCGCGCGGAACTGTACGCCGGCGACGGCCGCTTCCGCTTCCGGAAGGGCCGGGTCGTCTCGAAGCGGTACACGCTCATGCGCTGGTGTCAGGCGTGGATGGCCTACGCGATGGCCGAACACCTCCGGGTGACGGCCGGGATCGACCTGCCGGGCCTCCCGACGGCTGCCCCCCGAGGTCTCACGCGCTGACACCGACCGGACCCGACGGTCACGCCGGCGGAAAACCTATTCCTCGGGGATCCGAACCTCGGGACGAACGATGGACCGATCCGTCGACCTGTCGGGCGACGCGCTCCGCCGCCTCCTCTATGCGCTCCAGTTGGCGGCGCTGCTGTCGGCCCTGCTGTTCGCGGCGGCCACCCTCGACGGCCCCGCCAGCCTCGCGCTGCCCGTCCTGCTGGCGGCGCTCGTCGCTGTGACGGCGTACGGCCTGTGGCGACGGTCCGGCGACGAGGCGGCGCATCTCGGCACGGCCGAGGACATCACCTACGACCCGTTCGCGGACCCCGGCCAGGTGGCCAAGGAGCGGTGGGAGCGGGCGGTCCGCCGGCTCCCCGACGGGGACGAGGAGGACTGACTCGCTCCGACGGTTCCCGATCGGATCTGTCGACGGAATCGAGTGGTCCCGAGTTTCCCGATTCGTTCAGAGGAACTGGTATGCGAATCGCTGCAGTAAGCCACGTTGGGAGTCGGGTTTGCCACCGTCGTCGATCCAGGCCCGCAGTCTGCTACGGGGGAGCCCGAGTCGGTTCGCGACACGCGATGATCCCGCTCGGCCTCCGTTCCCACCGCGTAACTCGGCGCTGGCCTTTGTGGCGCGATAATACTGCTGCACAAGGTCCCAACCGTCGGTATCGTCTTTGGTCCCGGGTTCGTAGGTTCTGCAGAACTCCTCCGGCGATACCAGCGTCGTCATTATTCCACCGTATCCATTCCCGGTAGATATAGGAATTTATAGTACCGGTGTAGAACGCCTCAGTCGGTCGTTCAATGGCCGCTTGAGAATGGGATAGCGGGGGTTGTATCGTAGCAAACGATATGTTCGGTAGACAAGTATAAGTGTAACCGATGTGTCGGTCTAGCTGACATCGACCAATCACAGAACGGCGACGGCGCGGGGCAGGCTTGAACGCTCCCCTCGCGCGTCATGGTATCAATTGGGATGCCAACACTTAGTCGTTCTGTATTGGCGATGCAAAATACCAACTATGAACGTAAAGACGTTATTCAGCACAGAGGACGATCGTGCCGTGAGCCCGGTTATAGGTGTCATATTGATGGTGGCTATAACCGTTATCCTGGCGGCCGTTATCGGTGCCTTCGTCCTCGATCTCGGCCAGGGACAGGAAGGCAACGTGAACGCGGCAGTGTCCTACGACAATAGCACTGGAGTCGCTACATTGACCGATATGGGCAACGCCGATGGTGTGAAGTTCGAAGGTGCATCCAGTACCGGTGGTCCGCTTGAGTCCGTCGGTGCAACTAGTAACGATCTGAGAGGGAACAACCAGGTACAGGTCGTTGCTTACCAAGGCGACTCAAGCAGCCCAGATAACTCAAACGTCGTGCAAACGCTCAAGACAGGATCTACGAGTCCATGATCGGCGATAAGTCCCTGTTCAAGGACGACGGCGCAGTCTCGCCAGTAATAGGCGTGATTTTGATGGTCGCAATTACTGTGATCCTGGCGGCCGTCATCGGCGCGTTCGTCCTCGATCTGGGCCAGGGCCAAGAAGGCAACGTCAACGCTGCTGTCCAAAATGACGGTGGGACAGTAACCCTGACTGATAGTGGGAACGCAGATGGAGTCTACTTCGTCTCAGGTGGATCCAAGATTACTGGCGCGACCGGTGATCCCGTGAAGCTTGATAGTGTCGGAGCCAGTGTCGATATGAGTGGGAATGGGACCGTTCAGGTGGTTGCCTATCAGGGGACGGCGGATAGCCCATCCAATAGCAACCAGGTCCAGACAATCGATACTGGAACATGATCGGTAGCAATCGAACCAGTGGAGACGATGAACGTGCAGTCTCGCCAGTGATAGGCGTGATTTTGATGGTCGCAATCACTGTGATCCTAGCGGCCGTCATCGGCGCGTTCGTCCTTGACTTGGGTCAGGGCCAAGATGGTAACGTCAACGCTGGGGTGTCTGTGGACAAGAACTCCGGCTCTGGGACGATCACTGTGACAGTCACCGACATGGGCAACGCTGACAAAGTCACGTTCACTGGTGACACTGGCGGAACTAACCCAGAACTCTCTAGTGTTGGGTCGACACACGAGTTTACCGTCAGCGGCGATGGTTCAATCAGTGTTGTTGCCGAGCAGAACAGCGGCAATAGCAACGTAATTCAGACAATCAAGTACGAAGGCTACTAAAGCCGACTTGATTACCGACTATATTTTATCGCGTCTCCTGCCACTTCAGCACGTCCACTAGCACCAGCGACAGCGACACCTGCTGGCGGTGCGTCGTCGCGAATTCGGCCTTGACCAGCGCCATCCCTTTGCCGTCGCGACGGTCGATGCCGGCCAGCGAGTCGAGTGCACAGTGAACGCCGAACACACCGTCGACATTCTGG
Organism: Halostella litorea; assembly: GCF_004785955.1. Lineage (NCBI taxonomy): Archaea > Methanobacteriati > Methanobacteriota > Halobacteria > Halobacteriales > Natronoarchaeaceae > Halostella > Halostella litorea. Next base: position 707,072 of record NZ_SJER01000001.1, on the reverse strand, counting down.
CGACGACGGTCATTGGCCGTGACCTTATCGAAAAGCTTCGCAAGTGTAAAGTATAGTTACCGCCAGCGACTCTCAACTCGTGTCCGATACCACAACCCCACTACATCGGTGTTGAACTGCTGAATCACGTCCGGGCGCACCTCGCCGCGCGCGGCCTGGATGTTCTCCTCGCTTTGCACCAGGTGCGTCATTGCCGCGTCGAGCACGTCGCTCATCGGCGGGTCGTCGTCGGGACCGCCCGCCACAATCTCGCTCGCCTCCTCCAGGAGCCGCTCGCGCTCGTCCGTGATCTTGAGGCTGGTGCGCCGGGCCATCGCTCACCTGAAGGTATGCACGGGGGGTTCGTTCGCGTCGTTCGCGGGTGACTGAACGGGCGGTGCTTTATGAACGCCGGCCGGGTGCCTGTTCGGGGTCGGGCGTCTCGACGTCGAGGCCGGCGGCGCTCCCTTCGGTCAGCCGCCGCCAGGAGTCACAGTCCGGGCAGCGGTGGGCGCGGTCGTCACCGTCGCCGTACACGCGGCGGAACCCGTCCGACACGTGGGCATCGCAGTGGGCGCACGTCGACCGTCCCGTGACGGTGGCGGCGTTCACGCGGACCACCTCGCGGCTACCGGTATCGTCGGACGGCGCGGGTGGCCCTCAGAAGTCCTCCCCAGTTCCTCAGAATCGGGGTGCTCGGGATTTCGCGCATCCCTCGAAAAGTGGCGGAAGAGGGGATGATAGACCCACTTCTGTTCGGTCAGTAAGCGGGGAAATATTAGATGGGCCAACGCGGATTTGAACCGCGAACCTCCCGGTTATCAGCCGAGCGCTCAACCTGATTGAGCTATTGGCCCCGAACGCAGTCAACGGTTGTCGGTTGGAACCTTTAAGCGTTTCCTTCTCGCACCACGCCGCCGTCGGCCAGTTATCGGTCGTCGTCCCCGAAGCCGGCGTCGTAGGCGTCGTCGTCGAGGTCGTACACGTCCTCGTCGGCGTCGTCAGCGTCGGGGAACCCGAACGTATACACGTTGCCGGTGGCGAAGCCGCCGGTCTTCTCGTCGACGTACGGCGTGACGACCCAGCGTTTGAGCGCGGCGCGGATGACGATACGCGTCGGCGGCAGGGCGAGCAGGAGGCCGACGGCGTCGGTGACGAGGCCCGGGGTGAGCAGGAACGCGCCGGCGGCGATGAGCAGGCCGCCGTCGAGGAGGGCGTCCGTGGGTGGTTCGCCCGCCGCAAGCGAGCGTTGGATCTTCGCCATCGTCCGGCGGCCCTCGGCGCGGACGAGGAGCATGCCGACCAGGGCGGTGAGCACGACGAGAAGCACCGTCTCGACCGCGCCGAGCAGTTCGAGGGCGACGTAGATGAGAAACAGCGCGTCGAGCAGCGGGATGAGCAGCAGCGCCAGCAGCCACCAGATCATACCGGTACTTCCCGGTCAGGCCTCAAAACCCTTTATGTAGTCGGGGCAGTTCGGAGCCGGTGCGAAGCCCTTACGCCGCCGGCCACCCTCCCGTCGGCCATGGACGACAGCGCGGCGGCGACGCGGGTCGAGTGGCGCGAGTGGGGGCCGGCGGCGTTCGAGACGGCCAACCGCGCCGGCAAGCCGGTGTTGCTCTCGCTCGCGGCGACGTGGTGTACGCACTGCCACGAGATGGACGAGACGACGTACTCCGAACCCCGCATCGCGGCCAACGTCAACGACGGGTTCGTGCCGGTGCGGGTCGACGTCGACCGCCACCCGCGGGTGGGCGAGCGGTACAACATGGGCGGGTTTCCGTCGACCGTCTTCCTCACTCCGGAGGGGGAGGTGCTGACGGGCGCGGGCTACCTCGGCCCGGACGGGATGCGGCAGGTGATAGACAGCGTGCGGAAGATGTGGGACTCGAAGGGGGCGAGCGCCGGCAGCGTCCCACGCGCCGTCCAGGGCAACGAGACGCCCGCGGGCGAACTCACCGACGACGTGGAGGGGCGGATGGTCGGCCGGCTCCGCGCGGCCTACGACGAGGCGGCCGGCGGCTGGGGGACCGACGCGAAGTTCCCGATGCCCCGCACCGTCGAGTTCGCGCTGAAGCGGGAGCGCGAGCAGGCGCTGCGGTCGCTTTCGGCCGTGAGCGCGAACCTGCTCGACGACTACGCCGGCGGCTTCTTCCGGTACGCGACCGAGGCCGACTGGAGCGGGATCCAGTACGAGAAGGTGCTCGACACGAACGCCGCCCTGCTTCGGGCGTTCGCCAACGCCTACCTCTACACCGGCGACGACACGTACCGTCAGCCGGCCGAGCGGACGCTGGAGTACCTGACGACGACGCTGTGGACGGGCGAGGCGTTCGCCGGGAGCCAGGCCGCCGGGGAGAGCGCGGGGTACTACACGCTCGACCCGAGCGACCGCGGGGACGCGGACGCGCCGCCGGTCGACGACACCGTCTTCGCCGACTGGAACGCGGTCGCCGTCGACGCGCTGCTCACGTTCCACGCCTACACCGACGACGAGCGCGCCCGGCAGTACGCCGAGCGCGCGCTGGACCACCTCCGCGCGGATCTGGTCGAGGACGGCCGCGTCGTCCACTACCGCGACGGCGACGAGACGGGCGAGCGCGGCCTGCTCGCGGACCACGCCCGGGTCGTCAGGGCGCTCTCGACGGCCCGGCAGGTGCTCGGCGCGGACGTCATCGACGAGGCGGAGACGCTCGCGGCGTACGCCCTCGACGACCTCCGGTCGGCGGGGTCGTTCACCGACGGGCCGGCGACCGGGCCGGCACTGCTGGACCGCCCGCTGCGGCCGCTCGACGCCAACGTCGAGTTCGCGGACGCCCTGCTGGACCTCCACGCGCTGACCGGGAAGGAGCGCTACTGGACGGCCGCCCGGGAGGCCGTCGAGGCCTTCGCCGGCGCGAGCGACCGGTTCGGCCCGCAGGTCGCCCACTACGCCGCCGTCGCGTCGCGCGTCCGCCGCGGCGGCCTCGCCGTCGCCGTCGCGGCCGACGCCGGCTCGGACCTCCACCGCGCGGCGCTACGGATGGCCGACCACGAGAAGGTCGTCGTCCCGGAGGCGACCGGCGACGCCTACGAGCGCGGCAACGCCTACGTCGTCGACGGCCCCGTGGACGGCGCGGCCCCCGACGCCGTCTCGGAGCCGGCGGCGACGCCGGACGAACTCGCCGCGCTCGTCGCGGACCGCGTGCAGTAGCCGCCCCGCGGCCGCTTCCTCGTGTAACGAGAACGACAAACCTTCGGTGTGTTTATGGTGTTGTAGCTAGAGAACGGAACGTATGGCGAGTTTGAGGGACCTGGGGCTGTCGGAGTACGAAGCGCGGGCGTACCGGGCGCTGTTGAACACGGGCCCGACAACCGCCAAAGAGTTGTCCCGGGCCAGCGACGTGCCGATGGGCCGCATCTACGACGTGTTGAACAGCATCGAGCAGTACAACCTCGTCCGGAGCCAGACGGCTAGCCGGCCGAAGAAGTACGTCGCCGTCGAGCCCTCGACCGCGCTCGACCGCCTGCTCGAGGACAAGAAACGCGAGTTAGACGAGAAGGCCGAGCAGTACGAGAGCATCGTCGACGACCTGAGCGACGAACTCGACGCCGCCGACCCCGTCGAGGAGCAGTTCTGGACCGCCGCCGTCGGCCCGGAGGAGACGACCGATCTCCTGCTCGAACGCCTCTCGGCGGCCGACCGCCGGGTCGTGATGGTCGCCTCCCACCGCTCCCCGCAGTTCGACATCAGCGACGTCGGCGTCCTGATCACCGACCAGCTGGAGGAGGCGCTGGCCCGCGGCGTCGAGGTCGACCTGCTGATGACGCCCGGGCTCGTCGACTCGCTCCCGCCGGCGGTCGGCAAGCGCTACCGCCGGTCGCTGTCGGACCACCCCGACTTCCACGTCCGCACCAGCGACGACATCTCCGGCACGTTCAACCTCATCGACGACATCGAGGTGTGCATCCAGGTCCCCAACCCGCTCGACGCCGACGAGGCGTTCGCGATGATTGACCTCAAGGACCCCGAGTTCGCCGCCGACGTCCACGAGACGTTCCAGCCGCGGTGGGACGGGGCCGAACCACTCTCGTTCTAGAAAGCCCTCGGCGCTCCTTGGCAGTCGCGCCTCGCCCTTTCAATGTCCACCGGAGGACGCTCCGCGTCCTCCGAGCCTTCGCTCACTTCGTTCGCGAAGACGCCGACGGTTGTCAGCGCACGCTTCGAGTGCCTGCCCTCCCCCGAACGCTCGCCCGCGGCGCGGAGGCGCGCCGCGCGCTCGCGCTGGCCGCGTGGTAATGTCGAACACCGGCAGGGACGGTGGTTTCCTGACCGATTCGGTAACCGATGCGGTTACCGATATGGTAACCAAAACGGTCGAAACCAAAACAGTCGTGACCGTATCAGTTGCCGGGGTGCGTGGTACCGACGGCTGGACGGGGAGCGAACGCGAGAGAAAGGACGGCTTACGCGGACTCGAAGTCCTCGGCCAGTTCGCGGCGGATCGTGCCGACCTCGACCTGGCGCTCGGCGTGGGCGTTGTGCTGGTGGATCGACTCGTCGTTGGACTGTTTCATCGTCACGACGGCCTCGTCGGGCAGGTCCGGAAACTCCCGGACGACGCCCTGGGCCATCGAGCGCACGCAGTCCTCGACGAACTTCGCGTTGGCGTGGGCCTGGTAGGTCATGTGGTCCTCGTCGGGGCGCTTCGCGAGGTTGTAGATGCGCGCGCTCATCGAGTCGCGGGCCACCTCGATCAGCTCCATCAGGTCGACCTCCGGCGCGCCCTCGCTCTGGACGGTCAGCGTGGCGTGGCCGCGCTGGGCGTGGCCGGCCTGGGGGACCTCGGCGAGGAACTCGCGGACGTCGTCCTCGGCGACGTCGAGTTCGCGGAGCTTCTCGCGGGCGCGTCCGCTCATCATCTGCTGGGAGCAGGGACACACCGTCATCCCGGTGACGCGGGCACCGATCTCCTCGTGGGTGCCGTCCTCGGTGGCCGTCGCGCTCGCGATGATGTCGACGGTGCCCTGCGTGGGCTTGCCGCTCTCGGGCGTCTCGTCGCGGACGACGTACTCGGCCTCCATCGACACCTCGGCCTTCGAGGTGTAGTCGTGCTTGTCCAGCAGGCGCTCGGCGGCGTCGCCGCAGACGTCCTCGACGCGGTACGTCTCCTCGCTCACCGCGTCCTCCAGTATCTCGTCGACGACCTCCATGTTGCGGGACATGTCCGCTCCCTTCCGCCAGCTCGGCAGGTCGACGAACACCTCGAACTCCGCGTTCAGCACGATGGGGCGCTTGCCGTTCCGTGCGATCTTCACGAGCTTCTCGACGCCGGTGACGCCGACCTGACTCAGCCCGACGGTCACGTCGGGGCTGGATGCCTGCACGTCCGGCAGTTGCTCACTCATCGGACACTGTTAGGGAAAGAACCCGATTAGGCCTTTCGAAACCGGGAGTCCTGGCGAGCGCCGGACCGACGGTCAGTCCAGCTTGTCGAGCGCCTGGAAGAAGTCCACGGGCGGCCCGGCGATCCGGACCGGCGTCTCCGCGGTGGTCACCCGGACGGTCGCGGGCGGGGACAGCTCCCGCTGAGTCCGCCCGTCGCTGATGGCGTAGCCGACCTCGGCGTCGTCGATCCGGACCGTCACCTCGCTCCCGTCGCCGGTGACAAGCGGCGGCATCCCGTCCGCGGCGCACATCTCCGTGACGACCAGGGCGTCGACGCCCGGCCGGACGAGCGGCCCGCCCTCGCTCAGGTTGTACGCCGTGCTCCCTGTACCGGTCGCCACCAGCACGCCGTCGGCGTGGCCGTCGGCGTACGTCGCCCCGTCGACCTCGACCGTCACCGACGCGCCGTTGTCCGGCCCGCGCTGCCGTCCCTGAACGACGACCTCGTTGATGGCCGGTTCGAGCGACCAGCCCTCGCCGGCCGCCCGGAGCCGCGGCACCTCGCGGTACCTGACCTCGCCGGTCTCCCGCAGGCGGTCGACCTCCTCGCGGACGGCCTCGACCGCGTCCGACGGCGGGACGGCGTTGAGAAAGCCCACCTCGCCGAGGTTGACGCCCATGATCGGCGTCGCCCCCGCGCCCCGGGCCGCAAAGAGGAACGTGCCGTCGCCGCCGATGCTCACCACGAGGTCGCAGTCCGCCATCCGGTCGACCGGTACCCCGTCGATAGAGAGCGCCTCCGCTGTCGCGGCGTCGACGGAACAGCCGACGCCGTCGGCGGCGAGCGTCTCGCGGAGGTCGGCGACGAGTGCGGCCGCGCGGTCGTTGCCGCGCTGCCCGACGAGCCCGACGTGCATGCCTCGCCGTTGCCGTCGCTGTGTGAAAAACTCCCCGTTGGGCAGCAAGCGTTATTTATCCCGGGCGGCCAATCGATCCGTATCACGGTGGCGTACAAACGCGCCGGGGGCGACGCTGTCACGGCTCCCCGCGTCAGGGTCGCGCGGTCGGCCGCCCACGCGGACACCCGCCGGTGTCCCGCTCCGGGGGGGTGGTCGGTGTGAGCGACGGCCTCGAGGACGACTGGTTCGAAAGCGCGGTCGAGAACGACGCGTCCGACGACGGCGACGGCGCTGCGCCCGACGGCGACGCCGAGGGCGAGGGCGGTGCCGACGCGCCCGCGGAGCAACACGGCGGGGCCGCACCCGAGGCCGCCGCGGACGAGGCCAACGCGGACGCCGGCGACGACCCGGACGACCCGGACGACCCGGAGGACGGGGGCTCGCTGTTCGAGGACGACTTCGCCGACGCGCTGGCCGGCGCGGGCCCGGACGCCATCCCGGACGACGACGCCGAAGGGTTCGGCGAGGCGCTCGACGTCGACGACGGGTTCGACGAGGCCGACGGCGACCCGCTCGGCGCGGAGTTCGACGTCGGCGGCGGCGGGGAGTTCGGCATGGAGGGGTTCGACGCCGAGTTCGGCACCGGCGGCGGCTTCGACGAGGGGTTCGAGGAGGAGGAGTTCGAGTCCGAACTGCCGCGGATCGAACTCGGCATCAAGGGGCTGGACGAGATGATACAGGGCGGCATCCCCGAGCGCTCGCTGATGGTCACCATCGGGAGCGCGGGCACCGGGAAGACGACGTTCGGCCTGCAGTTCCTCAACCACGCGCTGTCCCAGGGAGAGAAGGCGATCTACATCACGCTGGAGGAGAGCCGCAGCCGCGTCGTCAACAGCGCCACGGAGAAGGGGTGGGCGTTCGACGAGTACGTCGACGAGGGACGGCTCGCGGTCGTCGACATCGATCCCATCGAGATGGCAAACAGCCTCGCCTCCATCCGGAGCGAACTGCCGCGGCTCATCGATGAGTTCGGCGCGTCGCGGCTCGTGCTCGACTCCGTCTCGCTGCTGGAGATGATGTACGACGACCGCGCCACGCGCCGCAACGAGATATACGACTTCACCAAGAGCCTCAAACGGGCCGGCGTGACGACGATGCTGACCAGCGAGGCCAGCCAGGACAGCGCCTACGCCTCCCGCCACGGGATCGTCGAGTACCTCACCGACGCCGTGTTCATCCTCCAGTACGTCCGCCCCTCGGACTTCCGCGAGACGCGCCTGGCCGTCGAGATCCAGAAGATCCGCGACGCCAACCACTCCCGCGAGACCAAGCCCTACGAGATCACCAACGAGGGGATCAGCGTCTACCGGCAGGCGAACATCTTCTGACCGGTTGCGTTCGTCGGGCGGACTCCGAACCGCAACGCCTTACGCCGGCGGGCCTCATCCCCGGGTATGAACGCGATCCGCGTCGTCCGGGGCACGGCGACGGGACCCACGGAGATGGCGGCGTACGACGCCGCGCTCGCCGAGGCGCACGTCCACAACTACAACCTCGTCCCCGTCTCGTCGGTGATCCCCGCCGACGCCGAGGTGGAGGCGGTCGGCACCGCGCCGGATCTGGGCCCGGCGGGCCAGCGCCTGACGGTCGTGGAGGCGCGCGCGACCGTCGCGGGGCCGGGCCGCGCCAGCGCGGGACTCGCCTGGGCGACCTCCGAGGAGGGGCCGGGGCTGTTCTACGAGGCCGCCGGGGAGACGGGCGCGGAGGACGTCCGCGACCGGGTGGTCGAAGGGCTCTCCACGGGGCAGGAGCTCCGCGACTGGACGTTCGGCGAGGTCCGCCACGAGGTCGCCACCGCGCCGGCCGAGCCGGGGATGTACACCGCCGCGGTCGTGCTCGCGGTCTACGGCGAGTCGTCGTCGATTTTCTGAACGTTGTCCCGGCCGAACGCTTTTTATCCGGGGCCACCCTATCCGCGGTAGCGAGATTCTCATGAACGGAAACACGCCGTACGCCGGAAATCCGGGGATCACACAGGCCGGCAAGCGCGCGTCAGCCGACCTCCCGGAACTCTCGGCCGACCAGAAGCGGGCGCTCCGTCAGGACGTCTCCCGCATCGCCGCCCGCACTCGCGAGTTTCTCCCCAGCGAGTACGTCGTCGACTCGGAGATCTCCCACGGCTCCGCCGGTCCGCAGGCGACCGTCGCCGTCCGCCCTCCCGTCGGTCACCCCGTCAGCGCCGGCTTCACCCCGGACCGCGACGACCTCGACGGCGAGGACCTGATCGCCGCGGAGGACCGCGACGAGGTCGCCCGCGGCCTCGCCGCCAGCGCCGCCCTGCAGGTCAAGCAGGCGATGCAGGAAGGCGTCACGCCGACCGCTCGATAGCGCCTCCGCCGTCACGCCGAACAGCACGAAAAACAGTCCTATCCCCGCGAGTACGCCGGCCGCGCTCAGCCCGATCCAGTACTGGCGCGTCCTCGCGGCCGCGGGGTCTTTCTCCCACTTCGACGGCGACACCCAGTTTCACGACCGCTCTACCGCGTCCAGTTCCATGTACGCCGCTCCGGCGACCAAGAACGAGGAGGACGGGCCGGTTTAGCGGTCGACGGCGAGGGCGTCGAACGTTTCCGCGACGATCGCCCTCCGGTTCTCGTTGAACGAGTGGTTCTCGCCGGGTAGCACCGTCACGTTGCCGTCCCCGACGGCCCCGGCGATGCGCTCGCACTCCTCGGGGGACACGCCGCGGTCCTCGTCGCCGACGAGCAGCCGGACCGGGACGTCGATCGCTTCGAGGTCGGCGGTGCCGACCGCGATCGGCAGGTCCTCCGTGTCCCCGATCCGCTCGTCGTCGGCGTGGTCGACGCTCCCCTCGACGAGTTCGACTGCGGGAGCCCAGAGCACGAGCCGATCGACGGCGTCGGGGACGTGCGTGAGCGCGATCCCGCCGCCGAAGCTCTTGGCGATCAGGTGGATCTCGGAGCAGCCCTCGTCGCGAAGCCGCGCCACCGCGGCGTTGACCTCGGCGCGGAGGTCGCCGAACGCCTTCGCCTCCAGTTCGTCCGTGTCCTCCCAGCTCTCGTACCGGAAGACGTGCCTGCCGGTCCCGGCCAGTTCGTACGCGACGATGTCGAAGATGTTCCCGAACGGGCCGTGTCCCGCGCCGGGGATCATCACGACGCCGACGTCGGACTCGGCGTCGCCCTCCGGACGGTTCAGTCGGCCCTCGTACGTCTCCTCGCCGAACTCCAGTTCGGACAGTTCGATTCCCACCCGTGCGAGTACCTAACGGTCTGTGATAAGTGGTTCGGGGGTGTGTGGATCGGTGGCGGACGGGATGTGCGACTGTGGGAAGCCCGACTGTGTCGCCGCGGAAAGCTGAGAAGCGTACGGCGGCGAAGCCGCCGTTTCACCGCCGGAGCGAGGCGTAGCCTCACGAAGGCGGCCTTTTTGATCGACATTTTTGCCGGGAGCGGTTCGCTCGCTCCGCGAGCGAACCCGACCGGCAAAAAGGTCGCTCTACTTCCCCCAGAACGGGTCGCGCTTGCGCTGCTTGTCGAGGTACTGCTGGAGCGCCTCGAACTCGTCGGCCGGGATGTCGTCGGACAGTTCCTGTTCGAGGATCTTGGCGTGTTTCTCGGGGAGTTCGGTCCACAGTTCGTCGCCCTCCTCGATGCCACGGCCGACGGTGGGCCCGTCGATGGCGACGGAGACGCGGTCGCCGCGGCGGGCCTCCTCGACGTCGTCGCCCTGCTCCTGGATGCCTTTTATCTGCCCGACGCGCTCGGGTTCGCTGCCCTCGAACAGGACGACGCGGGAGTTGTTCTTCACCGTGCCGGCGAGCACCTCGACGCCGACGACGGCGGGGTCGTTCTGCCGGAACGTGTGGTCCGGGAGGATGCGGAAGCGGGCGGGGCGGGTGATGTTCTCCAGCACCGTCTCCTGCTGGGCCTGTTCGACCTCCTCGACGTACTCCTCGTACTCCTCGATCAGCTGGTAGATCACGTCGCTGGTGAAGAGGTGGACGTCGTCGCGGTCGACCTGGTCCTCGGCGTCCTCCAGCACGTCGACGTTGAACCCGAGGATGGTGCGGTGCTTGTCCTCCTCGGCGGTGTCGGCGACGGAGACGTCCCGCGGGGCGACGTCGCCGACCTCGGCGCGGACGATGGGAACCTCGGCCTCCGCGAGGGCGTTGGCCATCGCTTCGAGGCTGCCGAGCGTGTCGGCCTTGATGACGACGCCGTCCTCCTCGGTGGAGACGGCGATGTCGCTGAGTTCGGCCCGCACCTCCTCGATGACCTCCTCGACCGGCCGGTCGCGGACGACGCGGACGGGCGCGCCGGCCATCGCCTCGTCGAGTTCCGGCGCGGCGATCTTCACGCCGGCCGCCGCGGAGATGGAGTCGACGTTCTCGAACCGGCTCTCGGTGCGGATCTCGGCGAGCGGGCGGGGCTTCAGCAGGGCGCGGACCTCCGTGACGATGGGGTCGTTCTCGCCGCCGACGACGATGGTGTCGTCCTCGGAGACGGTGCCGTCGTACAGCACCACGTCGATCGTCGTGCCGAAGCCCTTCTCGTCTTTGACTTCGAGCACGGTGCCGACGCCGGGCCCCTCGACGTCTATCTCCATGGCCTCCTTCATGTAGCGCTGGGACAGGCCCATCATCACCGTCAGCAGGTCCGGAACGCCCTCGCCGGTCATGGCCGAGACGGGGACGACGCCGACGTTGTTCTGGAAGTTCTGGACCCGCCAGTACATGTCCGCGGAGAAGCCCTCGTCGGAGAGGTTGCCGATGATCTCGTAGAGGCTCTCGTCGAGGTCCGACCGGACGCGGTCGCGCTGGCCCTCGTAGCTCTCCCGGATCGGCGCGTCCTCGGTGGGGTTCCACCCGGGCACCGTGTCGACCTTGTTCGCGGCGACGATGAAGGGCGTCTCGGAGCGCTTGAGGATGTCGAGCGCCTCCAGCGTCTGGGGCTGGAACCCGTCGTTCACGTCGACGACGAGGATGGCGATGTCGGCCAGCGCGCCGCCGCGGGAGCGAAGCGTCGTGAAGGAGTGGTGGCCCGGCGTGTCGATAAAGAGCAGGCCGGGCAGGTCGAAGTCGTCCGGGTCGACGAGTTCCCCGGCGATCTCCGAGATCACGTCGAGCGGGACGGCCGTCGCGCCGATGTGCTGGGTGATCGCCCCGGACTCGCCCTCGATGACGGCGGAGCCGCGGATCTTGTCGAGGAGGCTCGTCTTGCCGTGGTCGACGTGGCCCAGGACGGCGACGATGGGGGTGCGAAGGGATTCAGACGGGTCGCGTGTTTCGGTATCAGACATGGCTAACCACCCGAGAAGGTTCTTGTGTAGGCGTACTCTGCGCGGCATTTAAGGGTATCGTCACGCGTCCGATACCCGCGCCACGGGGTCGCCGGCGACGGACGGGGGCGTCCGCGCCACAGCCGACCGCCCCGTCAGGGTTATGGTCGGCCGTGCGAACGATCCCCATATGATCCGAGCCGCCCTCGCGCGCCTGTGGCACCGCATCCGGGAGGCCGTCGCGGTCGCGGACCCCGACGAGCGGATCGAGGGGTCCGGCGAGGTGTACCTCGACCCGGCGTACAACGGCCGGTACGAGGGCGAACGGGAGTTACAGCGGCTCTCGAACGCCGAGGAGGACCCGGAGGAATAGGCTCCGTCGGTCGCTCGGGGTCCCCGTGGCGTTTATATCTCATTAGTGGGAAGGGAGGGGTATGCCGGACATACTCGCCGAGAACCTCTCGGGGAAGGCCGTCATGGGTTCCGACGGCACGGAACTGGGAATGCTGTACAACATCACGATGGACCTCCGAACGGGGGAACTCGACGACATCCTCGTCGACCCGTCCGACGAAACCCCGGCCCGGAACATCGACTTCGATACCGACGGCGGCGGCCGCTACCGCGTCCCCGTCTCGCGCGTGCAGGCGGTGAAAGACTACATCGTCGTCCAGCGGTAAATGTACGTTCTCGATTCCTCAGCCTTCATCGACGAGTACCACACCGACGAGCAGACGGCGACGATACCCATGGTCCGCGAGGAACTGGAGGACGAGAGCGCCTACCGGTTCGACGCCATGGAGGGCTCGGGGATGCATATCCACATCCCCGGCGAACAGACCGTCGAGAAGGTCCGCCGGGCCGCGGGGGAGATCGGTGACCTGGAGGAACTCTCGGATACGGACGTGCGCCTCATCGCGGCCACGTTCGAACTCGACGGGACGCTCGTCACCGACGACTACGCCATGCAGAACGTCGCCGACCGGCTGAACGTCGGCGTGGACGTGATCGCCAAGGAGGGGATCACCGAACAGCGCGACTGGAACTTCCAGTGTCAGGGCTGTGGCCGCGAGTTCGACGACAACAGGGACCGCTGTCCGATCTGTGGCAGTTCGCTCTCCCGGAAGAACCCGTCGAATGCGTAGCCGCCTACCGCCTGTCGCCCTCGGTCTGTTCGAGGCCGCGCTGGATCAGCTGTCGCAGCACCTCCTCCTCGGTGAGGTCGTACTCGCGGGCGAGCCGCCGCACCCGCTCGGTGACGTCGTCCTCACAGACGATTGAGTACTGCCTGACCATGGCTCCGATTCGACTGGGGTAAAAATAAAATTCAGTCAGACGACCGTCATACGGGCCGCCGGACGCCGTCGCCGGGGACCGCGACGACCGCCCGTGGACACACTCCGTCTCAGACGAGGGCGGGGACCCCGCCCGTGAGTTCGACGTAGAGGGACGCGAACTGGACGGCGTTCAACACGCCGTGGACGAACGCGGGCACCAGGATGTTGTCGGTCCGGGCGTACACCGCGCCGAGCACTATCGAGAGCGTAAACAGGGTGGCGAGGCTCCCGACCGTCGCGCCGAACGCCCCGCCGCCGTACGCCGGGATGTGGACCAGCGCGAACACGACGCTGGCGACGACGACCGCGACTGGCCGGGTGAACGCGTCGTACAGCGACTTCTGGACGATGTTGCGGAATATCAGCTCCTCGCAGGGGCCGATGACCAAAAGCGTGATCGGGATCAACACCAGCAGTATCTCGGGGTTGCCCCCGGCGGCCTGCTCGACCGTGGAGTGGCTCGACGAGGGGACGCCCAGAGCCTGGTACGCGACCGTCACCGCGATGAGACCCCCGAAGATGATGAAGACGCCGGCGACCGCCCACCCGACGTCCCGCAGCGACGGCACGCGGACGTCGAAGAAGTCGGTCGTCGCGCCCGTCGTGTTCACGAACACGTACGCCGTCACGGCGGTGCCGATGAGCAGGCCGCCCGCGCTGACGAACTGCTCCCTGACGGGCGTGATCTCCGGCCACACGGTCAGCAGGAGCAACAGCGCGACGACCAGCGCCCCGACGTTGAGCATGAGGTAGCCGAACAGCCCGAGGCCGGTGCTGACGGCCGTCGACCGGGTCATCGACGCGAGGCGGGCGTCGGGGATCGCCCGCCAGTCGGCGACGGCCGCGAGGACGCCCCCGAGGCCGCCGACGAGCGTCCCGATCCCGCCGACCGCCAGCGGGGTGAGGCCGAACGCGATCGGCTCGCCGGACCCGCCGACGGCGAGCGCGTAGCCGCCGACGGCCGCCGCCGCGAGGCTGCCGGCCGCGGCCGCCGGCGCGGCAGTACGGCTGCTCAGCACGTCCCGCCGTCGCGCGAAGAAGGCCGCGGCGGCGACGCCCGCGACCACCACGCCGCCGACGGCCACCGTCACGTCGTCGAGCACGCCGTCGGACAGCAGAAGCACCGCCGCCAGGAGTGCGACGGCGGCGAGGAACGCCCCCGCGTCCGGCGCGAGCGACCGGTCGCCGGCCCCGGCGTACTCCCCCGCGACTGCCGTGTCGTTCATGCCCCCGCCTTCGGTCGCCGGAAGTAAAGGCTCTCCCCTTGCGGCGGGCGCTTGGGCATCCCCGGACGGCCCCGCCGGCTCACTCGACGACGAGCCGTTCCTTCTCCGCGACGGCGTCGGCCTCCTCGAACTCGCCGCCGCCGAGCAGGCCGCGGGCGGCGCGCTTGCCCCACTCGACGGCCGGCTGGACGAACGTGTCGATCCCGTACAGCTCGCCGGCCAGCACGCAGGCGGCCTCCATGCCGTACAGCAGTTCGCCGAGGCCGCGCTCGTCGACGCGGTCTATCTCCACCCGCACCGACGGGCGGCCGGCGGCGGCGAGGCTCGCCTCCGTCGCCTCGAACTCCGCGTCGAGCAGTTCGCCCAGCGACGAGCCGCCGAGGTAGGCCAGCCCCTCCAGGTCCGTCTCGGGGATCGGGACGTCGGGCCGCTCGCGCGGGCGCACCATCGTCACGAGCTTGTCCCGCGGCCCGGCGCGGTAGAGCTGGAGCTGGGAGTGCTGGTCGGTCGCGCCGAGCGCGCGGGCGGGCGTCTGCCCGAGGCCGTCCTTGCCGAGGCTCTCGGCCCACAGCTGGGCGAACCACTCGGCGTACGTCTCCAGGGACTCGGCGTAGGGCAGCATCGCGTTGACCGACGCGCCGCGGCAGTCCAGCGCGTACGCGGTCGCGCCGTAGGCGTAGGCGGGCGACTCGAACAGCGACCCGGCGAGGCGGTCGGCCTCGTCGGCGGCCCCCGCGAGGACCGCGTCGAGGTCGTGGCCACACAGCGCCGCGCAGGCCAGCCCGACCGTCGAGAACGCCGAGAACCGGCCGGGGACGCCGTCGGGCACGTCGAGCGCCGGCAGGTCGTGTTTCTCCGAGAGGCGGCGCAGCGGCCCCGACTCGCCGGTCGTGACGAACGTGTGCTCCGTCCAGTCGACGCCGGCCGCGTCCATCGCCTCGCGGACGACGAGGAAGTTCGACAGCGTCTCGGCGGTCGTCCCCGACCGGGAGACGGCGTTGACGACGACGGTCGACAGGTCGAGCGAGTCGAGCAGCCCGCGGACGTGGGCCGGGTCGACGTTGTCGAGGAAGTACGCGTCGACGTCGGAGTCGAGCGCGTCGGCGAGCGTCGCCGCGCCGAGCGCGCTCCCGCCGATGCCGACCGTGAGGACGGCGTCCGGGTCGTCGAACCGGTCGACCGCCGCGCGGATCGCGTCCGGGTCGGTCGTCTCGGGCAGGTTCAGCGCGGCGTAGCCGTGCTCGGCGTCGGCCCGGCCCGCCTCGATCCGCTCGTGGGCCGCGGCGACGTCGTCGTCGAGCCGTTCGAGCGCGTCGCGCGAGACGCCGGGCGAGGCCACCGACGCGAGCGCGTTGCCGATGTCGACGTGCATGGTGCAACGCCCGTCGCGGCGGGTTAAGTCAGTACCGCGTTCGGGCGGCGCGGGACCGCGGCGCTTATTCCGTCCTCGGCCGAATCCCCGACAATGGCCGACTCCGACGACGGGCGCGCGTACCGCGGGCTGCCCGGCGCGTTCCCCTACGCCTTCCGGTCGAGCGAGTCGCTGCTGTTCCGGAGCTACGTCGGCGCGAGCGCGCTGGTCGGACTGCTCGTGAGCTTCCTGCTCGGCTCGGCGCTTGTCGTGCTCGTGGCCAACACGCTCGGCACGGCGGGCGGGTCGCTCACCCTCTCGCGCTCCTTCTACGTCCTCGTCGGGATCCTCGTCGTCGTCCCGCTGGTCGCGCCGGTGTTGCTCGTCGCGCGCCGCCACCGCCGCGGCGGGAGCACCGCGCGCTACGACCGCGCGCTCGCGGCGGCCGGCTTCCTGTTCGTGCTGTCGCTGTACCTCGGGCTGGTCGCCTCGATGCCCGAGACGTTCGTCCTCGACGGCGAGACCGTCACTCGCCCGGAGCCGAGCGGCCTCGCGGCCCCCGTCGTCTCCCTGCTGTATGCGATCCCCCCTGTCGCGTCGCCGGTCGTCCCGGCGGCGGCGGCCGCGCTGATGGGGCTGGTCCACCGTCGCTATCGGTGAGCGGAAAAGGGTCGAGGCCGTTCGTCCGCCCATGAGCGAGAAGACGGGGACGTTCGTCGTCACGCACGCCGACGAGGAGTCCGCGGTCCTGCGGGACGTCGCGGACAGCCAGGTGCACACGCTGTCGTCGAACCCCGGCGTCGAGGCCGACGACGTGCTGACCGCGACGATAGCGCCGGACCCGCCCCTGGAGGTGTCGTGGCAGGTCGTCGAGGTCGAAGGGCGCCGGCAGGTCGAACTCGTCGACAGCGACCTCTCGCCGACGACGCAGGCGATGGAACTGGCCGCCGAGCAGGAGCCGGGCGACCTGACCCGCGAGGAGCGGGCCGGGACCGGCGAGATCCACGTCCTGTCGGTGCCCGAGGGGACGGACGTGGCCGACGCCGCGGCCGATGTACTGGAGGACGAGGCGACGCTCGCGCGGGCCGCGCGCCTCGACGCCGTCCGCGTGGAGGTCCGCACCGACGACGAGGAGGGCGTGGTGAACGTCCGGTACCTGCCGGACTAACCCGCTCCCGCCGGGGCGGCGGCCGCCCGGCTACGCCGTCGGGCCGCCGGCGCTCTGGACGCGCCACCCGCCCTCGACGTCGCAGGCCTCGCGGACCGCGAACTCGAACGCGGTGTCGTCGCCGACCCGTTCGGGGCCGTCGACGGACTCGACCCGGAGCGGTACGTCGAGCGCGTCGCCACAGCAGCCCACGCCGACGAACTCCTCCCACACGTCGCCCGCGGCGGCCGCGTCGCGGGTGCGCCGGAGGAACGCCCGGAACGACGGTTTCTCGACCTGGAAGCGCCCCCAGTCGCTCAGGTCGGCCGGGTACGAGACGACCACGGTGTTTGCGGTGTCGGGCATGCCGGGGCGTACGCGCCGCGGACACAAATTCTACACGCAATGTTAACGTCCAACAGGCGGTCTCGCGGCGGTTCCGGATATAAGAAGGCTTATTCGGGGCGGAGGCACAAGTCGCGGCCATGGTAGAGTTCGAAGTACCGGAGATCGATTACACCCGGTACACCAACCGCCAGCTCGCGGCCGTGCCCCTGGCCGTCCTCGCGGTCGCGCTGGCGGTGCTTCTCGGGTGGTATCTGTTCACCGGGGCCCCCGTCGACCCCGGCATCGCCTTCACCGGCGGGGAGGAGCTGACGATCCAGACGGACCAGTCGCCCGACGACATCCGCGCCGCGTTCGACCAGGAGCCGAACTCGGTGCGCGAGGTGCAGGGCGAACCGAACACGTACATCGTGGAGTTCAAGGCGACCGAGGGCGGGTCGACGGGTGATTACGTCGCCCAGGCGGAGTCGGCCGGGTTCGACATCCGGTCGAGTTCGTCGACCAGCCCGAGCTTCGGGGCCGAGACACAGACCGAGGCGTTCTACGGCCTGATAATCGCGTTCGCCGGCATGAGCCTGCTCGCCTTCGCCCTCTTCCGGACGTTCGTGCCGAGCATCGCCATCGTCATCTCCGCGTTCAGCGACATCGTGATCCCGCTGGCGCTGATGAACCTCTTCGGGATCGACCTCACGCTCGGCACCGTCGCCGCCCTCCTGATGCTGATCGGTTACAGCGTCGACTCCGACATCCTGCTCAACAACCACATCCTGCGGCGGTCGGGCGAGTTCTACGACAGCACCCACCGCGCGATGCGGACCGGCGTCACGATGACGCTGACGTCCATCTCCGCGATGGCGGTGATGGCGGTCACCGCGACGCTGTTCGGCATCGACCTGCTCGCGGACATCGGTCTCGTGCTCGTGTTCGGGCTCACGGCCGACCTGATGAACACCTACATGTTGAACCTCAGTCTGCTTCGCTGGTACAAGTTCGAGGGGGTGGGCCGATGAGCGCGCTCCGCGAGAACTGGCGGATCGTGATGCTGGTCGTCCTGCTCGCGCTCAGTGCGGTCGCGCTGTTCGTCCCCGGCGGCGTCGTCGGCGGCGGCAGCGGCGGCAACCAGTCCGTCGGCAGCGACGGCCTGACGAACCTCCAGTACGGCATCGAACTGGACGGCGGCGCGCGGATCCGGGCGCCGCCGGTCGGCATGACCGCCGAGGACGCGGAGTTCGAGACCGAGAGCGCCGTCGAGCGACAGGTCGCCAACGAACTCGGCGTCCGCGGCATCGACGTCCGGGCCGACCGTGCGGACGGCACCGTCGAGGTGTTCAACGCGAGCGTCTCCGAAGAGGAGTTCGCGGCCGCGCTGGAGGCCTCCGGCGTCTCCTACGGCGAGATACGCGACGGCGTCACCGAGGAGACGAGACAGGGGATCGTCGACGTCGTCAACAGCAAGATATCCGAGTCCGGCCTCGCCGGCGGGACGGTCACGCAGGTGACCACGGCGTCGGGCGAACACTACATCGTGGTGGAAGCGCCGAACCGCGACCGTCAGGAACTGCGGAACCTCCTGAGCGAACGCGGCGACGTGCGGATCGACGCCCGGTACCCGGTGCAGGTCAACGGCTCGACCGAGTACCGCACCGAGACGGTGCTCCAGCAGGAGGACCTCCAGTCCGTCGGGCAGGCACAGGCCAACGACCGGAACGACGGCTACCACGTCTCCGTGACGCTCCGGGAGGGCGCGGCCGAGCAGTTCTCGAACACGCTGAACGAGGCCGGGTTCACCGAGGCGGAGGGGATCAGCAACTGCCAGCCCGACGCCGGGCCGAACGGCACCGACAACGGCTACTGCCTCCAGACCGTCGTCGACGGCGAAGTCGTGTACAGCGCCGGCGTCCGGCGGAACCTCGCCACCAGCATCCGGAACGGCGACTTCAACCGCGACCCGACGTTCCGGATGACGACGACCAGCCAGCAGGACGCCCAGGACCTCCAGATCAACCTGCGCGCCGGCCGCCTGCCCGCGCCGCTGGACTTCGACGAGGCCCAGGAGTCCTACGTCGAGCCGTCGCTGGCCGACCAGTTCAAGACCAACTCCCTGATCACCGGGATCATCGCCGTCATCGCGGTCAGCCTCACCGTCTACTTCCGGTACGGCAACGTCCGCGTCGCGGCCCCGATGGTCGTCACCGCGCTGTCCGAGGTGGTCATCCTCCTTGGCTTCTCGGCGGCGGTCCAGTACCCGCTGGATCTGTCGGTGATCGCCGGGTTCATCGCCGTCATCGGGACGGGGGTGGACGACCTGATCATCATCGCCGACGAGGTGATGTCGGAGGGCGACGTCGACTCCAGCCGCGTCTTCCAGAACCGCTTCAGGCGGGCGTTCTGGGTGATCGGCGCGGCCGCCGCGACGACCATCGTCGCGATGAGCCCGCTCGCCGTGCTCAGCCTCGGCGACCTGCAGGGCTTCGCCATCATCACCATCCTCGGCGTCATCGTCGGCGTGGTCGTCACCCGGCCGGCGTACGGCGACATCCTCCGTAGCCTGCTGACGGACCGCTAGAAGTCGTCCAGCCCGGCCTGCTCGGCCGCCGCGAGCGCGTCCTCGCAGGTCGCCCACGTCTCCCGCGCGAACGGCGGGAGGTCGCCCTTTTCCGCGACGTAGTCCGCGAGGAACGACCGCGTCGTCGGGTCGCTCGGGTAGCCGCTTCCCACCGCGCCGTACTCGTCCGCGTAGCGCGCCATCTCCGCGTCGCGTTCGACCTTGGCGACGACGCTGGCCGCGCCGACGACCGCGTGGCGCTCGTCCGCGCCGTGTTCGGCCGACAGGTCGACCGCGGCGTCCAGCGCGTCGCCCACGCGCCGCGCGAACCGCGCCTCGCTGGTGTCGCAGGCGTCGACCACGCCGCGCATGCCCCCCTCGACGACGGCGGAAAGCGCCTCGGCCTGCGCGGCGACGGTGAGCGCGTTCATGTCGGTGTCGGGCGCGTCGATGCGGGCCGGCGGGACCGACGCGACGCCGACCCGGACCCGGTCGTCGTCACGCAGTCGCGCGGCGAGTTCCTCGCGGCGCTCCGGGGCGATCCGCTTCGAGTCGTCGACGCCGTCGGGCAGCGCCGCCGGGTCGTCGACGGCCACCGCCGCCGCGAACAGCGACCCGAGCGCCGGGCCGCGGCCAGCCTCGTCCGCGCCGAACACGCCGGTCATGCGCCCCTCTCGGCGGAGCGGCGGAAAACCGTTTGCGGTTGCCGGCGGCTCGGGAGCGGCGGCGGGCGGAAAGAACGGGCGGGTTGACTCAGTCGTCGTCGGCGGGCGGGACGGCCGGGTCCGGATCGGCGAGGTCCTCCCCCTCGTCGACCTCCTCGTCGGGTTCGTACGCGAGTTCGCGCTCGTGGTTGGCTAGTTCATGGCACATCGGGCATCGCCCCGTGGTATGGTACGGCGTGACGGGGAAAAGCGTTGGGCCGGCCGGACCGGTCCCGTTCGGCCCGGTCGGCCCCGACCAGACTGGTTACCGGTTCGGGGGGCGAAATTAGCAACCGAAAGACAGGTTTTTGTTACCGTCCTGTAATTTCCCGCCGTGGAACGACGGAAATTCCTTGCCGGCAGCGGAGCAGCGATATCGGCCATCGTCGCCGGGTGTAGCGGGGACGACGGGTCGTCGGCGCTGAACGACGGCGAGACGGACGCCCCCGGTGGCAGCACAGCGACGGACAGCGGCGGGGAAACGGAGGTGATCGCCGAAACCACCGAAACCGCCGCCGAGGCCGAAACCGCCGACGAGACGACCACGACGGCGCGCGGGGAGCCGTCCACGCTGGACCGGCTCTCGCGGTCGTGGGACGCCCACATCGACGACCCGGTCGTCCTCACGGGCGAGGGCGACGGCGAGCGGACCTTCTCGCTGGGGGGCGGGTTCAACGCCATCGACTACGCGTTCAACGGCGACCAGCTGTTGGCCCAACTCAAGGACGAAGGCGGGAGCACCATCCGGGTGATCAACGAGTTCAACGGGCTCGGTGGCACCGACGGCGTGCCGGTCGAGAGCGGGGAGTACACGTTCGAGGTCGAATGCGACGGCGAGTGGAAACTGGAGCTCGGCTCGCCCGACACCGGTTCCGACGCGCGCCAGCTCCCGCCGGCGTCGGTCGAAGGGGTCAGAAACGACGTCGTCGGTCCGGTCGAACTCAGCGGTGGGGAGACGGTCGCCGTGACCCACAACGGTAGCTCCGACTTCATCGTCGACAGCGTCCTCGAATCGGGGACGGGGCCATCCGGGAGGGAGGCCGTCGCGGACGAACTGTCGGGCCCGTACGAGGACGAAACGACGCTGGGCGACCCGGGCGTTCGGTGGTTCACGGTCTACGCCGACGCCTCGTGGGAGCTGGTGATCGAGTGAACCGGTAGCCGGCTCACGGCCCGTTTTTGCTACGCGGTCACCCCGTTTCGGGCTACTCCCGGAGGTACTCGGGGTCGTCGAACGGCTCGTCCTCGCCCCGGACGTCGACCACGTCCAGCGCGGTCACCTCCGCGTCGACGCCGAGCAGGCCGGCGAGGCTCGGCTCCGTGCGCCCGCCGTCGCCGCTGACCAGTTCCTTCACGTAGAGGCCGCCCTCGCCGTGGAGTTCCAGCGTCGCGCGCGTGGCGGTTCCGTCCGCGGCGTCGTCGAGGCTCCCCTCGATGTCGTACACCTCGCGGGTCCGCGTCACGCTCGCGCGGCGGTGGTCGACGCGCTCCGGCGTGTACTGCTCGACGGTCGTCCCGTCGAGTTCCGCCAGCGCCTCGGCCAGCGCCGCCGCCGCGACGGGTTCGTCGAACGCCACGTCCATCCGGTAGGTCTTGCTCGCGTCGAGTTCCTTCACGCGCTCGACCATCTCGTGGGTCGCTAGCGCGAGGTCCGTCACCTCGACCTTGCCGTCGGCGGCCTCGTTGATCCGCGCCTCCAGTTCGGCCGCGTCCGGGCTCCGGCGGCCCGGCTCCTTCACCTCGGCGACGAACGGGCGGCCCGCCTCCAGCATCCGGGCGTCGACGTCCTCGCGGCCCGCGCCGTGGAACACGGCGTCCGCGCCGTCCATCGCCTCGCGGACGTGGGGCGCGACGAGTTCCTCGACGCTCTCGTCGTACAGGTAGCCGCTGCCGTCGCAGTAGTCGCAGGGTTCCTCCCCGTCGTCGCCGAGCTGTTTCCCGCTGCCGCCACATTCGCGGCAGGGCCACTCGGTCTGGGGGATGTCACGTTTCAGCTTCCGGTAGCGCCCGTAGACGAACGCGGGGTTGACCTGCACCTCCACGTCGCCCTCGCGTTCGAGGTTCAGAAGCGCCAGCACGTCCGGGCGCTCGAAGTCCACGTCGGTGCCGGTCAGCCGGCCGACGCGCTTGCCGACCTCGCGGTTGAACTCGGACTTGAACGTCTCGCCCGCGTCCTCGGGCAGCCCCGCCTCCTCGCGGAGCAGGCGCTCGTTTTCCTCGACCAGCGGCGGGACGCGCGTCCCGACCTGGTACGTCCCGAACTCGACGCCGTCGACGGCCTCGGCGACCCGCTCCGCCCAGTCGTCGAACTCCGCGACGAACCCCTCGCACACCCAGCAGTCGGCCGGATCCGGGGACTCGTACGGCTCGTCGTCCGCCAGCGCGGCGGCGACCCGCAGCGCCTTGCCGCGCTCGGCGTTCGTCAGCCCGAAGCTCCGGTCCGCGAACGGCCGCCCGAGACAGGCGTCGCAGACGGGACCCCCGGCCGCGACGCGGCGCGCGTCCTCAAGGACAGTCATGGGCGTGTGGTCGCGCCCCGGCGGTACGTACTCTTCGGTCGCGCGGCGTCAGAACTCACTCGTCCTCGTCGTCCCCGTCGCTCCCGGGCAGGCGCTCCACCGCCTTCCGCCACCGCTCCTTGGCCGCCTGTCCGGGGTACGACCCCGGGTCGTACGCGATGTCGTAGCCCGTATCGAGACGCGCCACGTCGCCGGCGTTCCGGCTCCGCCACATGGCGGCGACGAGCGCGGCCAGCGCCAGCGCGAACAGGCCGGCCAGCGCCAGACTGGCGGCGTCGTTCAGCGGCCACAGCACCGGGGCCACGAACACGACCAGCGTGACCAGCGACGCCGCCTCGAAGAGGCGGACCAGCGCGGAGCCGGATAGCTCGAACGTCCGCGACATCCGTGTCGGGCGCGTCGGCCGCGGGACGCATAGGCTTTTCCGCCCGGTCGAACTCGACAGATGGAAGCCCGACCCCCACGACACACCGGCCATGCGCCAGTTCATCGTGCTCGGCCACGACGCGCCGACGACGGCCGACTTCCCGCTCGACGACATCGCCGGCGGCGCGGGCCGCCTCGACGTGCTCTGTCGCTGCGTCAACAGCGCCTTCTTCCTCTCCCACGACATCCGGGAGTCGGTCCGCGTCCACCTCGTGCTGGCCGACGAGTTCACCGTCACCTTCGACGGGGCCGACCTCCGGCGGCTCAACCCCGACGAGCGCTCCACCGCGGCGCTGGTCCGCGGCGCGCTGGACGAGCGCGAGGAAGCGATCGGCCACATGCCGGTCGAGACCAGCCCCGGCGTCTCGCTCACCCGCCGCGGGTTCGAGCCGGTACTGGAGGACGTGGCGAGCGAGAGCACGGTCGTCCAGCTCCACGAGGACGGCGACCCCGTCGTCGACGTCGCGCCGCCCGCCGACCCCGCGTTCGTCCTCTCGGACCACCACGACTTCGAACCCGCGGAGGCGGACCTGCTCGCCGACGCCGCCGACCACCGCGTCCGCCTCGGCCCCGAGCGCCTCCACGCCGACCACGCGATCACCGTCGCGCACAACTACCTCGACACCGGCGGCTTCGCCGAGTACTGACGGTCCGAGCCGCCATCCGGCCGCGGGAACCGCCGGCCGTCGTCCGTTTCGCAACCGTTAAAAACGACCCCGCCATTGCTTCATGTGCGGGCCGGTGGGGTAGCTTGGTATCCTTCGGCCTTCGGGTGGCCGTAACCGCGATTCGAATTCGCGCCGGCCCACTTCCGCCCGTGTTTTCTGAAAGTCGAGGATAATCCCCGTATAGCTTGGGGTTCGGGGTCTCGATCGCCGGTTTGGCAGGTGAGAGTCGAACATGACTCATGTTGCGGGTCGCGCTTGCTGGTGGTTTTGCGAGAGTCGGCGCGGTGAAAGTGGAGGTTCAACCGTGGGTGGAGGAATTGACTAGAAAGGATGTGTTGTGCTTGGGGTGCCTGCAGCGCAAGCACTTTGGCGGGTCGGCCGATCGCCTGATCTGGCTTCACCGGCCAGCTGCGCGCTAGAATCCTGTGAGCATCGCCTGCTCACCGTCACTACCGCCGTCCTCCTAGTTACTGCCCTGATCGTTGTTCTCATCCAGGTCACCACGAACAACACGCGCGGCCTCTTCCAAGGATTCCACTTCCATTATTCCCGCCCGAACCCGGCCATCAACCTCTTCCTCGTAGTGCGTGCGTTGCTGCCCGCACATCCTGCGTTTTACCCGTCGCTCAACTTTCTGATCGAGGTCGTCACGAAGTTCGTCCGCGGGCGCGAGGTTGTCGCCGATCTTCACGAACGGTGTTTGCCCGCGATGCGCAGTGCCGTCGTCTTCAACGAGGAGCATGTCCTGCCCGCTGCGGAGCGCCTTGTAGTCGCCGTGCACGTCCACGCCCGTGATGTCGTCTGGCAACACGGGGTCCTGGTCGTCCATCCAGTGCCCGACTCGTTCCAGTCGGTCGATCGTCTGGTGGACATCGTCATCAATATCGAGTCCTGCGAGCGCGTCGCGGATCGCCGCGTGTGCTTCGCCGCGATCGTCGTCCGCACTGACGCACTCGGTCGCCATGAGCGCCTCGTTAGGAGTGTACTTGTATTGGGCTGTGACGGTCGCTCGTGCTGGGTTGGCTGCGACCTTGACATCTCCGTCGCCGTCTACACAGTTGATGGTGATTTTGATATACTGGTTTGCGTCATGTTTTATCGAGTCGATGCTCCTGGTCATTGTTCGATGGTGATATCGGCAGTGAATCTGAATGTCGTCTGCCACTCGCGCGCCTCGATGTCCACACTGCCGTCCTCGGCTGCGGGCGTTAGCAGTGCATCGTGTGTGTCCTCGTACGCAACTGCAGTGATGGTGTCTTCGGCACTAATGTCGCGGAGCACTGCGTGTGGGTCTACAGTGACGGGTATGACGTGGTCACGTGGGACTGCACGGCCGTAATGCCCGTCGTCGCTGTCGTCTTCGTCGTCATTGATCGCGTCGCCGAATTCTATTCGCGTGAAGTGGTCGATATCGAGAGGTGGGTCCATAGTTAGCGGTAGCCGCCGGTAATGTAAAAAGCTCAGTATTGGGGTTATAGGGCCCCTAAACCGTTCAAACGGCAGTATGGTTGTGCTGCCAGTTCACCATCCATACTGTCAATCGGTGCGTGTCGTATTGGGGTCCGAATTCTCTTCCCTACCGTTGACAAACTCGCGTTTGTCGTCGCCTTGAACCCACCCTTCGTAATATTGGGTGGTGAGATATCCGCGTGCTGCGTCGTGTTACCCATCATGTGACGCGACATTAGAAGAACGGCTACCCCAGTGGGGTGGCCATACTGAGGTGGAGGACCTGTACCTACACCGGCATTTTGTTCTCTTTTTCTGATGGTGAGAGAATGAATGCTGTTGCCATCAGATAGAACGTTTTAGTTCCGATGCTGATTCTCGGTACTCAGAGTACTGGGTCTTCGCCCACGTGATAGCAGAATCAGTGTCGTTGACAATTGTACCATTTACTCCACCGTTTTCGTACAGTGTGATTCCTGCGTATTCGCGTGTCCCTTGTTCGGTCAGCCAGAGCGCGTAGGGAAACGGTTCATCAGCGACATATATCTGGACCGTGTTGAATCCTAGAAGAGAGTCAAATTCGTTCTCATAGTTCTGTTCTATAGCTTCGACAAGATTGTTTTCAAGAATTAGCTCCAATTCGAAGTCTCCTTCTTGTAGACGTTCAATAAAGTTGGTAAAATATTCGCGTTGGACAACAGAGGCAGTTCCAATCATTCTGTTTGCCTCCTCCAATAATTCCGTACCGGGCTGATGAGCAACATCTGGAGTGCGGACTGACGAATAGATATCCGCATCGGCGAGGAATGCTTTATCCAGCGAATCTGAAGGCAAGGTGTTTAATAATGTGGTGTTGGTTTGAACTTGCTCAGTTTCCATTCGATAATCTCGGTGGAATTGAAGAGCTGCCTGTCCTGCCGCTGTCAGTCGGAACTGCTGTCCTGCTGGTTGGGCTGCTTCAACACACTTGACATCAAGAAGCTCTTTGATCGCTCGGTTGATCGTTGAGCGAGAAGACTCAAGATCATCTACAAGTTCTGGTTTCGTTTTTCGGCTCTCAGAAAGCGCTTCGACGATCCGGTACCGCTTTGAAAGGACATCACGCAGCTGCTCCCCCTCAGCACCAATCATATCGAAACAGACCGAGTTATCGCTTTTACGTCTGGTTATTCTCCACCAGTACCTGAGAGAACACCCAGACTGTGGGCACTTGCTCAGTGGATGCACTTACACTGTAAATATCACAATTATCGTTCGAAATGGACAGGTTTTGGATCCTAAGTTACTGCTGGAACGAGAGTGAGTGCTGATATGAGCACGTTTTGGAATCGGCGTGGACTATTACGCACCACTGGAACCGGAATAGCAGGGCTGGCAATGCTTGGGACTGCTGGTACGTCTGCTGGACAAGAAGCCTCGAAAGCGTCCATAACGTTCAACGACCAAACATCAAACGGCATTTCGGTCATAGTCGAAAAAATCGAAACTGATGTTGAGGTCCGGTTGGTTCTCAGAGACCAAGACTCGAATGTGATCGGCGGTCCGATTACATTTGATGCGGGAACGGTCGTTGAGGACTACGAAGTCAAGCTAACGCCCCAAATTACAGAAACGAAAACACTCTCAGCGAACCTCTATGAGTCGGGCGGATCTAATGTTGCGCGGAAAACAGCAGAGATCACTGTTAGTGATCCTGCAGAGATGGTCTCTGGAATGGGGCCCACGTTTGTCGAAGCAAACCCCGATGCTGGGTTCAATTACCCGTACTACCTCTACGCACCGTCTAGACCCACCGACAGCGATCCTGGGTCGATACTTGTTCAACCCAACAACAGCGGGCAAGCAACCGATGATTTCGAAGTTCAGAGACAGTCTGCTCAAAACCGAATTGAAGGAGGGATCTCACGAACGGTCAGTGAACGGCTAACTGTACCATTACTTATTCCTGTGTTCCCCCGACCGCAAACAGATCCGGTGGACTGGCGACACTACGTCCATGCGTTAGATCGTCAGACGATGCAAATTTCGGATGGCCCTCTCAAACGGGTTGATCTTCAACTCTTACGGATGGTGGATCATGCACAGGAGATGCTGTCCGATCAGTCCTACACCGTTGACGATCAAATTCTACTGAACGGGTTTTCTGCTGCAGGAAACTTTGTTGATCGCTTTGCTGTTCTTCATCCAGATCGTGTTCGGTCTGTCACTGCTGGCGGATTGAATGGGATGGCGATGCTTCCGCTTGAGGAAGCGAAGGGTCACACGTTGAATTTCCATATCGGAATCGCAGACGTTGAGGAACTCACCGGGGAGCCAGTGGACTTAGATGCGCTCAATGAAGTCAATCAGTTCCTCTTTATGGGCGGTGAAGATTCGAACGACACGATCCCGTACGATGATGCGTGGAGTGAGGAGATGCGGGAAATCGCTCTTGATGTTTATGGAGAGAAGATGGTTACGGAGCGATTCCCGTATTGTCAGTCTGCATACGAGCAAGCAGGCGTTGATGCACAGTTCAAAGTATACGAAGGAGTAGCCCATAGTCCTCGCTCAGCATTAGAGGATATCATTGAGTTCCATCAGCGGAGTCTTGATAGAGAAGATGTGAGTGACTTCAACCAAGATCTTGGCTTTGAGCCAAAAATCAACTATACAGCTGAGCAACCTGAGGTGGGAGAATCGATTGAGTTTGATGCGAGTTCTACAGAAATCAGTCTTGGACAAATCCTCGCGTACACATGGGAGTTCCCCAATGGCGAAACTGCGGCGGGTAAAACAGTAACACACCGATTTGAAAAACCAGGTCAATATGGCATCAATCTCAGTGTAATCGATAATAATGGACGGACAGTTACGACAGAAGCAACCGTTAGTATAGGAGGGGACTCTAAGCAAACGGTGTCTGGCACCAACGATTCGAGCGAATCTACTTCAGAAGCCACGACAGAAACGGACCAACAAACCTCTGCTGGTCCACGATTTACGTTACCTGGTGTCGGGCTGGGTGTCGTTGTAACAAGTGCTGCTGGAGGCCTCTACTCGCTCAAAAACCGGTTACAAGACTGATCCAGCTCACGTAGGATTTCCAAACCAATTTAGAAAAATACGGCTCTGTTGAAACCCTCTTTGTTAGACACCTCCCCTGGAGCAACAGATAATATGCCACCGAATTCATCACCGTCAAAACGGCCGCATAATGGTGATTAGAGGATGTTGAAGTACTGAAGGCCGGCAATCAGTAGGATGGCGACGATCAAAATGAGTTTCATGACCCAGGGTGGAACGTTTTTCCGAATTCTGAATGCCCAGTCCATACACACGATTGAAGTATTCAGTTATTAAAAGCCCTGTAGAAATTCTGGCTGATGTAGTTATCGGGCACCCACAGACACGTGTCTTGGCCAACCTTGGCTGTCTTCCCATTACTCATCTTCTGCAATATCCGAGATCTCAATCCGTAATCCGCCATCTTTGCTCGTAGTGAGGCTAATCTCCCAGCCGTGGGCTTCGGCGATCTGCTTGACGATACTCAGGCCGAACCCAGTCCCCTCCGATGCGGTTGAGTACCCGGTTTCGAACGCCCGCTCTCGGTCCTCAGGCGGAATCCCCGGACCGTCGTCGGCAACATAGAACCCGCCGGAATGGTCGCCAATCGTCACCGTAACGTCCTCCCCGCCATGCTCAATAGCGTTCCGAATAAGGTTCTCAGGCTCTGTTGAAATCCTCTTCTTTAGAGAATTGTTCACGTGAATCTACTGAACACTACACGTGCATAATAACCGGAAAAAACCAGTTGGCGAGTGTATGTAACACAGATGGTTTTTTTAGCCGCAGTAACCACAGTTCGGGATATGCGTCGTGCCCTCCGGTACGCTGTGTCACTACTTGTTGGACTGTTAGTTACGGCATCCGTCGCAGAATTCGCTGCGACAGATCACTTGCTTACAATCTCACTATTACCGCTCTATGTGGCTGTGAGTTCAATGATGATAGCACATCGCCGAACGTTTATTTCTCTCTCTCGTGAGGCCGCCCCGGCAAGGAAGCGTGGAGCTATTGTTGGCGGTGTTAGTGCGTTCACCGGCGGATTCCTCCTACAGAGCTCGATCCCGGCAGGTGCCGCTGGGTTTGGGTTGATGTTTCTAGGCATGGCGACTACCGTTGCTGACTTCGACGACTTATAAGAAGTTGTGTAGGTTGATTCGGTCGCTGTACCGAACGATCTGTGGGTCGCCTGTACTGGTCGTTAGATTGCTTTGTCAAGATTGTGGACGATACACGCAAGAGCGAGTTCACGGAACTGCTTCCACCAGCGTCGTGACCGGACGAATGCGCCGTACTTCCGCTTGAGTGTTGAGTTGACTGTCTCTGATTGACTCCGTTGACCGTAGAGATCGGCGTCTAAGCGTGCATTCCATGCCTTGTGAAGCGATGTGAACTCACGATGCTTGATTAGTGGACGAATCCCGTGTTGACGGGCAAGCCGTCTAATTTTCTGGTCGTCGTAACCTTTGTCCCCGAGCAGGATGTCGATAGTCTCGGGATTGCGTTTGATCAACGACGGAGCGATCTGGCTATCGTGTTTTCGTGTCGTCGTCACATGTAAATCGAGGACAGCGTTCACTTTGGAATCGACCAGCAGTGTTACTTTGAGTTGCTGAATCGTGAGTTTGGCTCGTTTCGTGTAGTGCTTCGAGGCGTGACTGCGGTCAAACCCTGAGGCGTCGACCCCCGTAACACCGTTAGTCGGAAGCAGTGAAACAGAGAGATTGAGCAGCACTCGCCAGACAGCCATATCGAGTCTATCGAACGCTTTGCATAGCGTAGATGGCGCAGGGAGTTCACTGAGATTGATCGCGTTCCGAATACGGGGCATCTCGATGAGTTCGTCGAGGAGTGTGCGATACGTTGTGTTCTTCCGAACTTTGAGACAGAGGAGAACGATGTGCTGATGGAGCGTATAGCGTTGTTTCGAGAACTTCGAGGAGTACCGAGCTACGGCACGTTGGGCTAACTGAAATGCTTCCTCGACAAATCGGAGCAACCGAGACTTTGGGAGGGGCTGCATCTACTCAAACTACCGACTGAACCTGTAACTCACTAAGGAATTCAACAGAGCCGGTTCTCAAGAAGCTGCTTCAGGCGACTCCGATCCGCACGGAGTTGCAGGTCGGTTTCGACCTGCAGGGTCGCGTCACCCGTCGCAACCGTCTGCCAACACCGCTCTGCAAGCGCTGCGAGATCAACAACCTTCATGTCACTCACTTGATCCCCCTCGCGTGCGAGGGTGAGCAGGTCAGCGATCAACCGCTGCATCCGCTCGTGGGCCTGCGCAACTGTGTCCAGGAAGTCACTGTCGCACTCTTCTTGCGCGAGTTCGAGGTTCCCCTGCGCCACGTTCAGTGGATTCCGGAGGTCGTGGCTCACAATTGAGGCGAACTGCTCCAGTTGTTGTTCGCGCTGCTTTCGGTCGGAGATGTCGCGGCCGATACTCAACACCGCTGTCTGGCCCTGATACGTAATCAGGCTCGAACTGATTTCCACCGGGATTTCCTCTCCTGTCTTCGTCTCGTGGACCGTCTCGAACACCTGGACTTCGTCTTCGGGCATCTCCGCAATCAGCCGGCTGATCTCCTCATCCGGGGTCGCCGCGTCGAAGTCATGCGGTGTCATCGACTGCAACTCCTCCCGAGAGTAGCCTAACCTCTTGACAGCGGCATCGTTTACGGCGAGAATCGACCCATCGGGATCCACCACCCATCCGGTGTCGTTCATCCCGTTGAACAACTCCTCGTACTCCTGGCGAGCCTGCGATAGCTTCCGCTCACGCTCCTTGTGGTCCGTAATATCCTGGACTGCCCCACGAACCGTCACAACCTCCCCGTCCTCCAGCACGGGTTCACCTTGAATGCGGAACCACCGAATCTCCCCGTCCGCACGCTCGAACCGAGCTTCCACATCGAACGACTCACCCGCGGCAACTGCATCTTCGATTGCAGACGCCACACGAGCCCGATCCTCCTCAAGATACACATCCAGTGCTTCCTCAAGCGCCGGTGCCTCCCCGTATTCGACTCCAAGCATCTCGAAGAGGTGGTCCGTCCAAAATACCTCGTCTGTCCCCGTATCAATCTCCCAGCCGCCCACGTCAGCAATACGTTCCGTCCGATCCAGCAAGTCGTGAACGAACTTCAGTTCCGCTTCCCGCTCTTTCCGTTCCGAAAGATCCCGACCGACCCCGACGAGTCCGAGAAACTCCCCCGCAGGATCAGTCAGTCGTTTTCCCGTGAGTTCATACGGAATTCGCTCACCAGACGCTGTCAGCACATCAGCTTCAACCGTAGCATCCCCCTCATCGATGGCCCTTGTGATCGCGTCATTGATCTTGGCGTGTTCATCTTCGGGAAACAGTTTGTGTGCGTTCTGGCCGTCCAGTTCGACATCGGAGTAGCCGGTGATTTCACCAACCCGTTCGTTCCACCGCGTGAGCGAGCCATCAGCATCGACCACGTAGAACACGTCGTCCAGCGTATCAAGCGCCTGCTCAGTGAACGCACGCTCCTTGGCGAGCTTCTGCTGACGTTCGACACGATCTGTGACGTCCTGAAACTTCGAGAACATCGTCACGACATCCCCGAGCTCGTCTCTGACGACACGGTGATGCCACTCACAGACAATCCGCTCGCCGTCCTTCGTGACCGTTTCTTGTTCAACGTCGTAGGCCGCCGGGTCGGTAAGCAAGTCAGAGAACACCTCGGCAACATCGTCATGCTCGGACTCCGGAATAAGCCGAGTCCACGAATCGCCGACGAGTTCATCTTCGTCGTAGCCAAGGATCTCCGCTGCTGTTTCGTTGATGCGGGCGATGTCAAACTCCTCTGTCCATTCAATGGCTCCAAGCGGTGACTGATCGAAAAATAGCGAGAGTCGTTCCTGACTGGCTTCGATTTCCTGTTTAGACCGGTACTGTGCGACTGCGTTTGTGATACGGTGGGCGAGTAGCGTGTACTGGCCAGTGCCGCCTTCCTTCTGGAGGTAGTCGGTGACGCCGGCAGAGATCGCATCACTGGCGATCTCTTCGCTGCCCTTCCCCGTGAAGAGGATGAACGGGAGGTCAGGATGCTTGTTACGAACGGTGTTGAGAAACTCAATGCCGTTCCTCTCGGGCATATCGTAATCGGAGACGATACAGTCGAACTGGGTCGCTTCAAGACGTGTCAGGCCGTCGGCCACGCTTGTCGCCGTCGTGATCTCAAGCTGGTTGTCTTCCCGTTCAAGGAACTCCGCAACCATCTCCGCGAAGCTGGGTTCATCATCAACGTGAAGGACACGAATCGGGGTTTGTGTAGACATAGGAATTGGAACTTGGAGCGGAAGTCAGCCGAGAATTGTTTATCGATTTGACGCGAGTTGTGGATAAAAGAGCACCGGTAAAGATGATTGTGGCGGTGGTCCCCCCTGAACGTCGTGTTGGCTGCGTAATGAGCTGGTTAGAACAATAATCATCTTAATGCGCAGCCCTACCTAACGCTGATCCAGCGGGCAAGGTATCGCAACAATAGGATTTCAACAGAGCACTAAGACGTGATCTGCGAGCGGTTAGACGTGGGGACGGATGGCAGCAAGTGAGAAGCGGGAATAGGGGCACCCCGACCACGCAGAATGGGAGCCCAAGAACCCCCAGCAGTACGAAAAGGAACGCATTGTCACCGCCACTTTGATTCGATACTGGTCCGGTAGTACAACTGGAGTACAGACGTGTTAGAGCAGTCCTTCACCGTCTGTGGCGGGTAGCGGTCACGGACATTCTGAAGATTCTCCTCGCTCTCAATGAGGTGCGTCAGCGCTGCGTCGATGACGTCACTCCGCGGCGGGTCATCGTCTGGTCCATCGGAGACAATCTCGCTCGCCTTGTCGAAGAGGATCTTCCGTTCGTCGGTCAGCTTCAGACTAGTTCGGTCGGTTGCCATGGTTCTTTAAGTGCGAAAGTATGTACGCGGGGTGCTAGTGCGTCGTTCTAAGGTAAACGAGAGTCCATCCAGTATAAAAGGAGCACTGGTCCCAGGCGTGAACGACGCGGACATAGGTCGGGAAGCAGGCGAATCTATGCACCCGTCACTCCGCCGACGCGCCACGAGGTGCATACATCCGGACGACCGTATACATCTGAGCACAACCCCGTGGGTTGGCCTCGAAGATCCGGCTCCCGATGTCTGAGTTGCCATTTGTTTCGCATACAGGCTGTTGCTTTTGGATCGCCGTATAAAGTTGGAAAGTTGCCCACTGGGTGTCCAGGCCTTGTGGCTGTATCCAGAAATCGGGAGTGTATTATATTATCATTCTCTGCCGTTCTGCCAAGTTATTTCAGGAGCTGTCCGAGGACGTCTGCCTGCCAGTAGGCGATAGCCGGATGTACGCTCTTTTCGCCAGTCTCTGGATTTATCGCCGTTATTCCGACATCTGCGCAGTGAATGCCTGCGAGGTTGTCTCCGAGGACAGGCGAACCACTGTACCCCCTGTAGCTGGAAGTGCTATCATCGATACCGGTAACGATTCCTAATGCAATCTGATCGGTGGAAGGTGATCCCTCCTGGTGAGTGGGGAAGTCGTCTTGAAGCGTGAGAATGTACGGCTCAGTGATCGTCTGTGCGTAGGTCTCCCTGTCGTACGGGTCGGGGTCCGGGAAGGATGGTCCGGGGTAGCCGATGATATCAAGGAGTTCAGGCGAGTTCTCGGGGGTAATGTCATCAAGCGTCCAGACGACATACCCGTAGTCTTCGGGCGAGAAGGTAATGGGGACGCCGATCACGTCAATGCCGGCATCAAGAAGAATGCCTGATTGTTCGGTGAGATCGACCCGTTTCACCGTGAAGGTGGGATCATCTCGCAGGTAGATATCAATCGTTGGGAGGTAGTCCTCGGTTCGGTAAGAAAGCGAGAGTTGGCCCGTGGCGAGGGTTGACGCGTCTGTGGGCAGGAGGTTGTGGCGAGCGGTAATGAGGTAGGTTTGATCCTCGGCGTTGAAGAAGAAGCCGCTTGCGCGCATGTATTCGCCACAGATGATCGGACAGCTGACGTGAGGGTCTATTTTTGCCAATTTCATAGTTCAGTTCGTATCCATGTACCACTCAATCCGGTAGCCTGTTAGTAAAATCGGGAACACTGTCATCGGAATCAGATGACGAATTATGCCATATACTTATATTGGATCAGGATTGTATACTGAATCGGATTATGACGGGACTGGATCGAAACCGTGGAGTTCTGACGAAAGATGACAGACAATACCTGCTCGGGCGAAAGAACCTAAATCGAGATAGTGAACGAAACGCGCGGCTCCGGATTCGGAACCGAGCTCGGAATGCACTCTACGACTTCGAATACCTCGCAACAGAACTAGCAAGCAAAGACAGAACCCAACTAGCTGTGGACGACGGGATTGCCGACGACGAGATATTCACCGCCGCAGAAGATGCGATCGCTTTCCTGTTCTCCCTCTGCCAGCACGCACCCAATTCAGAGTCATATTCGCCCGACGATCGGTTCCGTGACATCCTCAAGAACGGGGTCGAGAAAGGACTTACAGAGGGCCAAACTGTTCTTGACTTTAACCTCGACCTACAGTACGGCCTCCCACGCGAAGCACAAGCCCGAATTCAACGAAAGCTCCAGCAGGGAGAGAGCCTAACATTCGTCGAACTCCGGGAGGCCCTCAACAACGACTACCTCAACGACACCTACCTCTTCCGTCCGCTTGACGCAGCAGATGGACTCCCAAAGGATGTCGAAGGAAAAGATCTGCTCTCACACGATGATTACTGACAGTACAGAGAGAACGCGGTTCTCATATCCAGATACGGTGTAGAGAGGAGGTCTTCAAACGCTTCCAGATCCACCTCTTCATGGAGGTTGCCTGAACCGACGACATTTGCAATTGTGGCGATCATCGGTTCTGGGATAATGATTCGAGTATCAGTGCTGCTGTCACCAGTTCGGGTTCTTCAGGTGTTACGTGCTTCTCCTCCTCTAACCGAGCTAATTCTTCGTCACGTTCACGCCGAAGGGATTCCAATTGGCGTTTCGCGTTTCCGATCGGTGCCGACATATCCTTTCCTCGTTCATCCTGCTGTTCGTACGTCTCTAAGCGCTCTTCCCACTCGCTGATCTCCTCTTCGAAGTGACGTTCAGCATGCTGGCGTTTAATTTCCATCTCGCGTTCCCGTTCTTCTCTCGCTTCCTCAGCAAACGACTCAACCTGCTCCCACGCCTCCATCTCGGCAATCTCGTGTAAGTCCGATACCTGTAACGCCAGCTGATCCAGCGTTTCATCGGTGGAGACCTCTTCTGGAGGGAGGGTATCAGCGATCTCGGGCTTCGTCGTCGAAACATCCCCACCTGAAGTCACATACAATGGGACCAGCTTCTCGGTTACCGCTTCACCGGCACCAGACACGTACCCAAGACGGTAGTTGAAGAGAACACCGGGTCCTGGCTCACCATCTTCTGCGACTTTGACAGCGACCTGTCCCTGGATACGGGTCGAGTCAAGGCAGAATTCGATGAGTGATTGAACGAGCGGGTGGTCAAGAGCGATGAAATCGACATCGTCCTGTTCCATCGCCACCTCGCGGGTAAACGTTGCTCGGTCATACTGACTACTGACCTGATCACCAGAGAGTACATCTGGCACGT
Organism: Halostella litorea; assembly: GCF_004785955.1. Lineage (NCBI taxonomy): Archaea > Methanobacteriati > Methanobacteriota > Halobacteria > Halobacteriales > Natronoarchaeaceae > Halostella > Halostella litorea. Next base: position 671,116 of record NZ_SJER01000001.1, on the reverse strand, counting down.
CAAGTTGGAAGACGTCACCGCCTGAGCGAGCAGGACCGGGACGGACACCGCGGATGTTACCGCTGAACTCGTTGAAGAACTCTCGGACCAGTATCTCGATGTCGTCTTCGCTGACGTCGCCGTGTTGACTGCGTTCGATGACCTCCAAGATCTCTTCGTCTTCATCAGAGAGATCGAATCGATCGCGGATCAGGAACTCGTTCTCAACCGTTTGAAGTGCCTCCTTTCGCTCCTCGATCGTCTTCTCGATATCCCCTACAATTTCGTCGGTCGGCCGGTTCTCCGCGATGGCGGCCATAATGGTGTCATCGAGATCAACATCTTCCAGAACACGGCCGAGGACGTCGGAACGCATTCCAAGGTCAGATTCAATCTGGTTCGTCTTCTCAACCAGCAGATTCAGAATTTCGCTCTCCCGGGTGTTCTTGAAGAACAGGTTCCGTATCTCTACGGTTCGTTCCTGCCCGTAGCGGTGAAGACGACCCATTCGTTGGTCGATGCGGATCGGGTTCCACGGGAGGTCATAGTTGACCATAATGTGGGCGAACTGGAGGTTGAGGCCCTCTTGTGCCGCGTCGGTGGCGAGCATCAGGTTGGCTTCATTCTCGAATTTCTCCATTTCCTCCCGCCGTCGATCTTGGTCTAAGTCTCCGTAGACTTGGGCGATATCGTGATCGTCGAACACCCTGTCTCGGAGGTATTCGAGCGTGTCCGTGTACTCGGTGAAGATGAGTATCTTCTCCTCAGGGTCGTTGGACAGGATCCGACCGACAAACTGCTTGAGCATCTGGGCCTTCGAATCGGTCTCAATGCTCTTGGCCTGCTGCCAGAGTTGCTTCACCCGGTCTAGCTCTTCCTGTATCTGTGATTGGTTCAGCGTGACTGTGACCGTTTCCAGCGCCTCTTCGACGCGCTCACGCTCGGTGTCGGTCAGTGTCTCGGGTTCGGTGCTATACCGAGGGATCAGCTCCTGGACGTCGTCGGGAAGATCTTCGGCAACAGCGTCGTTCTGGATGGCACGCATTCGGTTCTCCAGAGACTTCTGAATCGCGTAGATGCTGGAGACCAGCCGCTTCTGATAAATGACCATCGTGAACCCCGCGGCTTGGTTCTCCTCCTGTTGAGCGAGGTTGTAGTACTCGCGGATGTACTCAGTGACGTCGTCGTAGAGCTTCCGCTCAGCCCGGGACATATCCACACCGAGCGCTTCGATGTTCTTCTCGGGGAACATTCGCGTCCCGTCGGTGTCGTGCATGTCGTCCTTCAGCCGGCGAATCATCAGATCATCCAGTGCGTCGGGATTGATCTGTGACTCGTGGCTGAAGCGATATGGATCGAGCAAACTCACGAGGAAGTAGAACTGGTCGGACTTCCCTTTGTGAGGCGTCCCGGTCATCAACAGGAGCGCGTCGGAGTTTTCGGCGACAGCTTCACCGACAGTGTAACGCTGGGTACGTTCGATGGAGTCGTCGCTTCCCCGGCGAGCAGTCAGGTGGTGGGCCTCGTCAAAGACGGCGACATCCCAAGATTCGTTAAGGTTATCGAGCGCATCACGAACTGAGACCCGGTCCGACTCAGGATCGTCGTTCGTTTGCTTAGCGAAATCGATCGAGGTGATGATGAGGTCCTCTTGCTCCCAGACGTTCTGGTTTGGGTGGGACTGCCGGTGGTTTTCTACAGTCTCGCGGTCGTAAATGACGAAGTTGCGGTCGAACTTCTCGCGCATCTCTTCTTGCCACTGCACCGTGAGTGGCGCTGGTGCGACGATAAGCACCCGCTGGGCGCGCCCGCGCGCGATGAGTTCCTCAATAACGATGCCGGCTTCGATTGTCTTCCCGAGGCCGACTTCGTCGCCGATGAGGTAGCGGTGGTCGTACGAGTTCAGGATTTCATAGGCGGCCTGAACCTGGTACGGTTCGATCTCGATACGGTTGTTCGTCAGCGACAGGAACCGGTCGTATCGGTACGCGAGATCGAGGCGGGTCGCACGCTCCCGGAGGTCGTGGTGGATGGGCGAATCGATCTGTCGGGCTGCGAGCCGGTCAACGATCGAGTCGATCCGCTCAATGTGGGGCAGGCCACTCGGGAGTTTCCGAAGTTCCCCCTCCGTGGTGTAGACGTGGAGGAGTTGGCCTCCGTTCGGGCGCTCTTCAATCTTCGTGATTTCGCCCTGCCCACCGGCGAACTTGACGTGGTCACCGACCTCGAAATCAGTCATCAGTCACGGCACTTGGTACAGATTCTATTTCAGCCGAACTCAACCCATATAGATCATATACATATTCGTTTATACTTGCCTTTTTGTCATCAATCTCCGCATTGAGCTCATCAGCAACCTTTCGCTTGCTCAGATATCGGTCAAAGTCTTCTTCACAGCCATCCAGTTCTGGAAGAGTGAGTGCCTCCAGTCTGTCTATCAATGTGTTCGTTTTGGTTGCTGTTTCCCTGAAGCTAGCGAATCCACCGGCTTCTTCCACAGCATAGGGGACAAATTCAGAGATTAGCTCACTCATCTTCTCATTTAGACCGACAAACTCCAAGGCGGGCATGAGATCTGTTTCAGTATAGCCCCACTGGTCTGTTTCATGCTCATCCTGTTCTTCCGGTTTGTATCGGGCAGACGCTTCAACTACTAACTTCCCAGATTTCTCTTTAACAGAAACGGTTCCTACACGGAGATTATTCATCTCCTCACTAGTAGAGTTCAGGATGGAATCTGAAATATCGCTAGGCGGTTGATAAGCGGTTAGATTCCCGAGAGCAGACCCTTCAGAGTAGGGTTCCAGATAGTCCAGCAGATTTAGATTAAGTGCGTTTTTCTGCCCCTTTCGTTCAATTATCTCTGTTGCCAAATCCCCGATTTCTGGTGGACAATCCTGTGGCACATAAAGCTCATTCAGGAACCCAGTCTTATACGCTCTGAATCCACCTCTCTTTGGCGGAGCAATGCCTCGATAGATGAATTCAAGCAGGTCAGAATTCAGGATCCCCAACAGTCCAGTAAGACTGTAGTTGTCAGTTGTCCTGATACTTTTTACCTTCGTGTTGAAGAAGTAATTGATATCCCCTGTATCGGCAGTGAAGTTGTTACCATCGGAAATTTCAGGGAGCAGAATCTTCGGGTTCTGGTAGATCTCTTCGTTCCGTTCGCACCACAGTTCATACCACTCTTTACCGGAGTCCAGTACATACTGCCGGCTTCGCAGTTTATCTTCATTGGATTTAAAGTAATCCCATATATTTGGGTAATCCTTACGAAGCCGTTTCTCCGAGATCACTTCATTATTTGAGTACGGATAGATGACTTTTAGATCCGTTGTCGGAGGCACGTACTCATCAACATCTCTCCCTTTCAGAACCGGTTCTAGAAGATCTTCTTCAAGGTCATTATCTTCTACTATGTCAGAGTCTACGAAGAACACCTCATCTTTCCCAGAGTGGATCCCCTCAGAAATTGATTTAGTTACTGTATCTAGAGTGACGAAATCGTCGGGAATGGAGTCTAGTACTGTAGCAACAGGAGCAGGGATTACGTCCCACGGATCACTGCCCAGCTCAGAATTCACCAATTCATAGAAGGACATTAAGTTCTGATCAAGTATTTTATGCCCATCCCCTTCCGGGGTGTAGACCCGGAATCTGTCTTCGCCATCATGGCAGTTTAGAGTGAATATACAGACATAGTTGGTTGCATCTCCGAATACTTGGAAGTCAGAGAGGTCTACAATTTCACTGACAGAGGAATGCTCGCTAACATTTTTCCTCATACCCTCACCATATGGGCGACGTAAGAACATCATTGGTTGAATATATGACAGTCTCCCCCTACAAATCGAAATCCCCATCTCTGTAAATAAACAATAGATGTCCCACCGACCAGTTGTGGATTCAAATTTTGAGTTGAAATACTCCTTTTGGTGATCTGGAATCCGTTTGGACCGTATGTACGGTGGGTTCCCAATCACCGCGTCAAATCCAGGATTATCTGTACCCGCACCATCATCGTTATAGAAAACTTCTGGGTACTCTAGCTTCCAGTGGAAGTAATCATCACTAGCGGCCCATTGTTGAGCATCCTGGAACCACTGCATTTGTTCAATTTCCTCCCACTCGTCATCGTCCTCCAACGCTACGGCCATCCGTTCATACGCATCTGAAGGGAGATTATCCAGTCCGAAGTCCTCGGCAGTATGGATGTTCGCCATCGCTTCAAGCCGCTGCCGGAGCTTGTTCCGCTCGAACTCATCGTACTTGGACTCCATCTCCTTGACGTCTGCGAGGTCCTGGTTCTCGATGGCGATGAAATCCTCGTAAATTCGCATCAGCTGCTCAATCGTCCCCTTCCGAGCAATACCGAAGTCTGCAAGTGAGGCGTTCTGATCATCACCGCCGCTCTCTGACTCCAATTCCTCGATTTCCTCGATGTCACTTCCAACAAGGGAGTTCCCTGTTTTCAGGTGGTGATCGAGGAACGCGAGTGGCTGCTCAGCGGCAAGCGTCCGAAGCCAGAGCGACACTTTCGCCAACTCAACAGCGAGCGGGTTCAGGTCTACACCGTAGATGCATCGTTGGGCGACCTGCCGGCGTGCCCAGTTGATGTCGTGTTCTTGGTTGACCGTCTCGATACCCTGCTGTGCGGCTTGCCTTTCTTGGGCGTCAATGATCTCACGGGCGAGATAGTCAATCGCGCTCGTGAGGAAGTGACCACTCCCCATCGCCGGGTCGAGGATCTTCAGATCGAATACGCGATCGGCGAACTCCGCAGCGAAACCACGGTCCTCACCACGAGCACTCCGACCGGCGAGGTCCATCCGGATATCGTCAACCAGCGGTTCAAGTGTGTTTTCGACGATGTACTCAACGACGTACTCGGGGGTGTAGTACGAACCAGTGGCCTTTCGCTCACCACTGCCTGTCGTCAGGTGTACCTCACCTTCCTGTACGACGACGTCGTCGCCATCGCCGGCGCTCACGTATTCGCCATCGTCCAGTGCCAGCGGTTCATCGGCGACGTTGAGCTGGTACTCCAGCAGACCTTCGTAAATGCTCCCGAGATGGCGAACATCGAGTGAGGAGTAATCGACGAAGATCTTTCCACCGCCGTTGCTGTTCTTGCTCCGGGTGAGGAGTTCCACGACCTTCGCCAGGTAGGCGTCGCCGACGTCGTGATTGGCGAGGAACCGTGCTTCCTTACTGTCGTCGTCGTCCGGATCCGTCCGGAACAGCCCACCGTTGTACGCCGGAATGTAGAGGTCTTCCTCAGGGATACCGCGTGACTTGCTGCCCTTGTCGATGAGGGTGAACAGTTCGTCCAGACGGGCCTGAAGGTTGTCTTGCCAGTCACGGTATTTCGGGTCGCCACTATCGAGTTCTTCGGCGACCTCCTGTTTGAGAGAGTTGAGACTGTAGGACTGCTCGTAGATCTCGTTGCTCGTGTCCAGCAGTTCACGGCCCTCCGCTTCGGCATACAGGACGAAGATGAGCCGGTAGAGGTAAATGAGCGAACTGTCGTGGATCAGCTCAAGATCGTCTTCATCAAGATCGTTCTCGGGGTACTGGAGGTATCCCTCAGAGAGGATCTTGATCGCCTCGTAGATGTTGTCCTGCAGGTCCTCTCCCAACTCTTGGGCGAAGACATTCGATTCGCCGTAGACGTCGTCAAGGAAACAGTCACCGCTGGTGTCTTCGAGGAATGCCTCGTGACGGAAGAAGAGGTAGAAGTACTTGAAGTCCTCAAGGTCGCCCTTTTCCAGGATTGTTGCCAGATCGACCTCGTAGTAGGAGTCAAGGCGGTGACTGGTCGGGCCGTAGTACAGCCGCCATTTCTTCCCGTCAGTTAGAACAGCCCACTGTGCGGAATCGACTTCCTGAAGGTAGACGTGGATCTGGTAACTGGGGTTCTCGAAGTCACGCTCGTGTTCACCGCTTCCTCGCGTGTCGAGGGGACGACCCCATCGTTTCGCGTCCGCAACGGCGACGGAGTTCTCGTAGAAGTCACCGCCCTCATCACGGCGTTCGAAGGCGTCCCGTGCAGCTTCATCAGTCTCGAAGAACCCGTAATCCGGCCGACGCTGAGTTCGGTCAGTACTCTCCTCAACCTCGAACGGGATCCCCAGCTTCCGGAACATTGGCCGGATGAACTTCTCTTCGAGCTGGGACTCATTCCGCTTCGGTGCGGTGTCCTTCTCACGCTCCCAAAGGTCCATAACGTCATCATAGGCCTCCTGGAGTTCTTCGTCATTGACTTCGTCCCATTCTTCGGTCTCGGGGAGGTGCTCATCCAGGTAGTAGTTCGAGAACAGGTCACGGTTCGTACGGTAGGTGAGTGCTGTTTGCATTCGTTAGGCGGGGGTAACGATCAGGAATTCGTCGGAATCTTTGCTATCGATGATGGCGTGCGCGATCTTTTTGGCATCAGCGACATCCACGTCAACTTCATCGCCGATTTCGATGCCAAGTTCTTCCAATTCAGACCCGGAGACGTTGACTCGGCCTGAATTTCCAGTGTTACGACCGATCTGCTTCCGGGTCATTAGTGATACCAAGGATTGTTCAGCGCAACAATATAGTCTTTACTTAGACTGTCTCGCATCACAGGTTACGTCTCAGATGGATGCTTGGTGGATAGTCCGGTCACTTCATACGTGGTGACCCGACAGCCACGTTGGTCTGCTAAGAGCGATGAACTGATACGGATGGTCGGTTCAAAAACCGACAATGGAAGATATTCCGCAACCGTCGAATGATCCGTACTCAGTCGGCGATCACATCCAGATTTATCTTGCCTCTGACGATCCCGATAATCAGTATCATGGTGTCGTCTGTGAGATCGTCGAAATCGATGAGGATAATCTCGGGAAGGAAACCGGTCGAAATACAGACGCATACTCCTATACACTGTGTAACGCAGAAACAGGCGAAGAACTACCCCTCTCGTTTCGTCATCACGATTTAGTACCGGTTGAAAGTAGACAGTAGGTCCTACGGAAGAGCGTAGACACGGTTACAAAAGAGATGCACCGCTGAACCAGTGACGAGTAACTCGCCGCACGCCACTACAGCCGAGTGGGTCACGGCCCCACCACGGACCGGGACCCGTTCACTCTCTCTTTCCGGGAACGCCGCCCCTACGGGCGGCAGTTTGTCGACGCGCTCCTACTGTCTTCAAAGGTTGTATATTCAGTTGCTTGGCGAGTCGATAGGCGCAGCGCACACTACATACCACGACGGCCAGTCTCGGATTTGTGAGACTGACGTATCTCGGCACACCAAGCTGGAATGCTTTCTCCGTCGTACTCACCAAGGTAGCTGCGGTACAGTGTCTATTACGGACAGACTCGATTGTTCTTTTGCGCTCGTAAATACCGAGACAGGTAGGTTCGACCGGGCGGATCGACGTACGTACTCAGGTACGTACGCGATCACGTACATCATCACGTACGCGCGTCCTTACGTACGTGCGTGTGTCAGCCACGGATATCGGACTGACGGGCGGACGGGCACGTCATCGACCATATTAGAGAGAGATGGGGCCAGAGTAAGCTTGTTGACGGACCGGTCTTGTGTTATGTTGTCTACGATCATGGCCCTTCGTCTCCACGTAGAAGTGGATCCAGGCCTGAGTCGTCGTTATCGGGATCTGAGTCGCTAGCCTGTCCGAACACCCCGATTGCCCCACCCGTTGACCGTACGAATTCCAGGATTCTGTCCGCGGCGCTACGAGTATTCGGATCTACCCGGGATACCGGCGATAAACGCTGTTGGTATACCTATGGGTAGGTTGATGACACGGATAAGAGAGGTAACACGGCTTGCGGGGAGACGATCCGGTCAGTCTTCGTCAGCGTTGTCTTCTTCGTCGCTCGCGTCATCGTCAGTCGTCGTCCTATTCGAGCGGTTCTAACAGTTTCTCCCCGGCTTCGACCTTCGCCCGTTCAATCGTCCACAAGTCGTTGTCGAACTCAATCTCGTAGTTCTTCTCCGCGCGCTTCAGGATCGACTGGATCGAGGACTGCGGGATTCCGAAGTACTCTGCTGTCGTCGTCTTCGGACGGCCTTTCTTGAGCTCGCGGATGAAGTTCTGCACCTTCGCGTACTCAGCTGGATCCTGGTACAGGAACCCGTCTTCATCAACGTCGTACCCTGCAGGCGGTCGTCCAACGCGCTTTCCATCCCTACGCGCTTTGTCAATGCCCTGCTGCACGCGATCAGCAATCATCCGTCGTTCCGCGTCTGCGAACACGATCATGAGGTTGAGTAGAAGGTCTCCCATCCAGTCGTCATTATCGACTGTGCTGATGGGTTGTTCTGTGCAGTGCAGGTCGATGTCCTTCTCGCGGAGTTCCTCAACGAAACTGGCGAGCTCACTGAACGATCGTCCGAGTCGATCGATTTCTGTGGTGACGACGACGTCGTACTGGTCGATGGTCTCCCGGAGATGGTTGTACTGCTCGCGGGACATGCTCGCACCGGACTCGATGTCCACGTGCCACGCGACTTCACTGGTGTTGTAGTGTTGGAGGATCGATTCGCGCTGCCGGTCGTCGTCCTGGTCGTCTGTGCTGACACGGACATAACCGGCGACATTCTGGGGTGATTCCTGCATACCTACCTTAGTCGGTGTTCCCTTATCAAAGAAGTAGGATTCCTTGACGGTGCGGGAAACATTAGTTTCTCGTAACTCTCACCGTCGTAGTAGGAGTTCGGGACTAAAGGATGGGGAGGTGGGTTCGGACGGTCGGATCGGCGTACGTGCGTACGCACCTGAGTACGTACGCGACCACGTACATCGCTACGGACACAGCGACGTACGTTCGTACTCCCGTCCTCACGTACGGGTATACGTCCATCTGCTCAAACCGACTGACGGGCGGGCGAGCAGATCATCTATTATGAATTGTACGGACACCCGGGATATCGGCGTGCTGCGTCGTGTCGCCCACCATGTTCCGCGACATTAGAGAAACGGCTACCCCAATGGGTTGTCCATTAGAACAGGTTAGTATCGAACACCGGAGTTTCGATGACAATTGGTGACGGAGATGAATACGGATAGGTACTCCTGCCCGTCATTTGCTTCGTACATGTGACTACTGATGTATTTAGTCGTCTAACATATCCTCCGGAATCTGGCTCTCCGGGATGTTCAGGGCATACTCCTCATCATCGCGCACCTTCTTAAGAAGGGGAACAACTTCTTCTGAGTACCGGCGTGGATCGACCTTACCCTGGCCGATGAACGCGATGTGGTATCTGTTGTTGAATTCACGGATGTTTATACCCGTCTCCTCTTCGATGTCTCTGATAAGTTCGTTGACTGCGTAGGTGTTCGTGCTCTCAAACCCAAGCCGAACTGCCACATCACTTGGGCGTAGGTCATGGTCAAATTGAATTGCCGACTCCGAGTCAGGGGCGATCCCGAGCACGGTTGCTAATTCACTCTCGTCTTCAGCGAGATCTTCGACTTTTCTAACGTCAACCACCTCGCGGTTGGGAGCCTTCTTGCTCACCACCTCAAATGTGCTGGCAAGAATTCTGCGGAGAGCGCCGATGGGGATATTCAGCCCACTATGCTGCGTGAATGCTTCAAAGACCCACGAGAAGTCTTTGGCGACAATTCTGTTTACTGTAATATTGTCTCCCTCCCCGATCTGAATCTGTTTTTGACGTGGGAGGTTGTCCCGGTCTTCAATGTCGTCATCAAATTCGAGGAAGTAGATGTCGTTAGCAATGTCCTCGTTGTCCGATAACATCTGATTCACCCATGAGAACACTCGTTGTATGTTTGAGTCGCCCGCCCCGTATCCAACGATGAGTAACGGGTGTTCAACAAAGTATGTGAGCATTTTCGAACTAAGATATCGTCGCCGAGAATTGAAGTCCTCGTAGTCCTCGGATGTCAGTATAAGACTCTCAGGTTCGGTGATACTACCATGAATCTTGAGAATTTCACCGATAGTCTGGTGCTGACGCCGTAGAACCTGCTCGCCGACAACTACGTCGTAATCTGGCTCATCTTCGTCATAGTCTTCATTGAAAATACGCTCTAAGAACGGGTCATAATTCGTGGTGATGATCGCGTGCGGTTGAATCTCTTTTAGAAGTTCGATCTCTTCTCGTGCCTCATCGGCGGTGAGGTCACCATTGACGACGTCATCAGTCAAATCGTCTGACGAGGCTGGCGTCAGATCATCAAAATATTCCGAAATTCGATTTTTGATGTAGATGTCTTCTGGATGCTGGGGGTCAAGAGAATCATCTGGAAAAGTGGGGGTCCCTCTGTTCCAAGCCCACACAGCATATTGTTCAGCGAGAAACTGACCCATCTCTTGTGGACTTCGAGTTTGGCGGTAGTATCCGTAATCGTGGCCGAGTGTAGGAAGATCATCGGCCATTGATTCTAGTAGTTCATCCCATCCCGGACCACTGAAGTAGCGAATAGAGAGACCAGAACCAACGAGTAGTGCGGGTTGGAAGTCTTCACTTTCTAGTGTCTTCCCAATGTCCTGTATGATCTCTTCACGATATTCTTCAAGATCTGGCATATTCATCACCTTTCCTCCCGCAAGGAAAAGTGTTGACAGTTTAGTGAGCGAATGACTAGTCCCGACTTCCTACCCGGGTATGGTATGAATTGAGTAGGTGAGGTGGCTTGGGTTCCCGGTTCAGTCGTGGATTTCCGCGATGATGTGGTTCCGTTACTGGAGTATCTATAGTACAGCTCGTCTTGGCGGAGGAGGTTCGACCTGTCCTGCTCGGGAAAGTATCAATCAGAAACCGTTAACAAGAACGACGGTGCCGCGGTCAGGAATCGTGTTACGGGCGAGCAAGAAAGTATGAAAACGCTGTAATCCCACGCACCAAACCCCCATAACACCTTTTGTGAACCCTTAAAACACAGCGCGGTCAGGAACCGTGTTACCCTCTCAGTACACGTCGCCCGCCGGAACGCGCACTGCATTCTCGCGGAACCATGGCGTCGTCATATCCCACGACCCGAGGTCGTAGTCCTCGAACGTGGACAGGCGCGACTGCCCCGGGTACCGAGCGGCTTCCGACCGACCGTCGTCGTCACCGTGAATGCCCTTCCGAGCATTGACAACCGTCCAATCCGGCTCATGCTGTGACCGCACCACTTGCCGATCGACTGTCTCGCCCGCGAGCGTCGCCTGACGCGCCCGCCCGCGTCGCGTGGGCGTTTGGTCGCGCAAGTACCGCGTCGTCCCTGCGGACCCGACAGTATCCTCCAAGAGGAGCTGCTGTCCCGTCGATTCCACGCCAACGTGCTCATTGTCACCCGCCTTCTCAATCACGTAGCACCAGAGGTCCATCGATGTCATCCACTTCGACCCGCCCGGACTCCGCTTGATGAGCCCCTTATGTCGCAGGTAACACTTCATCTCCTGCGACAGTTGCGATTCTTCCCACCGCCAGGTGACTACTGGCGGGGCGAGGTGCTGGATGATCTCTCCCCAGTGAGCCACAAGATTGCCTTCCGTTCTCTTCTTGAAGTCTCTCGCGCGGTTCGACTGCCACGTCACCGTCGTCGTTGAGTTTTGAGTTGACAATCTTAGTCACCCCGTGTATTCCATCTCCTCGAACAGCCCGATCGCCAGCGCGTAGTTCGCTTTCGACAACTGTCCGTCTTCTTTGTAGTCAACACCCTGTACCCCCAAAACGCCCTTGAGAGCCATCGTTGGCGGTTTTTCGTCTTCAAGCGCAGTCGCGTGCTTGTCCCGCGCAGCGAGACACACCCGAAGCGCATCGACAGGGTCCTGCATGACATCGCTCGCGTTCCCGCACGACCTGATGCCCTCAATGACTGCAATCAACTGCAGCGCACCGCCACCGTCCTCGTGAGCCCAGCACTTCCACCCGTCATTAGTGTCCACGCCGAAGTTCGTAGACTTCGCGTCTGGGGTGCTGGTGCCACCGTGAACCGGGTGTGGGCCCTCCCCGTTCACCGCGTGAGCGCGGAACGGACCGGTCTGCGCGATCGGCTCAGGGTTCAGGGAGTAGTACGCTGACTTCGACTTGGACGAGTCGATATCACTACCCTCAGCCCGGTCATCGAACGCTGCCTGTGCCTGTTCAGCTGGCGTCAAAGTATCGTCGTCATCCAGGTGCTCGTCAACGATGTCGTCGATCGTTGCCTGCCGTTCAGGGACGTCGTGCCGCGGCGTGGCGTCGATGTGCATCCACGTCGTCCCCATCACGCGTCCGTTCGCGGGAGCACCGTACACCTCAACGTGCCCGACTTCACCGCTCGGGAGTGACTGGGTCAGATCTTCCTGAACCTTCTTCCCGTCAACGAACCCGGGGAGTTCCGCCCGTACGAACACGTGAACGCCGGTCATGCTGGTGCTGACTTCAGTGTAGGCGTCCAGTTCTTGGATGAGGTCCCACGCTTCCCGCGTCATCAGCGCGGTCCCATCGTCTTGAGGTTCGATGACGTCATCGAGGTCCACCAGCATGAGCGGATCTTCGTCAGGCTGGAAGTCCAAGTGCGGAACGATCGCCATCGGGTACAGCGGCCGGGGATCCTCACGGTGCTCGTTCCCGTCATCGTCTTCAACAGTCCCCCACCGCCAACTGTCATTGATGTGCCCGTTGACAGTTCCATCGAGGGCGTCAATCACGTCGTCGAACGTCCCGCCTGCCCGTGAATCCCAACTGACGTTCTCACGTCCCCACTGCGCTGCACCAGCGTACCCGGGGTTGGTGTACGGGGCGCGCGGCTGCTTCTCTTCCAAGTCCCACGCGAACCAGTTCCGGGCGTCTTGCCCGATTTCAACCAGGTCTGCGGGGATGACACGCTCCGCGTCGTGGACTGATTCCGGAACGTCCAGCGTGACGTACTCTTCACCGACGTCGGTGACTTTCACCGGGCTTTCAGCGTCGTCTAACCGCTGGATTGCTACTCGCATCAACAATCACCCCATGTGAGGCCGACGAATCCACCGTCTTTCTCTGCGACCGTGCCTGCGTTAATGAGCGCATCCAGTACCGCCTCAACGTTCTCACGTCGGAATCCGCGGGACTCGCACGCATCGATGACCTCAGTCATCGTCGATATCCCACCATTGTAGATTTCGCTACACACTTCACGCGTTAACTCTCGCGTGTACTCCATGCGTTCCTGGTACGCTTCGATCCTGTCCTGAATCATGTCCAGGTCTGCGCGGGTCCGCTTAGCGACACGACCCGTCGCTGCGTCGGTGTCAACCCCACCGTCAGTACATGCCTGCCTGACAGCGTTATCCACCCGTTCACGTTCCCCCAGAACACTTGACGTTCCTGTGGTCGGGGCGGGGTCGGGACCGGTGTTCTCCATAGCATCCGGGGCGGGTTCCTCTTCGACGGCGGGAGTATCGATGACAGGCAACTCGTCACCGTCATCTTCGGCGGATTCCGCGTTCGCTGCAGCGCGTTCAGCGGCCTGCTCCGACTTCCTGACGATCTCCCCGTCCAGATACGGCGTCATCCAACGGAACCCGCCACGCATGATGTGCAACCGCTCGCTCGCACGTGTGAGCGCGACGTACCAGGTCCGAGCTTCATTCTCTGACTTACGCTTCAACCGGTCGATTTCACTCGCAATCGTGCTCGTGATGCCGTCGTACACGACAACGTCGCTTGCCTCCGAGCCCTTCGATGCGTGAATCGTGAGGACACGCACCCGCTTCACCGCGTCCTCTGCAACCGTCTCGTCACGCTCAGACACTGCAGCCTGCAACGCATCGATTTCACCGTCATCGAGTTCACCGGATTTCGTTAACTCACTAACAGACGCCGTTCCTGAGGTGTAACGCCCCCAGAACGCGTCTTTGACAACTTCACCGAGGTCGTCAGCAGTGACTGTCTGTTCACCGTCACGGAGACCACTAATGAACGTCTCCCGTTCGTCGTTCGTGACCGACAGCACACGACCGTTCGTGTGCTCTAACAGCGTCGCGGCTTCGTCGCCGGTGAGACGGAGTTGCGACGCGTCCGTGTCGTACGTCTGCAGCCCGTACTGACCGTCATCTGACGCGTAGGTTGCCGGGACACCGCGGAGTTTCACTAACGCGTTTAGCAGGTCCACGCGGCGCTGTGTCCACCCGCCCAGATCGCTGTCATGCGTCGAATGGATGATGCCGGCTTTCTCCAGTGCGGCACTGATACCCGACACTTGCGTGCGACTGCGTGCAAGGAGCATCATCGACCGGTCGTCATGCCCGTCGATGTGGTCCTGGACGAGCGCGCCGGGGCTTGCCGGGGTATCCGCGCCCGGGACGCGCCAACCGTCACTGTCCCCCTTCTCGAACCATGGGGACTTGTACTCATGCAGTTCACCGCGAGAGTCACGCGTCACCGGCGGTTCGTCGAACTCCTTCGACAGCATCAACGTCGCAGCCTGCCAGTGCGACCGCGGGACACGCCAGGTCTTCGTCAACAGGACCTCCGGAATGTGATCGAGTCGGTCACTGAAGAACCGCGGGTCCGCGCCCGTATACTCGTTCACGACTTGCAACGGGTCGCCGGCAACGATTGCGGTGTCTGCAGCTGCAACCCAACGCTCACACACCTGCGCCATGAGCGGTGTCACGTCGTGGTACTCGTCCACGACAACCGCCTTCGTCGGCGGTAGCGGACCGTTCACGGCTGCTTCTAACAGTTCGCCGAACTCCGTCAGACCGGCTTCCTGCTTGAACGCCTCCCACCGCTCATAGATCTGGGGGACGTCGACGCCCGGCCATTCTTCCTTGAGGTCGGTGTACTTCGGCACTTCGTACAGATCGCTCTTGTCCGCCGGGTCAAGCAGGTTATCACGAGCGTATTCGATGACTTTGAACAACAGCTCACCGCGCGACGTGCTCCACGGCGCTGAACTGTACTTGATGTCCAGTACTTCACTGCAGAAGTACCATTTCTCGTATCCCGTCACGGCTGGACCGAGCCCGGAATCCGTGTTCTCATCGTGACGACCGCTGAGAAGCCCTGTAACGCGGTTCGCCGCGGCGTGTGCGGTCGTCCACATTTCTAACTCATCTTCTTCATCGAGGATTCCCCATGACTTGAGACGCGCTTCGATTTCACCGGCAAGTGAACGACGGTACGTCATGATCGTGATATCACGGGGGTCGATGTTGTGTTCCTCTATAAGCACAGCAACGCGGAGGCACATCTGCGTCGTCTTACCCGTGCCGGGCGGCCCGTTCAGGCGGATTGTCGCGTCTGCAGGGTGCGTCTCCCCGCCTTTGATTTTCGCGTCCTTCAGGTCCGCCGGGAGGCCCTTGCGGACGGATTCAGGCGGGCGGGCGTCTTCGTAGTCGGTGACTTCGTCGTAGTCAGTAGGTGCTCGTGGCATTACTCGTCACCTCCGTCTTCGGGCGTGTATGACCGGATTTTCCCGGGTTCATGGTCGTCGCTGTCTTCGTCACTTCCAGGCAGTGAACCGCCCGAGTCACCGTTTACAACCTCGTCGGTGTCGCCGGTCTCGTCCGGTTCACTGGCGTTGTCACCATCCTCCTCGTTACCGTGGTTATCCATGCGGTCCATCGTGGACCCTGACGCCTCCTGCTGGTAGGCATCCTCGCCAACTTCGAATGCCTCACCGGACAGATACCAGAACGTCTGCCAATTCCCGTGAACGGTCGTTGACTTCGATACCTTGTCACCAGCTGTTGACGTGCCTGTAAGTTCACGCGCGGAGATTTCAGCCTGCAGCGCCCGGTCGGTGATTTCGTGGGTCGATGTGATGGACGCAATCGCCTCCCTCGGCACGACAACCTCAGAGTTCGCCGGGGGTTCATCGTCCACGTACACACCGCCGTTCTCAACAGCATCCTTGCGGTCTCCGTACGCGACAGTGTTACTCACGTAGTTCTTCAACGCCTGCATCGCTGCCGTCCGTGCACCCGTCTCTTCTTCAACGACTTCACCAATGCTCTCGATAACATCGCCGATGAAGTTGTCCCACTCAACTTCTTCACTCTCCGCTCGGTCAGGGTATTCGCCTTCCTGAGCGGCTGTGTAGGCCTTCCACAGAACCCGTCCTTCGAAGAGTGTCGATTGGGTGACCGTGAGACGCGTCCCGTTCGCATCGTTGAATTTCAGGACGTATTCGGTCTCTTCGGTGGATGACTTGTCTGTCGTGACCTTCTTCGTCACACCGACAAGCGTCTCCTCAATGAGGTCTGAGAAGATGACCACTTCACCGTCATCGATCTTCTTCTCAGTTTCGAGGTCATCAATCTCATCTAACCAGATTTGGCGGACGTTCTTCCGCGACACGCCGCTTTTCGTGTCACTTAGCTGGTTGAGGTACGCTTTCGCCATCGAGTGCAGACCCGTGGCTTCGTCGCCGGCTTCGACTTCGATCGCTGCGAAGGTCTGAGCTGCATCCATGCAGACTTGCATCGCGTCGCCAGCGTTGTCTGCGTCCTTCACAGTTTCCTCGTACTGCGAGAACTGCGCGCCCAGCTTCGCAGTGGGTGTGTCCTCTGATGGGCCCGAGATGTCGTCGGGCATGTCTCCTCCCGCTGCCATCAGGCCCCACCACCGTTGATACCGTCGTTTACTCCGTGCTGTTCGTCGCTGCGTCCGTCCGTTGTAGGACGATTTTTAAGTTTTCGTGTCGTACGTTGCATTGGTACTCGCGGACCGCATGGATTGGTTGATTGGCGGAAACGATCCGTCTCGCAGACGCACATCCATCGGGGTCAGGTGAACCCGCGGTACCAGGGCGGGAGGGTGGTTCCCTCCCCGCCTGTCCTTTCATACGAACGCTGGTTAGGCGCTCGTCCAGGCCCGCGTTTTCACTGCTTATCCCCTGTTAAGGACCTAGTACTTATAAGTATTTGGGGAGCAAACATACAAATAAGGAATGACCATGACCGCTCAACACCCATCGCTGCTCGATACCGATCAAGAAATCCTCGAACTCCTCAACGAGGAAAGCAGACAAACACCGAGCATGCTCCTCAAATCCGTAGCCTCCACGGACTCGAAACAGTACGTCCAAAACAGACTCAAACACCTCCGCGACAACGATCTAGTACAAAGAGCTGACCGGGGGATCTACGAACTCACCACGCTCGGTGAACGCGCGGCTGATAACCTCGATATGTATCGAGAGGATCGAGGGGGGTTCTGGCGCTTGCTGCAGGGTTGAGGACTGCATCGATTGGTGGCCCAGGATTACAACCAACTGGCGCACCTAAAGGCTCGCAGCATGCCGACGTCTCCCGACCGTTAACAACACTCTATTCTCCGTGGTGAAGTTCTGATATTCACTGGCCGTGGGGTCTCACCTTTCGCGCGTATAGTGTAGTGGGTGCTGTCGCCAGAGCACCCTCCCCAAATTATCAGAATACTAACCCCCAATTCACACCAATTACACTACAACAATTGGTACTCAAATTTCTTACAATTTGGGCGCGCTCTCCCAGCGACAGCACCCCCAATATAGTAGGGGAAGAAGTTGGAGGTATCGATGGGAAGGGCGCGGCGGCTGCCGCGCTCGTTGTGGACGGAAGAACGTCAGCGTCTGAATCGGTGGTCACGGTGCTCCTGCTGACGCGTGCGCGCGTGGCGGGGTGTGCTGGCTCGATGAGGGGCGTGACACGTGTCCTGACTGCAGCGTGTTGCGCAGCGTGTGAGCGCCTATGTGGGGACGCGTGGGACCGGAGAGAGTGTGTGACCTGCGTGTCGTGGCAGCGGTGGTGCGCTAACGCTCTGTCGTCACGCGCTTCTCGTTATAGGTTTTCTCCCCTTCAGCTGGTGAGCACTGGCGATATGTGAGCGTTGACAGGTTCGTGTCGATCGTGTCTGCGCTGACGTCGTCTGCACCCCAGGCGGGTGTGCGTGACACTGTTCGTGACCGCGGGTATGTTCTCGAAGCCCAGTGGCGCGTGAGCGTCGCTCACTCCGTGCGCCCATAACACTTCGCCCTGACCCATCTCAGATATCTAACACAGGAGGTAAATCCTCTCCTATACACCAAACACCATCTTCGGACGTAAGAACCCTGTCAGAAAGCCCCTGAGAGGTGTCATTATACCCGTTATCCCGACAAAAAAGCTTTTTCAAGCAATTCTAAGCCCCGGCACGAAAAACACCCTCTCAGAACACTCAGTTAACTGAGATGGAGGGGGTGAATCGGGGGTTCAGAAACCCACCAATTGATACAGTAAATGAAGTTTGCCATGAGAGGGGTGAAAATCACTCTATTGAAAATCGCACCCTGTCAAGAAGAAATATACCACGTCAAGAACCCCTGTCATTTATACTTCTATGGGTGTTATAACCAAACACAATGGCCCCGGACAAAGATTACAAAACAATCACCACGATCATCTACGTGACCGGAGATTCCCCCACAGAACGCAAAGACGATCTGCGCGCGTGTCTCTCTCACGCCACTAACCATACTGGTGAAACATGGCTCACTGAGCCCTCCCTCACGAAAAACACAGATAACGCAGCGCAAGCAATCGAGAACGAAACACCAGGGAACTCAGTGACAATCGAAGAGGTAGACTGGCACGCCCCCATTAACCAGCTCCTCATCTGCCACGACAAAACCACGACGAAAAACGGACTGAACGGTATGATGCAGGGCGCAACGAAAAGCAATCAACCATACTCCCTCATCGTCGTCCACCCCGATGAACTCATTAACCGCGCACATGGAGCCGACCGCATTCAACAGCTCGTGGACAGCGCGGTGGACGTACACCTGGCTGAGGCAGGTATGATAATCACGTCCGATACTGCTATCGAGGGTGCGACGAAACGTGCGCTCACCACGCTCAGTGATGCCATACATCCCTCGCATGACCACGATAGTGACGCCACGTACGCATGGAGTGGCGGCCGTCCGCCGTTGGGGTTCGATGTGAAGGATGGGAGGTTGGTAGAGACTGATGAGTACGATCGTATCTGTACTGTGCTCCAGCAGGTTCGTGATTCAGAAACCAGTAAGCGTCGTGCTGCAAAGCGCCTCGGGTGTTCGCGTGGGACGATCATTAACGCGCTGGGGGATCGTCCGTCGATGTACGGGCTGGCGTGAGGGGGTCTGGGGTGCCTGCCCGCATGCGGTCACAGCCAGTTGATCCGTTCCCTGCGTTGTCGCATTTTGGATTTCGAATCCCTGTGATCGTATCTTTCCTCAATGATGTCTGTACCGACGTTCATCCGGTCGCTGACGACGTCTGCAGGGACATCTGACGCGAGATAATCAGTGATCGCCCCGTGACGGATCGAGTGCGGAGCAGTGCTGGACGGGCACTTACTCGCGGTCATATTGTTCATCGCCTCGCACTCGTCTGGGTCCCGATCGTGCGGGCAGTCACCGCCGTTAAACGTACACGGGCGGGTGACTCGGTACACGTTGAGTCGGATCGTGTTCTTCGTGATTCTCCCGAATTCCGTCGTCAGCAGCGGGTCTCTGCGGTGGTCGTCCTGCACGTCGTGACGGTGATGCTCGATGTGGTCATCGATAATCCTGCAGGTACGCGTGCTGACAGCGACCGCGCGCTCCCCTTTTCGCTTGTTCTTCAGTGGGGTGTCGGTGTCCGGGTTGTGTCGGAGTTCGATGTATTCGTCTCGCGGGTGGTAGTGTTGCAGGTCGATTGCTCGTGCTGCGCCCATCCGCATCCCGGTCTCCCAGAGGATCCGGAAGATGACGTGTTGTAGGCTCGCGTACTGGTATTTATCGAGGTGCTGCAGGATTTGCTCGGCCTTCTGCCGGGGGACTGTGTCGGTGCCTCTCGCGCCCGGATCTGCGAGGGATGGGGAGTTGACCGTTTCATCGAGGCCGTCGATGCATCCGTTGATGCTGACGCAGAACCGCAAGAAGACACGGAGCGTGTCTAGGTTCGATTTGAGTGTTACGTCACTCACCGTCTGTTTCCGGTGGATTTTGAAGCGTTGAACATCGCGGCCGGTGACGTCGTTCAAGTTGTCAATACCTTCTTGGTCGCACCATTCCACGAAGCGTTGTAGCCTGTATCCGTGGCTCTGGAGCGTTGCGTCTGAGAGTTCGCGTTCTCGATCTTGTTTGTACAGTTCAACTGCGTCGCGCGGTGTGAGGGGTTCAAGCCCGTCGTCGGGAGAGTTTCGTGCCATTGTTCTGGGGCACGGGCGGGTTGGCGGGCCAAGCGCGTGCGCTGCCGTCGGCCTTTGTTGGTGGAAGCGGAGCGCAGGGGGCGGAGCCTGCGGAGCCCCCGAGCACCGAACCGCGAAACCGACCGGAGCGTTGGCCGTAACCGCGTTCTCGTGAGCGAAGCGAACGAGAGTTTGCGAGACGAACGCAGTGAGTCTCGCTCGATTCGAATTCGCGCCGGCCCACTATAGCCCGCAGCCACTTGGGGTTCGACCCAGACCGCAAGAAGGGTCTGGGTTCCGGACAATCTCAGTGGCTTTCTGCGGCGCGATTCCACTCCAAGTGACAACTACATCCTCGCTCTCTGGCGGTTTTCTGGATCTGATGTCGCGCGACGAGAATTAGTCTGCGGTCTCCGCGCCGTCGTCTTCGCTACCGTCGTCCCCACCGTCATTCGCCAGTTCGTCTTCGAGTTCCTCGCGACCGCGCTTGAATTCGCCGAGCGACCGACCGGCGGCGTTGGCGAGCTTCGGAATCTTGTTCGCACCGAACAGGAGGACGGCGATGAGCAGTACGACGACGACTTCTATCCCAGATGGGATTGCGAGTTGTGCTGGTGTGATCACGTCCAGCTGCGGATCCGCCGTTCGCTCGGATAAGCCGCGGGCGAGAGCGGGTGGGTCGCGCGTCGCGTCCCGGAGGGACGCTTGATGAACCCGCTGGCGCGTGGGGGCTATCCCGCCTCGGTGTCGACGTCCGGGTGCAAGTGCAAAAGAAGGACGCGAACAGGATGGGTCGGCTGGCCGAGCAGGCGGCGGCCCGGAAGTACCACCTCCGGTTGGAGAGAGACAGTTGGCACGACGCCCGCTGGAAGACAAACGGTAGTCCAGTCGATGTGAAAGCGGCAAAATACAAGAAGGGAAGTCGCTACGGACGGTTTATGCTCTGGCGCGGTCAGCACAGACAGCTCCGCGAGCGACAAGGCGGCTACGTGCTGGCGGTCGTTGGCGAGAACAACGATAGTCTCAGGGTACTCAAAATGGCTAAAGTCGGTTGTAGAGAGCTTGAGCGTCAAGTAGACCCGAATTGGTACAGTATGAGTAACAAGAAGGACAGTCACGGTACCAAGATCCCGTGGCCGAGGCTCGTCAACTATCGCTGAACCGGAGGCGGTGGGGTGGGGGTGGCTCTTACGCGAATGCGCACGCGCGCATAAACCAGATTCCGCTGCCGTGTGGCGATTTTTATGCGCGCGGCCGCGCATAAACTTCGGGTGGGGGGTCGGGGGTTAGTAGCGGGTGCCTGTCCCGACCACGTCGCTCGCGGAAACGGTGGTATCGTCCTCCTCGGTGTCGTCTCCGTCCGATTTTGCATTCTCGTCGGAACCTGAGGACGCAGGGGGTGGGGTTTGACCCCCTTCTTTCCCTTCTCCATCCTTCGATTCGGGGGGTTTACGACCGGGGGTGGGGGTGTCCCCCTCTTCATCTACTCGTTGGTAGGCCGGTTGCTCGGCGTCGGGGTCGTACTGATCGTCGTGGTGGTGGCAGTAGCCGTGTTCGCCGAGAGAGGCGGTGGTCGTGATTCCGCACCGCTCGCCACCGTCCTTGACGCCGCGGCACCGTTCGTATTCTTCGGCACCGCCGACGCTCTCGTTGACGGTGACACCAATCTCGACACCCCACTCGAGGTCGTCCACGTCCTTGCTCAGGTCTACCAGATCATCTCCCTCGTAGTCCCACTCCCACGTCGCCGGTTCGTCGGGGTCGGCTTTCCAACGTCCGGTGGTGTCGGGGAGGCCGTCGAATTCGAATTTCTCGTCGACGTACTCTCGTCGTTCGCTCACCGCACCGTAGATCGTCCCGGACTTCTTGCCGTCCTTGTGGATGACTTCAGCGAACCGGCGGACTTCCGGCGAGATGTCCCGCCCACCTTCGGCGTGGCCGATGATCGTCAGCCCCATATCCCACTTCGCCGCGAACCGAATCAGTTGGCGCATTTGCTCCTTCACTTCACGGTCGTCTAGATCCCCGGAAGCGTGTGAGGCGGCCTCGTCGAAAACGAACTGGCTGGGCTCGTCGCGGTGTTCCTTGGCAAACTCCACGAGCGACGACATACTGCTGATGGAGATCGTGGACGGGCACGTGCGGATGTTCGAGGCCACATACCCCCCAGTTTCGCGTTGCCACAACTTCCCATCAATCTTCAGCGTCGTCGCTGTCTTTCCCGAATTCATATGCCCGGTCACCAACGTCACCGGAGCGTCCCGCGTCACCCAGTCGCTCAGCCAATCCAACGCGTCCATCGTCGACAGGTCGACCGACTGGTCGGGCATACCCGTCAGATAGTCGACGATGTGCATTTGGCCGCGCTGCACGGCACGGTGTGCGGTCTCGGTGCCGTGTCGGCGCAGAATCTTCCGAGCGGGGTCAGTCTCCCAGAATGACGCCGGCATATCGTCGGTGATTGGATAGTAGCTCTCAACCATCCACGACACCCACGCTCGCATTTCCGGGTCGCGAATCAGTCCAGAGTGGACGTGGGCGTCGGGGTCGACGTCGACGTTCCCGCGGACGTATTCGCGGAGATAACCAGCGGGCTCGAATCCACCGTCGTCACCCATCATTTCATCTCACCCCCGTTCTGGGGTTCGTGTTCATCCACGAGCGCGGGGCCGCTTTCCCTCTGTTCTGGGTCTTCGAGTTCGTTCAGCTGTTCTTCCGGATCCGGTAGGCGGCCGAGTTCTTCCTGTCCAGCGTCCTTCTGCAGTTGGCTGGCGATGTCCATACCGGGCGGCAGTTCCACTCCTTGGAGGACGGCCATCAAGGAGTTGAACGTGTCCTGCGCGCGCTCCTTGACCTCCATATCGTATGAGGCGTGCAGATCCGAGTAGGCGCGGGCCATAGGAGATAGGGTCTCCTGCACCTGTTCGAGGCGGCCGCGGAATTGCCTGATCTCGTAGTTTGTCGCGTTGCCCATCCACGATGTTCGCGCGGTGTTCGCTTCAGGATCGTATGACGTCACCTCGTACGCTTCCCGGGCCTTCTGCACGTCGATTTGCTGTAGGTGGCCCTTCCCAACTTCCTGCCCAGTCTCGTCGATCGCGATGAGTTCGTCGTACGTCTCCTGCGACACGTCGTGGACAGCGAGATCGCCATTTGCGGGGTCTAGCTCGCTGAAGACCACACGGTTGGGGTCGTAAATCAGCCCGACGATGATCGCGCTGACCAGCACCGCGTACGGTAGCGTCACGAATGCGACGCCGATGAACACCCACGCTGACAGGGGGATTTCGCTGACGCTGAGCCCGAGTTGCCACCAGCCCAGACTGATGACGAATCCGAGTCCGAAGACGACGGTGGCGAACTTGAACTTCCGCTTCCAGATGAAGCTGAGAAGCGCGACGAGTCCACGTCCGAACATCTCAGACCACCCGCCGGTAGTCCCGGCGCATAGCATACCAAGTCAGGATCCCTGTGACGACTGCGACACCACCGACGACGAGCGAGGCGGCGAGTGCGGCCGCCTGAACCTCATCCCAGCCGGCGCTAGATCCGGCGAGGAACCGGTTGCCCTTCTCCTCGACGATCGCAATCATCGTGTCCCCACTCTGCACGGTCACGGCGCGCGTCCCGCTGTCGGCGACAGTGAACTCGAGCGTGCGCTCGGTGTCCCCGGGGACGGTGTACGTCTGGTACGGAATCTCGGAGACGGAGCCCTCGCTGACGCTGCTGAGGGCGCCGGCGTCCGTCACGGCCACCGTAGTGTACTCGTCGGCGCTGACGGTGATCTCGACCGTCCTACCGTTCCACGTCACGTTGGTAATCCGGGCGTCCTCGCCGAGCTGGTGGACGATGGTTTGGCCGTTCTCGGTGGTCGTTGTGGTCGTGGTGTTGTTCGGTGCGGTCTGCTGTGCCGCGACGGGGGTCGTCAGGGCCGCGACGGCGGGGCCGGCGGCGGTGAAGGATACGACTGAAATCAGCAGTAGGTACATCGCTGGTGACTTCTTCACGTCACCGCGGACGTCCGCCATTCAGTCGGAAAAACGGCCCGCGAGACCGGGTGGGTTCATCAGATCTGGAGGGTGTCTCAGAGGCTGAACTTGTCGCCGAGGACTTCTCGAAGCGCGGCTTCGAGGACATCGACGAACAACGCCCAGATGATCGCAAGCGGGTCGTACCCCAGCATACTCAGCCCTTTGAACGCGACCGCGGCGAACACGGCCATCAGCAACGACACCTGCACGACTCGGATGACCAGTACCAGCGTGTTGGTGATCCCGACCGCCCGCAGCAGCGTGTACGCGAGGGTGGCGGGGCCGCCCGCGAGTGCTTTGATGATGGTTGTGATGGACACCATAGCGTATCACCTGCGGTTGTCGTCCTCGCCGAGGAGCTGGGCGACGATGGATAGGATGACGACCACCCCGGATCCGCCCGCGAGCAGCTCCCACGGAATGTTTCCATCGAAGCTGGGGACGTTGACCCCACCTCCGCCGCCGGGATTGACGCTGCCGTCTCCATCGGGTGTGGTGTCCTCAGTATCTCGCTCGGCTTCGAGGATGGCGTCCCATCGCTCTTGGATGTCCTCGCTGCTGTCGAGAGTCATAAGCGTCCCATCCGAGACGGTGATGTACTCTAGCGCGTTGCCGTCGGCGTCCTTCACGGACTCGATTCGGACGCTGTCACCGCTCGGCACCTCGTGCATACCGTTCGAGTCCGCGATATAGACCGTGGACGTGGACGGGACAGTGTACTCGTTGCCGACCATCAGCCGCGTCTCGATCAGAATGGTCACGTCCGTCGCACTGACCGTCGTACTAGATCCGGCCCCGGTAGTGACCTCCACGGAGACTGTCACGGTGTCGGCGTGCTTGACGCCGTGGCGAGACAGGGCGTCTTCCCACTCGCGGCGGGTGGGGGTGATGGACGACGTGGACGACTTTGCAGCAACCGGTGTCGCCGAATCCCCCGTTCCGAGCTGGACTCCGATGGAGTCGACCGATTCGCTGCTGTGAGAGGCGGAGAACGTCTTGCCCGCCTCGGGGTAGGAGTCGAGGTGGAGGGTCGAACCGCTACCGACCGGGACGTTAATCGTCCAGTCTGTACCACCCAGCGTCTCGGCTGAGAGACTGCCGAGCTTCGGCGGGTTCCGCGAGTCCCAGAGGATGTTCGCCTTGTCGTACGTGATGTTGTCAGCGTCGACGTCTACGTGGGTGTACGTTCCCGTCCGATCGAGATCGGTGCTGTACCCACCCATCCACGCCGCCGCGATCGGGTAGCCAGTACTCCCGGTCTGGAGCCAATCGCCCGCCTGCAACTGCATAAACGCGTAGGGAGAGAGTACCTCTTCGACGTTCTCGATTTCGCCGGTAGCGAGAGCGTCGAAGATGTCCTCCACGTGTTGCTGCATATCCGCCGTCAGCGTCTCGGCGCGGCTGATGACGTGGGCCGCAATCCAGTCCCACCAACCGTTCGCATAGCCTCCATCGGGCATAATCGAGTCGATGTGGCCGTCGTTTGAGCTGGCGAACGGGTAGACGCGACCGTTGTTCTGGTCGTACTTCTCAACGTAAAGACCAACCGGATCAACGTCATCGTCCGCGTGCCAGCCGGTGCAGAGGCGTTGGAGTGTCGAGCTGTTCGTCTCCGCGTCGACGAGTTCGTCGTAGTTCGTGACCTTCTTCGTGAGGTCGTCGCTGTCCCCGCCTGCGTTGTCTGCAAAAAGGGGGTGGATGTACACTACACCAGTTTCGGTGGAATCGTTCAGCGACCCGTCGTTACAGGCGAGTGCCTGCGTCGTGATCGTGTCACCGTTGACGAGTTCTACCTCGATGTCCCGAGTCCCGATGATCCGGTGGTGATAGCTGTCATTCTGGTTTTCTTTGTACCTGATCGTCGGATCGTAGTCGGCGTTATCGGCGAATCCAGTGACCTGCTGGGCGTGGAGGTTCGCCAGCCGGACGATCGCGCTCTCGATGATCCGGTAGAAGTTCTCCTCGAAGACTGCAATCTGATTGTAGATTTCGTCCTGCGCCTGAGCCGCCACGAGAGACTCAGCCTTGCCGGCGTTGATAGCCTTCACAGCCGCCACCTCCCCCGAAATCAAGGCGTTGTTGTTCAGCATTCGGAAGTTGTTGTAGCACTGCTTCGTGAGCGCGACGAGGTTATCGTGGATGGTGTGAGCGTGGGCGTTGACGTCTAGTTCGAGCTGGTCATCCTGCGCGTCGTCGGCGTCCGGGGTGATCTGCCCCCACGCCCACGTCGCCATATTGGTGACGGCGTAACTGGCCGCGTTGGCGACTTCGGCGGAGTACAGGACTCCGCCGACCGGTGCGGTCAGGATCATAGGTGCGGCTGCCGCCGTCTTCGCGGGGTTCTGGAGCGCATAGTCCACCACGACCTCACCGCCGTCGATGGAATTCGGCGCCTTGTGCTTGTCCGAGTCCGCGGTGTCGGTAGTAGTGGTCGTCGTGTTGGTCGTGGTGGTCGTGGCCGCGCTGGCGGTTCCGCCGGCTGCGGCGGCTCCTGCGGCTGCGCCGCCGATTTTGATGAACTGCCGGCGGCTGACTCGTTCGTTGAGCGGGTTGTGCTTCGACTGCGTCGTCTCGCTGGCGTCATTTTCGTCGGTCTGTTCGTGTTCGGTTGGGTCTGTCATTCTTCGAAGAATCGAAAGGCTGCGGTTGGTTAACGACCGGAGAACTCGACCATCCCCGTCATCGCGACGATGTAAAGGACGCTCGCGAGCAGGAGGATGAGGTTAAACGCCATCGCGACCTCGCCTGTGGGGTCGACGAGTGTCGCCGTGAGGCCGCTCTCCGTGATGATCTTGAGTGCCGAGTCGACGCCAACGTAACCGCTCGTACTCCCTGCAACGATTTTGCCAAGGTCTAGCTTGTCTGCCATTACTGCACTCGAGGCTGCAGCCACCCCTTCCGATAAGTGTCACGCGAGCAAGGGGGGTTCACGGCTCAGCGGAGGGTTAGGGACGTAGATGGGTCTCGGCGACCGGAAGAATGAGGAAAGGTTGGTCGTGAGGCGATTCAGTCCTCGATGACCGCTGCGGCTGCGCCGAACACCGCGAAGCCGGCGAGTGCAATGACGATGACGGCAAGCGGGATGGATCCGCCGCCGTCACCGGGCACGAAGCCACCACCACCACCGAGGCTACCAGACTCATACACGACACCCGCGTCGGTCGCGTCCTGCCCGTGGGTGCTGACGCGGTACTGCGTGTACTGCTCGCCATTCGCGCCGTCAAGGCTGATTTTGACGATGTGCGGCGTGTCGTCGGGAGTAACGATCGTCTGCTCGACCTGCTCCCACTCTGAGCTGCTGTTGTTGTAGGCCTCAATCGTCACCGTCGTCTCGGTCGCGTCGGCGAGCTGGGCGTACGCGGTCTCCGGCGCCTTCTCGGCGTCGCGGTCGACCGTCTCAACGTCGGGTGCGTGGGACTGGTACGGGTCGATGATGTCTGGCTGACCGTCGTCGTCAGCGTCCTCTGCGTCAGTCACCGTGTCGTACAGGATCCCGATGTCCACCGTGTCCGCACCGTGCGATTGCGCGTACATCTCCGAGACGTCACCTGCGCTGTGGTTGATGTCCATCGTCACCACACCGTCGTTGGGGGTGACCTCGACGGTTTTCTTGCGGAATTCGCCGTCAGAACCGTCGCCGTACGTCTCTTGGATTGCGACCGTCACGTTCTGCGCCTCGTCGACGTCGTAGCTGAAGTACACCTGCTCGGGGGTGCGGTCGACCTCGACACCAATCCCATCGTAGGACTGGACTGGGTGGTTGGGGTACACGTCGTTCGCACCGTACCACCAGTCGCCGTCGTAATTCGTCGCGATCGTCAGGTCGACGGTCGTAGTCCCGTTGGTGGTGGTGTACTTGGGAACCTCGTCGGTGGTCGAGTAATCCCCGACGTTCTTGTTGTACTCGACCCTGATGTCGGCGCCGTCAGGCACCCCGCTGATGGAGTAGGAACCGTCCGCGCTGGTGGTCGCGGTCGCACCATACCGGTAGATCGTCTCGCCGTCGCGACCATCGACGAAGACTGCGACCGGGATACCCTCCACGCCATCGACAGTCTCGTCCGCGCCAGTGACGTTACCGCTGACCGTCACCGTCGCCGAGTCGGCGTATAGCGACATATCGACAGTCTTCGTTGCACCGTCAGCGACCGAGTGCGAGGCGAACGTGGCCTTCTGCGCGTATCCGTCCGCCTTGACGCGGACACGATACGACGTGCCCGAGTCCACGCTGACGCTGTAGTTACCGTTGCTGTCAGTCGTGGTCGTCTTGACCACTTCGACGTTGCTCGGGGCGGTTGGGTTGCCGTTGTATGTCTGATTATCGACGACAATCTCGACCGTGGCACCGGAGATCGCGTTTCCGGACTGGTCAGTCACCTGACCATCAATCGTCCCCGTGCCGGTGGCGGCGCTCGCCGTGCCGGCGAGGAGACCGGTGGCGGCGAGCGGCGACATAACCAGCATAATGACTGCGATTACTGCTGTCAGTTGATTGTACTGCACGCTCGAGGCTGCTGCCGCCCCCACGGGTAAGTATCACGCGACCAAGGGGTCTCGGCTGCCACGCCGGCGTTCAAGTGTCAACAACGCCATCGAAGCTGTTGCAATGTCCGAGACCGCGACTACCGCCGACGCCGACGGCGGACTGGACGCTCCGGATTGTGTCGACTGGGAAACTGGGGAACTGCTCGACGTTTGGATCGGCTGTGGCTGCGACGTCGAGGAATTCGCACGCCGCGTCAAGGTCGCACACGACTCGTGCGGTTCGCAGACGATCACCTACACGGGGGTTGACCCCGATGGCGAACACCGAGAATGTCCGGCCTGTATGCAAGAGGTCGACATCGACCCCGTCGAGGGCGAGGTCACACACGTCGACGAAAACCCGGAGTCCGGCAGCCCTTCCGCGGGGCCGTCCGCAGACACCTGAACGAAACCCATCAAGGGCTGGTTCGCTATCTGTACCTCGCGGGCTGTTCGTGCCCGCGCGGCTGGGGCTCCGTGGTGACGGCGGAAAAGTTGCTTCCGTGAACGGGTGGGTTCGCGGGTTCAAGAGAATTCAGGGGTTCAGCCCGTGAGGCCGGCGATGACAAGGATGACCACCGGAACGGTAAGTAGTGCGACGAAAACCATCGCCGCGAACAAGAATTGTAGCGCGAACGGCATTCTTAGCAGTCGAAACCCGTGTCTTCGACCCACTCCGCGAGCGTGTCGATGGGCCGCAGCTCGTCGGCGTCCAGCACGTAGTTCTCGCAGTCCCACTGTTCGACGCGGCCGTCCTCCATCAGATCCTCCCGAGTTGCCCAGCCGTGAACCGCGACCCACTCGCTATCCCATACCTGAGCGAGGACGTACACGTCCGCCTTGCCGGACTCGACCTTCTCGGAGCGGACGGGCAGGCTGGACGGTTCCCCAGTCGGCGTCCACCAGTGCCCCTTGCAGTCGATTCTACGGTGGTCAAGGCCTCGTCGGACGCTGATGTCGCTGCCGTCGTCGCCCTTCTCGCTGATGTCGACGTCAACGGCTTCGATGGCGCCGTCGTCGGCGCCGAGCGACTTCGCCGCCGCGAGTTCCGCTGCAACGCCGGTCGAGTGGGTCTGGACTGCGTCGTCGTTCTTGCCATTCAGGATTTCTCTCGTTCGTCCGTCTTCGTAGGAGACAGCCCGCGAGAGCGCCAGCACGTCCACGAACTCCCAGTCGTCATCGTCCATCTGAACTAGTTCGTAGTCGTGGCTCCAGTGGGGGACGGAGGGGGCGTTCTCTGCGCTCATTCGGAACCACGGGCCTCCACCCAAGTCTTGCGGACGTAGTGGTCGTCGTCGATGTGGTAGTACGCGTCGAAGAGATTGTGCGCCGTGCCGGTGACTGTCCCGACATCCTCGATCTCGTCGCCGATGGTGTACTTCCAGTCCGTCATCGTCCTTGGGTCGCCGTCTTGAGGGCGCATTCGTCGCAGAGGGTCACCGTCTCGGTGTGCCGGCCGATTTCGATTTCGTACATCACGTCGGCGAGGGGGACGCCGGCGATCGCGTCGCCGCAGATCTTGCATTCGATGGGGGATTCGTTCGTGTTCTGTTCCGTGTCGTAGGAAGTCGTGTTCTCGTGCATTGTCGGGTTGGTCGTCGGCCGGTTCCACAGTCGCCATCGGGGCCACGGTCATCGTCAGGCACTCGGGGGCCAATCCAAGCGCGACGCGCCCCGCGAGAAGGGCCGCGTTTCGACCGTCAGTGGTGGTAGGGCGTCAGGGATTCTCATCAGCCCAACCGGCTGACCCGTCGCTGTAGTAGCGCATTACCTCCTGTGCGTGATACCGGACTTCCTGTGCGACGCCGAAGCCGACCTCCGACTCGGAGGGGATGTCTCCGTACTCCCAGCAGTTGTCCTCAGAATACGCGCCGGCCTCAAACCGATCGCCATCTACCTCGACGACGAACTCAAGCCGGATTCGCACGGAGTCACCCTCATCCGCTACCTCGCGGACGTCGTGGATGTGGTGGTGGCTGGCGAAGGGGGCGTCGTAGACCTTGTCTTCCCCACCACCGAACTCGGCGAGACTCGACTGTCCGCTCATTGCCGATCACTGGCCTCGTCGGCCCCGTCTGGGGAGCGAATCTCTGCACCGAGTCCACCCGTCTCCGCCGCCTGCTCGCGGCAGTCACCGCACAGGTAGGGGCTGTTGTGGTCGCTGTCGTACCCGTCGCCGCAGTTGATACACTCGCTGTTGCCGGTCTCGTCGGCGGTCTCGAACGCGACGTCGTGACTGGCTTCCGTGGTCGTGGTGTCGCCAACCACTTCCACGTCCTCGAGGTCGCTGGGTTCAATCTCGCCTGCGTACACCGCCGCGCTGATGGTGTCGTCAACCTTCAAGAACAGCTCGTCGGTGTACGCGTCGCGGTCTTGGAGGGCCTGCTTCGCGGCGGCGGACATCTTGTCGTAGTTCTGCGTCGAACGGGTCTGCCGGTAGCTGTGCGCGTCGTACGCGGCACGAAGGGCGGCTGCGAGGTCTTCGGATTCGACTTCGGGGGATCCGTTCTCGTCGTCGCGGGGTTGGTCGTCGGTGTCGTCTCCGTCGCCGTACGTGACCGGGATCTCGGCCTCGGTGTCGTCCTCGGCGACCTCAACTTCGACCGTCTCCGTCTCCACGCCGTAGCCGGTCGTGTCGCCGTCCCACTCGTCGGTCTCGTGGTCGGGTTCCGCGAGCGGTTCGAGATCGTCCTCCAGCTCGTCGAGACGGCGCTCGGCTGCCAGACGCACGGCGTAGCAGTTGGCCTCGTCTGCCGCGATGTACAGCGCGCCGACGATGGCTTCGTCGTCGATGGCGTAGAGGTCGATGTTGCGGTAGGCCTCACGCACGTCCCCATCGTCCGCTACAGGGGCGAGGATCGTCGTGTGGGTCGGGATGTGCTGCTTGATGGCGTCCTTGGTGTCGGCGTCGGAGGCGGCGATGTTCCGGAGCGTTTCGGCGTCGAGGTCTTCGGCGGGGGCGGCGTGTTCGTCGTCGGTGTTGGAGTCCTGATGACTCACTAACAGGTTGTAGGGGGTAGGGGCTAAAAAGACTTGTTCTCGAACCGGTACATCGACAAGTACGAAATAGTCGTACTGCCATCATACAGGACGTACACCCACGCACGCAACAGGACTAAGTACCGGTCTAACGTATCAATTATTGTAGAAGTGGCCACTCAGAAGACCAGAGACGAAGTCATCGCCGCACTCGAAGAAGGGCGTGTCACCCCGCGCCACCTGCTGGACGTGACCAGTATCGACGCCAAACAGACTGCCCAGTACCACCTGCGGGAACTCCGGGCCGACGGTCGGGTAGAGCGCGTTTCTCGCGGGCTGTACGAACTGACCGACGACAGCACCGAGTCCAACGGTGGTGGCGAAGTGCTGGAGGCACTCGTCGCGGCGCTGGAGGACGACGCGGATCTAGACGCGGACGAGTTCGAATTCGGCGACGCCGCCGGTGGTTCCTCGTGACTCGTCAGAAGGCCCTCGTACCCTCGGCGTTCGTGGGTGCAGTCGAGGACTACGCCCACGGGGAGATCGACGAAACCTACGTTCGGAAGTGGTACGAGGCCCAAATCTCGGGCGTCCGCCACCATACCCGCGACCCACTTCCCGCGGAAGAGTTCGTCGCCGCGATCATCGCCAACGCCGGCGTCGACGTGACCGACCCCGACCGCGACCGGATCCGCGAGGTCTACGCCGAGCAGATCGACACCGCCGAGGAACTGGCGGGTGATCCTCGTGTCTGAGGGCGGTGGTATGCGATGACGGACGGATATGGTGACTGTGACCTCTGCGACGCTCCGGTCGGACTCATCGTCGAGCGAATGCTGGACGTGGGCGATGGTGTCATCCCCGTCGCAGTCTGCTACGAGTGTCGCCGGCGCGTCCGGGGTGGTGGACAGTGAAACTCGCCACCCTCGCCGCGATCATAATGCTCCTCGCCAGCCACGGTGCAGTCCCCACAGTCGACGTTGCCGATGAGGACTCGCCGGTCGAAGTCACCGCGAGTGAGGATCCGATGGTCGGCGACTCCGGTGGTGTTCTCTTCACGCTCGAAGCCAACACCAGCGGGAAGGCCGACAAGGTGACGGTCGGACGTGTCGGTGAGCGCGGTGTCTCGACCACCAAGTGGGTGCAGGCGGATGACGGCGAAACGGCGTACTGGTTCGTCTACTACGGCAACATCAGCACCGGGGACGTCTACGTGTCGCACGTGGCGGTCGTTGACGGCGGGTCGGATACCGTGGAGATCGTCAACATCCCCGACGTGCGCGTCCATCCGTCCGATGGGTGTAGCAGCAACTGCGAGCGGCTGAAACTGGTCGCGGATATAGTTCGCGCCCTCGCGGACGGTGGTTGGCGATGACGGACGTGCTGACAATCGCCGTCGGCGTGTTCGTCGGCGTCTTGTGCGCCGCGCCCGTCGCCAGCCTGCTGGTCGCGGCCATGTGGGTCGTGATCGACGAGGCGGTGTTTGGACGCGACTGACTCAAACACCCCTTCGGTTCCGATGAAAAACCGCAGTACTGAGAGACTCTCTACCTCGCGGAAGCGCGGCCGACAATTTCGCCGTAGAACTCGGACTCGAGGTCGTGATCTCGCCAGTCCTCGGGCCAGTACGACGCGTCGAGGATGTCCTGCTCGGCCGCGTCCTGCAGACGCCACAGGTCTCGCGGGCGCTCGGCGCGCCATCGCTCAACGACTGCCTCGTGCGCGGCCTCGAGGTCGTCCGGCGTGGGGCGGGTCATTCGCTACCACCCGCGGTGCGGACGTTGTAGCCCTCGTACTCGACGACTGCGATGACCTCGGGGGGCGTCCCGACATCCGGCACCCAGACGTTCTCGTCGCGGTCGCGGCGGAACGTGTAGTCGCCGGCGTCCGTCTCGGCACGGATACCCGCGGGTGTGCGCGTCACGTCGCTGACTGTCAGTCGCTCGCTGCTGTGCTTCTCAGATGGGGCTCCTTCCATCTATCAACAGTTTGCAGGGTGGGGGACATAAGGACACTGCCTCGGGTGCAGATTTCGCGCCCCTCAAGGCTTGTGACGTGTGTTTGGGGGTAAACGCCGGGTAGTTCATTGGAGGGTCACGTCCAGCACATCTTCGGTCGGTTCCTGCCCCAGTTCGTCGACGCGCTGGAAGTCCGCCAGCACACCGCGGTACGCGTCGTCGTCGAGTCGCAGCGACACCTCCTTGAACGCCTCGTGGTCGTGGATCGTCAGGTAGGGGTAGCCCGCGGACGCCACTCCCTTGACGGTGCAGCGGTACGACTGTGCGTTGTCCTCGTCGCCGGCGACGAGCGTTAGAGCGTCGCCCTCCTCGAGTTCCTCGACAGTCTCGCGCACACGACCGGTCATACCCCACGGTTGCCGCCGCCTCAGCCGTAAATCACGGTGGTTCAACGCGCACGTGTAACCCGCGTCGTTGGCTGCGTCCACGCTCGACGGGCTGCTGGACGCGCACGGGGGTTCGTGGGTTGGCTGGGAGTCGTTGGGCGGCTGGCAGCTGCTCGTCGTTCTCGGCGGCCTCTCCGTCTTACTCAACTCAAGGTTGTTTTTTCTGTACGTCCACAAACGTGGAGGGGTAGATAGATTGTCAGAACGGTCGTTAGAGCGGTTCTAATCGCAATTCTTCATATCCTACCCAACTCAAGACTATTTTTTCTGTGTCACCTCGAAGGTGGGGAGGTCGGAATAACACGAGGAGAGACGTTAGAGCGTTGTACACGGCGGATTAGACAGGATTACTCAACTCAAATAGAATTTTTCTGTGCCGTCTCGAAAGAGGAGGTCGCTCTCGGATGGGAGAGACAGGGGCGGTCGGTGGGTAGTTGGTGGATCTCGACACCCCATTCCCTGATCCTCCACTCTAAAGGTAAGCTAAATTAACCCCACAGTTGGGTAACCTTTTTATTCCTTGTACACTTACTATTTCTTAAGGGACTACACAAGCGTAGAGATAGACGGAGTCTATCTCGGAGCGGGCGACGACGGTCGCCCTGTCCGACCCTACGTTCTCTTCTCCCCTCAACGACTCTTACTCTCCCTTCTCTTTCGAGACGGTACAGAAAAAATAGTCTTGAGTTGAGTAAGTAGGAGAGAACAACGTGTAGAAACGTTCTACCGTTTGATCCCGTTCTTTCTCTCGTCCCACCCCTTCGGAACCATACAGAAAAAATATCCTTAAGTTGAGTAAGTTGTTGGGAACCACGAGTACAGCCGTTCTACCGGACGTTCTCACATCTCTCCTACCCCACCTCGTTTGTGGACGTGCAGAAAAAATACTCTTGAGTTGAGTAACCTTTATATCTCCCCCCCGACAAGTAGGAAATGCGAATGGCAAAACGCCTGAACGCGGACATCGACGACGACCTCGAAGCCCTCCTCGACGCCTGCGTCGCTGATAGCGATTATGAAGCAGAAACCAAGTACATCCGCAACCTCATCCGCGAGGACGCCGAAGAACGCGGCCTGACCGCCGCGGACGCCCCCGACGCCGACGACTCCGACGAGCAGTCCATCGTCGAGACGTACGACCCCGACGCCGAAGGCGTCGAACTGACGAAAGACGAGCTGAAGCGGCTGAGCGGCGACGTGGACGAGATCAACCCTGATCACGTCCCACGCGACACGATCCCAAACGGCCACGCAGAGGCACTCGTGACGGCGATGACACGGTACAAGCACGACCGCGTCCACCGCGACGACGTGGTGCAGATCTGCAAGTCGGTGGGGCTGACGAGCAACCACTACCTCCGCGATCGGAAAAACGACCTGAACGTCCCCGGTCTCGTCGTCGATCGACTCGGTGGCGGTACCAGCGCGAAAAAGGCGGGTAGTGGACGCGGACTGGTGGATAGCGTCGACGACGAGAAGGTCGTCGGGGCCGCACTGGCGACTGCGATGGATCCGCCGGAGACCGAGGCGGACTGCAAACCCATCTGGGATTCGTGGAAGGACGTTCGCGACGACGTGGTCGAGACGCGGGGGGATAGTGGTGGGCCAGTCGTCCGTGCCGTGGGTGATATTATCGACACCGCCCTGTTCGAGATGATGGATTGGTTGCCGTCCGAACAGATGGCTGACGTACATCTGGCTGGTGAGACGTCCGCTGAGGAACGTCGCGATGAGTGGCCGGGCACCCCCCGCCAACTGGTCGATTGGTACTGCGAGTCCAAGGATAAAGACGACGTGCCCGAGCCCGCACGGCAGAATCTTGCCGATTCGGTTGAGGGTTGGCTGTAGACCCCGACCGACCGCGCCTTTTATCCCTCTTAGTAATATAATATCTATAGGATGAGCGTCAAGCATACTACGGTTATCTGTCGGGAGTGCTGTGAGCGGGTGCGTGGCGATGGGGGCAGGCTGTGGTGTACGTGTCGAGAGACGCGGCGAGGGCCGGAATCGGTGAGCGACTGGGAGCGAATGGTCAGCGGCGAGTAACCGGCAGCGCCCCACGCCGGCGTTTTTCAGTTACCCCTCCCTACTCAGCAGGTGCGCCCGGTGGGAGGGGCGCGGAATGGTTGGTCGGGCGTCTTGGAGGGGCGCCCACCGCTTGTCTCTCTCCTTTGCTACCGTGAGTAGCTCGGGCCGAGGTGTGCGTACCGCTGTCCCTCGCGAAGCAGCTGGTCTGCGTGACTATCTGCGAGACGGCAGTCCCACTCCGAGTTGCCTCTCTGTTCGATCGTTTCGCCGTCCAACCAGTCCTTCAGCGGTCTCGGCGGTCGTGGTTCCTCGTCGCATTCGCCGACGATCTCGATGGGGGTGAGGATCCGCACGCGCCAGTGTCGGGCAATTCGTTCCGCGCTGTCGGTCAGTTCCGCAGTCGTGGCCAGCACAGGTTGTGCGCCAACCGTGTGCCCCATCGTAATCAGGCGCCACAGCACTCGTGGCGTCACCGGCGTCGTTCCCCAGTCCTTACACTGGATCACCCGCTTCGAGCCGGGTGCGTTGGGATTGGCGGCGACGACGTCGACTTCGTGGCCCCACACCACCGCGCCTCGTGCTGCGTCCCAGCCCCAGTCACGGTACGCGTCTCGGACTTCGACTTCCCACCAGTTCCCGGCTCCGGGGCCTCTCCCATCGGTTTCGTCTCGGTTCGGTAGTTCCGGGTCTGTCTTTGACGACATACTGTCACAATCGTCGAGATGGAGTATCAACCCCCGCCGTCCGTGGTGAAAGTGAAAGTGGAAATTTCGCCGCTCTCAGCCCCTCTATGAGCCACAATCGTGATTAGGTTACTCGCGCGAGGAACTGCGTCACTTATCGGTCTTTTTCAGGGGTTCTTGGCGGCCGGTTCTCGGTGGGAGAAATGTCGTGTTAGTGGGGACTCCACCTTGCCTACGAAGAGACCCTACGAAATCGCCTTTACACGAACGTTACGAAAGCCTATGTCCGCCTCCGTGGGTGGGGCTAGCCCCCCTACGGGGGGCTACCTGTGGGGTCTGGCCGGTAATGGTGGTTCTCAGCGAGCGACTGGGAAGTTTCAGCATAGTGGGGAGAGGAGTGGTCTCCGTCTCCCCCGCGAACCCCTCTTCTCCCCAAGTGAGATTGTCCCCGAGTTCTCGTCGAAGTACTGCCCCCGAGGTTCCTCGGCGACAGGGGTGGCCCCCATGATCCTCGAAGCGAATGCTGCCCCCTCGAACATCGACGAAGAGACAGCCCCTCGGTATCCACCGACGAGACTGCTCCCCCTGTGTGGGGGTCAGGAGTGTGAGGCTCGACCATAGTGCCTCCGCCGAGGAGGGCTGCTGTGCAGGTGCTGCTGCGCCGGCGTTTATCCGATACTGGCGACGTCGCTGAGGTATGGCTATTGAGACTGTCCGCGACGAGCATATCGCCGACGAGTGCGCCCACCTCGAGCTGGCGGCTGGCGACGTGCAGGTGTTTCTGACTTGGGTGGTGGATACCGTGTCGGTGGTTGTCGTCGACGGCGACTGGCAGGGATCGGTGACGATTGACGATGGGCGGCGAGTCCGAGGTGATCCCGTGTGAGCGACGAGGTCATCCGGCGACACGAACGCGAGCAGCTGGCCGTCGAACTGGAGCAGTCCGCGCGGTGTAT
Organism: Halostella litorea; assembly: GCF_004785955.1. Taxonomy (NCBI): domain Archaea; kingdom Methanobacteriati; phylum Methanobacteriota; class Halobacteria; order Halobacteriales; family Natronoarchaeaceae; genus Halostella; species Halostella litorea. The sequence continues at coordinate 633,420 of NZ_SJER01000001.1, read as the reverse complement.
CGCGATTCAGGCCGACGCGTGCGACTTGGACGAGCGGCAAGAGGAGCTGGTCGGGGGTGTCGTCGTCGATCTCCTCGCGGCGGCGGAGTTCGTGGAGCCAGACGGCGACTGAGAATTCAGCCCTCGTGCCAGTACGCGTGTTCTGCGTCCCAGATGTAGCCACCGAACTCCCCAGTATCTGCTTTCACCCGGCGGGTGAACTCGTCAAGCGTCCCGAGGTGGGCTAGGGTATCGTAGTCGATCTCGTCGGGGGTCGCGCGGACGAAAACCAGCCCATCCGAGTAGCTTTGCGTTGTCCGGTAGACGTGGACGGGTTCGATTGTCCTCGACAGAGACGGCTGGCTGGCGTCGACAATGGTCTCGTCGCATTTGGGGCAGGATTCGATGTCGTCGTCGAACCACGTGCCGCATTCGGGGCATTCGTATCCCAGTTCTTCCATCACTCGAGACCGCGGTGCGCCGGCAGAAAAGAGGCAGCCGACGGTGGGGTCAGTCCCAGCCGGCGGCCACCATTTCGTCGCGGATCTGCTGCTCGGTCGGCTGTGCAAGGTAGGGCGCGAGGGCGTCGGGTGACGACCAGCCGCCGACTGCCATCACGGTGTGGATGTTGGCGTTCTCGCGCACGAGGAGACTCTGCGCGAAGAACCGGCGGAGGTCGTGGCTACTGAGCCGTTCCCAGTCGGGATTGCCGGTCTCCTCGGCCATCTCGTCGCCGAGGTCGCGGACAATCTGTCGGACGCGGCTCTTCTCGACTCCGAGAAGCCGTTCATCGTCGTCGCGTTCCAGTTCGAAGCGGATCTCGAGGAGGTCGCGTTCGACGTCGGTCGGAATCCACGCGTCCCGCGCTTTGCCGCCACCTCCGGTCGTGTCCTTGCCGGCGGATTCGGGGACGCGGAGGCGGTAGTACCCCTCGTCGTCCTTGCGGACGTGTTCGTAGCGCATTTCGGCAATCTCCTGCGCGCGGAGGCCGACCTTCCCACCGAGCAGAACGGTGGCGTGGTGTTTCGGGCTGGACTTGTCGGGTTCGTCGAGAGGCCTGTTGGCGGCGTACTCGCGGAGCTGTTCGTACTCGTCGGGAGTGAGCCACACCTTGTGGCCGTTCCCTGTGGATTCGATCTGCATTCTGTGTGTAACGGAAGTTCGAGTTTCCGTCACTTATGCGCCGGCCCAGAGGGAGTGTAGCAGCTGGTGGGGTCACGAGATTCGGCGTTTCAGTCTCTCTCGCCGGGGTGGTGGTTCTGAATGCTGCCGATAATTGGGACAAGTCGGCAGCCGGACTCTGTGAAACCTACAGGAACCGCTGTTCGAGGAGGTCAGCCATCTCGCTCACGAACGTCCGGTAGTGGACACGTTCGCCGGGCTGGGGAGCGGGCTCTCGAGTGACTAGATCGGTGTCGCCGATGTCGTCAATGAGGTTGGTGTGGTCAACGACGACGAGCCCCGCGCCGTCAAGATTCGCACTCATTTCACCTTCGGAGCGGTCGATTGAGTCGAAGAGGTCAACGATTTCGCCGACGATCCGGTCGATGTTCGGGTGATCGGTGATGTCATCGGCGTCACGGGTCGGACTGTCGAACCGGTCGGCGATGTTGAGGAGCAGAATCCCGCATGTGATTGCTTGCTCGTGGTGTGAGTGCATTATGTCTGCGAAGCTGTTGATGTCTCGCTGACGGTTCCGGCGGGCCTTCTGGTGTTCGGTGATTATGCTCTTCGCGTCGCACGCCAGCCACACTTCACTCGGCGGGCCGACGGCCATCCCACCTTCGAGCGGCGCCTGTACGTCCCCGGCCGGCGGCCCCATCACGAGGTCGACGTTCCACCCGAGCCCCCGCGGGTCGCCCACGTCGTAGTCTTCGGCATACACGAGGTCGCCTTCACGTGCAGCTTCTGCGATGACGTCCGATTCGTGGATGAGATCGTCCACGAAGTAACGGGACTGTGCGCCGCCGTGACTGTCCGACCGAGGGTGGTAGGGGACGTTTTTCGGGTACTTCCACTCACGTTCCTGATTGAGCCACTTTACAATCCGCCTATCACCAAATTGGTGGTCATCCTGTTGTCTCGACATACCGCGAGCGTCTCGCGGGTAAATATTAGTTCCACTGGTCTCAGCAATACTGACCGCGTCTATTCTATTTCGGTGCCTCAGCCCCGCCGAAAATCGAAGAGTATCAACAAGGTTGATTAGGGCCACCCACGCATACCAGTTTAAATGACTCTTGAAGTAGAGGATGGGTCGTTCTTCATGGTACAGCTCCCCAACGGAAAAACGCTTCATCAAACCGAGGACGAGGCGATTGAGTACCTCCGAGATCGAGCAGAAGACGTCGATCCGGAGACGGACGATGTGAATGTCGTCCGTGTCTCCGTTGAGAACGAGGATTGGACAATCGCCGAGATGTCGTGGCAGAACATCGCTCTTCGCCTCATGGGGGGAGAATAGATGGACGTCAAAGAGGTCGACCCTAACGAACTGGAGATCGATCCGGTGAACGAGCGGCGAGAGAACGTGGGCCCACAGCAGGACGACGAATCGCTCGTGGACAGCATTCGGGAGCAGGGAGTGATTCAGCCTCCGATTACGCGAGAAGACAACGGCACATACAAGGTCGTAATCGGACAGCGTCGAACCTTAGCCGCCCAGACAGCCGGTGTTGAGCGCATTCCGATCGTCGTCGTCGACTACGATGATCAGGAAGCGATAGCGGCCAGTGTCACTGAGAACGTGGACGCGTTCAAGAAATCCGTCTCTCGCACCGACCGTGCTGCTGCAGTCCAACGGCTGATGGACATGAACGACTGGACGATCCGGGAGGTAGCAGACTATCTCGGAGTCGGTACTGGGACGGTCGATGACTGGCTCGAACGGACTCGCGACGAGTGGGAAGGAACAAGTGTCCACGTCGATAGTGCTGGCGACGACGGAACGTCTGAGACTCAGACCGAGGTCGAGTCGCCAGATGAGGGAGCGAACGAGATTAACGCTGAGTTCGATGAAGTCGACGATAAGTCGGTATCAGCGATTCGCCGTGTAACCGGTGGCGGCGAAGAAGGTGAGCAGATGGTGAAGAAGGTCGCCGAGAAGGATCTGAGTCAGTCGCAGGTTCTCGAAGCCACGAAGCGTGCCCGCCGTGGCGAGGAACTCGACGAAGTCGTCGAAGAGATGGCTCAGAAGCGACAAGAGCGTAAGGGTGAGATTCGGGTGAATGTGAGCGTCACGTTCACTGGCGACTACGGTGAGGGGCTCCGAGAGGCAGCCCGAGAGATGGGTACCTCTGAGGAGAACGTTGTTCGTGGAGCCATCGAACGGTATCTCGAAGACGAAGGCTACCTGTAACGCCGTATTCCATTTTCACTTTCTGCTCAACCATTAAGTGGCTTCTAGTCACACCTCTCAGTGAGATGAGTTCTACTAACATCGACATCGAGCCCATCGTTCGTGATGGGTACATCGAAGAACAGGGTCAACAGGCCAGCGTCAAGTACGTCCCGTACTCAGCTGCCTACTGTTTGCGCGCCGTCATGGAGATGGTGTCTCCCGAGAATATTCAGTTCGTCCGAGCTAAGCGACAACCTCGGCGTGATGTGGGTGACATAGATCTCGTGGCGAACTCACCGGTGTCGGACTTCGTGGAGGGGGTAAATACAGAGGGAAAGCGAGTAGATGTCCACTTCGACCGAGGAGACTACCTCAACGTGTTCCCGTGGAACGACGTGGAGGACATCCTTGACGAGAACGAGACGGCTTACGACCTCCCCGTCAGCAAGCTCGTGTTGCGGTTCGAGGATGAGGAGGGTGACTTCACCGACCTCTGGCGATCGAAGATCGACGACGCCATCGAGGATCCAAACTTCCCGTTGGACTGGATCGAGCCGCCGTTCTTCGTGGAGATGGAGTCGGCCGACCCGGGTGACTCGGACATCGCGGATCACGTCAAGGAGGTTCACGACGACCGTTACTTCCATCCGCGCTCGAATACCGTCAACGGCGAGCAAGGGTTGGGCCTTCGACCTCGGACGCTCGACGTTACAAGCGTTCAGTCCTTCGCAAACTGGACGAGTTCGACGGACGCCGAGCTACAAGCGTGGTCGGAGCGGCAGGTCGAGGAGTGGACGCCGGAGAAGGTCGAGAACCGGCTGATGAACTTCTTCAACCGGGACGTGCGGTACGCGGGAATGCTCTACGACGCGGCGATGACCAACCGGTTGGTGGACAAGATCTCTGACGAGCATATGGCCCCGAAGACGTTCAACTGGGTCGAAGACGAAGAGTGGATCCAGCAGTGAACTGATGAAGGAGATCGACTACCTCAAGCTCGATCCGGACGAGCTGGAGATCGACCCGGTAAACGAGCGGAAGTCGAACGTCCAGCCGCAGAAGGGCGAGAACTCCCTCGTCGATAGCGTCCGGAAGAAGGGTGTGATCCAGCCCATCGTCGTCCGCGAACGAGACGGTAACTACTACGTGGTCGCCGGTCAACGCCGGACTCTCGCCGCACAGATAGCTGGAATCGACGATATTCCGGCTCGGGTTATGGAGATGAACGACGCCGAGGCTCGAGTTGTCTCCATCACCGAGAACGCGGAGCCATTCAACAAGTCAGTCCCCCTCGACGATCGTGCGAAGGCGATCCGGAGTCTTCACGACGAAGAAGGGTGGAGTCAGGCCAAAATAGCGGAGAAACTCGACGTGAGCCAGCCGACGATTAGCAGGTGGATGGAACCCGTACACCCTGAGTGGGCTGGAACGCCGATTGACCCCGACGAGGACGGGGAGGTCAACGCAGGGGACATTCCTATCGGGAGCCTAAAACATATCAGGGAGAATACCGATTCCAAGGCGAAGCGAGAAGATCTGGTCAAGTTCGTCAAGGAGAAGAACATCAAGGAGTCGCTAGTGAAGCGGGCCGCTCGACGGGGCAGCGACGAGGACGATTTTGAGGAGAGACTGGAGGACATCTCCGAAGAGTTGCAAGATGGGGAGGAGACCGTGAAGACCAGCGTCAGATTCGCTGGCGACGAGGCGGAGCAGATCAAGCACGTGATGAAGGAGTACGGGAAGCCTCGGGACGAGGTGATCGAGGAACTGACTCGGAAGGGGTTGCAGAAGATCGGTCTACTCGACCAGCCTACCGCTCAACAGTGACTGATAGGTTCTGGTAGTTCGTCAACGTCCCGCGCTCTGCCTGAATACGTTCTTCGGCGATGTCGACGTACTCCGGCTCGAGTTCGATCGAGACTGAGTTCCTGCCGCACCGACTCGCGGCGACCGCTGTGGAACCCGTTCCTGCGAAGGGGTCGAGGACGGTGTCACCCACGAACGAGAACATCCTGATGAGGCGGTCGGCGAGATCCGACGGGTAGGGGGCGGGGTGGTCTTTCTGTCGTTCGCCCTTGATGTCGTCCCAGATCTGCCGGAACATCTTCTGGTGTTCGTCGGCCTCGATGGTCGACAGGATTCGCTGTTCGATGGAAGGACTGCGGTACCCGCCGTTGACCTTCCTAAACAGAAGGATGTACTCGATGTCGTTCTTCACGACCGCCCCGGGTTCGTAGGGCTTACCGAGGAATCGAGCATTCCCGCCGGCCTCCAGCGACGCGTTCCCGATTTTGTACCAGATGATCGGCGCGAGGTTGTCGAAGCCGAGATCGGTGGCGTGTTCTTGGATGGTGGCGTGGAGCGGGACGACGCGGTGGCGACCGTGTTCGGATCTCGAGCGGAGGACGTCGCCGACGACAACGCACAGGCGGCCGCCGGGGCGGAGGACGCGTTCGCACTCGCTCCAGACGTCGTCGAGAAGCTCGATGAACCGTTCGTAGTCGTCGATGTCCCCGAGCTGGCCGTCCTCCGGGGTCTCGTAGTCCTTGAGGTTGAAGTAGGGCGGAGAGGTGACAGCGAGGTCGACGGACTCGTCGTCGAGTTCCTTCAGCACGTTCCGCGAGTCACCTTGGTGGAGGTCGTGGTGGGATGGGAGGGACTTGACGGCCTGTTCGACTTCACCCATACGGCCTTGGTCACGGGCGAGAGAAGGAATTTCGCTCTTCAGTGCGTTGTCTTCCATCTCCAGCAAGTCCCGACACGAGTCCGGGACGTACTCGCGGAGATTGGGGGATTCAGACATTATCTTGTCTGATGGCGGTAGTCAAGTTTAAAAGTGTGCATAGGGCTGCACTCTGTCGACAGCCCGAACCTTTCTACACCGTTCAGATGTCGGGGAGGTGGTTTCTGCGCTGCTCCATCTTTTCGCGCGGCGTCCGCGCGTCGTAGTGCTTCGAGAGCGTGTCTCTCCCGACGTTCATCCGATCACTCACCACCCTCGGGGGCGTGTCTTGCTGTAGGTGGTGGGTGATCGCGCCCCGTCGGACTGCGTGCGGGGCGACGGAATCCGGACACTTGCTCGCCGACATTCGGGTCTGACCGTCGACGGCCTCGCAGCGGTCGGGGTCGCGGCCGTGCGGACACCCCATCCCGGCTTCGCACGGCCGGGTCATCTGGTACATCCAAGCTCGCACCGAGTTGTCGCTGGCCCGTCCGAATTTCGTCGTCAGCAGCGGGTCTCGTCCGTACTTGTCGCCGGCGTCGACGCGGTTCTCGTCGATGTAGTCCCGCAGCACGTTCGTTGTCGTTGTGTCCAACGCGACCTCCCGCTCGCCCCGGACGTTGTTCTTCAGCGGCGTGTCGGTGTCTGGACGGTGATTCAACTCGATGAACTGCTGTTCGAGGTGGACGTCAGGGAGGTCAATCCCGCGCAACGCACCCATCCGCATTCCAGTCGCCCACAAGACGCGAATCTCGACGTGCTTGTGGCTGGCGTAGTCGTACTTGCTTCGGTGCGTGAGGATCTTCTTGGCGTGTTCGGAGTCGAGGGTGTCCGTCCCGCGGGCGTCCTCATCGGATAGAGACGGACTGTTTACCGACTCCGGTAATTCGTCGTGGACGCCATCTATACTCGCACAGAACCGCAGGAACACGCGCAGCGTGTCCATCTGCGATTTCAAGGTCGCCGGTGCGAGTCCCTCCTGTTTCCGTGCGAGTTTGAACGTCTGCACGTCTCTTCCGCTCAGTTCGTTCAGGTTCTCGATTTCCTCGCCACGACACCAGTCGACGAACTGGTCGAGTCGGTAGCCGTGACTCTGAAGCGTAGCAGCTGAGACCTCGCCGCGGCGATCCTCGAGGTACATCTTTCGGCCCTGTTCGGGGTTCAGGTCTTCGAGATTCTCGGGTTCCGTCATTCTTGCCTCGTGGCTGGGGCGCAGTGGGCGGCCACGAGGGCTTGGGTAGCCGATCCCCAACGGGGAGTTGGTGGCCATATCTGGTGGAAGCCCGCCCGGCGCGGAGCGCCCGGCAGGAACCGCGAAACCGCGCTTGCGCAAAGCGCGTGGTGCAATTCGCGCCGGCCCACTACCTTTCCCGCACTCAACGAACGCCGAGCGACAGCGAGGCGTGCCGAGTGCGGGAAGTCGTGTCGCCAAGCGAATTCGAGCAGACGAGACGCGCGCAGCGAAGCGAGCACGTCTCGGCGAGTTCGAACTTCGCGCCGGGCCCACTTCTCCCGCATTTCCCAACGACCAGCGACCGTGGTGTCTTCCGGACGTTGCGAGCCGTTCCAGACGGGGCTTATGAGCTAGTCCCGAGCAGAAATTCCGGTAGGCAACTGGGGTTCAGAACCGTTGCATATCCGCGAACGCCAGTTCGGTACAGGCATACTCGTAGGTGGATAGCCCCTCGCTTTCGCAGTGCTCCCGGAGGTTTGCGGGAGCGACGTCGTCGCCCCGGGGACCTCCGTAGACGACGCTGACGGTCCCGTCGTCGTCGTCGACGTCCACGACGACCGCGAGGTCCGGGTCGTCGTGGGAGGGTTTGACCACGTAGTCCCCGACGACGTAGGGATTTTCCGCGAACTTCAGGTTCTCGTGTTTGTACGTGTAGAGGCTGACGTCCTGGTCGTCACAGTAGGAGGACAGCAGCGCGGCCGAGATATCCCGCCAGTCGCCCGGCCCCTCGTCGAGGGAACTCGGGAACGCGACCCTCACGGCCTCGCCGTCGAGTTCCTGGCCGTAGAGTTCCACCTGTGTCTCTGGCGGCAGCACCTCGACCACGACGCCGACGGATGCATCGGAATCCTCCCGTTTCCGGACCCGGTCGCCCGGCGCGAACGGGTTCTCGGGCGTCTGGTTCATGTTCGCCGTGTTCGGCCCGAGGTCCTGCAGGTCGTTCATCGGACGGGTCGCGAGGTGTTCCAGTTTCGCGGGCGAATCGCCGGAGAACCGCTCCTCCGTGGCCACCTTCGATTCCAGCGTGTCGACGTGCTCCCAGCCCAGCAGGATCAGACTGTCCTCGTTGTCGCGGTGCCAGACCATTACGATGATGTCGTCCTCCGAGTCGGACTCGACGAGTCGCTTCGGGAGAAACGCCGACACGTCCCGCGACGTCTTCACGTCGACCTCGTAGCCGAAGATCTCGAAGTCGTGCCCGGCGAAGCTCTCGGGGTTACAGCGCCGTATCGCGCCTTCGTTTTTCCACTCCCACATCTCCGTGGGGAGATACTCCCGACAGAACTGCTCGAACGCGATCTCACCGAGGTTCCCGATCCGCTTTACGTCGACCTCGTCGGCTCCCTGTTTCACTGCCTGGTGATGCGCACGTCGCTGGTCTATCTCGTCGGGGGTGAACTGGTACACGGGTCGAGGGTCGTCCGACAACGTCATGAAGGCTCTGACATGTCGGGTCGAACTACCCGAGGGACGGCCACGTCACACGAACTCGACGCTAGTGACCTCGATCCGCGCGCCGCCGTCGGCGCTCTCCGCGATGTGGACGTCCCACCCGTGTCCCTCGGCGACCTGGGCGACGATCGAGAGGCCGAGCCCGGTCCCGGTCTCCGACCCGGAAACCCCCTCGTCGAACGCGTTCTCGCGGATCCGGTCGGGGATGCCGGGACCGTCGTCGGCGACGTAGAAGCCGTCCGCGAGGTCGCCGACGGTGACGGTCAAGCCGCCCCGGCGTGCATGCGAGTCGCCCGGGGAGCCGTGTTCGACGGCGTTTCGAAACAGGTTCTCGAACAGCTGTCGAAGCCGGCTCCGGTCGGCCCGGACCGTTCGGGTCGTGTCGACGCTGAGCGTCGCGTCGTTCGTCTCGACGGCGTCCCAGCACTGCACGCAGAGGGTTTCGAGGGCGACCGGCTCCAGTTCGCCGACCGGGTCGCCCTCCCGAGCGAGGAGCAGCAGGTCGTCGATCAAGGCGTCCATCCGGTCCAGCGACTCCGACGCGGCCACGACGTGGTCGTCGTCGTCGCGTTCCTCCGCCGCGAGGGCGAGATAGCCGGTGGCCACGTTGAGGGGGTTCCGCAGGTCGTGGCTGACGACGCTCGCGAACCGGTCCATCTGCTCGTTCTTGCTTTCGAGTTCGGCGTTCGTGCGCTGCAGGCGGACGGAGTAGACGCCGACGGTCGCGCCGAACCCCGCCCCGAGGCTCAGCGACGCGACGACCGCGAGGACGAACGACGTCTCGAAGTAGCGGGTGACCTGGCCGAACCAGAACCCGACGAGGACGAAGACGAGGATACCGTACCCGCTCCAGGTAAACACCGTGCGTCGAACGTCAGCCGTCGACGGCTCGCCGTGGATCCGGCCGTACGCGACCAGCCCGACCCCGATCACGCCCGGGAGGCTCAACTGCGCCGCGGCGACTCGGAGCGGCACGCCGGCCACGGCCCCGGCGAGGGTCGTCCCCAGGAGGATACCGACCCCGAGCAGAACGAGCGGGTCCCTGTCCGTCTCGGATCCCATTACAGGTTGCGTGTCGCTGGATCGACAAACGTCTACTGGCTGTGGCCGTCGGGGACGGTCCGGCGTTGATCACGACGAGAATCGGGCGACAAGCCCAGATAATCCACAAACGTGGATCAGTCCCGCACCACTTTCGCTCCGATTCCCACAATGATATGTACCACCTCCCTGAATTACCGTTCGAATGACGCACCGACGCGTGACAGGCGTGGTGGGTGGTGTCGATGGCTGACTCGGGCGCGGCCGTCGAGCGGAGCGAGGCGGGGGTTCCGGAACTCGTCGTCGTCTGCGGGCCGCCGGGCGTGGGCAAGACGACCGTGTCGGAGGGTATCGTCGACCGCATCGACGGCGAGTTGCTCCGGACCGACGTGGTCCGCAACGACGTGGCCCCGGACCCGGAGTACACGCCAGAGGAGCGCGAGCGCGTGTACGACGAACTGTTCGCCCGCGGCCGCGAGCGGATCCGGCGGGGCGAGAGCGTCGTGTTCGACGGCACGTTCCAGCACAGCGAGCTCCGCCAGCGGGCGCGGGCGCTGGCGGCGGAACTGGGCGCGGAGTTTCGCTCGGTGAAAGTCGAGTGCGCGGAGCCGGTGGTCCGCGAGCGGATCCGTGCGCGCGAGGGCGGCGAGAGCGACGCCGACGTCGAGGTCCACGAGCTGATCCGCGAGGGGTTCGACCCCCTCGACGGCGACCACGTCACCGTCGACAACTCCGAGTCGCGCGCCCACACCGAACGCCAGATCGACCGCCACTTCTGAGCGCGCCGGCCGGTTCCAGGGCGGCCACGCCGGCCGACCGGGCCGGCCGAGTCGACGCGCCCGATCAGCGCGGCCCGTCGGCCTTGTGCTCGGTCCGCTTGGAGTGGCAGGTGGCACAGCGGTACTGGAACAGCCGGGCGGACTCGTCCTGCAGGCGCATCAGCGCGCCGCAGTTCGCACACCTCGGGAGCATGGGTGAACCTACGATAGAATAACATAATTGTTTTTCGTGTTTTCGGCCGTCCGCCGGCGGCCTTTTGCGGGGGCTGGCCCTACTGGCGGGCATGACCGACGACCTGGCCTGGGAGACGCTGGACAGCCGCGTGGCCTACGAGTGCCCGGGGTTCGACGTCGTGCGGGAGGACGCGCGGCTGCCGGACGGCACCGTCACCGACTTCGACTACCTCTCGGAGGGCGAGAGCGTGGTCGTGCTCCCCTTCACCCCGGACGGCGACGTGGTGGTGGTCGAGGAGTGGCGGCAGGCGGTCAAGCGGGTCAACCGCGCGCTGCCGGCGGGCGGGCTCGAACCCGTCGACGACGACCGCGACGACGCCGCGCGCCGCGAACTGGCCGAGGAGACGGGGTACGAGGCCGGGACCGTCGAGCGGCTGACGAGCGTCGAACCGGCGAACGGCTTCGCCGACGCGGTCTTTCACTACTACGTCGCCCGCGGCTGTACGCCCACCGGCGAGCAGTCGCTGGACGACGACGAGACGATCCGGGTCGACACCGCGGCGTTCGACGACCTCCGCGAGGCGGTTCGCACGGGCGAACTGCGGGACGGGCGGAGCGCGCTCGGCGTGCTGTACTACGCGCTGTTCGGGGCGGACGGCGCGGGCGACTGACCGTCCCGCGGCCGCCCCGCGAACCGCGCTCACCCGACCAGCGGCACGAGCGCGTGGCCGAGCGCCGCGAGGAACGCGGCGGCGACCGCGGCGACGACGCGCTTCGGCCGCCGGAGGAGGCCGGCCTCGGACGCCGCCCCGGCCAGGTAGCCGGTGAGCGGCAGCAGTTGCAGGGCGTGGAGTCCGACGAAGTGAGCCAGCCGGAAGTCGCCGCCGAGCGACCACCCGAGGACGGGCACCGTCGGTCCTGGCGCGGTCGCGCGCCCGCCGATCGCCAGCATCGCCCCGCCCTCCAGCGACCCGACGACGAACAGCGCGCCCCCGAGCAGGATCCCCAGTTGGAACGCGGGATGCACCCCGAAGTCGCGGCCCCGCGACCGGACGAGCAGGAGCGCGACCAGTCCGACGACCCCGAGGATGGTGACGCCCATCACGGCACCGACCGCGGTGTCGAGCGCCGTCGCGTCGTTGAAGTGCGACCCGACGCCGCGGGCGGCCTGTCCACCGATGAGCAGGATCTCCAGCACGAGTCCCGCGGCGATGCCGTGCGAGGCCCGCCGGACCCTCGACGCCGCGACCGGCAGGTGCTTGGAGAGCCAGCCGAGCGTGGCGGTGACGAGCGCGATCGCCCCGGCGAACTTGGCCGGCTTGAGCCACACCGGGTCGCCGGCGACGGTTCGCGGGTCGAGCGGGACGCCGGCGGCGAACGCGGCGAACAGCGCGGCGTTGAGCGCGGCGACCGCGAACAGGGGCGGGTTCCGACGGCGCAGTTCGGCGACCAGTGCGCGCGGACTGCTCCACCGGTCGGACCGTACCGCCTCCACGAGCGTCCGCAGGCGAGCGTGTCGTGCCATGGATCGAAACACCGAGGGACGAGGGGAACGCATTTCCCCAACATGATGGGATCGCCGTCCGACCCGGGAGGGGTCGCCGGATGATCAGGGCGGAGTTCCGGATCGAACTCCCGGAGACGACGTGGGTGTCGGAGGTGTCGCGGGCGTACCCGGACGCGACGTTCCGGCTTCTGACCGGACTCAGAACCGGCGATACGGCGGTCGAACTGGGCGAGGTCGCCGCCGACTCCCCGGCCGCGGTCGGCGACGCGATCCGCGACCACCCGTCGATAGCGGACTATCAGCGGTTGGACGCCGCCGAGGGGACCGTGCTGGCGCGGTACGAGACGTCCGACGTCGCGCTCTACGAGTTCGCCGCCGGGCCGGCGCTCGCGCCCGAGTACCCCGTCGTCGTCCGCGACGGGTGGTTCGAGTTCGACCTCACCGGCACCCGGACGGAGTTCGAGCGCCTCCGCGACGGGCTGGAGGCGTCCGACCTCGGGTACGAACTGCTCTCCATCGTCGGCGACGCCGACTCCGACGGCCTGCTCACCGACCGCCAGCGCGAGGTACTGGGGACGGCGCTCCGAATGGGGTACTTCGAGGTGCCGCGTGCGTGTACGCTGGCGGACGTCGCGGCGGCCCTCGACGTGGACAAGTCGACCGCGAGCGGCGTGTTGCGGCGCGGGGAGGCGCGCGTCCTCAAGCGGTTCCTGACGGGTCCCGGCCGGGAGCCGCCACGCTGACGCCGGGCCGCGCTCGGCGGGTCGGTCGGAACGGAATCCTTACCCCGGCGCCGCGGATACGACCGGGCAATGCGCGACAACTTCGAACTCCGCGACGCCGACGTCGCGGGCCGCATCGGGGAGCTTTCCGTCCCCCGGGCGGGGGTGACCGTCGAGACGCCGGCGCTGCTGCCGGTGATAAACCCCAACCTGGAGACGATCGCCCCCGCGCGGCTCGCCGACGAGTTCGGCGCGGAGATGCTGATCACCAACTCCTACATCATCCACGGGAACGAGGAGCTTCGGGAGCGGGCCCTGGCGGAGGGGCTCCACGCCATGCTCGACTTCGACGGCGCGATCATGACCGACTCCGGGTCGTTCCAGCTCTCCGTCTACGGCGAGATAGACGTGACGACCGAGGAGATCCTGACGTTCCAGCGGGACATCGGCTCGGACGTGGGGACGCCGGTCGACATCCCGACGCCGCCGGACGCCGCCCGCGAGACCGCCGAGAGCGACCTCGCGACGACCGAGGAGCGCATCGCGGAGGCCGAGACGGTCGACACCGGCGAGATGCTCGTCTCCGCGCCGATACAGGGGTCGACCTACACCGACCTCCGCGAGGCGGCCGCCCGGACCGCCGACGCCTCGTCGCTCGACGTGTTCCCGGTCGGCGCGGTCGTACCGATGATGAACGACTACCGCTACGCCGACATGGTCAACGTGGTCGCGGCGTCGAAACGGGGCCTCTCGCCGGACGCCCCCGTCCACCTGTTCGGCGCGGGCCACCCCATGATGTTCGCGCTCGCGACGGCGCTGGGCTGTGACCTGTTCGACTCCGCGGCCTACGCCATCTACGCCCGCGACGACCGCTACCTCACCGTGCGGAACACCCAGCACCTCGGGGACCTGGAGTACTTCCCCTGTTCCTGTCCGGTGTGTGCCGCCCACACGCCCGACGAGATCCGCGCGCTGGGCCGCGACGAGCGCGAGGAGAAGCTCGCCGCCCACAACCTCCACGTCTCCTTCGCGGAGATCCGCCGGATCAAGCAGGCGATCCGCGCTGGAAACCTACTCGAACTCGTCGAGGTCCGCGCCCGCGGCCACCCGGCGATGCTCGACGGCTACCGCGCGCTGCTGGACCACGCCGAACAGTTGGAGGCGGCGGACCCCGTATCGAAGGGCACTTTCTTCCACGTCTCCGCCGAGAGCGCGCGCCGCCCCGAGGTGCTACGCCACCGCGAGCGCCTCGACCGGCTCGACGCGCCTGCCGAACTGCTGCTCACGGAGGGGGCCGACGTGGAGGGGTACGACGCGACCTGGAGCCTCGCCCCGCCGTTCGGCCCCGTGCCGCCGGCGCTGTCACAGACGTACCCGCTGACGGCGGAGACGCCCGACCGGCTCGACGACGCCGCCCGCGCCGCCGCGGCCGACGCCGTGGCCCGCCTCGCCGAGCACAACCCCGGCTCCGACGTCACGGTCGCCCACTACGGCTGGCCGGACCACGTCCTGCGACGGCTGCCCGAGGGTGTCGAGCGGATCGACCTCGCTACGCGGCGCTGAGGCCGCCGCGGCCGCGCTGGCCCGGCCGCTTCCGCCGGTCGCGCGCTACGTCTCGGCGCGCATCCGCTCGTGGGCGCGTTCGAGGAAGGCGTCGGGCAGCTCCTCCACGTCGCCGACCTGCACCCGCCAGAGGTTCGCGTAGAGGCCGTCCGCGGCCAGCAGCTCCTCGTGGCCGCCCCGCTCGACTATCTCCCCGTCGTCGAACACGAGGATCGTGTCGGCGTCCCGCACCGTCGAGAGGCGGTGTGCGATGGCGAACGTCGTGCGGTCGGCCGTGAGGTCGTCCAGCCGCTCCTGGATGACGGCCTCCGTCTCGTTGTCGACGTGGCTCGTCGCCTCGTCGAGGACGAGTATCTCCGGGTCCTTGAGCAGCGCCCGGGCCAGGGCGATCCGCTGGCGCTGGCCGCCGGAGAGCTTCACGCCGCGCTCGCCGACCTCCGTGTCGTAGCCGTCGTCGAGTTCCGTGACGAACTCGTGTGCCCCGGCGCTTTTCGCGGCCGCCACCACGGCCTCGTGGTCGGCGTCCGCGCCGTAGGCGACGTTCTCCGCGACGGTGCCGGTAAAGAGGTACGGCTCCTGGGAGACGTAGCCGACGCGCTCGCGAAGGCTCCGCAGCGTCACGTCCCGCACGTCCTGCCCGTCGACGCGGACCGCGCCGTCGTCGACGTCGTACAGGCGCGGCAGCAGCTTCATCGTCGTCGACTTGCCCGCGCCCGTCGGGCCGACGAGGCCGACGAACGACCCCGGCTCGGCCTCGAAGGAGACGTCCGAGAGCGCGTCGTCCTCGGCGTCCTCGTAGCTGAACGTCACATCGTCGTACGTGACACGGCCCTCCCGGACGGTCAGTTCGTCGGCGTCCGGGTCGTCCTGCACGGCCGCCTCGCCCTCCAGCAGCGTCATCACGCGGGCCGCCGCGGCGCGGGCGTTCTGGTAGCCGTCGAGCACGCCGGCGAACTGGTACATCGGGAACTGGAAGCGGTTGCTGTACAGCAGGAACGTGACGAGCGTCCCGACGGACAGCTCCCACGTGAAAAACAGGGGCGGGCCGAACAGCACCCAGTACCCCCCGACGAGGAAGGTCAGCGCGTAGCCCACGGAGGTCAGCCCCGAGATGGAGCCGATGAGGCCGACGCGTTCGAGGAACGCCGACCACGCGATGTCGCGGTAGCTCGCGGAGGAGTCCTGCACGCGGTCGACCTCCTCGTCCTCGGTGCCGTAGGACTTGATCGTCTGGATCCCGCCGACGTTGTTCTCCAGGCGGCCGTTCAGTTTGCCGACGCGGGACCGCTTCTCTTCGTACTTCGGGGAGACGCGGCGCTCGAACAGCCGCGTCACGCCGAACAGCACGGGGAGGATGACCAGCGCGACGGCGGCCAGTTGCGCGTGGATCCACAGCATGAACAGCGCGATGCCGCCGGTCATCACGACCACGCGGATCCCCATCGAAACGATCTGGGTGAAGAAGTTCTCCAGCTTGTTCACGTCGTTGTTCAGCACGCTCATCACCTCGCCCGTCTGCACGTCGTCGTAGAACGCCAGGTCACGCTCCTGGGCGGCCTCGTAGGCGTCGACCCGCACCTCGTGCTGGAGGTGCTGGGCGAAGTGACCCCAGAGGTAGTCCGCGGTCGTGCCGAACACGAGCGACCCGAAGGACATCGCGACGATGAACCCGAGCGTGAACCAGAACTGGCCGGTCCGGCCGGCCGGGATCCACGCGTCCGGGAGGAACGCGATCTCGTAGGGCTGCGCGCCGGTAAACAGCGCGTCGATGGCGACGCCGAGGACGTACGGCAGCACCTGCCCGACCGCGACCGTCAGCACCGTCAGCAGGACGCCGGCCGCGACGTGGCCGCGGTAGCCGTCGCCGTATCGCCCCACCAGGGCGAGGAGGGCGCGACGGCCGTCCCTGTCGGTTTCGAGTTGGTCCATACGTCGAAACACACCGGTCGTCCAAAAAGCGTTGCCTGGGTGTGGGTGTAGTTGGCACCCCACGCCCCGGCCCGGATCGACGCGCTCATTCCCGCGGCCCCACAGAATGGGGGTATGACCGACTACTTCGAGGTCCACGAGCGCGACGGACCCGCCCGGGTGGCCGAGCTCCGGCTCGACGACCCGGTGACGACGCCGGCGCTCGTGGACGAGGCCGACCGCGCGGGCGACGCTTCCGGCGGCGACCGCGTCAACCGTATCCTCGCCGACGCGGGCAGCCTCTGGACCGCCGACCGCGACCTCCCGGAGGGCGACGGAGCGGCGCTTACCGTGCTGCCACACCGCGCGTTCCCGTCGGGGACCGCCGACGAGGTCCAGGAGTCGTTCGCCGTCGACCACCCCGAGGTCGACTACCCCAACGCCGCCGTCGTCTCGCCGGACACAGCCGACGACTTCGGCGCGGACGCCTACGTCGTCTCGGGCGCGCAGGGCTTCGTCGGCCACGGCGAGGCGTTCCGCGACGCGGTCGTCGACGTCCGCGAGGCGGTCCCCGCGGACGCGGCGCTGTACCTCCCGGGCGTGGCGACGCCGGGCAACGTCGCGACGCTCGCGTACGCCGGCGTCGACCTCGTCGACCCGCACCGCGCCGTCGTGAAGGGGACGCAGGGCAAGTACCTCACGACGGACGGCGAGGCGTTCCTGGCGGACCTGACCGAACTCCCCTGTGCCTGTCCGGCCTGCCGGACGCCCGTCGACGAGTTCGACCGCGACGACTGCGCCGAGCACAACGTCAACGCGCTGGCGGCCGAACTCGCCAGGGTTCGCGAGCGGATCCGCGCGGGGCGGCTCCGCGACTACGTCGAGGGGCAGGCCCGCCACGAGCAGTGGCTCACCGCTGCGTTCCGCGAGTTCGACGGGCAGTGGGAGTACGTCGAGGAGCGCACGCCCGTGTTCCGAAACTCGGAGATCGCCGCCACGACCGAGGACACGCTCCGGCGCGTGGAGATCCAGCGCTTCGCCGACCGCGTCACCTCGCGGTACCGCAACCGGTTCGACAACCCGCTGGTGCTCGTCCCCTGCTCGGCGCGCAAGCCCTACAGCGAGTCCCAGAGCCACGGCCAGTTCCACGACGCCGTCCAGTTCCGCGCCCACACCGTCTCGATGACATCGCCGATCGGCGTCGTCCCGCAGGAACTGGAACTCACCTACCCGGCCCAGCACTACGACGCCGCGGTGACGGGCCGCTGGTCGGCCGACGAGACGGAGTTCGTCGCCTCGGTGCTCCGCCGGTACCTGCAGCGCAACGAGTACCCGCGGGTGATCGCCCACGTCCCCGACGAGGGGTACCGCGAGGTGTGCGAGCGCGTGGAGGCGGACCTCGATGTCGACTTCGAGTACACCGTCGAGGACCACCCGACGACGACCGAGTCGCTCGGCAACCTCTCGGCGACGCTCGCGGGCGAACTGAAGTTCTCGAAGCGGGAGCGCGAGCACAACACCGTCCGCGCCATCGCCGACTACCAGTTCGGCCCGGGCGCCGGCGACGCCGTCTTCGGGGACATCTCGACGCAGAGCCGCTACCCGAAGCTCCGGGTGCACGACGGCGGCGGCGAGCAACTGGCCGCGATGGTGCCCCAGTACGGCCTGCTGGCGTTCACGCTGGCCGGCGCGCGCCGCTGGGTCGACAGCGACGCGCCGACCAAGCGCGTGTCGATAGACGGGTTCGTCCCGCACGGGAGCGTCCTCGCGCCGGGCGTCGTCGAGGCCGACGACGACGTCCGCGTCGGCGACGAGGTGGTGATCGAGGGGCCGAAGGCGTTCGCCGTCGGCCGCGCCCGGATGTCCGGCCCGGAGATGTGCGAGAGCACTCGGGGCGTCGCCTGCTCGGTCCGACACGTCGACGAGAAGTAGCTACTCCACGAGGCGGCCGATCGACCCGGAGTCGTGTCTGCAGACGCCGTCGACCGCCGTCGAGAGGCAGATACGGCCGTTCCAGTCGCATTCCGCCATCGCGGCGTTGACCCGCTCCATCGCGTCGAACAGGCAGCGGAGGGCCTCGTCCCGCGTCGACACGCCGCCGACGCGGAAGTCGTGTTCGGCCTCCCCGGTGCGCTGGCGACCGGACAGGTGCCACGCGCCGTTCTCGCGCGTCGCCGACAGCCGTAGCTCGCCGCCCTCGCGGACGAAGGTGATCTCGTCGTCCCCGTTCCGTCGCCGGGTCCACCCGGACGGGAGGTCCGGCGCGTCGGGGACTGCCGCCGGCTCGTCCGGGGCGCTGGGCCGGTCGCGGCGCGTCATCGCGCGCCGCAGCCGGTCGGTCTCGGCGTCCGAGTCCGGTACGCGCTTCCGATCCCGCTCGCGCTGACGGCCTATCGTCGCGTCTTCTGTGGGTTTCACGTCACCAGTTCGTACTCCCATTTGGGGCATAAACCTCCGATACCGTTCCGTACCGTTCCGTTCGCCGGCGACCGCCGCCCCCGGAGTACAGACCGGATTACACGTAGGCACGCTGACGCTACTCCGCGGCCCCCGGGGGGAGATAAGCCGGGCTTACGCGGCGACGGACGCCGAAAGCCCGGCCTAGCCGCCGAAACGGTCCCGTCACGGGTGGCGGTCCGGCGTCCGCACGGCCCCGCGGCGACGGCGGGGTTTTTGGTCGCCGGGACCGACCGTGGCGTATGGACGAACTGACGCTCTCGGTGCCGAAACCCATCCTCGAATCGCTGCCCGCCGACGGCGAGTCGGCCGGTCAGGACATGCGACGCGCCGTCGAGGGCTGGGAGGACCGGATCAACCGGGCGCTCGCGGCCGCCGAGGACGACCGCGAGGCGGCGACCTACGTCGCCGACGCCGTCGAGCGCTTCGAGACCCGCGCGGAGCGGTTCGACGAGTTCGTGCCGGAACTGCGCGCCTGGGGCCAATCCCCCATTTACGCCATCGCCTGGCGCAACCTCTACGCCGACCTGATAGAACAGGTGTACGAACACGACGACGTGGCGGCCGAACTGGACCGCGAGCGCAACGCCCGCCTCGTGGAGGACGGCATCCGGCTCGGCGACACCTGACCCGGCCGCCAGCGCCGCCCGCCCCGGTCGCCACGCGCGACCCGCGGCCGCCGCGGCGGAGGTTTAAGCCGCGGCCGCCCTACTGTGCTACCACATGGAGATCGAGTTGCGGACCTTCGCCACCTTCCGGGACGCGGTCGGCCGGAAGGAGGTCGACCTGACCTACGACGACGGGCCGACGACGGTCGGGACGGTGCTCGCCGACCTCGAAGCGACGTACGACGGCCTGGACGGCCAGCTGCTCGCAGACGGCGAGATCCGGCCGCAGTTGAGCATCCTCAAGAACGGCCGGGAGGTGATCCACCTGGAGGGGACCGAGACGGCGCTGGAGGACGGCGACGCGCTTTCGATCTTCCCGCCCGTCGCCGGCGGGGGAACCGACCGCCGCACCCGGTCGTTCCGCGGCATCTCCGAGCGCCTCGCGGTCCGATATCTGGAGAACCTCGGCGGCGAGCGGGTCGACGACGGCGCCGTCGAGGGCGACGGCTGGCGCGCCACGCTGTCGGCCGAGAAGGTCGCGATCGGGCCGTCGCTGTCGCTGACCGAGGTGACCGTCGAGTTCGAGGGCGACGACGGGACGCTCGACTCGCTGGTCGAACGGTTCGCGCAGAAGGCGATGCGCGCCGGGGGATGAGCGGGAGCGACGCGTCGGGCGACCCGCTCGACGGCGAGGTGTTGCTGATGGCGGGCGCGAAAGCCAGCGTCGCGCCCGAGCGGCTGCCGGCGCTGGTCGACCGGGTGCAGGCCGACCTCGGCCCGCGCATCGACGAGTACCGCCGGCGGTACGAGTGCGTCCACGAGGACGACGACCGCGCGGCGTTCCTCGCCGACGCCGACCACTGGGAGCGGGTGGGCGAGGAACTCGACCTCCACCGCCGCGAGCGCGACGCACTCGCCCGGGCACACGCCGAACAGGTCCGGCGGATCGGCCGGAAGACCGACCGCGAGGCCGCGATGGACTCGGCGCTGGAGATACGGTCGGCGGTCGTGGTCGGCACGTCGTCCGAGGAATGAAAAACCGGCCCGCGTCGTTCTTCCCGCTCAGTCGTCGACTATCCAAGCGAGACTGCGGTATCTCGGGGTCTATCGACCCACTCGATACCCCTCAGTCGTCGCTCTTCCCGTCCGAGACCGCAGTCTCGGGCAGGCCCCTCGACCGATCAGTCGTCGGACGGGGCCGCCGCCCCGCCGCTGCTCACGCCGGTGCCGGGGCCGAGTTCGATGCCGAGTTCGTCCAGTTTCTCGTCGGGCACGACGCCGTCCTCCCAGTCGCGGACCTCGTAGTACTCCGCCTTCATCTCGTCGAGTTCGCAGTACTGGCCCTCGCTTGCACCCTGGCCGCGGATGCCGTCCTCGAGGAACCGGTCCGGGAGCGTGTCGTCCTCGCCGTCGAAGCCGTTGAGGTTGTTGTAGTACCGTTCGAGGTTGTAGATCCGCTCGCCGGCCTCCAGTAGCTCGTCCTCGCTGTAGTCGAGGCCGGTCATCCCGTTGTACTGGAGCACGTACTCCTCGACGCCCTCCGCGAACGCGTTGAACTTGCAGATGTCGAAGGAGTCGGAGATGGCGTGCATGTCCTGGAACGTGGCACAGAGTTCGCCTTTGCCTTTCCAGTCGTACGGGTCGACCTTCTCCGGGATGCCCAGGATCTCGGCGGCGGGCGTGTAGCCGCGCAGGTGGCACGCGCCGCGGTTAGAGGTGGCGTAGCCGATCCCCATCCCCTTCATGGCGCGCGGGTCGTAGGCGGCGATCGCCTGCCCCTTCACGTCGAGGCGGCAGTCGTGGGCACCGATCTCCTCGGCCATGCGGCGCTGGCCCTTCGAGAGCAGGTCCGCGAGGTCGTCCTCGCGGTGGGCGACGCGCTCTATCATGTCGATCATGGTCTCGGAGTCGCCCCAGTCGATCCCGTCGCCGAGGTCGTCGAGGTAGCCCTTCTCGGTGGCCTCCATCGCCATCGCCATGATGTTGCCCATCTCGATGGTGTCGACGCCGAGGTCGTTACACCGGTCGAGCATCACCGCGATCTTGTCGCGCTCGTCGGTCATGGAGTTCGGGCCGAGCGCCCAGGCGGACTCGTACTCGTAGGACTCCATCCGGACGTTCATCTCCTCGCCCTTGTGGTGGACGTCGACCTCGACCTCCTTCTTGCAGGCGACCGGACAGGAGTGGCAGGTCGGCTCGTCGACGAGGATGTTCTCGCGGACGTTCTCGCCGGAGACCTTCTCCGAGTCGATGTTCGGCACGTCCGGGTCCTCCTCGGCCTCCGAGGAGGTGGAGGTGTAGCGGCCGTTCCGGGTCGGCAGGCCGTCCATCTCCTCGGTGATGTTCATCAGCACGTTCGTGCCGAACTGCGAGAGGCCGCCCTCGTTGGGCGCGGTGACGTCGGACTCCTGGATGGCCCGCATCGCCTGCTTGTGGCCCTCCTGGAACGTCTCCGGGTCGGCCGGCTTCGGCATCTTCGTGCTGGATTTCACGACGACGGCCTTGAGGTTCTTCGACCCCATCACCGCGCCGGTGCCGCCGCGGCCGCTCGCGCGGTCGTCCTCGTTGATGATGCAGCCGAATCGGACGCCGTTCTCGCCGCCCTGGCCGATCGCCATCGCGGAGAGGTTCTTGCCGTACTGGCCCTCTACCTCCCCTTCGATGTCGTCGAGCGTGTCGTGGACGCCCTGGCCCCACAGGTCCGAGGCGTCGCGGAGTTCGACCTCGCCGTCCTCGACGTAGGCGTACACGGGGTCGTCGGCCTGCCCCTCGAACAGCAGGCCGTCGAAGCCGGCCCACTTCAGTCGCGCGCCCGACCAGCCGCCGTGGTGGGAGTCCGTGACGGTGCCCGTCAGCGGCGACTTCGTACAGACGGCGATGCGCCCGCTCATCGTCGTCTGGGTCCCCGTCAGCGGCCCGTTCATGAACGCCAGCAGGTTGTCGGGGCCGAGCGGGTCCACGTCCGGACCCTGCTCGAAGACGTACTTCACCCCGAGCCCGCGCGCGCCGATGTACTTCTTCGCGTCCTCGGTGTCGATGCCCTCGTAACGTACGTCTCTCCCCGACAGGTCGACCCGAGCGACCCTGTCGTGGAAGCCTCCGATATCGGTCATTGTAAGGTACGATTGTTACATACGGGCCGCAACCCGTTAGCCGTTAGCATACCGACGTAACCGAATACGGTTACGCGGGGGTCGCCGCCGACCGGTGGGATTACGGGCCGTCGATCCGAGGCACCGGACATGGCGGAGACGGAACTGGGAACGGAGATAGACCGGTCGACGGTCCGCCGCCTGCCGCCGCGGCGGTACCGGGTCGCCGCCGCGCTCGCCGTCGCGGCGGTCCTGACCGTCGGATCCCTCGTGCCGACGGGCGGCAGCCTGTCGATTTCGGGGCCGCTGGGCCTCCTCGGGGCCGACAAGTGGCTCCACGGGATCGCTTACGCGGGGCTGGCCGGGACGACGGCGTTCGCGCTGGTCGAGGACGTGCGGGTCGACGTCCGGCTGGCCGCGCGGACCGGGGCCGGGGCGGTCGCCTACGGCGTCGGCATGGAACTACTTCAGGCGGCGCTGCCCTACCGGACGTTCTCGCTGGCGGACGCCGCGGCGAACTGCGTCGGCGCGGCCGTCGGCGTCGCGCTCGCGCTGCTGGTCCTCCGCGCGCTGTAGGCCGGCGGCCCGCGAGCGGCGGCGACCGGCTACGCCCGACAGACCGCCAGCATGTGCGGCGACACGTCCGCGAGCGTCCCGTCGGTCCGCAACAGGTCGTTCAGCGCCCGAACCGTGTCGCGGGCGTCGTCGTCGAGTTCCTCGAAGTGTGACCGGCGGAGCGCTGCGACGCCCTCCAGCGCCGCGACGCGCTCGACCGCCAGCCCGGCCCCGTCGAGCAACTCCTCGAACTCGTCGCGCCGGAAGAAGTGGCAGTCGAAGATGACCGGCTCCATCCCGTTTCGCTCGGCGAGGTCGGCGGTGTAGTCGCGCTCCCGGACGAGGTCGGGCATCAGCGCGAGGTCGTCGACCTCCGGCTCGACCCGGCCGGCGTACTGGACGGTGATCATCACCGCGCCGAGCAGCCCCATCACGGAGGCGAAGACCGGGCCGTCCGGGACCGTCACCCGGCGGAGTTCGCTCGCGCCCTCCCGCCGCTCGTCGGCGTCGAGGACGTGCGACAGCGGCCCGCCCAGACACAGCGTCGCGTCGAAGGCGTCGTCGGCCGCCTCCAGGTCCCGCACGTCGCCGTCGCGGACGGTGACGCGGTCGGAAACGCCGCGCTCCGCCAGTTTCTCGCGGGCGATGTCGCGCTGCGCGCCGCTCGGCTCGACCAGCGTCACGTCGTACCCGTGCTCGGCGAGCCAGACGCTGTACCGGCCCGCCGCGCCGCCGACGTCCGCGACCCGGGGCGGGTCGTCCGGGTCGTCGACCGGCGGGAGGTGTGTCTCCAGTTGCTCGACGGTCCCCTCCCACTCCAGCCGGTGGAAGAAATCCCGGTCGAGGCGCTCCCACTCCCGCTCCCCGTAGTCGTCGTAGTACGTCTCGGGGTCGGTCCTGTCGGGGTCGACCATACGCGAAGGGGAGGCGCTCCCGACAAAGTATCTACGATTTCACAGGAGCCGCCCCCGGCGGCCCCGCGAGACGAAGTCGCTTTACCACTCGGACGGCTACCGACCGGCAATGAGCAAGCCGAGCCCCGACGTGTACGAGCAGGGGAAGGGGATGGACGCCCACAACAAGGTGATGCGCGGGATCCGCGCCGAGAAGGAGGCGTCCTACGACCCGCACGAGCCCACGCGGGTGTGGATAGACGAGGACAACACGCCCGACGGCGTCTACCAGAGCCTCACGATCATCCTGAACACCGGCGGCTGCCGCTGGGCGCGGGCCGGGGGCTGTACGATGTGTGGCTACGTCGCCGAGTCCGTCGACGGCGGGAGCGTCACCCACGACGCGCTGATGGACCAGATAGACGCCTGTCTCGATCACGAGGCCGAGAACGCGGACGCGGAGAGCGGCCTCATCAAGATCTACACCAGCGGCTCGTTCCTCGACGAGCGCGAGGTCGCCGCCGAGAGCCGGCAGGCGATCGCCGAGACGTTCGCGGATCGGGACCGCATCGTCGTCGAGAGCCTGCCCGACTTCGTCGACCGCGGGAAACTGACCGACTTCACCGACGTCGGCCTGGAGACGGACGTGGCGGTCGGCCTCGAAACCGGCACCGACCGCGTGCGCCACGACTGCGTGAACAAGTACTTCGACTTCGACGAGTTCGTCGCCGCCAGCGAGGAGGCCGACGCAGCGGGCGCGGGCATCAAGGCGTACCTGCTGATGAAGCCGCCGTTCCTGAGCGAGCGCGAGGCCGTCGAGGACATGAAGCGGTCCGTCCGGAAATGCGCCGAGTACGCCCACACCGTCTCGATGAACCCCTGTAACGTCCAGCGCTACACCATGGTCGACGAACTGTACTTCCGGGACGGCTACCGGCCGCCGTGGCTCTGGAGCGTCGCCGAGGTGCTCGAATCGACCGCCGACGCCGACGCCATCGTCGTCTCGGACCCCGTCGGCCACGGCAGCGACCGTGGGCCCCACAACTGCGGGGAGTGCGACGACCGGGTCCAGCGCGCCATCAAGGACTTCGACCTGCGGCAGGACCCGTCGGTGTTCGAGCAGGTGTCGTGTGACTGCGAGCGGACCTGGGAGGAAGTGCTGGCCCGCGAGACGAGTTACGCGATGCCGCTCACGCGCTGAAGGCGGGGAACCGCCGCGCCAGCGCTCAGGCCTGCGAGCGCTCGAACCCGCGGAGGATCCCCTGCCCGTCGGTGCCGCCCACGTCCGGGAGCGTCGCCCGCTCGGGGTGGGGCATCAACACGGCGACCGAGTCGCGTTCGCCGAGCACTCCGGCGACGGCGTGTTTCGAGCCGTTGGGGTTCGCCGCATCCGTCACCTCGCCGTCGGCGTCGCAGTACCGGAAGAGGATCCGGTCCTCCATCTCCAGTTCCGTCAGGCGCACGTCGTTGGCCTCGTAGCGGCCCTCGCCGTGGGCGATGGGCACCTCGATCACCTCGCCCTGCTCGTAGGCGGCGGTCCAGGGCGTGTCGGCGTTCTCGACCCGGAGGTGGACGTGTTCGCACTGGAACCGCGCGCTCCGGTTCGTGGTGAACGCCCCCTCGGTGAGGCCGGACTCGCAGCCGATCTGCGCGCCGTTGCAGACCCCGAGCACGGGGACGCCGTCGGCGGCGGCCTCGCGGACCTCGTCGACGATCGGCGACCGGGCGGCCATCGCGCCGGCCCGGAGGTAGTCGCCGTAGGAGAACCCGCCGGGGAGGACGACGCCCGTCGTCCCGTCGGGGAGGCCGTCCTCGTGCCAGACGATCTGGGCGTCGATCCCGAGGTGGGCGAGCGCGCGCTCGGCGTCGCGGTCGCAGTTCGACCCGCCGAACCGGACGACGGCGACGGTCACAGGGACCACCCCGTGTGGGAGTCGAGCGTCGGCGTCGTGGTGGCGACCGTCATCTATCGCTCGTCGACCGCCACGTCGTAGTCGTGGATGGTCGGGTTCGCCAGCAGGCGTTCTGCCATCTCGTCGGCGC
The DNA here is from genome assembly GCF_004785955.1 of Halostella litorea. Lineage (NCBI taxonomy): Archaea > Methanobacteriati > Methanobacteriota > Halobacteria > Halobacteriales > Natronoarchaeaceae > Halostella > Halostella litorea. The sequence goes on along the minus strand of NZ_SJER01000001.1, from coordinate 607,351 downwards.
GCTCGGCGGCCGCGTCGGCCGACTCGGCGTCGACGTCGATCTCGAACCGGTCGGCCGACCGGAGGTCCTCCAGTTCGAACCCGAGGCGCTCCAGGGCCTGCTGGGTCGTCTCGGCCTCGGGGTCGAGCACGCCGCGCTTGAGCCGCACGGTGACGGTCGCGGTGTAGGCGGTCATCACCGGAGGCTGCGCGTTCGTGTTCAAAAACTCTTGTGACTCGCAGCCGCTATGCACGTCCGTGTACACGCAGGTGTGGCGCGGAAACGAAGGCTTTTGGCCGCGCACGGCCGAGACGTGGCCGATGACTCCGAGCGACAGCGAGCGGAGGTGGCGACGATGACGACCGACCTGACCGAGATCACGGTGATCGGAGACGACGACACCGGACTGATCGCGCAGGTCACCTCCCTCCTGTTCGAGCGCGGAATCAACATCGAGGACCTGGACCAGGCCGTCCGGGAGGGCCTGTTCCGCATGACGATGTCGGTCGACACGACCGACATGGTGTGTACCGAGTCGACGCTCCGGCGGGACCTCCACGACCTGGGCGACGACCTGGGCGTCGACGTGCAGGTGCGGTTCCCGACCGAGCGCGAGACCCAGCGGATCGCCGTCCTCGTCACGAAGGAGTCCCACTGCCTGGAGGCGCTGTTCGAGGCGTGGGCCAACGACGAACTCGGCGCGGAGATCGGCGTCGTCATCGGCAACCACGACGACCTCGAACCGCTGGCCGAGCAGTACGGCGTCCCGTTCCACGACGTCGGCGACGACGGCGGCCAGCCCGACGAGGACGAACTGCTCGACCTCCTCGCGGAGTACGACGCCGACCTGGTCGTGCTGGCGCGGTACATGCGCATCCTCAGCCCGAACGTCGTGTTCCGCTACGAGGACCGCATCATCAACATCCACCCGAGCCTGCTCCCGGCGTTCCCCGGCGCGAAGGCCTACCGGCAGGCCAAGGAGGAGGGCGTCCGTATCGCAGGCGTCACCGCCCACTACGTGACGACGGACCTGGACCAGGGGCCGATCATCACCCAGCGCGCGTTCGACGTGCCCGACGACGCGACCGTCGACGAGCTTCGCCGGCGCGGCCAGCCGCTCGAAGCCGAGGCGCTGCTGGAGGCCGTCAAGCTTCACCTCAACGACGCCGTGGCCGCCCACCGCGGCCGCACGAGCCTCCGCGACGGCGCGGACTCGGGCGACTATCAACTCGGCCTCTCGCAGGCCGCCGCCGACGCCAACCCCGACCGGCCGCTCGACGGCATCGGGCAGGCGGTGGCGGAGGGGGAGTCGGCGGAGGAATCCGCCGACGACTGATCGGGCGAGGGTTTCATGCCGAGCCTGCGGTCGTCGGCGGAGTAGCCGACGACTGAACGGCGACGCGTTGCACTCCACGGCTTCGACTTCCGGTCAAAGTACGTAGCTCCCGGAGTGGCGAAGCGGTTAACGTGCCGCGTCGCTACTCGCGCCACTCGGCCAGGCAGGCGTCGCTACAGAAGTGTCGGTGTTTGGCTGTCCCGTCCTCGACGGACGTGTGGACGCGGTGGTTGGGGGTTCCGACGATCGGGTCGCCGCAGTTCTCGCAGTTCGGCGCGTCAGCCTCGCTGACGTCCTCGCCGAGGTCCGACGTTGGGTCGACCATTTGCACGAACTGAGGAAAGCGCGCCACTTCAATGGCACCTTTCGCGCAGAAACCCGAACGCCGTCGCTCGCGGGAGTCAGAGCCGGCGAACCGCGCCGATCGCCGAATCGAGCGGCGGCGCGTCGAACAGTTCGCGGCCGACGTAGGCGTTCGCGCCGGCGGCGTAGAGGTCGCGGGCGACGTCGACCACGTCGTCGTCGAGTGGTTCGGGGCGGACGTCACACAGCGACCGCCAGTCGGCCACGTCGCGGCGCTCGGCCTCCTCCTTCGCGGCCTTGACGGCCTCGACCCACTCCGGCTGGGTACGTTTGTGGTACTGGCGGATGACCTCCTTCGATATCTGGGTGCCCTCGTAGCTGAAGCGGTTCTCGTCGAACGTGCCGACCACGTCCCCGACTCGGATCTCGCCGTCGAAGTACAGACACTCGATCTTCCCGTCCTCGTGGGTCAGCCCCGCCTCGTCCGCGCGCTCGGTGACGACGCGGTTGACCTCGCGGGCGACCGCTTCGAGGTCGTCGACAGACGCCGCGCCGGCGATGCGGTCGGCCTCGGCGCGGTCGAGGTAGCGGTCGCCCTCCTCGTACTTCGTGGAGAACTCGACTATCGCGTCGTCCAGGTCGACCGCTTCGTCGGGCCACTCGTCGAAGTTGAGGCCGTGGTCCGCCGGGTCCGTCCGCCGGCGCAGGCTGGAGCCGACGGGGACGCGGTTGCGGAACACTATCTCCAGCGGGACGAGGTAGTTCTCCCCCGCGGCGTCGTGGTACGCGTCGTAGTCGTAATCCCGGCCCTCGTGGGGCAGGTCCGGCACCTGCGTCAGGTCGATCGCCATCTCGCGGGGCGGGACGGTCGCCTCCGCGAGCGCCACGGGGTCGCCGCCGCCGGCGGGGACGACGCCGCGGTAGTGCGTCGGGACGCCGGCGTCCTCCAGCAGTTCGAAGTTGTACGCCCCCATCGAGCAGAGGCTCGCGCCCTTGTCGGGGATCTCGTCTGGCATCTTCCCCCAGTCGAACACGGAGTAGTCGTCCGTGAACAGGAACGACCCCCGGCCCAGTTCGTCCTCGGTCGCCGCCGCCTCGATGCGGAACTCCTTGACGCTGGTCACGCGTCGACCACCTGCTCCATGGTTGGTGTCGCCGCGCACAGTAGAAAAGGGTTAGCAGTTTCGCCCGTCCGGCCGCTTGGAACATGGAAATCTGCCCGACGAGACTGTCAAAATTTAAGTCATGTAGCTCAGTTGTCGTCCGTAAATGACGGTCGAAGACGGCCCCGCCGTCGGTCGAAACCCGGGTGGGAAAGAATGGTAGCACTGCTCGACCTCGTCGGGACGCTCCTGTCGCTGGTGACGACGCCGCTGTTGCTGGCGGCGACGTTCGCGGTGCCGTTCGGCGGCTACTGGCTCCACCAGCGGTATCCGACGGTCGTGGCGCTCGTCGCCGGCGGGGTCGCCGGCGTCGCGGTCGGCTACCCGCTCGGGTCGCCGGTCCTGGTCGGCGGCCTCGGCGCGGCGGGCGCGACGGCCGGCGTCGCCGTTCGGTACGTCCGGCCGCGGGGTGTCGACTTCCTCGCCGCGCTCGCCGCCGGACTGGCGCTCGGTCGCATCGCCGGGGAGAGCCTCGTCGCGTTCGGCGTGATGGCGGCGCTCGCCGCGGGGTTCGCCGCCGCCGTCGCGCGGTACCGGCGGGCGACGCTCGTCGCCGCCACAGCCGTCGTCGGGAGCACCCTCCCGGTGTACGCCCTCGCGCTCCTCGTCGCCGACGGGTCGTCGCTTTTCCCGCCGTACTACGCGGCCGCCTCCGTGTTCTCGCTGGGGCTGATGGGGCTGTTCGCCCAGCCGCTGCTGGTCGAGCGGAGCGATACGATCCCGCCGCTGCTCCCCCGGCGGGTCCGGTCGCTGTTCGGGTTCGCCGAGGCGGCGGCGGTCGACGACGCGGTCTGTCCGGACTGCGACCGCGAGGTCGACCCGAGCGACGACGCCTGCCCGCACTGCGGGGCGTCGCTCGTCGGGGTGACCGGCCCGGCGACGCCCGCGCAGGCGCCCGGCGCGGAGCCGACGGCGGCCACCTCGGAGGAGGGTGACGCCGCCCGGCGGGCGACCGTTCCGGACGACGCCGTGGCCGTCGACATCGCCTGCCAGCACTGCGGCGAGCGGCCGATCGAGGAACTGGCGAAGGGGTACCGCGTCACCGGCTTCCTGCTCGCCTACCGGATCACGACGGTCCGGCTCCTCGGCTGTCACGCCTGCAACCGCCGGCGGCTGTGGGGGATCGCGGGCAAGAACCTCCTCACCGGCTGGTGGAGCATCTCCGCCATCGTGTTGACGCCGTTCGCGACGCTGTACGCGCTCGGCCGCTCGCTGTACAACCGCGGCCCGACGAGCGCGCTCGCGGAGGCGCTGAACGACGCCGGGATCGACTACGACTTCCTGCCGGACGCGGACGCGTTCGACCCCTCGGGGCAGGGGACCGGGGAGCTACACATGCGCGCGCTGATCCGGATCGGCTGTGCGACGATGCTGACGGACGGCGAGGCGACGACCGCCGAGGCGACGGCGATCCGGGACGCGACGGCGGAGCTGTACCCGGACTGCCCGACCGACGAGATAGAGGACCGCATCCGCGAGAGCGCCGACTCCGTCACCAACGCCGTCCGGGTCGCGCGGGGACTGGGCGACCTGCTCACCCCCGCCGGCAAGGAGCAGGCGCTCCGGTTCGCGGCCGTCGTCGCGGCGGCCGACGACGAGGTCGACGCCGAGGAGGTGGAACTGCTGGAGCGCGTCGCCGACGCCATGGAGATGAGCGACGCCGACGTGGAGCGCGCGCTCACCGGCGAGGCCGTCTGACGCCGCCCCGCCGGGACCCCCACCCTTTTCACGGCCCGGCGTAAGAGAGTGGACATGACCGACGCGGCCACGACCGGACCGGGGAGCGGCGAGGCGATCCGGTTCGAGCACCGCCCCGAGACCGACCAGTCGTTCGAGAACGCGCTGGCGAAGGCCCGCGACGGCGAGCGGCTGACCGTCGCCGACGGCGTCGAACTCATGACGACGGGGACCGACGCCGACGGCATCGACCACGAGCGCAAGGAGCGGGTGCTGGAACTCGCCGACCGCCGCCGGGCCGAGGAGGTCGGCGACGAGGTGACGTTCGTCGCCAACCTCAACAACAACGTGACGACGGCGTGCAACACGGGCTGTCTGTTCTGCAACTTCAAGAACACCGCCGAGAACTTCGAGGCCGACAGCGACGAGGCCCACGCCGGCTTCACGAAGACGCCAGCCGAGTCCCGCGAAATCGTCCGGGACGCCGTCGAGATGGGGATCTACGAGGTCACCTCCGTCTCCGGCCTCCACCCCGGGTTCGCCCTCGACGACGAACACCTGGAGATCCTCGAAGCCAGCGACCGCGGTGACCTGAACTACAAGCCGCCCGAGCGCTACGAGACCGACCCCGGGACCTACTGCGAGCAGATGGACGCGATGAGTGTCGACGGCGTCCACCTCCACTCGATGACGCCCGAGGAGGCCTACCATGCCCGCCGGGGCACCGACTGGTCCTACGAGGAGGTGTACGGCCGCCTCAAGGACGCCGGCCTCGACAGCGTTCCCGGCACCGCCGCGGAGATACTCGTCGACGAGGTCCGCGACGTCATCTGCCCCGGCAAGATCGGCACCGACGAGTGGCTCGAAGCGATGGAGGCCGCCGCCGACGTCGGCCTCGACACCACGTCGACGATCATGTACGGCCACGTCGAAAACGAGATGCACCGCGTCCGGCATCTCGACCGGATCCGCGACCTGCAGGACCGCACGGACGCGATCACCGAGTTCGTCCCGCTCTCGTTCGTCCACGAGAACACGCCGCTGTACGAGTACGGCATGGTCGACTCGGGGGCGAGCGACGCCGAGGACGAACTGATGGTCGCCGTCTCGCGGCTGTTCCTCGACAACGTCGACCACGTCCAGTCGTCGTGGGTGAAACACGGCGACGCGCAGGGGCTGAAGCTGCTCAACTGCGGCGCGGACGACTTCATGGGCACCATCCTCTCCGAGGAGATCACCAAGCGCGCCGGCGGCGACTACGGCGAGTACCGCTCGTTCGACGAGTACGTCGACATGATAACCGCCATCGGCCGTACGCCCGTCGAGCGCTCCACCGACTACCGGCAGCGCCGGGTCCTAAACGTCGACGACCGCCCGCACGGCCCCGAACTCGGCCCGAAGGCCGACGGGACGCCGATGCTCCGGCGCGAGACGCGCGTCGCCGACGACTGACTGCCGCGGCCGGACCCACCCCGTCCCGATCCCCATAGCTATTTGACAGGGCGGGTGGATCCCTACGCGCATGCGGTACGTGACGGTCCGGGTCACGCCGACCGAGGGGACGGGCTTTCACCCGATCGGGGAGGCGCTCTCCGAGGAGCCGTCGGTGACGCGGGGCGCGATCCACCGAACCGAACTGCTCTCCGACGGGACGGGCGTGATGCTCGCCGAGGCGCGCGGCGACCTGAAGCGGTACGAGGCGATCCTCGACGCCTCGCCCCGCGTCATCGACTACGCCGTCACGGGCGCGGACGGCTGGTGGTACTCGTACACGCACTACCGGCCGACCGACCTCACCCGCCGGATGATGGAACACCAGCGCGACTCGGAACTGATCCTGGAGATGCCCATCGACGTCGCGGAGGACGGCTCCTACGACATGACGCTGGTGGGCGACGAGGGCGCGTTCGCCGACGCCGTGATGACCGACAGCGACCAGCTGTCGGTGACGGTGCTGGAGACGGGCGACCGCCCGCCGCAGGTCGACGAGCTGTTCGGGACGCTCACCGCGCGCCAGCAGGAGGTGCTGGAGGCGGCCGTCCGGCTGGGCTACTACGAGAACCCGCGGGAGGCGACCCACGAGGCGATCGCCGAGCGCGTCGACGCCTCGCCCAGCACCGTCGGCGAGCACCTGCGCAAGATCGAGTCCCGCGTCTTCTCGCGGTTCGTCCGGTCCGGCGCGAGCGACGACCCGCGGCCGACGCCGTAGGGGCGTCGTCCGGTCCCGGCCGCCGGACTACACGATGAACGGCAGGACGAGCGCCGTCAGCACGAGGTTGACGAACGACAGCACCAGCAGCCCCTTCCAGCCGACGCTGATGAGCTGGTCGATTCGGAGGCGGGGCATCGCCGACCGCGCCCACTGCGTGAACAGGAACACCGCCCACATCTTGATCAGGAACCAGACGATCCCCGGCAGCACCGGGCCGGCCGGGCCGCCGAGAAACAGCGTGGCGATCAGCCCGCCGCCGAGGAAGATGTGCAGGAACTCGCCGAGGTACAGCAACACGAAGTACACCGACGAGTACTCCGTCTGGAAGCCGGCGACGATCTCCGTCGGCGCTTCCGGCGTGTCGAACGGGTTCCGGCCGACCTCCGCCAAGTTCGCCACCACGAACAGCGCGAACGCGAACGGGTTGACGAAGGCGTACCACGACGGCAGGCCGACGCCGGCGACCGAGACGAGCGTCCCCTGCTGGGCGGCGACGATCTCGCTCGTCCGCATCGTGCCCGCGAGCAGGACGACGGAGGCGGCCGTGACGACCAGCGGGATCTCGTAGGCGATGTTCTGGGCGACGGCGCGCAGCGCGCCGATGAGCGAGAACTTGTTGTTCGAGGCGTAGCCGGCCATCGTCATTCCCAGCGTCGCCAGCGACGCCGCGGCGAAGGCGAAGACGACGCCGGTCGCGGGGTCGGCGACCTGTATCCCGCTGCCCATGGGGATGACGGCGAAGCCGAAGAGGGCCGAGAACGTCACGAGGAGCGGAGCGACGTCGTACGCGGGGCGGTCGACGCCCTCCGGGACGATGAGTTCCTTCGACAACAGCCGAACGACGTCGGCGACGATGATCAACACCCCGAACGGACCCATCCGGTCGGGGCCTTTCTTCCCCCAGATGTCGGCCAGCACCTTCCGCTTGGCCCACGGCCCCGCGACGGCGGCGTTGGTCAGCAGTATCAGCGAGACCACCGCCGCGCCGAGCAGGCCGGCGACGGCCCCGCCGACCGGTCCCGTCCCGAGGCTCAGTTCCCGGGCGAACGTCTCCGGGAGCGTCGTGGCTGTCATCGGCCGTTCGTTCGCGCCGGGGAGGCGTAGCCGATCTGCCGTCGATGCGGGGTGGATTTAAGTACCGCCCCTCAGTCCGCCGCGAGCGACTCGCCGCGCAGCACCGCGCGGTACCGCTCGCCCGCCCCGTCGCCGGCGGTCAGCGCCGCCCGGACCCGGTCGCTCAGCCAGTCGCCGGGCGCGGGGTCGCCGTCGAACCCCGCCGGGCGCAGGTCCCCCGGCAGGTACCGCTCGTACACCGGCAGGCGCTCGCGGAGCGGGACGCCCGCGCCGTCGGCGATGTCCCGCAGTTCGCGCAGCGCGGGCCACGCGTAGTCCGGGTTGATGTGGTCGTCGGTCACCGGCGAGACGCCGCCAAGGTCGTCGATGCCGCAGTCGACCACCTCGCGGGCCGGCGCGAGGTTCGGCGGCACCTGCACGGACACCGAGTCGGGCAGGCAGTACCGCGCCATCGCCACCGCGCGCCGGAGGTCGTCGACCGAGGGCGTCGGCCCGCGCCACCGCTCGTTCTCGGCGACCGGCTGGACGATCACCTCCTGGACGTGGCCGTACCGCCCGTGCATCTCGCGGATCGCGAGCAGGCTCTCCGCGCGGTCGGCCCAGTCGTCGCCGATGCCGATCAGGATGCCCGTCGTGAACGGGACGCCGAGTTCGCCCGCGTTGCGGATGGTGTTGAGCCGCTGGCCCGGGTTCTTCGCCCGCGGGCCGGCGTGGGCCCCCACGTCGGCGGTCGTCTCCAGCATCACCCCCATGCTGGCGTTCAGGTCCGCGACGCGGGCCATCTCCTCGCGGGTCTGGTCGCCCGGGTTGGCGTGGGGGAGCAGGCCCTCCTCCAGCGCGATCCCACAGACGCGCCGGAGGTAGTCGTGGATCGAGTCGTGGCCCCACTCGTCCAGTTGCGCGTGGACCGCCTCGTAGCGGTCGTCCGGGTCGTCGCCGAACGTAAACAGCGCCTCCGTACAGCCCGCGTCCGCGCCGGTCCGGCACACGTCACGGACCTCCTCGGGGGACATCAGCGTCGCCTCGCCCGGCGGGTCGAAGTAGGTGCAGTACGTGCAGGTGTAGCGGCAGGCGGTCGTCAGCGGCACGAAGACGTTCCGCGCGAAGGAGAGTTCGCCCGCCGGCGACACGTCGTCGGGGGTCACGTCGAGCAGTTCCTCGACCGCGCCGTCGGCTATCGTGAGGTCGATGCCGTACTCGTCTGCCCCCGGGATCATCGTTCCCCCGTCTCTCTCCCAGCCCCAAAAGGGTACCAGTCCCGGCAGTCGGTCGCTGGCCGCGGTCGCGTCGCCGTCACCGGCGCACGCCGACGCGGCCGCCGTCGGCGACCACCTCGAAGCCGGCGTCGACGAGCCAGTCCCGCGCCGCGCCCGCGCCGTGGAGCAACACCTCCGCGAGGTCCGCGCGCTCGTCCACGTCGGTCGCCAGCCGGAACGAGTCGACGGCGGCGACGCTCGCGCCGACCGTGCGGGCCCGCTCGCGGTGGTCGCGGACGGAGACGCCGTGGTAGTCGACCCGGAACCCGCTGTGGCGGACGGCCAGCGCGTTCGTCCCGCCGCCGAGGCCCGGCGCGATAGCCACGTCGGCCTCGGCGGCGTACAGCCGTTCGACGGCGTCGCCGGTGGCCAGCGCCAGGTCGGCCATGACGACCGCGACGGGGCCCGCGGCGTCGTCGAGGGCGGCGTTGACCGCCGGCGAGAGCGCCCGCTCGTCGACGGTCACCGGCGCGTCGACGTCGAGCGTCCCCGTCGAAAGCACCGTCGGCTCGCCGCCCGCCGCGCGGACCGCCGCCAGCACGTCGTCGAGCATCGCGCGGGCGAACGCCCGGCGTTCCTCGGGCGCGAGGACGTCGCTCAGGCGGGTCTTCGGCTGCTCGTCGGCGTACGGGACGACGGTGCGCATCGCTGTGAGTTCGGTGTGCGGAGGGAAAAAGGGGGCGTCAGCCCAGCTTGTCGTAGTCGTCGCCCTGCTGGCGGTACCAGTACACCGCGCCGCCGATCAGCACGAGCGCGACCAGCCCGATGCCGCCGTAGAGGAGCATCGTGTTGCGCTGCTCCGTCTGTTCGGTCGACTCCTGGGCGTTGGTCGCCTTGCTCTCGGCCTCCTCGGCGAGGTTCGTCGCGAGGTCGAACTCGCCGGACTCGTAGGCCTGCCGGGCGTTCCGGAAGGAGCTCTCGGCCTCGGTGACGTCCGCGCCGCTCTCGTCGGCGTCGTCGATCGCCTGACGGGCGCTGTCGAGCGCCTCGCGGGCATCGCTGCTCGCGGTCGTGTAGTGGTTCGTCTCCCAGCTATCGATCTCGGTCGTGCCGCCGCCATCGCGGACCTCCGTGAACTCCGTCAGGCGGAACGACTGCTGGGGGTCGTACGTGTAGTTCTCGACCTCGGGGACGGTGCCGGTGAGCGTCACTTCGAGTTCGGCCACGTCGTCGTCGGCGACCACGTCGTACTCGAAGGAGCTACCCCCGTAGCTCTGGGTCTGTCCCACCTGGTCGCCCGCGTTGTCGTATGCGGTGACGGTCCAGGTAGCGTTGGTCAGGTTGGTCTCGCCGCGGAGCGTCCACTGTCGGGGCGTGTCGTCCGCGTAGAGGTCGGTGAACGTGTAGGTAGTCGATACCTCCTCGCCGACTTCCGCGTCGCCGGGCGCGCCGTCGGCCTCGACGGTCGCCACGGCCGCGGCTGGCGGGACCGCGGCGAGGGCGACCAGGGCGACGACGAGCAGTGTCGCGAGCTTAGAACAGCGGTTCGAGTTCATCTTCGTCATCTTCGACCAAGCTCTCTAAGTTATCTTCGCTTTCCTCGCGTATCTCCTCGATGTTGTCCTGGGCCTCGATGGCGACCTGCTGGAGCTCCTTGATCCGGGGCACGTCGTTGACGCCGGACAGCAGGATGACGCTGGCGACGAAGTTCGAGGCGGGGACGGGGTAGTCGCCGCCGCGGACCTCCATCGAGCCGGTCTGCTCTTCGAGCCACTTCCGCCCGCGCTCTATCCCTTTCCGGTTGAGATGCTGGGGCGGGCCGCTCATCACGAGGAGCGCGCGCTCGGTACCCTCGATCTCACAGGGCAGCGTCAGCCGACCCAGCGCGGCCTTGCGGACGAGGCTGGTGATGCGGTTCGTGGTGTGTGCGGTGTCGATCCCGTCGTCCTCGCCGCCGGTAAAGCGGGAGAGGAGCCCGCCGTCGTCCTGGGTCTCGACCTCCTCGCGGGCGTAGCCGACCGTGGAGACCCCGCCGCCCGAGAGGGTGTTGATGATCTCGCTGGAGTCGACGACGCTCTCGGCGACCTCGTCGCCCTCGCCGACCTCGCCGGCGCCAAAGAGGATGCCGAAGCGCTTGACGATCTCGTCGTTTATCTCCTCGTAGCCGCCCTCGACGGACTCGCCCGCCTTCCGCCAGGCGTCGTTGTCGAAGACGAGGAGGTTGTCGACCTCCCGGACGAACGTCTGGAACGAGCGGGCGGCGTTCAGCGTGTAGATGCCCCCCTCGTCGCTGCCCGGCAGCACGCCGAGCCCGTAGACGGGCTCGGTGTAGATGCGCTTCAGGTGCTTTGCCAGCACCGGCGCGCCGCCGCTGCCGGTCCCCCCACCCATCCCGGCGATGATGAGGAACGCGTCGACTTCGTGAACCGGAATGTTGTCTATCGCGCCCTGTACCTCGTCGATGTCCTCCTCGGCCACTTCGGCACCGAGCTCGTTGTCGGCGCCGACGCCGTGGCCCTTGACTCGCGACTGCCCGATGAGTACGCGCTGATCCTCCGGGATCCGCTCCAGTCCCATCAGATCCGCCTTCGCGGTGTTTACCGCGACGGCCGAGCGGACGATCCCACTGCCCGAACGCTCGTCGTACTCCAGGAACTTGTCGACGATTTTCCCACCAGCCTGTCCGAATCCGATCATCGCCAGTTTCATGCTTTGTACACGGGGCTCCGTTGGACTGAAAACAGAGCGATGACGAATATAAGCTTTGTGATGGTGCAAACCTCTCCGACCGCGGTAGAAATCAACTAAACCGCCCGACGGGAGCGGGAAATAAGGTGGTATTACCGGCCGAATCGCCGCGGTAACGTCAGCATTCTAGACAACTTTAAGGTTCCGTATAACGCGATTACATGTCGACCCCGAGGTACGCCGACAGCGTCGTCAACTCGTCCTCGGACCGCCCGAACGCGTCGACGTCGTTCGACGCCGTGGTGTTGTCGAACTTGAGCGACCGGTACTGGTCCGCGCCCATGGGGAACCCGGGGATCGCCCCAGCGACCTTCAGGCCGACGCCGGCCAGCGCCATCGGCACCGGGACGACCGTCACGGAGTGCCCGGCGGCGCGGCGCGCGCGCTTTGCGACCTGCGCGAGCGTCAGCACCTCCGGCCCGCCTATCTCGTAGGTCTCGCCGACGTGGTCGTCGTCCTCGACGCAGTCGGCCAGCATCGGCACGAGGTCGCCGACCCAGATCGGCTGGAAGCGCGTCTTCCCGCCGCCGGGCAGCGGGGCGAGCACGGGTGGGGTGAGCTTCTTCGTGAAGGAGACGAACTCGCCGCCCTCCCCGAACACGACCGAGGGGCGGACGATCGTCCACTCCAGGTCCGACTCCCGGACGACGGACTCGGCCTGCCCCTTCGTGCGGATGTACGCCGTCGGCCCGTCGGCGTCCGCGCCGAGCGCGCTCATCTGGACGATCCGGCCGACACCGTGTTCCTCGGCGGCCCGGACGACGTTCTCGGTCCCGCCGAGGTGGACGCTCTCGTGGGTCGCGCCGCCCTTGGGCTTGAACAGCGGCGACAGCGCGACGAGGTTGACGACGGCGTCCTGTCCCTCGAACGCCGCCTCGATGGAGTCGTACGCCGTCACGTCGCCCGTCGCCCGGTCGATGTCGGCGGGCAGGTCGCCGTCCTCGGGGTTCCGGGCGAGCGCGGTGACGTCGTGGCCGCGGTCGGCGAGTTCGCCGCACAGTCGCTCCCCGATGAACCCCGTTCCGCCGGTGACCAGAACTCTCATACTTCGAAGTAGTTCCGAATCGGCCTAAAGCTACCGGGGCGGCGGGACGGCCGGTCGCGGGCCGTGGCGGGGTCGACGCCCGAACCCGGACGACTGATATGCGAGCGGCCGGAACCCCCGCTATGCTCGTGACCCTGGAGGGGTTGGACGGGAGCGGCAAGACCACGGTGGCGGAGGCGCTCCGGGACGCCTACCCCGACGCGACGTTCACCCGCGAACCGACCGACAGCTGGTACGGCGAGGCGGTCGACCGGTCGCTCGCGGACGACGACGCCGACCCCCTCGCGGAACTGTTCCTCTACACGGCCGACCACGCCGCCCACCTGGCCGACGTCGTCCGGCCGGCGCTGGCCCGGGGGGACCTCGTCATCTCCGACCGCTACTCGGACTCGCGGTATGCCTACCAGGGGGCGTCGCTGGAGGGCGAGGTAAAGCGGCCGATGGAGTACGTCCGGGGGATCCACCAGCCCTTCACCGTCGACCCCGACCTGACCATCTACCTCGACCTCGACCCCCACACCGCCGCCGAGCGCAGCGCCGGCGCGAACAAGTTCGAGCGGGCGGAGTACCTCGCCGGCGTGCAGGACAACTACGAGACGCTGATCGAACGCGACCCCGGGCGGTTCGTCCGGGTGGACGCGACGCGCTCGCCGGAACACGTCGTGGCGGCCGCCGAGGACGCCGTCGAGACGGCGCTAGAGCGGCGATAACTCCCGGCCGCGGTCAGTTCTCGGCGGTGTCGGGCAGTTCGATCTCCTCCGGGGCGGGCAGCCAGAACATGTCGATGGCGTAGCCGAGCACCAGCGGTAGGAGGATGACGACGAACACCGCGGTGTTCCGGTCGCCGAGGTTCCCGCCGATCCCCAGCACGCCCGAGAGGACGAGCGTCGAGACGACGAGCAACAGCGGCGTCAGAAGCAACGCGAAGGCGGCCGACCCCCACTGCGTTTTCAACTGGACGCGGAAGTACCGCGTCGCCACCGCGGCGATGAGCGTGTGGACGCCGACGAGGACGACGAACCCGACGGCGGCGGAGACCGAAACCATACCGGGGTTTCGGGCCGGACGGACTTTGGCGTATCGGAACGGCTTTGGGGAGCGGGGCCGAGTCGCCGCGCATGCACCGAGTCATCGGCGAGCGGGAGTTCGACGAGACGTCGCTCTCGGCGGACGGCGCGCGGGCGATCTACCGCGACATGGTACGGGCGCGGCGGTTCGACGAGCGGGCGCTCGCGCTCCAACGCCGCGGCTGGATGAGCGGCTACCCGCCGTTCGAGGGCCAGGAGGGGTCGCAGGTCGCGGCCGCCCACGCGATGGCCGACGACGACTGGCTCCTCCCGACCTACCGGTCCAACGCGATGCAGATCGCCCGCGGCGTCCCGATGAGCGACATCCTCCTCTTCCGGCGGGGCCACGCCGAGTTCCGCTCGGACCACGACGTCCCGACGTTCCCGCAGGCGGTGCCCATCGCCACGCAGATCCCCCACGCGGCGGGCGTCGGGATGGCCGCGAACTACCGCGACGCCGACCACGGCGTCCTCTGTTACTTCGGCGACGGCGCGACCAGCGAGGGCGACTTCCACGAGGGGCTGAACTTCGCCGGCGTGTTCGATACGCCGACGGTCTTCTTCTGCGAGAACAACGGCTGGGCGATCAGCCTGCCCCGGGAGCGCCAGACCGCCAGCGACACCATCGCGGAGAAGGCCGAGGCGTACGGTTTCGAGGGGCTGCAGGTCGACGGGAACGACCCGCTGGCCGTCTACGAGGCCGTCGGCGCGGCGCTGGACCGGGCGCGGGACGGCGAACCGGTACTCGTCGAGAGCCTCACGTACCGGCAGGGCGCACACACCACCAGCGACGACCCCGGCCGGTACCGCGACGACGAACCGGACCTGCCGGACTGGCGGACCCGGGACCCGGTCGAGCGCTTCGAGGAGTACCTCCGCGACGCCGGCATCGTCGACGACGCGTTCGTCGAGACGGTCCGGGAAGACGCCGACGACGAACTCGACCGCGCCGTCGAGACGGCCGAGGAGGCCGACGACGCGGACCCCGCGGACGTGTTCGACCACGTGTACGCCGACCCGCCCGCGGCGCTGCGCGCCCAGAAGGAGTCGGTGCTGTCGGCGGCCGACCGCGAGGAGTAGTCGCGCCGCCCGTCAGCCCATCGAGATGTACGTCTTCGTGTCGGCGACGCCGTCGAGCCCCTGGATGCTCGACGAGGCGGTGTGGAGCACGTCGTACACCTCGTCGACGTCGACCTCGGTGATGAGGTCGTAGTCGCCGGCGACGATGTGGGCCTCGTCGACCTGTCCGAGCCCCCGGACGGCGTCGAGCAGGTCCTCGGACTTCCCGGCGGCAGTCTTCACCATGATGAACGCGTGAACCATGTGGGGTGTGGTACTCCTTGGCACGTCAAAAACCTTTGGTCGGCGGCGGGGTCAGGGTAAACTTATTCAGGGGCCCCCGCGTAAAGCAACCCATGCGGTTCGTTATCATTGGAGCAGGGAGAGTCGGTTTGCGAACGGCGCGCGTACTGCGCGAGGAGGGCCACGAGGTGACGCTCGTCGAGCGCGACGCCGGGAAGGCCGACCGCGCCCGCGAGCAGGGATACGAGGTGGTCGAGGGCGACGGCTCCCGCGAGGACGTGCTGCACGAGGCGGACCTCTCGTCGGCGGACGCGGTCGGCGCGCTCACCGGCGACCTCAACGTCAACTTCGCGGCCTGCATGATCGGCAAACACCACGGCTGCCGGACCGTGCTCCGCATCGACGAGGACTACCGCGAGGAGATCTACCGCAAGTACGCCGAGGAGGTCGACGAGATCGTCTACCCCGAGCGCCTCGGCGCGATCGGCGCGAAGAACGCGCTGCTGGGCGGCGACATCCGGGCCATCGCCGACATCGCCCAGAACCTCCAGGTCGTCGAGCTCACCGTGACCGAGGCCGCACCGACCCGCGGCTACACGATCAGCGAGCTCCAGTTGCCGGCCGACGCGACGGTGCTGGCGTTCGGCAAGCGGAACGAACCGCTCCAGATCCCCAGCCCGGACGAGTCCCTGGAGACGGGCGACCGGCTGGTCGTCCTCGCGGACTTCGACGTGCTCTCGGACGTCCGCCAGATCCTCGTCGGCGAGGGCGGCCGCGCTGCCGCCGGAGGTGCGTAAGATGGTGACCGCGTACGTCATGATCAAAGCGAACACGGGCGAGGCGGACCGGCTCCGCGACGACGTCGAGGCGATCGACGGCGTCGAATCGGCCTACATCGTCGCCGGCGACGTCGACATCATCGCGAAGGTGGTCGTCGACTCCCCGGCGGAGGTAAAGGGGATCGCCGCGACGGAGATCCAGTCCACCGACGGCGTCGAGGACACACAGACGTACATCGCGATGGATTAGCCCGCGCCTGGTTTTCCCGGCGGAGTAACTCACGCCGGTCTTTCGCGCCCCGCGTTCGGTAGCTACAGCGGCGTCCCGTCGCGGTCGCCGCCCTCGGCGGCCCGCTCGCCGCGCTTTCGCGCCCGGCCGCGCAACTGCGCCACCGGCTCCCCGTAGTCGTAGCCGGGGACGATCCCCTGAACGTACGTCCCCTCGACGAAGTCGACCAGCGCCTTGACGTCGTCGGCCCCCTGCGTGGCGTTCCACGCCGTGACCGCCAGTTCGACCAGCACCGCGTCCCCGTCGCGCTCGACGGCCACCGGCTCCGTGTCGGGCGACTGCACCACGTCGTAGGCGTCCTCCAGCCGGAGGGCGAGCGTCTCGTACCAGCCGTTCTCGACGGCCTCGCCGACGCCCTCGCCCTCGACGGCGGCGTCGAGCGTCGGCAGGCGCTCCGCGACGCGGAACGTGCCGGCGCGGCCCTCCCCGGCCGACTCGACGGTGACGGTGACGTCGAACGGCGTCGTCGTGCAGGCGAAGCCGTCGTCTCGCTCCTCGAACGCGCCGTGGGACGCGAGCGCGTCCCGCGCGGCGGAAACGTCGTCGGTCATCGGCCACGGGTACGCGTTCGGGCCGGAAGGCCGTTGCGCTACGCGGTGCCGCGGTCCGACCCGTCAGCGGGGCCCCCGTCCGGGGTCACGACGCCGTCGACGACCCGCCGGAGCAGCACCGCCCCGAGGACGACGAGAAGCGCCGCCCCGAGCGCGAGCGGGAGCGGACTGCGCCCGACCAGCCACTCCCCAACCCGTGACCCGATGAGGACCGACGCCGGCGCCATCCCGCCGAGCACGACCGCGAGGAGGCCGACAAGCAGTTCGACGAGATACCTGTCCGAGTCGACGTACCGGTACAGCCCGGCCGCCAGCGGCACGGTGCCGAGCGCCAGCGCGAGCACCTCCCCGGTGTACGGTTGCACGTACAGCGACCAGTACAGCGCCAGCGCGGTCCCGACGACGATAGCCCGGTCGTACTCCGACGGAACGGCCGATCGTGGGGTCATACGACACCTCGTCCGGGCGGTCACATCAACCGACCGGAGGGTGAAACCGCGGTTTGAGTCACGGTCCATGGCTGCCGCTCACGGAGTTGTTCGCGGTAGCGATGCGAGGGAAGGGATTCGAACCACGCCCGAGAACCCGCGCCTGCGGCGCGGAACCTCGGTCTGCTTCGAATCCTACGCACGACTACAGGCTCCTCACGTCCGTTCGTCGCCAGAAGTGCGAGGGAAGGGATTCGAACCCTCGGACCCCTACGGGAGCGGGTCTTAAGCCCGCCGCCTTTGGCCTAGCTCAGCCACCCTCGCGCAGTCGATACCTGCCCGCGGTCAGGGAAGTTGTTTACGGTCGCCGGCTACCAGTCGACGGAGAGCGTGCCGTCGCCGTAGGGGTCGGGCGCGACTTCGTCGTCCGTGCGCCGGTCGACCACGTGGATGCAGCCGTCGCCTTTCTTCGCCGGGCAGGCCTCGGCGGCCCGGACGTTCTCGTCGAGTTCGTCCTCGCCGATGAAGTACGAGCGCGGCTTTGCCATCCCGCTTTTGAGGTCCATCTCCCAGTTGTCCGAGACCTCCGCGCACTTGCCCGCGCCGAAACACTTGTTGGCCTCGAAGACGACCTTGTACGGCTTCTCCTCGACCGGCGGCGCGTCGCGCTCGCCGATGTCGCTGGGGTCGACGACGGAATCGCTCATTGCGAGACGGTTCGAAGCGTACCGCCTTTCGGCTTACGGTTCGCCGCTCCGTCGGGCCGCTCGGAGCCCGCGGGCGAGAGCGAGCGCGGCGACGAGCGTGACGGCGGTGCCGATCAGGCCCGCGGCGGCGGTCCCGGCGAGCGCGCCGACGCCCGGCACGGCGTAGCCCGGGAACAGTCCGCCGACCAGCGGGTCCGCGGCGACGCCGGCCCGCGCCGCTGCGTTCTCCATCGGTTCGGCGTAGCCGACGGCCTCGGCCGCCCAGGCGAACGCGGGCGAGAGCGCGACCAGCGCCACCAGTCCGGCGAGCGGTCGGCGGTCGACGGCTGCGGTCGTCACGCGCGGGCCACCTCGGGCGTCTCGGCGTCGTCCGAATCGTCCGGGAGCGCCACGGAAAGCAGGCGCGCGCCGGCGAGCGTCAGCAGCCCCTCGCCGACGCCGAGCGCGGCGTGGCCGCCCGCGACGACGGCGACGGTGGCGAGCAGGTCGAAGCCGGGCGAGAGGCCGAGCTGGAGGCCGGCCGAGAGCGCGGCGGCGGTCACGCCGACCCAGCCGGCGGCGACGAGCGCGACCGTCTCCGAGCGGCCCGCGAGGGCGCGGTAGACGGCGTAGCCGACGTACACCTCGACGACGGCCATGTTCCAGACGTTCGCGCCGAGCGCGAGGACGCCGCCGTCGCCGAAGGCAAGCGCCTGCACGGCGACGACCACGCCGACCGCGAGTGCGCCGAGGTGCGGGCCGAGCGCGACGCCGGCCAGCGCGCCGCCGACGAAGTGGGCGCTCGTGCCGCCCGGGATCGGCCAGTCGAGCAACTGTGCGGCGAAGATACCGGCGGCGACCACGGCGAACAGGTCGACGCGGCGGTCGGTCAGGTCCGCGCGGCCGCGCGACGCGGCGGCGGTCAGCGCGACGCCGGCCAGCGCGAGGAACGCGCCGGCCATCCACGGGTGCAGATATCCGTCGGGCGTGTGCATACGTCCGGATTCGTTCGGCGGGATGTATGGCTGCTGGAAGCGACGGGCGTTGCGCGGAACGGGCCGCCCGCCCCCCGCGACCCGGACGGCGACGTCACAGGAGCGTCCACCGGTCGCCGGGGCGCTTCCGGACTCCGTACAGCCGGTCGCCGTCGACGACGACCATCCGGTCGCCGAGGACGGTGAAGTGCGTCATGTCACAGCCCTCCCCCTCGGCGTCCGGCGTCGGGACGCTCCACCACTCCTCGCCCGCGGCGGTCAGCGCCTGGAACCGACAGCCCGACACCGCGCCGTACACGCCCTCGCCGTCGGCGGCGGGCGGACGGAGCAGCGGCATCTCGTGCCGCCAGCGACGCTCGCCGTTCGCCGCGTCGACGGCGACGACCGCCGCGCCGGCGACGGCGTACAGCCGGTCGCCCGCGACGAGCAAGTGATCGGCGGCGCGCACGTCGGCCGTCCAGCGGTCCGCCCCGTCCGGGTCGACCGCCCGGAGGCCGTCGTCGACTGCCGCCACGACGCCGCCGTCGCCGAGCGCCGCGAGGTCCGTCGGGGAGTCCGGGAGCGTCACCTCGACCCGTCCGCCGCCGTCGACCGCCGCGCCGTACACCGTCGCCTCGTCCCGGGCGGTCGCCCACACGTGGCCGCCGCCGACGGCGACGCTGCCGACGTCGGTTCCGGCGACCGGTATCGGGTCCGCGGCTCCCGTCGCCTCGCCGGCGGCGTCGAGGCAGGTGGGGCCGGCCTCGCCGAAGGCGACGACGGCCTCCTCGCCCGCGACGACGCGCGACACCCGCCCGACCCGGTCGTTCGTCCAGCGGACCGCCCCCGCGTCGTCTCCCTCCCTACGGAGCGCGGTCACCCCGCCGTCACGGAGGGGGACGTACACCCCCTTGGGGCCGACCGTCGGGCCGCCGGCGAACTGGCGCGCCGCGGAGCCGCGCCAGCGAACGTCGCCCGCGGCGTCGTACGCCGTCACTTCCGCCTCCGACACCTCGACCCACTCCTCGCGTTCGGGGTCGAAGTCCCGTCCCTCCCGGTTTTCGACCCGAACGAGCAGGTCGCCGTCGTCGACCCAGGCCGTCGCGCCGCCCCCCGGGAACCCGCCGGTCGACAGCGAGCGTTCCCAGGCGAGTTCCCCGCCGCCGGGCCGGTAGCCACAGCCGGCGAGCGCGCCGACGAGTCCGCTCCCGGCGGCGGCGAGCAGGCGGCGTCTGGTCGACCCGGTCATTCCGCGTCCCCCGCGAGCGTCCGGAGCCGGTCGATCCGCTCCGCGGTCGGCGGGTGCGTGTCGGGGAACACGTCGGTGCTGACGAGTTCGTGCGAGTCGAACGACCGGCTCTCCAGCGGCGCGAGGTACAGCGCCTCCGCGCCGCCGTCGTAGCGCCGGAGGTCGCGGTCCGGCACCTCCGGCATCGTGTCGTCTATCTTCCCGAGCGCGCTGGCCAGCGCGGCGGGGGAGCCGGTGATCTCGGCCGCGCCGCGGTCGGCGGCGAACTCGCGGTACCGGGAGAGCACCCGGTGGACGAGGACGCTCGCGACCCAGAACAGCGCCGAGATGCTCAGCGTGACGACGCCGCTGACGACGACGACGGCGACGACCACCGCGAGCCCGCGGCCGTCGTTGCTCCCCGAGTGGCCGTTGCCGAGCGCCCGGGCCAGCCCTGCGAGAACGGTGTAGGCCGCCATGGCGAGGTAGTACGTCACCGCCGGGAGGACCCAGGCGACCGTCATCAGGCTGGAGTCCCGGTTCTTGAGGTGGGCGAGCTCGTGAGCGACCACGGCGTCGCGCTCGTCCCCGTCCAGCAGTTCGAGCAGCCCGGTCGAGACGACGACGGTGCCCCGACCCGGCGTTCCGACGGCGAAGGCGTTGGGCAGGTCGGTGTCGACCACGCGGACCGCCGGGGTCGGCAGGTCCGCCTGCTGTGCGAGCCGGGTCACCGCCGCGTGCAGTTCAGGGTACGCCGACTCGCTCGCCGAGCGCGCGCCGACGGAGCCGAGGATCATCCCCGGCCCGTAGCGGTACTGGAACGCCAGCCCGCCGAGGACCACGACGGCGAGCAGGAGGGGGTCGACGTAGAACCGGCCGTACCACGCGCGGCCGGTGACCCACTCGAGCATGGCGATGCCGACCGTGTTCAGCACGTACAGGAACGCGTGAACGAGCGCGAACGGCAGGAGGACGACGAGCAGGACCGTCAGGGCGATCCTGAGTCGCAACTCGCGCTCCGGGGAAAGCGGGGTTCGGAGGGCCATTGCAGTCGTCCGGGTTTGGCCCATCCCGTATAAAACTGTCACGGCATCCGACGTGTCGGAGAACGGTAACGTCCGTCCGGGCCCGGTTCGGAACCGATCCACCGACCCCGGGCGGTTCCGACGCCGTTCAGAACAGGCTCAGGAGGTCGAGCACCTTGTCGACGTACTTGTCGTACTTCCCCTCGGCGTCGCCGTCCGCCGAACCGTCGTCGTCGGAGTCGGTCATGGAGGGGATTCGAATCCAGAGCCCATCAACGTACGGCTCCGGCGCTCAGAGCAGCCCCGCCACGCCGGCGGTGTGAAGGCCGAGAGCGAGCAGGGCGAGGCCGATCACGACGCCGGTCGTGAACTGCACCGCGTTCCGGCGGACGACGTCCGACTCGGACCCCCGGCTGACGCTGAACCCCTCGTCGGTGCCCCCGTCGCCGACCGTCGCGGCGACGCCGCTGCCCCACTCCTCGGGGACGCTCTCGACGGTCGCGCCGGCGACGTGGACGGCGTCGCCGGGCTCCAGCCGCGCCTCCCGGTACTGGACGTGGTCGGCCGGCCGGTCCCACGTTTCGGGGTCGGCGTCGAACTCGACCCCGTCGTCGGACAGCGCCGCGAGCCGGTCGCGGACGTCGTCGGACAGCCGTTCGCCGCTCTCGACGGTCAGTTCCGTCTCGCCCATGTGGCCGGTGATATCCAGGTCCGCGCCCGTCGGGTCGACCCGCACGCGGGCCCCGCCGTCCCGCACGACGAACGGCCGCCGGAACCCGTCGGTCTCGGCCAGTTGCCACGCGGCCTCGGTGTTCGACATGCGCTTCGGTTCCTTGGACTCCAGCACCTCCGCGCCCTCGACGTCCGTGCGGTGGCGGGTCCGCGTCCGCAGCCACGCCGTATAGCAGACCGCGGGCTCGCCGGAGAACGGCGCGTCGACCCCCTCGTCGTCGGCCGGGAGTTCGACCCGGCCGTCGAACTCGACCGGGCCGTCCTGCTGCCCGATTCGCCTGACGGGGGTGGCCTCGTTCCGGTACAGCGAGGCGGCCGTGAGTCCCCGGCGGACCCCCGCGACCGCGAGCAGGGCGCCGAGGGCCGACATCGCCCCGCCGATCAGCACGGACATTCGTCGGTCACCCCCGTCGGTCGCCCCGGCCGGGTCGCTCGCCCCGCGTGTTCGCCGATGCGCGCGTCGCCGAACTCCGCGTTCGCGCCGCAGCGGCCGTGTCGAGGCTCGGTCATGTCCGGGCAGTTGCGGCTTTCGGTTATCATGTTATCGCTCGGGAACTGTGCACGCCGTGCACGGCCACACCGGCGACTTCGGGGCGTCCCCGGCGGGAGATTGCCGTCGGTTCCCCGGGAAACTGCCGTCGGGCGGCCGGCCGCGACCGCAACAAGAAATAAGCGGTCCGCGACGAACACCCCGGACACCGATGGGACCGGACGACGACCCGTCGCCGCTCGACCGCGTGGCGTACCTGGCCCGGGCCGAGTCCCGCGTCCGGATCCTGGAGGCGCTCCTGGAGTCGGGGTCGGCGACGCAGCGCGACCTCAGGGCCCGGCTGGACGCTTCCCGGACGACGGTCGCCCGCTCCCTCCGGTCGCTGGAGGAGACCGGCTGGGTCGAACGCGACGCCCGGACGTACCGGCTCACGCCGGCGGGGCGGCTCGTCGCCGACTCGTTTCTCGACCTGGTCGACACCGTGGAGCTGACCGAGGGGCTGTCGGCGTTCCTGGAGTGGTTCCCCCGGTCGGAGCTTCCCTTCGAACTGGACCGGCTGGCCGACGCGGAGATCACGACGTCCGACGCCGGCGACCCGTACGCGCCGGCCAGAAAGCAGTCGGAGATCCTCCGCACCGCCGACCGGATGCGGCTGTTCCTGCCCTCCATCGACATGGAGGGGACGAAGCTCATCACCGAACGGGTCACGGAGGGGGGCCTCGAAGCCGAGACGGTCATCGCGCCGGGGCTCGAAGCGACCGTCGAGTCAGACGACTTCGGCCCGTTGCTGCGCGAGAAGGTGGCGACGGGGCGGTCGGACGTCTACGTCGCCGAGTCCGACCTGGGGTTCTACCTCGGGCTGGCCGACGACGGCACCGTCCAGATCGGCGTGGAGGACGGCGACGGGCTCCCCCGGGCGCTGGTCGAGACAGCGGACGCGCGGGTGAGGGAGTGGGCCGAGGAGACGTACGAGCGATACCGGGCGGACGCCCGGCCGAAGCCGGCCGAGGAGTTCTGACCGGCCGGTTTTCGGGGACCGGGGCCGCTTGCGGCGCCGTTAGTTCTCGACCGTGACGGATTCGAGGAGGACCTCCTCCTCGGGCTGGTCGCGTGCGTTCGTGTTGACCGACCCGATCGCCTCGACCACGTCCATGCCGTCGGTGACCTTGCCGAAGACGGCGTGTTTGTCGTCGAGGTGGGGCTGGGCGTCCAGCGTGATGAAGAACTGCGAGCCGTTCGTGTCCGGGCCGGAGTTGGCCATCGAGAGGACGCCCGCGCCGTCGTGGCGCAGGTCGTCGTGGAACTCGTCGGCGAACTCGTAGCCGGGGCCGCCGCGGCCGGTGCCGGTCGGGTCGCCGCCCTGGATCATGAAGTCCTCGATGACGCGGTGGAACGGGACGTCGTTGTACAGCGCGTCGCCCCGGACCTCGCCGCTCTCGGGGTCGTTCCACGTGACTGTGTCCGGCGCGGGCTCGGCGTCCGCGGCGGGGTCGTGCTCCGCGAGGTTGACGAAGTTCTCGACGGTGCGCGGCGCTTTCTCGTCGTACAGTTCGACCTCGATGTCGCCCTCGCTGGTGTGGAGAGTTGCCTGGATCGTCATGTGGTAGTCGAAGCGAGGACGCGGCAAAAGGCTCCCGGTGTGGGCGCGGCGGCGGTCGGTTGCCGGCTCAGCCGTAGACCTCGATCCGCTCGCTGCGGGCGACGTAGAGGCGACCGCCGGCGACCGACAGCGTGGCCGTCTCGTAGTCGCCGCTGGCGAGGCTGCTGGCCTCGCCGTCGCCGGACACGTGGGCCACCCCGTCGGGGAGCGCGACGTAGACCCCGTCCGGGCAGGCGACGATGCCGCCGGGCACGCTGGCCCGGTTTCGGTCGGTGACGGGCGTCCGCCAGCGCGTGCTCCCGTCGTCCGGGGACAACGCCGCCACGTCGCCCGTCGTGGTGTAGGCGTACACCGTCTCGGGACCGACCGCGAGCGCGGCGACCCGCCCGTGGAGGTACCAGTAGTCGTCGTTGTTCGCTTCCCCGGACTGTCGCTCCCCGCGCTCGGTCTCCAGTACACGGGTCCAGTTCTCCGTGCCCGTCTCGGCGTCCACCGCGAACAGTCGCGGCCGACGAGGGTCCGGAACCTCCGGACCGTCCGGTACGTCGAAGAAGTCTATGCCGACCCCGAAGTACGCCGTCCCGTCGGCGTAGACCGCCGGCGTCCACTGGTTGGCGACGATGGCACGTTCCCGCCAGTCGAACGACCAGTCGGGCCCCTCGCCGCCGAGCGGCCGCCGCTGGAACGTCTCGCCCCACTGGGCGAACTGGCTGTCGTCGGCGACCGTCGGCGTCCTCCCGACCCGGATCGCGTCGCCGCTGAACTCGCCGACCGACGGCGCGAGCCGCCGGTAGGACGTCGTGCCGACGGCGGCGAGGACGGTGCCGTCCGACAGCGCGAGCGGCGACTTTTCCAGGGCGGCCCGCTTGTCCTCGTCTTCGGGTGTCGGCGGGGCGGTCCACGCCGCCTCGCCGTCGTCGACGCCGACGTACTCCCATCGATCGCCGGCGTAGCCGCTCACGCGAAAGATCGCGCGGCCGTCGACGACCACGGGCATCGAGTGCTCGGACCCGACCTCCGCCTCGCCCCAGTCGTACTCGTAGACCCAGCGCCGGTCCCCCGTAGCCGCGTCCAGCCCGTACAGGTAGGATCGGCTCGTCCCCTCGCCGTACGCGACGCTCGTCGCGACGTACGCGGTGTCGTCCTCGACTGCGACCTGCCAGTTCCCGCTCGGATTGACGAACTCCTCGCCGTTCGGCGTCGTCCACGTCCACTCGACGGCGGCGTCGCCGCCGGGGCCGGATCCCGGGGTGTACGCCGCCTGTCCCGGCCCGCCACGGTACATCCGCCAGTCGGCGGTTTCCGTCTCCGATCCGCCCGTGTTTCCGCTGCCGGTCGTCCCGTTCCCGTCCGACCCGGTCGTGGTTCGCAGCCCGCCGCCCCCGTCGTCACCGTCGCCGCCGGAGTTACAGCCTGCGAGCGCGGCGATCCCCGCGCCCGTGACGGCGAGCACTCGTCGCCGGCGGACGGATCGGTCGGGCGCGTCACGTCCTGTCATGGGTTCCCGTTTGTGACTCGATATGATAAGCGCTCCGTCAGTTCACGGTGCCGGAGCGACACCGTCATCCGACGCCCTCAGAACGTCGCGGTGAGCACGTACCAGTCGCCGTCGTCCTTGACGACGCTGGTCGTCGTCGGGTTCGCCACGTTGCCCGTCCCCTCCCACTCCAGCGTGAGGTGATAGCCCATCGGGAAGTCCGCGGCGGCGAGCGCCGACCCGTTCATCTTCTCGCTGTCGACGACCGCGACCGACGAGACCCGCCAGCCGGCGCTCCCGTAGAACGACCGCGCCTCCTCGGCCCACTGCCGGAGGTCCGCGTCGTCCATGCTGTTCGCGCTCAACTGCGTCTCGCCGTCCTCGACCCGCAGGAGACAGCGGTCCCGGCAGGCGGCCTCGTACCGGCCGTTGCCAAGCGCCCGGAGGTACGCCTTCGCCGTCTCCTCGGCGGCGGCGGGCGGTTCGTCCGGGAAGTCGTTGCCCTGGCCGGGGATCAGCCGTATCGCCCGGTCCAGACACCCCGACAGCCCGGCGACGGCGGCGGCGGTCGCGGCGGCCCCGAACCCGCGGCGCGTCGGCGGCATACGTGGCGTGTTGTAGCATGGCATGATAAGTTCGTCGGCCGCCCGCCCCGACAAGTGAAGGCGTATCGCGCCGTAGCGGGCGTATGGTCGCCCCGGCAGCCCACTCGGCGGAGCGTGTCACCCTGGCCCGGCTCCCGTCGGGGGTCGAGGTCGCGACGACGGTCCACACCTACGCGAGCCCGGCGAACGGGCCGACGGTGTACGTGCAGGCGGCCCAGCACGGCCGCGAGGTCAACGGCGCGGCGGTGCTCCGGCGGCTCCACGACCGGCTCGTCGACGCCGACATCGCCGGCCGGGTCGTCGCCGTGCCGGTGGCGAACCCGCTCACCTTCGACCGCGTCTCGTACACGACGCCGGAGCGACTCGACAGCGTCCACTCGAACATGAACCGGGTGTGGCCCGGCGACGCGGACGGGACGCTCCACGAGCGCATGGCCGCGCGCCTCTGGACGTACGCGAGCGAGGCCGACGCCGCCCTCGACCTCCACACCGGGAGCCCCGACATGCTGACCCACGTCGTCTACCGGGACGGCGACGCGGACGCCCGCGCCCTCGCCCGGGCGTTCGGCACCGACCTCCTGCTGGCGGAGGCCGCCGGCGAGGACGCCGACGCGGAGTGGCACCGCCGGAACTTCGCCGGGAAGTTCCGCGTCGCCGCCGCCCGCGAGGGGATCCCCGCGATCACCCCGGAACTCGCCCACAACAAACAGATCGTCGAGGAGGCCGTCGAGACGGGCGTCGACGGCGTTCTGAACGTCCTCCGTCACCTCGGCGTGCTGCCGGGCGACGGCCCCGCGGCCGGGACGCCGACCGTCGCGCGCAACCACCTCGGCCGGGTCGACGCCGCCGACTCGGGGCTGTTCCGGCCCCACCCGGACCGGACGCTGGGCGAGCGCGTGACCGAGGGCACGCCGCTCGGCACGCTGTACGACCCCACGTCCTACGAGGTGATACAGGAGGCGACGGCGACCCACGACGGGGTGCTCTATGCGATCACCCGCGAGGCGACCGTCGTCGCCGGCGGGCGGCTGGCGAACGTGGCGATCCCGCGGGCGGAGTGAATCGGCCGCCGGGTTAGAAGTTCCGCAGGTCGTCCAGCACGGCGGCCGCGCTCCCGTCGTCAACCGCAGCGCGGGCCTGCTCCAGCCCCTCCTCCAGCGAGTCGGCGTCGCCGCGGGCGTAGATCCGGAACGCGGCGTTGAGCGCGACGGCATCGGCGAAGCCGTCCGACCGCTCACCGGCGACGACTTCCTCGGTGATCGCCGCCGAGTCGGCGGCCACGTCGTCGACTTCGAGGTCCGCCTCCTCGAACGCCATGCCGTACTCGGGCGTCTCGATCTCGTAGTCGTCGAAGCCGTCGCCGTCCGACCCGCCGTCGTCGCCGTTCCACTCGGCGACCTTCGTGTATCCGGGCCGGATGTCGTCGTACCCCTCCATCCCCTGGAACATGATGACGCGCTCGGGGCTCTCGGTCTCCATCTCGGCGAACGTGTCGACCACCTTCGTGGCGAACGCGAGGTGGTAGAAGCTGCCGAGGTGGACGTCGGCGTTCGCGGGGTTGGCGAGCGTCTCGATCGTGTTGACGAACACGCGGACGCCCATCCGGTCGCGGCGGTCGTACAGGTCGTGGACGCCGGGGTTGAACACCGGCTGGTAGTAGAAGCCGAAGCCGGTGTCGTCGACCATGTCGGCGCTCTCGCCGAGGCCGAGTTCGGTGCAGACGCCCAGTTCGTCGAGGACGTGCTTGTACGCGTCCTGCTTCTGGGTCGGCACGCGGTCGCCGGAGTGGGCGACGACCGGCGTGCCCGCGCCGGCGGCGACGATGCCCGCGGCGACGCCGAGGATGGCCGTGTCGCCCTTGCCGTCGTAGTTCGCGCCGCAGTCGACGGGGTCGGCGTCGGGCTCGGCCCGCTCGACGCTCTCCTCGACCATCACGTCGGTGTAGGCCGCAAGCTCCTCGGGCGTGTTGCGCTTCCAGCGGTTCGCCAGCCAGAACGCGCCGAGCGTGGTCGGGTCGGGCTCGTCGCCGAGGATGCGCTGGAACGCCTCCCGGGCCTGCTCGCGGGTCATGTCCTCGGCGGACTTGTACCCGGATCCGACGACTTCGGTCATCAGGCGCTGCAGGGGCCACTCGCCGTACTTCGCGGTTGCCTCGGCCATGCGATCGGCTTGTGCCGCTCGCCGCAAAAACGTCCCGCTTTCCTCGGGTGCGTGGCCGCTCGCGCGTGACCCGACCGCAGGCACTCAGGCCCCCGCGTCCGGCCAGTCCGGGTCCACGCCGACCAGGTCCGCGCTCTCGGCCCAGAGCGCGGCCCGCAGGCGTTCGTCGCGGACCGCGTCGGCCGGCTCCGCCGGCTCCGTGCCGTCGAAGTACCGCCCCGTGACGCCGGCCAGGTCGTCGGCCGCGGAAAGCGCCGCCAGCGCGTGGCCGCCGTCCGCGACCCGCCGGCCGACCGGCAGCGCCGAGAACAGCTTCATCGCCGCACGGACGTACAGCGCGCTGTCGCGGTAGAGGCCGCTGCCCGGGACGAAGCCGGGATGCAGCGCCGTCGCCGTCACCCCGGTCCCGCGGAGCCGGTCGGCCAGTTCGTAGGCGAACAGCAGGTTCATCAGTTTCGTCCGGGCGTAGGCGTCCAGCCCCTCGTACGCGCCCAGCAGGTCGAGGTCGGCCGGGTCGAGGGCGGCCCGCTCGTGGACCGCCGAAGCCGTGACGACGACCCGGGATGGGGCGCTGTCGAGCAACAGCGGCGCGAGTTCGCGCGTCAGCAGGTACGGCGCGAGGTGGTTCACCGCCACCGCCGCGGGGACCCCGTCGGCCGTCACGCTGTGGTCGCCGGGGGCCACCGCCGCGTTGTTCACCAGCGCGTCGAGGCGGTCGACGCGCTCCCGCACGGCCGCCGCGAGGTCGCGGACCGCCGACTGCGAGGCGAGGTCGTACCGCAGGAAGTCCGCGTCGCCGCCCGCCGCCCGCACCCGCTCGGCGGCCGCCGCGCCGCGGTCGGCGTCCCGGCCGACGAGAAAAACCGTCGCGCCCGCCTCGCCCAGTTCGAGCGCCGCCGCGCGGCCGATGCCGCTCGTCCCGCCGGTCAAAAGCACCGTCCGTCCCGAGCAGTCGCCCAGGTCCATGTGCCCCTGCAGGGACCGACGACACAAACCGTTCGGGGCGGCGACCGCTCGGACCCGAAAGAAGTAGGTTCGTACGGTCCCCAGTTCCGCCAATGAGCCTCCAGTCGGGCGACTGGCGCGAGCGGATCGACGACCGCGACGCCGCGCTGATAGACGGGTTCCAGAGCGACTTTCCGGTCGAACCCCACCCCTTCCGCGCGGTCGCCGACGCGATCGGCACCGACGAGGCCGACGCGCTCGCCCGCGTCGAACGCCTCGCCGACGAGGGCATCTTCCGGCGGTTCGGCCCCGTGCTGAACCCCCCGGTGATCGGCAGTTCGACGCTGGCGGCCGTCAGCGCCCCCGACGACCGCTTCGACGAGGTGGCCGACGTGATCAACGGCTACCGGCAGGTGAACCACAACTACCGGCGCGAACACGAGTGGAACATGTGGTTCGTCGTCACCGCGGGGTCGCTGGAGCGCCGCGACGCCATCCTCGCCGAAATCGAGGAGCGAACCGGCTGCGAGGTGCTGAACCTCCCGATGCTGACGGACTACTACATCGACCTGGAGTTCCCCGTCGTCAACGGCGACCGGTTCGCCCGGGAGAGCCTGGCAGAGACTGCGGTCGACGCTACCCGGATCAGCGAGAACGCGACCGGCGACCTCTCGGCGTTCGAGACGGACCTCCTGCTGGAGATTCAGGACGGCTTCCCGCTGACGGCGACGCCGTACGGCGACGTGGCGGCCGCGCTCGACGCCGACGTCGAGGACGTGCTCGCCGCCGTCGAACGGCTGCGCGACGACGGCTGCATCAAGCGGATCGGCTGCGTCGTCAACCACGTCGTCACCGGCTTCGACAGCAACTGCATGGTAGTCTGGGACGTGCCCGACGGCGAACTCGACGACCGCGGCGTCGCGGTCGGCCGCCTCCCGTACGTGACGCTTTGCTACCACCGGCCGCGCCGCGAGGACCAGGGGTGGCCCTACAGCGTGTTCACGATGATCCACGGTCGGGACGCCGACGCCGTCGACGAGAAGATAGACGAACTCGCGGCCGAACACCTGCCCTACGACCACGAGCGGCTGTACTCGACCGAGACGCTGAAACAGACCGGGGCCCGCTACGAGGACCTCGTTTAGCGCTCGAACTCGATCGCCGCGCCCTGGCCGAAGCCGACACACAGCGTCGCCAGCCCGCGGTCGCCGTCGCGCTTCTCCAGTTCGTGCAGCAGCGTCACGGGGAGCCGCGCGCCGCTGGCCCCGAGCGGGTGGCCGATGGCTATCGCGCCGCCGTTGACGTTGAACTTGTCGTCCGGGATGCCGAGCTGGTTCTGACTGTACACCGTCTGGCTGGCGAACGCCTCGTTGAGTTCGACGAGGTCGTAGTCGTCGATGTCGCGGCCCGTCCGCTCCAGCAGGCCCTCGGTGGCGGGCACCGGGCCGACGCCCATGATCGTGGGGTCGACGCCGGCCACGTTGTTCGAGCCGATGCGGGCCATGACTTCGAGGCCGTGCTCCTCGGCGAACGCCTCGCTGGTGACCAGCGTGGCGGCCGCGCCGTCGCTGATCTGGGAGGCGTTGCCCGGCGTGACGCTCCCGTCGCTTTTGAACACGGTCGGCAGTTCGGCGAGCTTCTCTGCGGTGGTGCCGGGGCGCAGGCCCTCGTCCTCGTCGACCGTGCCGTTCTCCGTCTCGATGGGGATTATCTCGTCGTCGAACCGGCCCTCCTCGGTCGCCGCGCAGGCGCGCTGCTGGCTCCGGGCGGCGTACTCGTCCTGCGTCTCGCGGGAGACGTCGAACCGGTCGGCGACTTCCTCCGCGGTCATCCCCATCTGGAGTTCGCCGACGTTGTACTCCTCGGCCATCCGCGGGTGGATGTAGCCGTGGCTCTCGCCCATCTCGACGCGGGACATCGACTCGACGCCGCCGGCGATGACGGCGTCGCGCTGGCCGGCCCGGACCGCGTCGGACGCGGAGATGATCGCCTGCATCGACGACGCGCACCAGCGGTTGATCGTCGTCGCCGGCACGCTCTCGCCGAGGTCCGACAGGAGCGCGATGACGCGGGCGAGGTTGTTGTCCTGTTCCTCGCGCTGCTGGGCACAGCCCCACATCAGGTCGTCTATCTCCTCGCCCGAGAGGCCGGTGTCGGCCAGTATCTCGTTGATGAGCGGGATCGACAGGTCCTCGCTCCGGACGCCGGCGAAGACGCCGTCTTCCTTGCCTTGCGGGGTGCGGTACGCCCGCACGACGACGGGCGTTGTGTCGCTTGCCATGGCCGGATCGAGGACCTTCACGAACTTAAATTGCGTTAGAACTCCGCGGGGGAGAGCGATCCGTTTCCGCGGCGGTCGGGGATCGGTCGACGCCCGGCCGGCCGAGCGTAACCCACAAACACTTTGACCGACAGGGGTCAGGGGACGACTATGACCGGTCGGCCCTCGCTCCCGGACGCCCTCTCCGGCCGCCGCGGGACGGCGGCGGCGGTCCTCGCCGTCTCCCTGTTCGGCCTCGTCGCCCGCCTCTACGACCTCGGCGCGCGGGTCGCCCACCAGGACGAGTCCCGCGTCGCCTACTGGACGCTGAAGTACGCCGAGACCGGCGTCCACGAGTACCGCCCCATCGTCCACGGCCCGTTCCTCCCGCTCGTCGAGAGCAAGATATTCGCCGTCATGGGGCCCAACGACTTCGCGATGCGGCTGTCGGTCGCGCTGGTCGGCACGCTCCTGCCGCTGTCGGCGTGGCTGTTCCGCGACCGCCTGCGCGACAGCGAGGTGGTCGCGCTCGCCGCCCTGTTCGCGTTCAACCCCATCCTGCTGTACTACTCGCGGTTCATGCGCGTCGACGTGCCGCTCGCGGCGTTCACGTTCGTCGCGCTGGGGCTGTTCGTGCGGTGGTACGACACGCGCAAGCGCCGCTACCTGTTCGCCGCGACGGCGTCGTACGCGGTGTCGTTCGCCACGAAGGAAAACGCCCTGGTGTACGGGCTGTGTTTCCTCGGCGCGGCCGTCCTGTTGCTCGACCATCGCCTGTTCCTCGCCCGGGTACGGGACCGGGACCCGCTCGGGGAACTCCGTCGGTTGGCCCGCGGCGCGCTCACCTTCGACCCCGTCGCGGCGCTGTCGCGGGACGACCGCGGCGAACTCCTGCGCGGCCTGCCGGACGCGGTCCGCGCCCGGAAGACCGGCATCCTGCTGTCGGCCGCCGTCGTGCTGGAGTTCCTCGCCATCGTCGTGTTCTTCTACGCGCCGCGGAAGGGCGGCTACCGGATCGACAGCGGCACCGAGGGGATCGGGCTGTACTGGTCGCTCGAGGAACTCGCCGCCGGCCGCCCGGGGATGTTCGTCGCCGTCGTCGAGGAGGCGCTGCTCGGGTCGTGGACGAAGTTCATGGACCTCTGGGGGGCCGGCGAGGACCACGAGTTCCTCTACTACTGGAACGACTACGTCGACACGATGGAGGCGGGCGCGGCCGTCCTCGTCGCGCTCGCCGTCGTCGGCTTCCTCGCCGACCGCTACTCGTCGGAGGGGCCACGCGATCTGGTCGCGCTCGGCGGCTACATCGGCGCGGTCAGCGCCTTCGGCTACCCCATCATCACCGACATCCCCGCGCCGTGGGCGACCGTCCACGCGGTCGTGCCGCTTGCGTTCCCCGCCGCGGTCGGCCTCGCGCTGATCGGCCGCTGGGGCCGCGACGCGTACGTCGACGGGGACGGGATCGGCGTCGCGGCCGCCGTCATCCTCCTGTTGCTCATCGTCGCGCAGGTCGGCGGCGCGGCGATGGACACCACCTACCGGAACCCCGCCGACCCCGACAACGAACTCGTCCAGTACGCCCAGTCGTCGTCGGACCTGAAGCCGACCCTCGAGGACATCAACCGGATCGCCCGCGAGAACGAGGGCGTCGACGTCATGTTCTACGGCGGCGAGTTCTACTCGCCCAACGACTCGGTGAGCCAGCAGCCGCCGGCCCACCCCGGGAACTGGTTCCACCGCCTGCCGCTGGCGTGGTACTTCGAGGCCGAGCAACACCGGCTTCGGGGGTCGGACGCCGAGTTCGTCGTCAACAGCACGAGGTCGAGCGACTTCGTCGACGACCCGCCGCCGGTGATCATCTCCACGCGGACCGACGCCGGGGCGTACGAGGCCGACCTCGAGGGGTACCGCGCCCACCAGCACGAGCGCTACCTCCACTCCAGCACCATCGTGATCTTCATCGACGAGGACTACCTGGAGTAGTCCCGGCCGCCGGCGGCGCGTCGCCCCGGCCTCGGCCGTCCCTTCGACGGCCTTAAGATTCCCCCGCTCGAAACCTTCCGGGAATGAACGACGGGGCGATCGACGTCGTCGAGTTCCTCCTGACGGCCAGGGTGTACGACGACGAACGCGACCTAGACGAGAACGACCTGCCGCCGCGCTATCGGTCCGTGTTCTGGACCGGCGGCGACGGCGACGACCCGGGCGGGATCCAGCGGCCGCTCTCGGTGACCAACAGCACCGCCCGCGCCGCGACGGGCGTCGACCGGCCGTGGGACGCCGTCTCGGACCTGATGTTCACGGAGCGCGAGGAGTTCTCCGGCACCATCTCGCTCACCCAGCCCGAGATGGCGACGGAGTGGTTCCTCGAACGCGCCGACGACGAGCGACTGGCGGGGAACCCGACGCTCGCCTACCGGTTCGAGGACGAGACGGGCGTCGACTACGAGGCCGCCCGCGAGGCGAACCGGCCGATACAGGCCGACCGCGTGTGGATAGACAGCCTGCTCGAGGAGTACTTCGACGACGAGGACGAGCAGGAGATGCTCGAACTCGTCGACATCCGCGCACCCGAGGAGATCGAGATGACGCTCGACGACCTGGTGTTGACCGACGACCAGGAGGCCGAGATAAACAAGATCGTCAAGGCGATCGAACACCGCGAGTACCTCGCGCAGATCGGCCTGCGGGAGATCGGAAAGCTGCTGTTCGTCGGCCCGCCGGGCACCGGGAAGACGTCGACGGCCCGGGCGCTGGCCCAGGACCTCGACCTGCCGTTCGTCGAGGTGAAGCTGTCGATGATCACCAGCCAGTACCTCGGCGAGACGGCGAAGAACGTCGAGAAGGTGTTCGAGGTGGCAAAGCGGCTCTCCCCCTGTATCCTCTTCATGGACGAGTTCGACTTCGTCGCCAAGACGCGGGCCTCCGACGAGCACGCGGCGATAAAGCGGGCGGTCAACACGCTGCTCAAGAGCATCGACGACATCTCGCTGATCCAGGACGACGTGTTGCTCATCGGCGCGACGAACCACCCCGACCAGCTCGACGCGGCGGCGTGGCGGCGCTTCGACGAGATCGTCAACTTCCCCAAGCCCGACCGCGGGATGCGCGCGGACATCCTCCGGGTGATCACCCGGGCGATGGACATCGAGGAGTTCGACCCCGACGGGATCGCCGAACTGACCGAGGGGCTGACCGGCAGCGACCTGCGGATGGTGCTGCGCGAGGCGGTGCTCGACGCCCTGACCGAGGAGCGGACGACGCTCACGCAGGCGGACCTAGAGGCGGCCGTCGAGGACTTCGAGGAGCGCGACACGCTGAAGAACATGGACATGATCGAGGGCGACCACGACGCCCTCGTCGCCGGCGGCGACATCGGCGGCTCGGACCACGACCACGCCCACGACCACTGATGCGGGTCACGCTGCTCGGCACCGGCGACACGACGGGGACGCCCACGCCCGGGTGCGACTGCGACACCTGCGCCCGGGCGCGTGAGCTGGGGGTTGAGCGCACCCGGTTTTCCGTCCACGTCCGCAACGACCGCACCGGCGAGTCGCTGCTGATAGACGCCAGCCCCGACTTCCGGGACCAGTTTCTCACCCACGGCGTCGACCTGCCCGACGAGATACTCGTCACACACATCCACTTCGACCACCTCGACGGGCTGGGCAACGCCTACCGCCTGCTCGACGGCGCGCCGGTGTACGCCGCCGACGAGACGGACCCGGAGACGGGCGAGAGCGTCGCCGGGACGGTCGCCCGGAAGTACGACTACCTGGACGCCGTCGAGCCGTCGCCGCGGCCGCCCCTGGAGCCGTTCCGGGCCTGCGGCTTCGACGTGACGCTGGTGCCGGTCGACCACCCGCCGCTGTCGTGTTACGGCGTCGTCGTCGAGGACCCCGAGACGGGCGCGAAGCTGTCGCTGTCGGGCGACACGAGCTATGCGGTCCCGGAGGCCTCGCGCGAGCGCCTCGCGGACCCCGACCTCCTGCTCGCCGACGGCATCGTCCCCGCCGACCTCGCCGAGCAGCACCCAATCGGCGGCCGGCACGAGGACCCCGACGGCGTCCCGCGGACGTTCGGCACGAAGCACATGACCCGGGAGGGGGCGCTGGCGCTCGCCGCGGACTTAGACGCCGACCGGACGCGGATCGTCCACGCCGCGCACTTCTACCCGGCCGACGAGGCGTTCGCGGAGCCGCTGGCGGTCGACGGCGAGGTGTACGACCCGTGACCGGGGTCCGGGAGGGGTCGCGGCTCGTCGGCCTGGTCGCCGTCGTCGCCGCCGGCTACGTCCTCGGGTCGACGCTCGCCGGCGGCGGCGTCGACTGGCTCGGCCTCGGGGTCGTCGCGACCGGCGCGGCCGCCGTGTTGGCGCTGCTGTGGTACTTCCGCGGTGAGTTCGCCGCCGAGGAGTAGGCCCGTGACGTTTCGTTCCGAAACCGCGCCGGTGAAACCGACAGTATAAAAACCAGAGCGTCGCCATCGGGAGTATGGAACGCTTGGAACTGCCGTCGGCGCGAGGGACGGTCGCGACGCTGCTGGTCGCGATGCTGGTCCTGACCGCTGGCTGCTCCGCCGGGGGACTCCTCGGGGGCGGCGACGGCAACGGCAACGGCGATAGCGGTAGCATCGAACCCTACACCGACTCGGGCGACGAACTCACCGGCGAGATGGTGAACGAGAGCCACACGAGCGCCATCCAGTCGGCGGGGTCGTACACGCTCGAATCCAACGTCTCGCTGACCGGGGCGGACTCCTCGCTCGTGCAGAACGCCCACGGGCAGGTCGACCTGGAGAACGACCGGCAGTACGCCGTGCAGTTCGCGAGCCTGTTCGGGAACCGGACGACTTACCGCTACACGGCCGACAACACGACCTACCAGCGGATCGTCCCCGAGGACGGCGAGACCCAGTACCAGACGAGCGAGGGCGGCCAGATCGCCAACCCGTCGATCAACACCGACAACGTCGACGCGTTCGAGTGGGAACAGCAGGGCACCGAGACCCACGAGGGCGTCGGCGTCACCCGGTACGAGGCGACCGGCGTCGCCAACTACACCGCGCTGCCGACCTCCCCCGCCGAGGAGAACGTCAGCGACGTCTCCGCGACGCTGCTCGTGAGCGAGGACGGCGTCATGCACGAGTACCGCGTCGACTACACCCAGGAAGGCTCCGGGTCGACACAGGAGATCTCGCTGCGCTACGCGGTGACCGACGTCGGCTCGACGACCGTCGAGGAGCCGGGCTGGCTCGACGAGGCACGGAACAGCAGCGGCAACTGAGACGTGAGCCGACTGACCGCCTGCCGAACGGCGGTCGGACGCCGATCCTTTTCAGCGGTCGTCCGTAGCGAACCGGCCGAGCCCCGCCTGTCGCCGCGCCAGCCCGTCCGGGTCAGCGACCCACGGCGACCGCTCGGCGCGCTCGGCCGTCGGGTCGACTGCCGCCTCGGCCGGCTCGTAGCCCGGACAGCGCGGCCCGCACTCGTTTTTCGGGTCGACGACGCGGCCGTGCCAGTCGCAGTGTGGCACGCCGCCGGACTCGACCGCCGCCCGAGCGCACGCCGGGAACTCGTCGGGCCGCCACCCCTTCCCGTAGGCGCGCTCGGCCAGCCGGCGGCGGTACCGCGCCTTCTCCGCGGCGGTCGCCGGCCGGACCTCGGCGCGGCCGGGGTGGCGTTCCAGCAGTTCGATCCCCCCGTCTTCGGCGGGGAGCGGCGACGGCTCCCGCACCACCTTGACCCCGTCGCCGGGGTCGAACCGCCAGACGCCGACCGGTTCCGGGATGCGGTTCAGGTGCGCCCGGGTGACGTGGCTCGCCGTCGCGAGGACGACCTCGTCGACCAGCGCGAGGCTCACGTCCTTGCGGAGCTGGGTCCGGAGGTCGCCCGGCGTGCCGAGGTCGGGCTTGTTCTCGACCGCGCGGATCCGCCCGAACCAGTCCGGGTAGCGGGCGACCTGCCGGACGTAGTCGCGGCCGCCGCGGCGCTCGCGCTCGAAGAAGCCGAGGTCGACCGCGCGCTCGACGGCCTCCCGCGCCCGCTCCGGGTGGCAGTCGAAGGCGTCCTTCCAGTAGCGAAAGCGGCCCGGCCCCACGTCGCTCTCGACGGCGGGCGCCGGGAGCCGATCGGGCGTGATCCGCGCGCGGTCGGCGAACTCGGGGCCGGGCGTGACGGTCACCACGTCGAGCACGCGGTTCGCGGGCGCGGCGACGCCGCCGCCCAGTTGGCGGGCGACGAGCGTCTCGTCGTCCTCCAGGCGGGCACACAGCGCCAGTTCGAACCCGAACTCCCGCACGGGACGACGGAGGGGTGCGGACGAAAAAAGCCTCGCGGTCGGTTCGAGAGCCGGTGCACGTCGCCGCCCTACCGCGTCAGCGCGGCGACGACGGCGCGGACGACGACGAACGGCGCGGCGAACGCGCCGGCGACGAGCGCCGCCCAGGCGACGACGACGGCGAGCGCGGCCGCGCTCCCGAAGGTGGTCAGGTACGTCGCCACCCCGACGGCGGCCAGCGCGGCCCCGAACAGCGCGACGAGTGCGCGGTCGACGAGGCGCACGGTATCCGCGAGGCTGGCGGACGGCGTGGGGACGCGAACGGAACTGGACGGGCCGTCTCCGGCGGCGGTGTTGTTGGCAGGCATCGGTCTACATGTGATCGATGGGGCTACGGCCCCTAAAGTATAATCTGAAGAACATTTCTGTACGGCAGGTTACTGAAATCGATTTCACCCGGCCCGGACCGCCGCGGCGGCGGGGTGTGGCGCGTGTCGGCGGGTCAGGGGCTGGTCGTCGCGGTGCCGGCGGGCGACCGTTCGACCTCCCGGACGACGAGGTCCTCGTCGACGGTCAGCGTCAGCCGCTCGCCCTCGCACTCGCCCGCGGGCGTCCCCTCCGGGCCGTCTATCGGCACGTCGAGGCGGAGCCGCCAGGGGTCGTCGGAGAGCACCGTCGTGTACTCGTCGGCCGTACACCAGTCGAGCGTCCAGAAGGGGACCTGGTTCAGGTCGACGCCGTGGTCGCGGTAGAAGGAGACGATCTCCGCGTGGTCGAGCAGTACCTGCCCGACGGAGGTCGTCAACTGGTGCCGGCAACGCTGGCACTCGTGGCGGACGGCGACGTCGAGGTCGTACCCCGCGGGGTCGCGCTCGACAGTCGTCTCGACGGTGCCGCTGCACTCCGGGCAGACGCCGTCAGCCATCAGGCAGTGGAGGTGACGCACGCGCTGGTTGAACGCCGCCATCACCTCCCCGGTCGTCCGGCCGTCGAGGCCGCCCGGCGGGAAGGGGTAGTTCGCGTGGGTCCGGGCACACTCCACGCAGTCGACGACGACGCGCTCGTCCTCGTAGCGGGCGGCGAGGGGGCCGCCGCAGTCGCTGCAGTCGCCCTCGACCTCGAAGGGGGCTATCTCGGGCTGTTCGGTCAGCGACCCGGCCTGCACCGCGTGGATCACGGCCCAGCCCGCGTGGCGGAACGTGTACCCCTCGTCGGTCCGGCGGACGAACTGCCCGCGGAGCTTGTCGAGGTGGTAGTTGAACTGCGCGCTGTCGCGCATCCCGACGGCCTTGCGGAGGTCCGAGAAGCTCACCGGCCGCTCGTCGGCGCGCCAGAGCGCCTCCAGTATCGAGAGGCGCGTCTCGTTGCCGACGACGGCGAAAGCCTCCGCCGGCGTCATGCAGTCGTCGCAGTCGAGGATGCTCGAATCGCCGGGGTCGCCCGGCTCGCCGGCTTCGCTCATGCCCGTCGGATCGGCACCCACCCCCTAAAGCGTTCGCTCGACTGCTTTTTTGTATCGATAGTTACACGTCGGCGAGGACGCGCCCGGCGGGGACGCCGCCGCGGGGGTGGACCCGGAAAGGATGGATCACCGTGGGACGTGGTGACGCCCGCCGGGTCGGTCCCGCACCAGAACAGTAGGTTTATCAGTCGTTCGTGGCGAAACTCTACCAAGATTACTTCAGGAGGTCACATGCCAGGAACACACCAACAACCGGAGGTGAACATCGGACTCGTCGGTCACGTCGACCACGGAAAGACGACGCTGGTACAGGCGTTGTCCGGCGAGTGGACCGACCAGCACAGCGAGGAGATGAAACGCGGCATCTCCATCCGCCTGGGCTACGCCGACGCGACGTTCCGCCGCTGTCCCGAGGCGGAGCCGCCGGAGGCGTACACGGTCGATGAGACGTGCCCCGAGCACGACGTCGAGACGGAGGTCCTCCGCACCGTCTCCTTCGTCGACGCCCCGGGCCACGAGACGCTGATGGCGACGATGCTGTCCGGTGCGGCGATCATGGACGGCGCGGTGCTCGTCGTGAGCGCGACCGACCCCGTCCCGCAGCCACAGACCGCCGAGCACCTGAGCGCGCTCGACATCATCGGCATCGACAACATCGTCGTCGCCCAGAACAAGGTCGACCTCGTCGACCGCGACCGTGCCAGGGAGAACTACCAGGAGATCCAGGAGTTCGTCGAGGGCACCGTCGCCGAGGACGCGCCGATCGTCCCGATCAGCGCCCAGCAGGAGGTCAACATCGACCTGCTCATCGACGCCGTCGAACGGGAGATCCCGACGCCCGACCGCGACCCCGAGGAGGACGCCCGGATGCACGTCGCCCGGAGCTTCGACATCAACCGCCCCGGCACCGAGTGGGGCGACCTCACCGGCGGCGTGCTCGGCGGGAGCCTCGTGCAGGGCCGCCTCCGGAAGGACGAGGAGATCGAGGTCCGGCCCGGCCGCGAGGTCGAGGAGGGCGGCCAGTCCGAGTACCGGCCCATCACGACGACCGTCCGCTCGCTGCAGGCCGGCGGGGAGACCGTCGACGAGGTGTTCCCCGGCGGGCTGCTCGGCGTCGGCACCGGCCTCGACCCGAGCCTCACCAAGGGCGACGCGCTGGCCGGCCAGTTGGCCGGCCCGCCCGGTTCGCTGCCGCCGACCTGGGACTCCTTCACGATGGACGTCGACCTGCTCGACCGCGTGGTCGGCGACATGGACGGCGGCGAGGTCGACGACATCTCGACCGGCGAGCCGCTGATGATGACCATCGGCACCGCGACGACCGTCGGCTCCGTCACGAGCGCCCGCGGCGACGAGTGCGAAGTCCGGCTCAAGCGGCCGGTGTGTGCTCCCGAGGGCGCGAAGATAGCCATCAACCGCCGGATCGGGGCGCGCTGGCGGCTCATCGGCGTGGGGACGCTCACGGGGTAGATGACGACCGTCGCCATCGACACGAACGCGCTCATGATGCCCGTCGAACTCGACGTGCGGCTGTTCGACGAACTCGACCGGGTGCTCGGCGGCTACGAGGCCGTCGCGCCCCAGGCCGTCGCCGAGGAGCTCCGGAAGCTGTCGGACACCGGCGGCGAGGAGGGCATCGCGGCGAGCGTGGGCCACGACCTGGCGACGGACCGCTGTCTCCTCGTCGACACCGAAGCATCGTACGCCGACGACGCGGTCGTCGAACTCGCCCGCGAGGGCACCGCCGACTACGTCGTCACGAACGACCGGCCCCTCCGGGACCGCGTCCTCGACGCGGGCGTGCCAGTAATTGGTTTAAGGGGCAAGAACAAACTCGCAGTCACTCAACCATAATCATGTACAAACGGGTCAGGCTCAAGGACACCGTCGAAGTGCCGCCACAGGAGCTCGCGGACGTAACGCCACAGCTAGTCAAGCGCCTCCTCCAGGACAAACTGGAGGGCCGGATGGACGAGGACGTCGGCAGCGTCGTCAGCGTCGTCAACGTCCACGACATCGGCGAGGGGAGCGTGCTTCCGAACCGCCCCGGCGTCTACTACGAGGCCGAGTTCGACGCCGTCACGTACGACCCCCAGATGCAGGAGGTCGTCGACGGCAACGTCGTCGAGGTCGTGGAGTTCGGCGCGTTCGTCGGGATCGGCCCCGTCGACGGGCTGCTCCACGTCTCGCAGATCTCCGACGAGTTCCTCGCGTACGACAGCGAGAACCAGACGCTCGCGTCGAACGAGTCCAACCGCACGCTGACGGTCGAGGACGCCGTTCGCGCCCGCATCGTCACCAAGAGCATCGACGAGCGCAACCCCCGGGACAGCAAGATCGGGCTGACCGCGAAGCAGGTCGGCCTCGGCAAGCACGGCTGGCTCGAGGAGGACCGCCAGCAGCGCCAGGCGACGACGGGTGAGTGACGATGGCCGAAGACCGCCTCGTCTGCCGCGAGTGCCACCGCGTCGTCGAGCCCAACGAGGAGACC
Organism: Halostella litorea; assembly: GCF_004785955.1. Taxonomy (NCBI): domain Archaea; kingdom Methanobacteriati; phylum Methanobacteriota; class Halobacteria; order Halobacteriales; family Natronoarchaeaceae; genus Halostella; species Halostella litorea. The sequence continues at coordinate 565,786 of NZ_SJER01000001.1, read as the reverse complement.
TGCCCGTCCTGTGGCTCCAGCAGCCTCACGGAGGACTGGGCCGGTTACGTGTACATCGCCCACCCCGAGGAGAGCCGGATCGCCGAGGAGATGGAGGTCGCGGAGCCGGGCGCGTACGCCCTGAAGGTTCGCTAGCGTGGCGTCCGACGACCCCGACCCGCTCCTGACGCTCCCGCCCGACCTCCGCGGCGCGTTCAAGGAGCCGTTCGGCCCCGTCGAGACCGACCCGGAGCGCGTCCTCGCGGACGTGACCGGGCCGCTGGTCGCCGTCGGCGACATCGTCACGTACCACTTCGAGCGCGTCGGCCGCACCCCGGACGTCGCCGTGGTCGACGGCCGCACCAAACGCGAGGCCGTCGACGGGGAGGTCAGCGAGACGATCCGCGAGGACCACACCGTCGAGGTCGAGAACCCCGCCGCCTCGCTGACCGCCGACCTGCTGGTCGCCTTGCGCGACGCCGTCGCCGACGACCGCCCGACGACCGTCGTCGTCGACGGCGAGGAGGACCTCGCGACGCTGCCCGCGGTCGTCGCCGCCCCGGACGGGGCAAGCGTCGTGTACGGCCAGCCCGACGCCGGGATGGTCCACGTCCGCGTTGACGCCGGGACGCGGGCGGAGTTCGCCGACCTGCTTCGCCGGATGGACGGCGACGCCGAGCGGGCGCTTGCGCTGTTGGAAGCGTAGGTCGGATTCAAGTAGAGCGGATACCGGCGTCCTGAACGGTTTGAACGGAATGAACGGGAGCCCCGGTTTTTGGTGGCGTATCGATTACCGGTGTGATATGAACGCCGAGAGTTGGTGGGAAGTGGAGGCCAGGGACGCCGTCGAAGCCTTCCAGCAGCACGGAGCCGTCCCTGCCGAAGTGACCGATCGGGTCGAGCGTCATCTCGCGAACGACAACCCGGGTACCGCGCTCCAGATAATTCTGAAACACCGGAAGTAGCATCCAGAGGAGTGAGCGCGGCTTCCCGGTACGACCGGGGGGAGCGCCCGGTCCTTTTGATCGCACTTTTCGCCGCGAGCGGTCGCCGACGGCGACCCGAGCAGGAAAAAGGTCGTTCGAAATCCTTTTACCCGTTTCGCGGAGAAGTAGAAGGTAACTGATCACGCCATGGATGTCGACATCATCGACGAGGACGAGAACCCGATGTTGCACCGGACCGACGTCACGTTCGAACTGACCCACGACGAGGCCACGCCCTCCCGGCTCTCCGTCCGCGACAGCCTCGCGGCGAAGCTGAACAAGGACGCCGAGGAGGTCGTCGTCCGCAAGCTCGACACGAAGTTCGGGATGCGCAAGACCGTCGGTGAGGCGAAGGTGTACGAGACCGCCGACCACGCCCGCGACGTCGAGCAGGACTACATGCTCGAGCGCAACAAGATCGTCGCCGACGAGGACGGCGCCGAGGAGGCGGAGGAGGCCTAAGATGGCCCGACACGACCTCTACGAGGACGACGGCACGACCGAGCGCGAGATGTGCCCCCGCTGTGGCGACACGTTCCTCGCCGACCACGGCGACCGCCTGCACTGCGGTCGCTGTGACTACACCGAGTGGGAGTAAGGCAATGGGCCGCGCTCCCGCGCGGCACATCGCGACCAGCCGTCTTCACACACTGACCCGTGAGTAGCGACACCCGCGTGCTCGGCATCGAGGGCACCGCCTGGGCGGCCAGCGCGGCGGTCCACGACGCCGGGACCGGAACGACCGTCATCGAGACCGACGCCTACCAGCCCGAGAGCGGCGGCATCGACCCGAGCGAGGCCGCCGAGCACATGGCGAAGTCGATCCCCGAAGTCGTCGAGGCGGCGCTTTCCCACGCCGACGGCCCGATCGACGCCGTCGCTTTCTCCCGCGGGCCGGGGCTCGGCCCGTGCCTGCGGACCGTCGGCACCGCCGCCCGCGCCCTGGCGCAGTCCCTCGACGTGCCGCTGGTCGGCGTCAACCACATGGTCGCGCACCTGGAGATCGGCCGGCATCAGTCGGGGTTCGACTCGCCGGTCTGTCTGAACGCCAGCGGCGCGAACGCCCACGTTCTGGGCTTTCACAACGGCCGCTACCGCGTGCTCGGGGAGACGATGGACACCGGCGTCGGCAACGCCATCGACAAGTTCACCCGTCACCTCGACTGGTCCCACCCCGGCGGCCCGAAGGTCGAGAGGCGCGCGAAGGGCGGCGACTACGTCGACCTGCCGTACGTCGTGAAGGGGATGGACTTCTCCTTCTCGGGGATCATGAGCGCGGCGAAGCAAGCGGTCGACGACGACGTGCCCGTCGCGGACGTCTGCTTCTCGCTGCAGGAGAACGTCTTCGCGATGCTGACGGAGGTCGCCGAGCGCGCCCTGTCGCTGACCGGCAGCGACGAACTGGTGCTCGGCGGCGGCGTCGGGCAGAACGACCGCCTGCGGGCGATGCTGGCGGAGATGTGCGAGGCCCGCGGCGCGGACTTCTACGCGCCCGAACCGCGGTTCCTGCGGGACAACGCCGGGATGATCGCGGTGCTCGGCGCGACGATGTACGACGCCGGCGACACCGTCGCCGTCGAGGAGTCGCAGGTGCTGCCCGACTTCCGGCCGGACCAGGTGCCGGTCACCTGGCGCGCGGGCGAGAGCGTCCGCCGCCGGCCGCCCGAGGGCCGCGAGCGCCAGGGTGCGGAGGCCCTCGTCGAGGTGGGGCCGGGGCGGACGACCAAGCGCCGCGTCCCGAAGCCGTACCGCCACGCCACCCTCGACGACCGCCTCCGGCGCGACCGCACGGTGCTGGAGGCCCGCCTCACCAGCGCGGCGCGGCGGCAGGGCGTCCCGACGCCGGTCGTCCACGACGTGGACCTCCGGGACGGAACGCTCGTGTTCGAGACGGTCGGCGACGCGGACCTGGGCGCGGCGCTCTCGGAGCGGCGGGTCCGCGACGTGGGTCGCCACCTCGCCGCGGTCCACGCGGCGGGGTTCGTCCACGGCGACCCGACGACCCGGAACGTCCGCGTCGCGGACGACCGTACCTACCTCATCGACTTCGGCCTGGGCTACTACACCGACGACGCGGAGGACTACGCGATGGACCTGCACGTGTTCGAGGGGAGCCTCGACGGCACCGCCGACGACCCCGAACCGCTGCGCGAGGCGTTCGAGGCGGCGTACGCCGCCCGCGGCGACGACGCCGTCCTCGACCGACTGCGGGCGATCGAGGGCCGCGGCCGGTACCAGTAGCGCGGCGGTTCGGGTTCCTGTCGGGGCAGTCGACGGTAACGTTCATGTTCGTGACCGTCGTAACGTCTCGTATGGCCGACAAACCGAAGTCAGGCGAACTGCTCGGCGTGCCGTACAACTTCGAGCGACCAAGCGTCCGCCGGCTGCTGTCCTCCTACTGGCAGCCCGGCGACGGGATGCTGGTCGAGAAGCCCTTCGGCATCGGTTACACGCTCAACCTCGCCAACTGGCGGTCGTGGATCGTGCTCGGTATCGCGGGCGTCCTCCTGTGGAACGAGCAGGGCGGCGACGCCGACGACGCCGAGGACGACGACGAGCCGGTCGAAGTGGTCGTGGACTAAGACGACCTTTTTTCTCGTCGGGTGCGCCGCCGGCGCACCGCTCCTCGAAAAAATGTCGATCAAAAAAGGCCGCGAGCGCCCACGGCGCTCGCGGATGCTATCGTCCCGACAGCCTGCCCTTCCCCGAACGCTCGCCCGCGGCGCGTCGGTGCGCCACGCGCTCGCGCCGGCCCAGTGGTCCGGTTCGAGTAGCTTGGTTTTCCCGCCGGGCGACCGCCGCGGACCGACGGCTATTTTCCCGCGCGGTCCGGCCACTCCGACATGATCCGTTTCGTGACGGGCAACGAGGGGAAGGTCCGCGAGGCCCGCGAGTACCTCGACGAGCCGGTCGAGCAGGTGCCGTACGACTACACGGAGATCCAGGGCGAACTGGAGGAGATAGCGCTGTACGGCGCGCGCGAGACGTTCGCGGAGACCGACGGCGACGAGCCGGTGCTGGTCGACGACACCGGGCTGTTCGTCGAGGCGCTCGACGGCTTCCCGGGCGCGTACTCCTCGTTCGTCGAGGACACGCTCGGGATCGAGCGCATCCCGGATCTGGTCGCCGACGAGGGGAACCGCCGCGCAGCGTTCCGGACCGTCATGGTCTACTACGACGGCGAGACCGCGGAGACGTTCGAGGGGAACGTCCGGGGCCGGATCGTCGAGCCCCGCGGCGAGGGCGGCTTCGGCTACGACCCCGTCTTCGAACACGACGGCGAGACGTTCGCGGAGATGGACACGGCGGCGAAAAACGCCATCTCCCACCGCGGGCGGGCCCTGGAGCGGTTCGCCGACTGGCTGGCCGAGCGGTAGGTCGGGCGTCCGCCGATCCAGTAGGTTTTTCCGCCGGCTTGCGTACTTTCGGCATGGATAAACTCCGGCGATCCCTCCACGAGGCCCCTATCATCGAGAAGGAGGGCGGTTACGAGTACCTCGTCCACCCCATCAGCAACTGCGTTCCGATGCTGGAGCCCGGCCTGCTCCGGGAAGTCGTCAACGGGATCATCCGGAAGGCGGACCTGGCGGACGTGGACAAGATCGTCACGCCGGCGGCGATGGGCATCCACATCAGCACCGCGGTGTCGCTGACGACCGACATCCCGCTGGTCGTCATCCGGAAGCGCGAGTACGGGCTGGACGGCGAGGTGTCGCTGTTTCAGGAGACGGGTTACTCGGAGAGCGAGATGTACATCAACGACGTCGACGAGGGCGACCGCGTCCTCGTGCTCGACGACATGCTCTCGACCGGCGGCACGCTGCGGGCGATCACGGAGGCGCTCGACGGCATCGGCGCGGAACTGGTCGACGTCGTGGTCGTCATGAAGAAGGTCGGCGGGGGGAACGCCTTGGAGGGGACCCCCTACGAGCCGAAGACGCTGATCAACGTCCGCGTCGAGGACGGCGAGGTGATCGTCGTCGACGAGGACGGCGACGGCGAGGAGCGCGTCGCGCCGGCGACCTAGGCGCGCGGGTCCCGGTCCGGCCCGGGATACTCGCCCTCTTGGGTCGCCTCGTAGAGGCTCTCGGCGTCGAACACGGCGGCGAAGGCGTCGGGCGGCCGCACCGATAGGCCCTGATACGGCTGGAGCGACAGCCCCGTCTCCGCGGCCCGGAGGTCGTCGTCGTACGTGAGCAGGTGTGCGGCCCCGGCGCGGTAGGCGCTGGCCAGCCCCGGATGGTCTTCCGGCGGGTGGTTGACCGGTTCGCGCTCCCGCTCGATCCGCGCGCGCCAGTCCGCGGCCAGCGCGTCGTCCGCGAGGGCGGCTATCGTCGCCTCGGCGTCGTCAAGCAGGGCGTCGCTCGCGACGAGCGTCAGCCAGGAGTGGCGGCGCACGTGGTCCAGCGCCGCGCGGGCGTCGCCGCCGACGAGCAGGTCCGCGGCCAGCACGTCCGCGTCCGCGACGACGACCGTCGGGTCGGGGTCAGTCATCGCGGCGCTCCCGGAGCGTCGCCCGGATCGCCGCGACGTCCGCGTCCGATTCCGCCGCGCGGTCGAACAGGTCGCCCCACGTCTCGGTCATGGTCGCCACGAGGGGGCGGGCGGACAAAAACGGGTCGAAGCTACCGCAGGTAGCGGAACGCCAGCGCGCCGGCGACGAACGCGACGCCGACGTTTATCAGCAGGCCGGCGACCCCCACCGCGGCCGTCAGGAGGTAGTCGTCGGTCGCCGCGGCGGCCCGCCCGAGCTGCCAGGCGACGACGACCAGCAGGACGCCGAGCAGCGCCGTCGGGTACGCCATCACCAGCCCGCCGCCCGCGACCAGCGCGACGGCGACGTACAGCACGCCGAGGACGACGTTCGCGCCGCCGGTGCGCGCGCCGAACGCGTACTTGCCGGCGAGGCCGCCGCTCCCGTGACACATCGGGATCCCGCCGAGGGGCACCGCCGACAGCGTCATCGCGCCCATGCTCGTCGAGAGGTCGTCGGGCGACACGTCGCGGTCGAACAGGTCCGCACAGAGGACGGCGGTGGCGACCGCCGCGTTGCCGACGGTCATCGCCAACTGGGCGGCCGCGCCTTCGAGCGCCGCGGGCGAGAGCGTCGGCGTCCCGCTCGCGAAGGCGGCGAGTTCCGGGACGGCCGGCGACGGGACGCCCGCCTCGGCGACGGCGATGGCGGCCCCGACGGCGAGGACGGCCAGCGCGCTCGCCCGCCCGCGCCGCGCGACGACGGCGACGAGCGCGACGCCCGCGCCCACCCCAGCGAGCGCGAGGTTCGCCGCGCCGAGCGACAGCCCGGTCTCCAGCAACAACAGCGCCACCGCGAGCTGGATCCCCCGCACGACGGGCCGGCCGACCGCGCTCTCGATGCGGTCGAGCGCGCCGACCGCGCCGAGCGCGAGCAGGGCGACGCCAGCGACCAGCCCCGCGGCCGCGAGTTCCCCCGCGGTCAGCGCGCCGGCGATGGCCAGCCCCGCCAGCGCCTTCATCGGCTCGACGGAGAGCGGCAGGCCGTAGACCAGCCCCCAGACGACCTGGAAGGCGCCGAACAGCAGGAGGACGTGGGGCAGCGACACCGCCGTCGTCGCCCCTAACGCGACGACGATGGGGAGCACCGTAACCGAATCCCCTAGCGCGCCGGTCACCTCGCCGGCGGTGAACGCGAGCCGGTCGCGGACGGCGTGGTCCGTGGAAGTGGCCACACGCGTCGTAGCGGTCGCAGGGGCATCACCGTTACGAGAAACCGATACCGAGTACAGTTCGAACGGGACCGAACCCGGAAACAGTTACGCCGCCGCGCCTACGTCCGCTCCGCGACCAGCGCCGCGATCTCCTCGCGCGCCTCGTCGTCGAGCGGCCGGAACGGGCGGCGCGCGCGGCCGGCCGGCTGGCCGCGCGCCCGCGCCCCCGCCTTGAAGCCGGGCGCGCCGTGGACGACCAGCGCCTGTTCGAGGTCGATCAGGTCCCGGTTGATCCGCCGCGCCTCCGCCTCGTCGCCGTCCCGGTAGCGGCGGTACACCTCGGATGCGCGCTCCGGGGTGACGTTCGATATCGCCACGATGCCGCCCGTCGCGCCGGCGTCGAGGCCGAGCGCGTACACGCTCCCGCTGCCGACGAACACGTCGAAGTCCTCGGGGACGCCGGCTATCGTCCGCTGGAGGCGCGTGAGGTCGCCGCTGGAGTCCTTGATCCCGGCGACGTTGTCGTGGTCGGCGACGGCCGCGACCGTCTCGGGTTCGAGCGCGACGTCCGTGTACGGCGGCACGCTGTACAGGTACACCGGGACGGGGCTGTCGTCGGCGAGGTCGCGGTAGAACTCCGCGAGGGCCTCCTGCCCGTAGTCGTAGTAGTGGGGCGTCACGGCGAGGACGGCGTCCGCGCCGGCCGCGGCGGCGCGCTCGGCTGCCTGCACCGACGCCCGCAGGCCCTCGGTCCCCGTGCCGGCGACGACCGGGCAGTCGACCGCGTCGGCGACGGTCGCGACCACGCGCTCGCGCTCGTCGGGGGTGAGAAGCGGCGCTTCGCTCGTCGAGCCACAGGGCACGAGGAAGTCGACGCCGGCGTCGGTCAGCCAGGTCGCGAGTTCCCGGAGCGCGTCGTGGTCGACGTCGCCCTCGTCGTCGAACGGTGTCAACAGTGGTGCGCCAGTGCCGTGCATGGTGCGGTCGACGGGTTCCTCGGCCAAAGAACTACGCAACGGCGAACCCCCGGCGGCCGTCCGACGCCCGCAGGATGGCCGCCGCGGGGGTCGAGTCGTGCGCCCGTCTGACGGGTTTTTAAGTCACCGGCGACCCGACCCCAGGTCGGGCGCGCGACCGGACCCGATTAGCTCCCATCCTCCCGACGCGCGCCTCGGCACACCACTTTCCCCCTCCTCTGTTACGCCGCCGGCAGCACCGACTGGCGGACCGTCTCGACGGCGTCGCTCGCGACGATGACGGCGATCCGGTCGTCGGCCTCGATCCGGGTCCCCGGCAGCGGTATCGTCAGCGGCTCGTCGGTCCGGCCGTGGGCGTAGATCCGTGCCGTCGTCGGCAGGTCGACGCTGCTGATGCGCTCCCCGACCAGCGGCGACCCCTCGCGGATGGTAAACACCGTGAGCTGGAGCTTCTCGGTGAGGTCGGAGACGACGTTGAAGTCGCCGCCCAGCAGGGCGGTCTTCGCGCCGGCGGCCCCGAGGCGCTCGGGGTAGATGATCTCGTCGACGTCGTCGGCGTACTTCTCGTATATCTCCTCGCGGTAGTCCTCGTCGATGCGGAGCACGGTCCGGCAGCCGTGGTGTTTGCCGACCATGCAGGCCGCGAAGTTGACGTTGAGGTCGCCGGTCATCCCGCCGACGGCGTCGACCGTGTCCAGGTCCGCCTCGTCGAGCACGCTCTCCTCGCCGCCGTCGCCCTCGACCGTCTCGAACCCGTCGCTCCGGGCCCGCTTTGCCTTCTCCGCGTCCCGTTCGACGACGATGACCTCGTGGCCTTCCTCGCGGAGGATACGGGCCGTCCGGGTGCCGACGCGGCCGTACCCAACGATGACGAACTTCATGGACGACCGTACGCAACCGGGGGTGAAAATAGTGCCCCCGTCAGGCGTCGGTACACGCCCACAGTCCGGTCCCGTTCCCGCGGGCCGACCGCTCGGCCGACGCGTAGGCGTCGCGGTCGGCGAACGTCGTGTCGTAGAGCCGGGCGTACCCCCGTTCGACCAGCGCCCGGTTGAACCGGCCGTCCTCGTAGTCGACGTAGGCGAGCAACCGGCCGTAGCCGCCGCGGCGGTCGGCCTCGGGGTCGACGACGAGCGTCACCTCCTCGCCGACCAGTTCGGCCCGCGCGAACTCAGACGACCGGTGCCCCCAGTCGCGCAGGCACTCCCGCCCCGCGGCGGTGTCGGGGACGCCCTCGAACTCGGAGGGGTCGTTCTCGGTGTGGACCTCCGGCGTGTCGACGCCGAGCAGCCGAACCGTCTCGCGGGTCCCGTTGGGATACGCCACCTCGACGGTGTCGCCGTCGGTCACCTCGACGACCGTCACCTCGATTCGTTCGGTCGTCCGGGCCCCGTCGTCCGTCACCGCACCCAGACAGCCGGAAAGTGCGAGGACGAACAGGCAGGCCAGCAGGGCGCGTCGCATGCCGGATGCCTGCGCGCCGGCGCACAAGTCCGTTCCGGTGGCCGCCGGATCCGGCCCGCCCGCCGCGCCCGGCGCTAACCGACCGTGCGTCCGGATTAAATCGGGTTAATTCGGCCAAAGACGCCTTCAAACCGCCGATATCCGGGTTCACGCTCGCCCCGGTTGAAGTGGGTGTGGTCCCCAGCGTCGGATGCAATGCGCCTGACCAAGATCGCCGCGATCGGGCTTGCGGCCCTGCTGCTGGCAACCGGTGCCGCGGCCGCCATGCCCGGGAACGCGCCCGACCACGCACAGCCCGCGAACGAGACGACGAACGAGTCCGCTCAGGCGGGGCCGCCCGCCGACGTCCCGGCCGACGACGCCGACCGCGGCCCGCCGGTCGACATGCCGGAACAGGTCCCTGACCACGTGAGCGCGATCCACGAGGAGATCAACGCGTTCCTCGACGGCACCGTCGACGACCTCGGCGACGCCGTCAGCGACCTGACGCCGGCCGACGGCGACGGGAGCGCGGACGACGCGTCCGCAGACGAGACGGCTGACGCCGACAGCGCCGAGAACGCCGACGAGTCCGCCGGCGACGCGGACGCCGACGCGGAGCAGTAAGCGATTTCCCCGTTCCGACCGACCCGGTTCCCCCGTTTCTTCGTGACTCAGTCCCCCGTCATCCCAGCGCCGGCGGCGGGGTACAGCTCCACGACCCCGCGTTTCGACGGCGCGTTGACGACGGTGACGGTGTCGCCGTCGCGCTCGACGTAGTAGCTGCCGGCGAACGCGCCGTCGTCGACGACCCAGCGCCCGCCCCGCCGCTCCGCGCCGTGGTGGGTCAGCAGGCGCTCGTACCCCTCGACGAACGTGCTGGCGTTGGCCGCGTCGCGCCACCGGATCCGCCACACGTACCCCGTCTCGCCGCCGTTCTCGTAGGCGTACAGGCGGTCCATCCCCCAGCCGTTCGAGTAGTTGATGTCGTAGTCGAGCCGCGGGCCGTCGCTCCCCGGCCGGACGAACGCCGAGCGGTCTATCACGGCCCCCTCCCGGTCGTCGTACAGCGTGTACGCGAACATCGTCGCGAGGCTGCGCTCGCCCAGCGTCGCCGCCTGGGAGCCGTCGCTCCGTCTGACGCGCTCCCAGTCCGCCGTGCTCCGGTCGGGGAGCGCGAGCGAAAGCGGTTCGCCGGCGCTCTCCCCGTGGATGACCGCGGCCGTGCTCGCCGGCGGGTCGGCGTACAGGTCGGTGACGCCCGCCCAGCCGGCCCGTTCGCGGACGGACTCGACGAAGGCCTGCCCCTCGGCGTACGGGAAATAGGAGTGGATGTACAGCCCCATGTGGACGTCCGCGGCCGACGCGTTCGTTCCTCCGCCGTCCGACCGCGGCCGGAGGCAGTCCCACTCGGCCTCGCAGCGGGCGGCGTACCGCTCGTCGACGAGGTTCGCGTCGCCCTCGACCAGCGACAGCAGGGCCGCCACCCGGTCGTCGGACGCGTCCCGCGGGACCCGGAGTTCGACCGCGTTGCCGTAGCGGAACTGGTAGGCGTGGTACAGTTCCTGTGCGAGCGTTATCTCGTCGACGGTCGGCCGCTCGGCGTCGGAGACGATCACGACGCGGTCCCGCCGGGCGTCGTAGTAGCCCAGCACCGCCGCCCCCGTGTTCTCCTCGGCGACGGCCGCGGCGTCAGCGTCGTCCCCGACGAGAAACAGCGCCCGGTTGCGCACGTTCTCGTACGTCCGGTCGCCCGCGGCGGTCGTCCCGGTCCCGGACCCGTTCCGGTACGCCGCGCGGCTGACGACGGAGACGTTCACGCCCTCGTCGAACTCGACCCCACGGACGCGCTCGACCCGCGCCATCGACCGCGCGACGACGGCGTCGAGTTCCGCGTCGGTGAGGCCGTCGCCGTCGTCTATCGACAGGCTGTCGTTGTACCAGTACCCGTTCTCCCAGCCCCGCACGTCCTCGCGGTCGGGCGTCGTCGCGTCGTCCGGGCCGGCGTCGGTCGGGGTCGGTTCACCGTCCGTCGCCGTGGTGCTGCTCGGTCCGGGGGCGGCCGGGGCCGCACACCCCGCGAGGACCAGTATCGCGACCAGCGCGAGCGGACGGAGGGACGGCATTCGTCCGCCCTAGCGGCTCCGGGATCAAAAATGGTCGGAACGCCGAGCGGTCCACCTCAGTCTGGCGAGGCGAACTCGTCGGCCGTCACCGGCGTCGCGGCCGCCCGGACGTCGCGGAGTTTCCCCTCCGCCCACTCGACGACGCGGGCGCTGTCGGCCTCCGCCAGCGCCCGCGGCTCGCCGTCCTCGTCGACGCCGACCTGAACGTGCTCGCCGTCGAACACCCCGAGGAAGTAGGGGACGGGCTCGTCGGTGACGGCCACGTCGTAGCGGTCGTGGGCGAGCAGTTCGCGGGCCTTCGGGCGGTACGGCTCGGTCCGCATCGTCTCCAGGGCCGTCCGCGAGAGGACCACGTCGACGGTCGCGCCGTCCTCGACGACCCGCTCGTACGTGGTCTCGTGGGCGTGCAGGCCGACCAGCGGGAGCATCCCGTCGAACCGGTCGCACTCCGCTATCGCCTCGACGTGGCGGTTGATCATCGCGTACGGGTCGCCCTCGCGGGGCGTCCGCAGTTCCACGTCGGTCAGCCACCGCGGGTCCAGGTCGAGTTCGCCCTCCGGCACCCACTTGAGAAACGGCTCCAGCCGCGCGACCGCGGCGGCCGTCGACTCGAACCGGCGGTACTCGCGGACGAGGAGCCGGCCGGTCGCCGTGGGGAGATAGCGGCCGCCGTCGCGGTCGACCAGCCCCGCCGTCTCCAGTTCGCGGAGGGCGCGGTCGACCGTCGACCGCGACACGTCGAGGTCGGCCTCCAGCGCCCGCTTGTCCTTCGGCTCCTCGCGGAGCGAGTCGAGTACGTCCCCCCGCCCGTCGAGGACCGCGAGGATGTCGGCGTCGCCGGTGCTCGGTGCCATGCGTTTCCGTGCGGGTTCACCCACCCGAAGGCCAAAAGGCCGTCGCCCCGCCACGGGACCCCGGCCGCGCGGGCCGGTACGGGGAGAATACTTATTCTGCTCCGCGGCCTAGTGGGCGCTCCCGATGGTCCCGAAGTACGACTACTGGCTGTTCGACCTCGACGGCACGCTCGTCGACGTCGAGTCCGCCTACCGCCGCGAGGTGCTGTCCGAGGTCGAGGACCGCCTCGGGCTCGCGCTCACGCCCGACGAGCGCTACCTCGTCTGGCACGGCTCGGACGACCACCGGGCCGAACTCCTGCCCGACGACCTCCCGATCCGGTCGTTCTGGGAGACGTTCGACGCGGTGGACGACCCGGTGGCCCGCGCGGAGGCGACGTACCTCTACGACGACGCCGCGCTGGTCGGGGACATCGCCGCGCCGGCCGGCATCGTCACCCACTGCCCGGAGCCGGTCGCGGAGGTCGTCTTCGACCACCTCGACATCCGCGACTGGTTCGAGACGACCGTCTGCTGCTCCGAGGAGGTCGGCTGGAAGCCCGACCCCGCGCCCGTCGAGCGGGCGATGCGGGGGATGGAAGTCGCCCACGAGGGCCACCGCGGCGTGCTGGCCGGCGACGCCGCCTGCGACGTGGGCGCGGCGTGGAACGCCGGCCTCGACGGCATCCACGTCGAGCGCCACGACCCGGACCTCCAGGGCCAGTGCGTGCTCGGCGACTACCGCGTCTCCTCGTTCGCGGAGCTGTAACCGGGGAACTCCGCCGTCAGATCCGCGACGCCGTCCAGCGCCGCGGCGAGTTCCCGCACGCCGTCCTTCTCCGAGCGCTCGGGGTTGCCGTGGACCCGGACGGTCTGCTCGCCGAGCGGGACGAACCCGAGGCCGAGCCGCTCGGCGGTCGCGCGGAGCCCGACCCCGGCGTCCGCCTGGCCCGCGGCGACCTTCCGGGCGGGGCTTTCGACCGCGCGGACCGTCAGGTCGAACCCGTCGATCGACTCGACGACCTCGCGCCGGTCGACGCCGCGCTCGTCTGCCAGCGCGGCGACGGCGTTGCCGATGCTCGTCCGGAGCCCCGAGTCCGTCGTCCGGTTGACGAGCCGCAGGTCGCGGTCGGCGAGGGCCGCGACGCCGTCGACCCCCTCGGGGTTGCCCGCGGGCACGACCAGCCCCCACTCGCGGGTCCACGCCCCAAGCGGGTCGGCCTCGACGTCGCGCTCGACCGGCCCCGCCGTCACCGCGACGTCCGGCGTACCGTCCCGGAGCCGGCGCAGTCCCTGCCGGCTCCCGACCGAGAGGTACCGCGGGTCCCGCAGGTCGTCCAGCAGGCGCGACAGCAGGGGGTCGTCCTCGCCGACGCCGAGCAGCGACGGCGGGCGAACGTCCGGCGAGAACAGATCCACCGTCACCGTCTCGCCCGCGGCGAGGTAGTCCGTGTCCGGGTCGACCGCGACCACGCCGTCGGCCTCGACGAGGCTCGTCGTCGCGCCGCTGCCCTTGTCGACCGGGTAGACGAGCGTCCCGCCGTCGCCGTCGGTCACCAGCCCGACCGGCATGTACCGGAGGCGGCCCTCGCCGTACCGCTCGCGGCGGGCCATCCGCCCCTCGACCGTCGCCGTCTTCGGCTCGGGCAGCCCGGCCGCCGCGCGGACCGCGGGCGCGACGAACGTCCGGAAGATGGTGAGCGCGGAGACGGGGTAGCCCGGCAGGCCGACGTACGCCGACTCCCCCATGCGGCCCACCAGCATCGGCTTGCCCGGCTTGACCGCGACGCCGTGGAGCAACAGCTCGCCGCGCTCCTCGATCACGTCGTAGATCACGTCGACCGCGCTCGCGCTCGTCGACCCCGAGGAGAGCACGAGGTCGCACTCCTCGGCGGCGGTCGTCAGGACCCGCTCCATCTCGCTCCGCTCGTCGCCGGCGTGGGGGTACGTGACCGCCTCGCCGCCCGCCTCCTCGACGGCGCTGGCGACGGCGTAGGAGTTGACGTCGTATATCTGGCCGCGCTCGCTGCGGAGTTCCTCGCCCGGGCGCACCAGCTCGTCGCCCGTCGAGACGATGCCGACCCGCGGCCGCCCGCGGACCGGCACCTCGTCGACGCCGAGCGCCGACAGCAGCCCGACCTCCCGGGGCGTCAGCCGGGTGCCCGGCCCGAGCGCGCGCTCGCCCGCCGCCACGTCCGCCCCGGCGAGCATCACGCCGTCGCCGGGCGCGACGGCGGTGCGGACGAGCACCTGCTCGTCGGCTTCCCCGCTCGCCGGGCCGCCCTCGACGTCCGTCCGCTCGACCATCACCATCGCGTCCGCGCCGGGCGGCATCACCGCGCCGGTGGATATCTCGACGGCCTCGCCCTCGCCGACCGTCACGTCGGGCTCCTCGCCGGCGTGGACCGCGCCCACCAGGTCGAGGCGGGCCGGGTCGGCCTCGTCCGCGCCGAACGTGTCGCGGGCGCGGAGCGCGTAGCCGTCCAGCGAGGCGCGGTCGAACCCCGGCACGTCGACGCCGGCGTCGACCCGCTCGGCCAGCACCCGGCCCCGGGCGTCCTCCAGCGGGACCGTCTCCGGCCCCGGCGTCAGGTCGAGCGACGCTATCGCCTCGCGGGCGCGTTCGGGCGGCGCGAGGTCGCGGAACTCCTTGCGGTCGGTCACTGGTCGTCCGGTCGACGGCACTCGGCTGGCGGGCGTTCCGTCCCGTACATGGGCCGACGTACGGCCATCCCGTGCTTAACTCCTCGGTCCTGCGGTCGGACGGCGCTCCCGTCGTGCGCATTCCCGCGAAGGGGGGCGCGGACGCGTCGCTGGTCGGTCGGACTGCGAGCCGCGGGACGGCGGCGACGGAGAAGGCGTTACTCGTCGACGAGGACGGCGTTGACCTGCCCGGTCTGGCCGGGGCGGGAGGTGACGCGGGCGCGCCCCTCGCTGGTCTCGATAATGGCGCCCTTCGTGACGATGTTCCGGCGGACGTAGTTCGGGTTGCTCGGGTTCTCGACGACGTCCTCGATGGTCGCCTCGACGGTGTCGCCGGCGTCGGCGACCTGCGCGACGTTGGTCGAGAGCGCGCGGGTCTTGGTCGTGTTGCCGCGGGCGTCGGTCGTCTTCAGGTTCGGCTCGCCCACCTGGGTCTCGGTCGGGCCGCGCCCGAGCTGGTGTTTCTTGCGGTCGGCGTTCGGTCGGAGTCGGCCGCCCGTCCGCTTGCGCGTCGAGCGTCGCTGGTCGGTCATACCCGTATCGAATCCCAGGAGCTACTTGAATGATACGACTTGCCCGCCGCCGAACCGGTAGGTTTACCCGGGGGCTGACAGGTACTGATCCCGATGAGTCTCCGGACTGCCGTCGCCGCGCCGTTCCGCCAGCGCGGGGCCGAGCGCCTCGGCGAGAACGAGTTCGTCGTCGCGCTGTCGCTCGACCGCGACTGGTTCTCGCCGGACCAGGCCAAGCGGCTGATCGACGTCGCGACCGGCCAGGGCCTGCTCGCCCGCGAGGACGGCGACCTGGTGCCGTCGTTCGACCCCGACGAGGTGGCCGTGCCCGACGGGTTCGTCCCCGACGAGTCGATACTCCGGGAGCGCTCGACGTTCGAGCAGGTGCTGGACCGGGTCGTCGCCGACGGCGTCGAGAAGCAGGAGGCGGTCGCCGACATCAACCGCCTCCAGAGCGACCTCGGGATCACCGTCGAGGCCGCCGCGGTGGTGTACGCCCGCCGGCGCGGCCTCGACGTGGACGAGCCGGCGCGGGCGGCGATCGAACAGCTGGGCGACGAGTAGCGGCGGGCGGAGCTTGGCGTCGTGCCGGCCGCCGGCCCGAACGACCGCCCCGCTCGGCGACCCGAACTCCCACAACTGATTAGCCGCGGCCCCCGAAAACGGGTATGGTCGAAGACAGCGTCGCCGACGGCCGCCGGATCGCCGAACTGCTCGCCTCGGAGGTCGACGGCCGCGTCGACGGCGCGCTCGACGCGCTGGCGGTGGTCGACGCGGACCGCTCGGCCGAGGGGACGCCCGACGGCGAGCGGGCCTACGACGTGGAGCGGGCCGTCGAGGGGTCGTGGGACGACGCCCGCACCCGGCACGCGCCCGACGAGTCGCGGGGGGAACTGCTCGCCCGGGTGTACCTCCACGAGGACCGGGTGCGGATCGAGTTCGCGGACGGGCAGGAGGCGGCCGCGGCGACGGCCAGCGAACTGGGCCTGCGAACCCGGCCGAAGGCGACGGAGCCGCCCAGGACGCTCGTGTTCGTCGAGAGCGGCGCGGCGGTAAAGCGGGCCGTCGACGCGGTCGAGGCGGCGACCGAGGCCGCCGAGGCCGGCGACTAGAGCGCGGCCAGTATCCCCGGTAGCTCCGCGGCCAGTTCCGCCCGGTCGACGTGGGCGTCCGCCCGCGGGTCCGGGTCGGGACCGTCCGGCCAGACGACCTGCACGACGGCGAGGCCGGCCTCGCTCGCGCCCCGGACGTCCGCCTCGACCTCGTCGCCCACGTACGCCGCCTCGGCCGGCGCGACGCCGAGGCGGTCGAGCGCCGCGTCGAACGCCCGGACGTCGGGTTTCCCCGCCGCGAGGTCGCCGGTGACGACGACGGCGTCGAACAGCCCCTCCCAGCCGAGCGTCGCCAGCTTGTCCCGCTGGGCGCGGACGGGGCCGTTCGTCAGCAGGCCGACACGGTAGCGCTCGCGGAGGTCGCGCACCAGGTCGGCCGCGCCCGGGACCGGCTCCAGCGCCGCGGCGATGGTCCGCCGGTACTCGGCGGCGAGTTCGGCCGGGTCGGCGGACGTGTCGGCCCCGTCGAGCAGCTCCGCGAAGATCGGCTCGCGCGTCTCCCCGGTGAGGTTGCGGCGGTGGGCGTCGAGGTACGCCGCCCGGGAGAGCGGCGGCGCGTCGGCCGCGGCCGCGGCCTCCCGCAGCAGCGTCTCGCGGTCCCGGTCGGGCACGGCCAGCGTGTAGTCGAGGTCGAACACGACCGCGCGGAGCGTCATCGACCGGTAGTAGGGCGGCCGATGGTTTTAGTGTACGCACCGGACGGCCGGCGGGGCGACCGTCCCCGAACCGCAAGAGGTAGCCTGAAGTGGACCGCCGGCGGACGGGGCGTATGCGCTTTTTCGAGCGGCTGGCCGACCGCATCGACGCCGCCGACAGCGTCGTCAGCGTCGGCCTCGACCCGGACCCCGACCGCATCCCCGAGCACCTGCGGGACCGCGACCTGCCGCGCTGGGCGTTCAACCGCCGGATCATCGACGCGACCCACGAGCACGCCGCCGCGTTCAAGCCCAACGCCGCGTTCTACGAGGACCCCGACGGCTGGCGCGCGCTGGCCGAGACCATCGCTTACGCGCACGGCAAGGACGTGCCCGTCCTGCTCGACGCCAAACGCGCCGACATCGGCAACACGGCCCGGCAGTACGCGAAACTGCTCGACCCGGACGACGGCGGCCCCACCGCCGACGCCATCACGGCCAACCCCTACCTCGGCCGCGACTCGCTGGAGCCGTTCCTCTCGAAGGCCGACCGCGGCGTGTTCGTCCTCTGTCGCACCTCCAACCCCGGCGGCGCGGACCTACAGGACCTCGAACTGGCCTCCGGCGAGGCCGTCTACGAGCGCGTCGCCGCGCTGGCCGACCTCTGGAACGAGCGCGGCAACGTCGGCCTCGTCGTCGGCGCGACCACGCCAGACGAACTCGAGGCGGTCCGCGAGCAGGTGCCCGACCTCCCCTTCCTCGTCCCCGGCGTCGGCGCGCAGGGCGGCGACGCCGAGGCGGCGGTGGAGTACGGGCTGGCGGACGGTGTCGGCCTCGTCAACTCTTCGCGGGGGATCATCTTCGCCGGCGAGAAGGGCGGGGCGGGCGACGCCGGCGAGGACTTCGACCGCGCCGCCGGGCAGGCCGCCAAGCGCCTGAAGGAGCGGCTCAACGAGTATCGGTAACCGAGGGAAGCGCGGGGCCTCCACTCCGCGGCCATGGCACGTACAACCAGAGGCTGGGATACACTTTTCTCCGAGCGCTGAAACGACGACGATATGGCCGTCGGACTGCTGTTCGGTGCGTTCTGGACCGGTCTGGGGATCCTCATGTGGTGGTGGCCCGCCGCGGTCTTCGTCGCGTTCAGCAACGAGGAGGTGACGCCGGGCGCGAGGGGATTCGCCGTTGGCGCTGTTTTCCTCGGGACGGTGTTCCTCTCCTTCGAGACGACGAGGGCGGGCGTGGGGGTCAGCGTCCCGGCTACCGTCGCCATCGTCGGCGGGTTGCTGGCGGTGAAACCGGTTCGGGTACCCGGAACGGACGAGCGAGGACCCGTCACGCCGAAACGAGTGGGGGCGACGTTGCTCGTCGGCGGGGCGGTGATCACCGCCCTCTCGGCCGTGTAGCACGCCCAACGCTCAACCTTTTGCCACCAGCTACCGAACCGCACGGCCATGGCCGAGGACTACGGCTACAACCGGCAGGTCGAGGTGTACACGACGCGGAAGGCGACGGGTGAGACGCCCGACTACCCCGTCGCATACGAGGAACTGAAAGCCGCCGCCGAGGCCGAACTGTCGGACGAGGCGTACGCCTACGTCGCCGGCGGGGCGGGCGGCGAGGAGACCAAGCGGTCCAACCGCCGCGCCATCGAGCGGTGGCGGATCCGGCCGCGGATGCTCCAGGACGTGACCGACCGGACGCTGTCGACGGAGGTCCTCGGCACGGAGTTTCCGGTCCCCGCGATGCTCGCGCCGGTCGGCGTCCAGTCGATCATCCACGACGAGGGGGAACTGGCGACCGCGCGGGCCGCCGCCGAGACGGGGGTCCCCTTCGCCCACAGCACCGCGGCGTCGTCCACGATGGAGGCGGTCGCCGACGAACTGGGCGGAACGCCGGGCTGGTTCCAGCTGTACTGGAGTTCGGACGACGACCTGACCGCGAGCCTGCTGGAGCGCGCGGAGGCGGCCGGCTACGAGGCCGTCGTCGTCACGCTCGACACGCCGCTGCTGGGCTGGCGCGAGCGCGACATCGACCTGGGGTACCTGCCGTTCATGGAGGGCGAGGGCGTGGCGAACTACTTCGAGGACCCCGTCTTCCGCGAGTCGCTGTCGGGGCCGCCCGAGGAGAACGTCGACGCGGCCGTGGCGCAGTTCCTCGACGTGTTCTCGGACGCGAGCCACACGTGGGAGGACCTGGCGGACCTCGCCGGCATGACCGACCTCCCGGTCGTCGTGAAGGGCGTGCTCCACCCGGAGGACGCCGCGCTCGCGCTCGACCACGGCGCGGACGGCGTCGTCGTCTCGAACCACGGCGGCCGGCAGGTCGACGGCGCGGTCGCGGCGGCGGAGGCGCTCCCCGACGTCAGGGAGCGGGTCGGCCCGGACGTGCCCGTGCTGTTCGACAGCGGGATCCGCCGCGGCGCGGACGCCGTGCGGGCGCTCGCGCTCGGGGCCGACGCCGTCCTGCTCGGCCGGCCGTACGTGTACGGGCTGGCGCTCGGCGGGCAGGCGGGCGTCGCGGCGGTGGTCGACAACTTCCTCGCGGACCTCGACCTGACGGTGGCGCTGTCGGGCGTGACCGACGTGGCCGACCTCGACCGCTCGGCGCTCGCGGAGCGCTAGAACGTCCGGCCGCCCGACGACGCCTCGGCCGCGCAGTCGGCGCAGTAGCCAAGCGACTCGTCGTAGTGCTGGGCGCACACCATCGTCCCGCACTGGTCGCAGCGCGCCTGTGCCTCCCGCGTCTGACAGATGCTGCAGAGCCCGCTGACGCTCATGGGCGGGGCTAGCACGGGGCCGGGTTTGTAGCTTGGCCCGCGGGTGCGGCGGCGGGCGGTCGGGCGACGCGTGCCGGCGGGCGGGACGCTTACCTGCCTCCGGTCCCTACCCGTCGCCCGTGTCGAGGGAGACGCTCCTCGTCGGACTCGCGGCCGTGTTCGCCGGGTTAACGGCGGTGCTTGGCATCCTCACGCTGGTGCGGATGAACCCGTTCATCCTGATCCTCGCCGCGCCGTTCGCCGTCGTCGCCTACCTGCTGTGGTACCAGGGGACCGGACGCCTCGCCGAGCGGGCGCAGCGCCGCGCCGACCGCGGCGAGTTCCGCGACCGGCGGGAGAGCGGGTTCGGGGCCGGCGCGCGGCGCGCGGCCCGCGAGAGCCGCGGCCGCCGGGAGGCCCGCCAGCGGTACGAGGCGCGGTCCCGTGGCGGGGCGCGGTTCGGCGGCCGGCGGACGGCGAGCGACGGTGCGGGCCGCCCGGGACCGGGGGCCTCGACCGGCATGCGCGCCGACAAAGCGGCCCGGGTCCTCGGCGTCGACCCGGACGCCGGCGACGACGCCGTCAGACGGGCCTACCGGGAGAAGGTCAAGGACGTCCACCCGGACGCGCCCGACGGCGACGAGGAGCGGTTCAAGCGCGTCCAGCGCGCCTACGACCGGCTTCGGGACGGCCCTGACGCGGAGCGCGCCGAACGGTAACGCGTCACTTACTACCACCCGACGCGAAGGCTTTTGGTCACGCTCCCCAAACCCGCGGGTATGAGCCCTGACCGGGCCGTGCTGGAGCGGGCCCTGGAACGCGGCGAGCGGGAAGGCGGCAGCGTGGAGTTCAAGGAGCAACTCACGAAGGACCTCCACCTCTCCGAGGGGCGACTGGAGAGCCTGGTGGCACAGCTCCGCCACCGCGTCCTCTCGGGCGACGGCGAGGCGACGTACGTCGTCGGCGTCACCGACGACGGCGGCCTCGCGGGGATCGCCCCCGACGACTTCTCCGAATCGATGGACGTGCTCTCGCTTCTGGCCGAGGAGGCCGGCTCGCACATCGAAGACGTGCAGACGTGGGGCGTCGGCGATGGGATCGTCGGCGTCGCCACGGTCCGCGAGGGGGCGATGCTGGACACCGACGACGAGCACATCGTCGTCGGGACGGCCGGCCACGTCGACCACGGCAAGAGCACGCTCGTCGGCAGCCTCGTCACCGGCCAGCCCGACGACGGCCAGGGCGGGACGCGGGGCTACCTCGACGTCCAGCCCCACGAGGTCGAGCGCGGCCTGTCGGCCGACCTCTCCTACGGCGTCTACGGCTTCGACGGCGACGGCCCGGTCAGGATGGACAACCCGCACCGCAAGTCCGACCGCGCGCGGGTCGTCGAGGAGTCCGACAGCCTCGTCTCCTTCGTCGACACCGTCGGCCACGAGCCGTGGCTCCGCACGACGATCCGCGGGCTGGTCGGGCAGAAACTCGACTACGGCCTGCTCACGGTGGCGGCCGACGACGGCCCGACGAAGACGACCCGCGAACACCTCGGCGTCCTGCTGGCGACGGAACTGCCGACGATGGTCGCGATCACCAAGGCCGACGCGGTCGACGACGACCGCCTCGCCGAGGTCGAGCGCGAGGTCGAACGCCTGCTACGGGACGTCGACAAGACGCCGCTTCTGGTCGAGCGACACGGCGTCGACGCCGCGGTCGAGGAGATCGGCGACACCGTCGTCCCCGTGGTGACCACGAGCGCGGTCACGATGGAGGGGTTAGACACCCTCGACGAACTGTTCGAGCGCCTCCCCAAGACCGCGGGCGACGACGGCGAGTTCCGGATGTACGTCGACCGCACGTACAAGGTCACCGGCGTCGGCGCGGTCGCCTCCGGCACCGTCATGGCCGGCGAGGTGGAGGCCGGCGACGAACTGCTGCTCGGCCCGATGCCCGACGGCTCGTTCCACGAGGTGGAGGTCCGCTCCATCGAGATGCACTACCACCGCGTCGACAAGGCCAAGGCCGGCCGCATCGTCGGCATCGCGCTGAAGGGGATCCGCGAGGCCGACGTCGAGCGCGGGATGGTCCTGCTCCCGCGGGAGGCCGACCCCGAGCCGGTCCGCGAGTTCGAGGCCGAGGTGATGGTGCTGAACCACCCCACCCGCATCGGCGACGGCTACGAGCCGGTCGTCCACCTGGAGACGGTCAGCGAGGCCGCCGCGTTCTACCCCGAGGGCGGCCAGCTCCTCCCCGGCGACAAGGGCCGGACCCGCGTCCGGTTCAAGTTCCGCCCCTACCTCGTCGAGGAGGGCCAGCGGTTCGTGTTCCGCGAGGGGCGCTCGAAGGGCGTCGGCACGGTGACGGCCGTGAACCCGGACGGCTGATCCGCCCGGCCTCCGCGGCCGACGACGTCACCCGCCCAGTAGCGAGCGGAGCGCCGCGGCCTCGCCCTTTCGGATGTGTTCCGCGGCCGTGCTCGGCGCACAGCCCATGGCCTCGGCGACGTCCGCCTGCGTCGCGCGCCGCGGCACGTCGTAGTACCCCAATGCGAGCGCCGCCTCCAGCGCCTCCCGCTGCCGCTCGGACAGCGCGGCGGTCGGGTCGAGCGCGGACAGTCCGCGCACGGCGTCGACCTCGACCCCGACCGGCTCCGGGAGTTCGTCGACCGCAGCCCGTATCTCGGCGGCCGGCCCGACGGCGGCGAACGACACGGCCCCGTCCGGCCCGTACTCGACGGGCGGGACCACCACGACGCTCCGCCCGGCGACGGTCGACAGCAGCCGGCGGAGCGGTTCGTTCGTCGCGTCCCTGACGTAGGCGTGGAAGACGCCGGGGCCGGCCGGTTCGACCTCGTGGTCGATCACCTCCGGGACGGACTCGGCGGCCTCGGCGAAGGCGTCGGCGTCCCCCTCGACCCGGTGGAGGATGCCGAGTTCGTCGCCCGCGAAGTTCCAGTGGATCGCCGTCGCGCGCTCCACGAACGGGGCGTTTGCCAGCACGTCGTACATCGGGTGGACCGCCGCCTCGCGGCCGTCCGCGTCGAGCGTCAGTCGGACGTGCTTCATACGCGCGGCCACCACGGGGCTGCACTTAAACCCCCCGAGCGGATCCGGCAGCAGTTGCTCGGCGGCCTCGCCCGTACGCTCTCCCATGAGAGTGTTCGTCGCCGGCGCGACCGGCGTACTCGGGCGCAGGCTGGTGGCGCAGTTCGCGGAACGCGGCCACGACGTCGTCGGCCTCGCCCGGGACGACGCGGGCGAGCGGTTAGTGTCGGAACGCGGCGGGACCCCCCGCCGCGGCGACGTGCTGGACCCGGCGTCGCTGGAGGGGGCGGTCGACGCGCCGGAGGTCCTCGTCCACGCCGCGACGGCGATACCGACCGGCCGGAAGCCGGGCGCCGCGGAGTGGGAGCGAAACGACCGGGTCCGACGGGAGGGGCTGTCCAACCTCCTCGCGGCGGCGGACGACGGCGCGCTGGAGCGCGTGCTGTTCCCGAGCGTCGTCTGGGTGGCCCGCCGGCCCGACGGCTCGCCGTTCGACGAGGACGCGCCGCGGCACCCGACCCGGGCGACGGCGTCGGCGGCGGACGTGGAGGAGCGGCTGGCGGCGGCCGCGGCCGACCGCGGCTTCGAGCGGACCGTGCTCCGCTGTGGCTACCTCTACGCGCCGGACGCCGCCCACACCCGGCAGTTCGGCGAGAACCTCCTCGCCCGGCGGATGCCGGTCGTCGGCCGCGGGGTGCTCGGCCGGCGGGACGCCGCGCTCTCGCTCGTCCACGCGGACGACGCGGCGGCCGCGTTCGCCGACGCGGTCGACGCCGGCGCGAGCGGCCTGTACCACGTCGTCGACGACGAACCCGTGACGCTCGCCGCGATGCTCCGCGAGTTCGCCGACCTGCTCGACGCGCCCGAACCGCGGCGGGTCCCCGCGTGGCTCGCCCGCTACGTCGTCGGCGCGGACGCCGCGCGCCTGCTCTCGTCGCCCATGCCGACGGCGAGCGACCGGTTCCGCGAGGCGACCGGCTGGGAGCCGGCGTACCCGACGTACCGCGACGGCCTCCGGCAGGTCGTCGAGACGTGGCGGACGGAGGGCGTGATCCGCGAGGCCGACCGGGGGTTCGCGTGGACCGCGTGAGGTGGCTCGCCGCGGCGGTCACGGTCGCCGTCGGAACCGGGCTGGTCCACGGTGGCGTTCACGCCGCCGTGCCCGTCCCGGTGGCCGGGTGGCAGGCGGCGTCCGTCGCGGCGACGCTGTTCGTCGCGCCGCTCGCGGGCGTCGGTCTCGCCGCAGTCGGACGGGTCCGCACCGGGGCGGCGCTCGTCGCGGCGGCGATGACTGGCGGCCTCGCCTTCGAGGCGGTCGCGCACTTCGTCGTCCGGAACCCGGACCACGTCGTCGCCGGCGCGGACGGACACGTCGGGTTCGCCGCGACGGCGGCCCTGTCGGTCGCCGGCGACGCGGTCGCCGGAGCGCTCGCCGCGCTGGTCCTGTGGCGCGAACGGGAGTCGGCCGGCACCCTCGCCCTCCCGCAGTCGCCCGGCCGACCGGACTGACCGCAGGGGGGCGGTTCGCTTTTCCCCAAGCCCGACCAACCATCGGACATGCGACGGTTCGGCGTCCGGCTGCTGATGGCGCTCGTCGGTGTCTGCCTCCTCGGGCTCTACCTCGCCGTGGGCGTCGCGCTGGTCGAACTGCTCGCCGTGCTGTTCCCCGGCCGGCCCGACCTGACGGTGCTGGTCGGCGGCATGGTGGGCTCGGCGCTGTTTTTCGGCTACCTGAGCTACCGCGTCGGCACGCGGCGGCTGGTGACCGGCCTCGGCGCGGTCGAACTTCCGAGGGAGCGGGCACCGTGGCTCTACCGGCGGCTCGACGGCCTCCGGGCGGAGATGGCGGTCGGCGACCCGCGGGTGTTCGTGGCGTCGCTCCCGTCGCCGAACGCGCTGGCCGTCGGCGCGGGCGAAGGCGTGGTGATCCTCGACCGCGACCTGTTCCGGATCCTCGACGGCGACGAACTGGAGGGGATCCTCGCCCACGAACTGGCCCACCTGGAGACCCGCGACGCCCTGGTCCAGACGCTCGGCTCCAGCCTCGTCGAGACGCTCTCGGGCGTGCTCTTCCTCCTGCTGTTCCCGGTCGGGCTGTTCCTGGCCGGGCTGCGCCGCGTCGGCACGTGGATCGCGGGCCGCCGGCCGGAGCCGTTCGACCGCCACCTCGTGCGGGTCCACTACCGCGTCTCGCAGTTCGTCGTCGTCCTCCTGCTCGCGCTGACGCTGGCGCTCCGGGCGCACTCGCGGCGACGCGAGTTCCGGGCCGACGACCGCGCCGTCGAGGTGACCGGCGACCCGCTCGCGCTGGCCCGGGCGCTCTCCCGCATCCGGGACGCCGCCCGGCCGCGGCAGGGGCCGCTCTCGTCGCTGTACATCTACGGCCAGGAGGAGGAGGACGCGCTGACGCGCCTGCTCGCGACCCACCCGCCGATGGACGACCGGATCGAGCGGCTGGTCGAGCGGACCGAGCGGTCGATGGCGCGGATCCCCGTGCGGTGAGCCGGCGGGGCTACCCCAGCCACGGCGGCGTCGTCAGGTCCCGCAGCGACTCCAGCCGGTAGTGGGGTTCCGGGTCGGGGTCGCTGCCGTCCGAGAGCCACGCCGAGCGCACGCCGGCGGCGTGTGCGCCCGGCACGTCCGTCGTCAGCGAGTTGCCGACGTGGACCGCCCGCTTGGGCGTCGCGTCCAGCAGGTCCAGCGCGTGGTGGTACGGCTCCGCCGCCGGCTTCCGCGGGGCGTCGTAGCCCGCGTGGACGACGGCGTCGAACGCGTCGCGGAACGGCAACTGGGCCAGCTTCTCGGACTGCATCCCCGGCGCGCCGTTCGTCAGGACGGCGAGGCGGTGGTCGGCGGCGAGGCGGTCGACGGCCTCGGCCGCGCCCGGCAGCGGGCGGACGTTGCCGTGGTCGCGCTCTGCGGCGTAGGCGTCCGCGACCGCGCGGCCGAGGTCCGGGTCGCGCCCGCGGTCCGCGGCGATGGCGGCGAAGCACTCGCGGCGGAGTTCGACCATGTCGTCGGTCTTCGGGAGGAACTCGTCGTAGCGGTCGTAGTACTCGCCGACCGCGAAGAAGGGGTCGACGCCGACGTCGTCGAACGCCAGCGACAGCAGTTCCGCGCCGCTCCGGCGGTACTCACAGAGGGTGTCGTCGAGGTCGAACAGCACCGCGTCGACGGCGGTCATCGGTCGCCGGTTCGGAGCCGAGCGTGAAAAGTCAGGCGGCCGCGTAGCCCTCGCCCGTCCGCTCGGCCAGGCCGAGCAGGACGCCCCACGCGAGCAGGCGCTCGACGCGCTCGCGCCAGTCGGCCTCCCACGTCCCCGGGTTGCGGTGGCGCTCCCACTGCGGGACGGCGGGGCGAACCGCCTCGAACGCCTCGGCGGCGTCGACCGGGCCGTCGCCGAGCGCCGACAGCACCTCGCGCGCGCCGAACACCCGCTCGCGGAACGCGTCCGCCAGGTCAGTCGGGTCTGCGTCCCGGCGCGTCCGCGCGTAGCCGTCGTCGGTTTCCTCGACCAGTTCGAGCGCGCGGAGGAAGGTGAGCCACGTCCGGGCGTCCGGCCGCGTCGCCACGTCCGTCCGGCGCTGGAGGCGCGCACAGCAGTCGTCCTCGGACCCCGGCACCAGCGGCACGGCACGGCGGTAGTCGGCCAGCGCGTCGAGGGACGCCGGCGGGGCGGGCACTTGCTTGAACCTCACGGCCGGCCCCTCACAGGTCGAAGCTCTCGGCGAGCAACTCCTCGTTTCGTTCGCCGACGACGTGGGTATCGCCGCCGACCACGTCTATCGTCACCTGCGCCGGCGCGAACACGCTCTCGGGCACGTCGTAGAACTGCCAGTCGTGGTCCTCGTACACGTCCTCGAACGGTGTTCCGTACTCGTCGGTCGCCGTCGAGGCGACCTCCTCGAAGCGGTCGAACGGCTCCTCGACGACGAGGTGGACCTGCCCGCCGTACGCCAGCGCGTCGTTCGTCCGGCCGATGGCGGCCTCCTCCGAGTCCGCGACGGGCGCGAGCGGCGCGCTCCCGCTCGCGGTGACCACGTCCATCGGGTCGTAGCCGAGTTCAGTCAGGCGGAAGACGGCGAGTTCGGCCGCGCGGGCGGCCATCGTGACGCTCCCGGCGACGCTCGCGGTCGAGAAGACGGGGAGGAACACGCCGTTGTCGTCGACCTCGGCGAGTTCTGCGACGTGCGCGGCGACGGCCTCGTCCGGGAAGTCGTCGGTCTCGACGGCGAGCACGGCGAACTCGAAGGCGTCGTGGTAGCCGATCTGGCGGTACTCGTCCTCCTCGGCGACGAGCGCGCGGGCCGGCCCGCTGCCCAGCCCCTCGAAGCCGTCGACGCTGACCTCCCAGCCGGCCTTCTGCGCGCCGAGCAGGGCGACGCCGGGGTGGTCGGTCGACAGTTCGACGTGGGGCAGCGGCGCGCCGGCCACCTCGTCCATCCGGGTCTGGACGGTCGCCAGCCCCGCCGTCTGGATCTCCGCGAGCAGGAGGCCGGCCTCGATGCCGCCCTCGACGTCGACGCCGAAGTCGAGCACCGTCGCCTCGTTGTCCAGTTCGTACGCCCCGATGCCGAGTTCCTCGGCGAAGTCGATGGCCTCGTCGACGAGTTCGATGGCCATCCGGTTGAGACTCTCCATGGTCGCCGGAACGGCCGCACCGCACAAGGGCTTTGTCAGTCGGCCGTCCCGGCCGGAAGCGACGCTCGTTTCCGGCCGCGCCCCGTCGTGCCGAGGGATGGGTCGCAAGGACTGGATCAGGCGGAACCAGGTCGCCCTGTACGCCGTCGCGGTGTTTTCCGCGGTCGGGGTCGCGCTCGGGCGGCCGACGGCGGGGACGGCCGCCGAGCGGTTCATCGAGCCCGTGCTGGTCGTCCTGCTGTACGTGACCTTCCTCGAAGTCCCGTTCGTCCGCATCCGGCGGGCGTTCGCCAACGGCCGGTTCATGGCGGCGGCGCTCGCGATGAACTTCCTCGTGGTCCCCGCCGTCGTCTGGGCGCTGACCCGCGCGCTCCCGCCGAACCCGGCCGTGCTCGTCGGCGCGCTCATGGTGTTGCTGACGCCGTGTATCGACTACGTGATCACGTTCACGGAACTGGCCGACGGCGACGCCGAGCAGGTCACCGCGGCGACGCCGGCGCTGATGCTCGTCCAGTTGCTCCTGCTCCCGGCGTACCTCCGGCTGTTCGTGGGGCCGCGGGCGGCAGGCATCGTCGATGCCGGGCCGTTCCTCGAGGCGTTCCTGACGATCATCGCGCTGCCGCTGGCGCTCGCGTGGGCGACGGAGGCGGCCGCGGAGCGTTCCGCGTCGGGCGAGCGCTGGCAGGCGGCGATGGGGTGGCTCCCGGTGCCGATGCTCGCCGTCACGCTGTTCGTCGTCGTCGCCTCGCAGCTCCCCCGGGTGCGCGCGTCGATCGACCAGATCGCGGCTGTCGTCCCGGTGTACGCCGCCTTCCTCCTCGTGATGCCACTGCTCGCTCGGATGGCGGCGGGCCTGCTCGGGATGGGCGCGGGCGAGAGCCGGGCGCTGGTGTTCACGTCGGTCACGCGGAACTCGCTTGTCGTGTTGCCGCTCGCGCTCGCGCTCCCGGCGGGCTACGAACTGGCCCCCACGGTCGTCGTGACCCAGACGCTCGTCGAACTCTCCGGGATGGTCGTCCTCACGCGGGCGGTGCCGGCGTGGCTCGTCCCGGCCGCGCCCACGCCGCTTTTCGAGGCGCTGCGGAGTAACTGAGCCGCGCCGGCCTACTCCCCGCGTGCCTCGCGGCCGAGTTCGTCCTCCACGGCCGCGACCTTGTCCGCGGCGCTCGACGTCGCGGTCCGCTTGTCGTCTATCTTCAGGAACGTCGACACGCGGTCGCCGTCGACGGCCTCGTGGGCCGCCCGCGCGGCGGCGAACACCTCGATCGCCTCTTCGGCCTCGATGACGGTGCCCATCGGGTTCGTCTCGTAGGTCACGTCGAACTCCTCCAGCGCGTCGACGGCTTTCGCCACCTCGCCCGCCATGCTCCCCTCGATCACCGGCGCGACGGACAGCAGTGCAACGGTCGTCATGGTTCCCCCGACGGGCGGGCCGGGCAAAGGCTTTCGTCCCGGGCGCGGAGCCGGCACCCTTCGGGGCGGCCACGCGCGGTTCCGGTTCGCCGGTCGACGGTTCCAACCGATTTAACATTCCCTTCCGTTCATTAACAGTAATGACCTCCGAGCAGGGTGCCGCCGGTCCGGCAAACGCGTCCATGCGGGCGTTTCAGGAGGCCGTCGAAAACACCGGCCACGCCGTTTACTGGACGGACACGACCGGGCGGATCGAGTACGTCAACCCGGCGTTCGAGGAGCAGACGGGCTACACCGCCGAGGAGGCCGTCGGAAACGAACCCCGAATCCTCCAGTCCGGCGTCCACGGGGACCGGTTCTACGAGCGCCTCTGGGACACCATCCTCGGCGGCGACGTCTGGGAGGGCGAGATAGTCAACGAGCGCAAGAGCGGGGAGCGGTACGTCGCCAGGCAAACGATCTCGCCCGTGACGGGACCGACCGGCGACATCGACCGGTTCGTCGCCGTCAACGAGGACATCACCGCCCTCCGGGACTACCAGGAGCGACTCGAGGACCAGCGAAACCGCCTCGCCACCCTCCTCGACGCCGTCCCCATCCCCCTCGTCCTCACCGAGGCCGACGGGGACGAACGCGTCGTGAAACGGACGAACCGGGCGTTCCGCGAGACGTTCGGCTTCGCCGAGCACGAGATCGGCGGCTCCCCGCTGGCGGAGTTCGTCGACGACGACGAGTCGGCCCACGAGGTCGGGTCGCGCGTCCGACAGGGCGACCCCGTCCGGCGGGAGGTGACGCGGCGGACCGCGGACGGCGAGTCCCGGACGTTCCTGCTCACCGCGACGCCGCTCGACGACGACGGAACCGAAGCCATCGCGACGTACATCGACATCACCGACCGAAAGCGGGCCGAAGACGAACTCAGGCGTCGGACGGAGGAACTCGAGGACTTCGCCGACGTCGTCACCCACGACCTCCGCAACCCGCTGAACGTCGCCGCCGGCCACCTCGACCTCCTCGCCGAGGAGTGTGACAACCCCCACGTCGACACGATCCGGTGTGCCCACACCCGGATGGAGGAGCTTATCGAGAACATCCTGATGCTCGCGAAACAGGGGAAGGCGATCGACGGGACCGAGCCGGTCCCGGTCCGCGACTGCGTCTCCCGGTGCTGGAGGACCATCGAGACCGCGGACGCGACGATAGACGTCGAGACTGCGAAGACGGTCCCGGCCGACGCGAACCGGCTCCAGCAACTGTTCGGGAACCTCTTCCGGAACGCCATCGAACACGGCGGCGAGTCGGTCAGCGTCACCGTCGGCGACCTGGCCGACGGGTTCTACGTCGCCGACGACGGGCCCGGGATCCCCGAGGCGGAGCGCTCGGACGTGTTCGAGTCGGGGTACACGAGCACGGAGAGCGGGACGGGGTTCGGACTCTCCATCGTCGGGGAGATAGTCGAGGCACACGGCTGGTCCGTCGCCGTGACGGAGAGCGACGCCGGCGGCGCGCGGTTCGAGGTCACCGACGTCCCGTCGCCCCCGTGACGGCCGACGCCGTCGACGGCGTTCGCGCAATGAAACGTGCTGATTCGTGATGACGGCGGAACTACGGTGGCGGGGATTTGAACTCATTCACTTCGCTCGCTGGCGCTCGCTCGTTCGCTGCTCAAATCCCCGCGGGCGATTTCCTCACTCACGGTGGCGAGCGACACGTACAGCGGTCGCTGGCTAAGTAGCGTTCGGCAAAAATGCGCTGGCGGGGATTTGAACCACACCCGGACGGTCGCCTCGCACCGCTCGGCGCTGCGTCCGGTCTACTTCAAACCCCACGTCGCACACACCGGAACCGGTCGTACGCGACGCGATGAAACGCGTCGCTGAGGACGCGGACTCCGGAGAAGTGCGCTGGCGGGGATTTGAACCGGGCGAGACGGTCCGGGTCGCTCGCTGCGTTCGCTTCCCGGGCGTGCGACTCGCTGGCTCAAATCCCTAGACGATTTCCTCGCTCACGGTGGCGAGCGACACGCACAGCGGTCGCTCGCCGTGTAGTTCGCGAGAGAAGTGCGCTGGCGGGGATTTGAACCCCGGTTGTGACCATGGCAAGGTCACGTGATACCACTACACTACCAGCGCCCTGTACCCGAAACCACGATACGGGGATATATAAATGTAGCCAACTCGGACGCGGTCACTCGAACGTCGACAGGTCGAGGTGGACGCCCCCGCGTGCGTAATCGATCCCAGTAAACACCAGCACCAGGCTCCCGGCGGAGATGAGGACGCCGAAAAACAGCGACCCTGAGTCGCCCTCCAGCGCCGACGTGACCCCGGTCGAAAGCATGCCGAGACCAAGCAGGATGTCGCCGGCTCCGGCGAACCAGTACCACGGCACGACGCCGTCCGGGATCGGGAGCCACTCGTGGACGCCGGCGACGAGGAAGGCCGCGCCGGCGAGGGCGTACCCGACGAGCGAGGCGATGGACCAGTCGAACGTGGACGGGATCCCGATGGCGTACAGGAGGCCGAGCTGCACGACGAGGAAGGCGGAACCGAGGACCGCGAACCAGTAGCGGCGCATACGGTGCGATCCCCGGAGTCCGACAATGAAACTACTGGTCGCTACGGCGACCTACGGCCGATCAGCCCCGCGGTACGCTCCGGCAGGCTCCCGGTCCGCCGCCGAGCTCGAGGGACTCGGCCGCGGGCGACGGGGGCGTGGAGGGGTGGCTGGTCGGGTCTTATCTCATCCCCGCGCACGGACGCAGAGGATCTGCGGTCGCTCGGAGACGCGCCAGTCGTCCGCCGCGTGGTTCTCGTACGCCGCGGGCGGACGCGGCTCTTCGACCGACTCCACGCTGAGCCCCGCCTCGGTAACCGCGTTCAGTATCGCGCCGACGGGGCGCTGGTAGGAGGTCACGTCGACGCCGTCCCAGCCGAGCGTCACCGCGGTGGTGCCGTAGTACTCCGTGACGGCGTCGTAGTCGAGGTAGTACTGCATCGGATGGACGACCGAGAAGACGAGCGCGCCGTCGGGCGTCAGGACGCGGCGGAACGACTCGAACGTCGGCCGGAGCTCCCTGACGTGGTCCAACACGAGATGGCCGAGAACGACGTCGAAGGCGTCGTCCCTGAACGGCAGCGGTTCAGTCAGGTCCGCCCGTTCGAACGACGCCCGGTCGCCGAACCGCTCCCGCGCGGTCTCGACGGCCGACCCGCTCGCATCGACGCCGACCACGCTCGCGCCGGCGTCGAGCAGTTCCCCGACGTGGTCGCCCACGCCGCAGCCGGCGTCGAGGACGCGCTTGCCGTTCAGTTCCGGGAGCAAGGCCCGCGTCGCCGGCCACGAGTAGTACTCCTGCAGCGGGTTGTCGCCCCAGGGGCTCTCCCAGCCGTCGCGGCTCTCGGCCTGCTCCGCAAGCGCGTCGTACTCCGGAGGTTCCTCCGGGTCGGTCATGGACACCTGCCCCGTCAGTCGCGGCCGTGATATACTTTCATCAGGCTGCCGGCCGCCGGTGACGAATAGAGCAACCGTTGACTGAGTAGCGTTCGGCAGAAGTGCGCTGGCGGGGATTTGAACTCGCCGGGACTCGCTTCGCTCGTCCCGTCTGCTCAAATCCCCGCGGGCGATTTCCTCACTCACGGTGGCGAGCGACACGTACAGCGGTCGCTGGCTAAGTAGCGTTCGGCAAAAATGCGCTGGCGGGGATTTGAACCACGCCCGGACGGTCGCCTCGCACCGCTCGGCGCTGCGTCCGGTCTACTTCAAATCCCACGTCGCACACACCGGAACCGGGTCGTACGCGACGCAATGAAACGCGTCGCTGGGGACGTAGGTTCCGGAGAAGTGCGCTGGCGGGGATTTGAACCCCGGTTGTGACCATGGCAAGGTCACGTGATACCACTACACTACCAGCGCCCGTTGCAGTCTCACCTAACCGCCGGGTGTCGTATAAGCGTTCCGAACTAGGTCATCCGCGACCCGGCGAACCACGGTACGGGGACACATACGAGATCCGTCCTGAAACCCCGTTGAAACGCGTGTGAAGGCCACACAGGGCCGAAAACGATCCGGCATTCTTTTACGACCCCGACGGATACATCGGCACAGTCTAGTGGTGAGGCGTCGAAGCGTCACGGCATGACCGTCAGCGTACTCGTGCCGTCGTCTCTCGTCCGGGAAGCCGAAGACAAACGCGAGGCAACTCGCAAGGTCGGCTACGTCGCCCGCGCGGCGACGGTGTTCCGGGCGGACCGCCTGACCGTCTTCCCCGACCGGGAAGGCGAGCGCAGGTGGGGCGGCGGGTTCGTGGAAACCGTACTGCGGTACGCCGCGACGCCCCCTTACCTCCGAAAGGAGGCGTGGGGCAAGCGGGACGAACTGGAGTACGCGGGCGTACTGCCGCCGCTCCGCGCCGCGTCACAGACCGGCTCCGGATCGAACGATCCGGGGTCGTTAAGACAGGGAATCGTGACCGAGGTCGGACCTGAAGGGCGCGTACGGGTCAATTGCGGACTGCAACACCCGATCTCGCTCGTCGTCCCTCCGGAAACGGAGGTCGCCGAGGGGGAGCGCGTTACCGTCAGGATCTCTTCGCGAGAGCCGGTCCGTGCGAGGATCGTCGACCAGCCCCTCCCGGGGCTGGCCGTCGAGAGCGCGGACCTGTCGGCAGCGCTCGGCCGTGAGGACGCCGGCGTCCGGATCGCAACGTCGCGGCACGGTGAACCGCTCACCGTGTCGGGGCTCGGACCGCTGGCCGGTCGCGTCGAGGACGACGGGATGACCGTCGCCTTCGGCGCGCCCGAGAGAGGGCTGCCGGAGATGATAGCGGACGTGACCGTTGACGCGGTCAGGGCCGCTCGGACTCCCGACGAGGGAGCCGTTGAGACCGAACCGGCGGGCGGGGCGGAGGCCCCGTCCGCGGTCGAACCAGGCGCACCCGGCCGGTTCGACCTCTGGCTCAACGCGATCCCGAACCAGGGCAGCGAGGTCGTGCGAACGGAGGAAGCGATGTTCGCCGCGCTCGGCTGCCTCACACTCACGGAGTGAAACACAAATGCCACAACCAAGCAGACCACGCAAAGGCTCGCTGGGGTTCGGCCCCCGGAAGCGCGCGGAGAGCGAAGTCCCGCGCTTCAACTCGTGGCCGGACGACGACGGACAGCCAGCGCTCCAGGGCTTCGCCGGGTACAAGGCCGGCATGACCCACGTGGTGATGATCAACGACGAGTCGGACTCCCCCCGCGAAGGGATGGAGGAGACCGTCCCCGTCACCATCGTGGAGACGCCACCGATGCGCGCGGTGGCCCTGCGAGCGTACGAAGACACCGCTTACGGCAAGAAGCCGCTCACGGAGGTCTGGACCGACGAGTTCCACGAGGAACTCGACCGCGTCCTCGACGTCCCCCAGGAGCACGACGCCGACGCGGCCGAGGAGGAACTGCACGAGGCGCTCGACGCCGGCGACGTCGCCGACGTCCGGGTCATCACCCACACCGTTCCCGACGCGGTGCCGAGCGTCCCGAAGAAAAAGCCCGACGTGATGGAGACCCGCGTGGGCGGCGGCTCGCTTGGCGACCGCGTCGAGTTCGCGCTCGACCTCGTCGCCGACGGCGGCGCACACGAGATGAACGACGTGTTCCGCGCCGGCGAGTACGCCGACGTCAGCGGCGTCACGAAGGGGAAGGGCACCCAGGGCCCCGTCAAGCGCTGGGGCGTCCAGAAGCGGAAGGGCAAGCACGCCCGCCAGGGCTGGCGGCGCCGGATCGGCAACCTCGGTCCGTGGAACCCCTCCCGCGTGCGCTCGACGGTCCCCCAGCAGGGGCAGACCGGTTACCACCAGCGCACGGAACTGAACAAGCGCCTCATCGACATCGGTGAGGGCGACGACGCGTCCGTCGACGGCGGCTTCGTCAACTACGGCGAGGTCGACGGCCCGTACGCGCTCGTCAAGGGATCGGTCCCCGGCCCGGAGCAGCGCCTCGTGCGCTTCCGCCCGGCCGTCCGACCGAACGACCAGCCGCGCCTCGACCCCGAGGTGCGCTACGTCTCCACCGCATCGAACCAGGGATAA
This sequence comes from Halostella litorea, assembly GCF_004785955.1. Lineage (NCBI taxonomy): Archaea > Methanobacteriati > Methanobacteriota > Halobacteria > Halobacteriales > Natronoarchaeaceae > Halostella > Halostella litorea. Next base: position 530,870 of record NZ_SJER01000001.1, on the reverse strand, counting down.
CCAATGCAAGCAACAATTCGCGACCTGGACGGCGAGGACGACGGCACGCTCGACCTCCCCGAGGTCTTCGAGTCGGCCTACCGGCCGGACCTCATCAAGCGCGCCGTGCTCGCCGCCCAGGCAAACCGGAAGCAGGACTACGGCGCGGACGAGTACGCCGGCATGCGAACGCCGGCCGAATCCCAGGGCAGCGGCCGCGGCATGGCCCACGTCCCGCGGGAGAACGGACAGGGCCGCCGCGTGCCCCAGACCGTGGGCGGCCGCCCGGCCCACCCGCCGAAGTCCGAGAAGGACCGCTCGCTGAACATCAACGACAAGGAACGGAAGCAGGCCGTCCGCAGCGCCATCGCGGCGACGACGGACGCCGACCTCGTCGCGGAGCGCGGCCACGAGTTCGACGGCGACGTCGAACTCCCGCTGGTCGTGAGCGACGCGTTCGAGGACCTCGTCAAGACCCAGGCCGTCGTCGACGTCCTGGAGTCGCTGGGCGTCCACGACGACGTCGAGCGCGCCGACGAGGGCCGCTCCGTTCGCGCCGGCCGCGGGACGACCCGCGGGCGAAAATACCAGACGCCGAGGTCGATCCTCTTCGTCACGTCCAGCGAGGCCGGCCCGTCGAAGGCCGCGCGCAACCTCGCGGGCGCGGACGTCGCGACGGCCGCCGAGGTCAACGCGGAGGACCTCGCGCCCGGCGCGGAGGGCGGTCGGCTGACCGTGTTCACCGAGAGCGCCGTCGAGGAGGTGGCCGACCGATGACGGGCGACGTCATCGTCCACCCGCTGGTCACCGAGAAGGCGATGAACGAGATGGACTTCGGGAACAAGCTCCAGTTCATCGTCGACCTGGACGCCGCGAAGCCGGAGATCGCCGAGGCGGTCCAGGAGCAGTTCGACATCGAAGTGGAGAAGGTCAACACGCAAGTCACGATGAACGGGCGAAAGAAGGCGACCGTCCGACTCGGCGAGGACGACGACGCCCAGGAAGTCGCCTCGCGCATCGGGGTGTTCTAACCATGGGACGCAGGATTCAAGGACAGCGACGCGGTCGCGGCGGCCCGACGTTCCGGGCCCCCTCGCACCGCTACAAGGCGGATCTGACGCACAAGACGGCCGAGGACAGCGACGTCATCTCCGGCACGGTCGTCGACATCGAGCACGACCCGGCCCGGAGCGCCCCGGTCGCAGCCGTCGAGTTCGAGGACGGCGACCGCCGCCTGATCCTCGTCGCCGAGGGCATCGGCGTCGGCGAGGAGATCCAGGTCGGCGTCTCGGCCGAGATCAAGCCGGGCAACACGCTCCCGCTCGCGGAGATCCCCGAGGGGGTCCCCGTCAGCAACGTCGAGAGCCAGCCCGGCGACGGCGGCAAGTTCGCCCGCGCCAGCGGGACGAGCGCCGACCTCATCACGCACGACCGCGACGCCGCGGTCGTCCAGTTGCCCAGCGGCCAGTCCAAGCGCCTGGACCCCGAGTGTCGGGCGACCATCGGCGTCGTGGCCGGCGGCGGCCGCACCGAGAAGCCCCACGTGAAGGCCGGCAACAAGTACCACAAGATGAAAGCCCGCGGCACGAAGTGGCCGAACGTTCGTGGCGTCGCCATGAACGCCGTCGACCACCCGTTCGGCGGCGGCGGCCGCCAGCACCCGGGCAAGCCGAAGAGCATCTCGCGCAACGCTCCGCCGGGACGCAAGGTGGGCGACATCTCGTCCCGACGCACGGGCCGTGGAGGTGACAACTGATGAGCGATTCCGAGTACAGAACCGGCCGCGAGGGTGAGTTCACCTACCGCGGTCACACGTTAGACGAACTGCAGGACATGAGCCTGGAGGACGTCGCGGAACTGCTCCCCGCCCGACAGCGGCGAAGTATCGAGCGCGGCCTCTCCGTCGAGAAGGAGAAGCTGCTCGCCGAGGCCCGCGAGGCCGGCGAGGAGGAGACCGCAAACGACCCGATCCGAACGCACCTGCGCGACATGCCGATCGTACCGGAGTTCGTCGGCAAGACGTTCGCCGTGTACAACGGCCAGGAGTTCGAGCGCGTGCAGGTCGAGCCGGAGATGATCGGCCACTACCTCGGCGAGTTCCAGCTGACACGGACCTCCGTCGAGCACGGCCAGGCCGGCATCGGGGCGACGCGCTCCTCGAAGTTCGTCCCGCTGAAGTGATACAACCATGGGAATCAACTACAGCGTCGACGCCGACCCGGACGAGACGGCGAAAGCCATGCTCCGGGAGCGTCACATGAGCCACAAGCACAGCAAGGCCATCGCCCGCGAGATCAAGGGCAAGACCGCCACGGAGGCCGAGGAGTACCTCCAGGCGGTCGTCGACGGCGAGCGGTCGGTGCCGTTCAAGTCCCACAACAGCGGCGTGGGCCACCGCTCCGACATCGACGGCTGGGACGCCGGCCGCTTCCCCGAGAAGGCCAGCGAGGCCTTCCTCGACCTGATCGAGAACGCCGTCAACAACGCCGACCACCAGGGGTTCGACGGCGAGGAGATGGTCATCGAGCACGTCGCCGCCCACAAGGTCGGCGAGTCCCAGGGCCGCAAGCCCCGGGCGATGGGCCGGGCCTCCGCGTGGAACACGCCGGAGGTCGACGTCGAACTGATCCTGAAAGAGGAGGCTGAAGACTAATGGCAGACGAACACCAGTTCATCGAAGACGGCCTGCAGCGGTCACAGATCGACGAGTTCTTCGAGGAGGAACTCGGCCGTGCCGGCTACGGCGGCATGGACGTCGCCAAGACGCCGATGGGCACCCAGATCGTCCTCAAGGCCGAGAAGCCCGGGATGGTCATCGGCAAGGGCGGCGAGAACATCCGGAAGATCACCACGGCCTTAGAGGAGCGGTTCAACCTCGAGGACCCCCAGATCGACGTCCAGGAGGTCGACGAGCCGGACCTGAACGCCCGGATCGTCGCCGACCGCCTGGCGAACGCACTGGAGCGTGGCTGGTACTTCCGGAAGGCCGGCCACACCACCCTGGAGCGCATCATGGACGCCGGCGCGCTGGGCGCCGAGATCGTCCTCTCCGGGAAGGTCACCGGCGCGCGCTCGCGCGTCGAGAAGTTCAACGACGGCTACATCAAGCACAACGGCGAGCCCGCCGAGACGATCGTCGACCACGGGCAGGGCGTCGCCGTGATGAAGCTCGGCACCATCGGCGTGGACGTGAAGATCATCCCGCCGGAGGCCGAGCTCCCCGACGACTTCCGCATCGAGGAGGACGCCGACATCTCGGGGCTCATCCCCGAGGACGTCGACGCCGACGAGGGCGTCGAGGCGCTGCTCGACGAGCCGGAGGAAGGCGAGGCCGACGTCGAGGAAGCCGACGCCGACGACGCCGCCGAGGAGACCGTCGACGAGGAAGTCGTCGAGGAGGCCGCGGAGGCGGCCGAGTTCGACGAGGACGAGGACGTCGAGGTCCCCGGCGGCGACGAGGAGGACATCGCCGAGGAGCTCGAGGAACTCGACGAGGAAGTCGAGTCCGAGGCCGAGGAGCTGGTCGACGAGATGGACGAGGAAGCCGAGTCCGCGGACGACGACGAAGGGGGTGACGCCTGATGGCGATCCTCTACGCCGAGGAGATCCGCGAGATGACGCCGGCCGAGCGCGAGGCCGAACTCGAGGAGCTCGAGACCGAACTGCTCAACGCGAAGGCGGTGCAGGCGGCCGGCGGTGCCCCCGAGGACCCCGGCCGGATCAGCGAGCTGCGGAAGACGATCGCCCGGATCAAGACGATCCAGGCCGAAGAAGGCGACCACGAGTAACCGATGGCACTGACACCCGAGACGCTCCCACGACACGAACTCAACGGCCTCCGCGTGGAGGTCGTCGACGCCCCGAACCCCGACCTGGTCGGGATAGCGGGCCGTGTCGTCATCGAGACGATGCAGACGCTGCACGTCGAGTGTCGCCCGTCCGAGACGGACGGCGAGGAGCCTCGGGTGTGCCAGGTGCCAAAGCGGGACACGACGTTCGAGTTCGCGCTCGACGTCGGAGCCGACGCTACAGATGAAGCCGCCGCTCCCGAGAGGGACGCGGGGACCGCGTCCAAACTGGGCTCGGAAACTGCCGGGGAAAGCCCCGGTCAGTCTGGGTCCGGCGAGGGCGTGGCCTACGTTACGGTGGATGGGACACGTTTGCTCTCACGACCCGCACAGCGAAGCGAGAACACAGGAGATTCACTATGGCGTTAGGACTGAACGTACCGGAACCGGAGGACGCCTGCTCCGACGAGAACTGTCCGTTCCACGGGTCGCTTTCCGTGCGCGGGCAGACGCTCGAAGGGGAGGTAGCCTCCACCGACATGGACAAGACCGTTGTCGTCGAGCGAGAGTACGACGTCACCGTGCCGAAATACGACCGTTTCATGAAGCGACGGTCGCGCGTTCCCGCCCACGCACCCGAGTGCGTGGAGCTGGACGTCGGCGACACGGTCCGTATCGCAGAGACACGACCACTATCGAAGACGAAGAGCCACGTCGTCGTCGAGCGGGTTCCCGACGAGGGAGGTGACGACTGATGGAAGCGCTGAAGGCTGACGTGACCCAGGGCCTGGAGAAAGGTTCCCTGCTGGTCTGTGCCGACAACACGGGCGCACGCCAGGTGAAGGTCACTTCCGTCGCCGGCTACTCGGGGACGAAGAACCGACACCCGAAGGCCGGCGTCGGCGACAAGATCACCGTTTCGGTCACCAAGGGGACGCCCGAGATGCGTCGCCAGGTGCTCGAAGCGGTGGTCGTGCGCCAGCGCAAGTCGATCCGTCGCCCCGACGGCACCCGCGTGAAGTTCGAGGACAACGCGGCCGTCATCATCGACGAGAACGAGGAGCCCCGCGGCACCGAGATCAAGGGGCCCGTCGCACGCGAGGTGGCGGAGCGCTTCGGAAGCATCGCGAGCACCGCGACGATGATAGTATGACACGACAACCACGCAAACAGCGAACCGAGACCGCGGAGGCGTCGCTCCACGAGCGACACAAGCAGGTCCACGCGACGCTGTCCGACCAGCTCCGCGAGGAGTACGACACCCGCCGCGTTCGCGTGAACGAGGGCGACACGGTCGAGGTCATGCGCGGGGACTTCGCCGGCGAAGAGGCCGAAGTCGTCGCGGTCGACCTCAAGGACGGCGTCGTCCACGTCGAGGACGTCACGGTCGAGACCGCCGACGGCGAGGAAGTGCCGCGGCCGCTCGACGCGAGCAACCTCCGCGTGACGGAGCTCGACTTAGAAGACGAGCGCCGCGAGGCGCGACTGGAAGGTGATAGCGAATGACGAAACACCAGAAGCGACTGTCAGTACCCAAGTCCTGGCCGGTCGAACGCAAGACGGAGACGTTCACGACCGCCGCCGGCGCGGGTCCCCACGGCGAGGACGGCGTACCGCTCGTCATCCTCCTGCGGGACGTGCTCGGCTACGTCGACTCGAAGAAGGAGGCGCGCTACGCCCTCAACCAGGATACGGTCCTGGTCAACGGCGACGCCGTCTCGGACGAGAGCATCCCGATCGGGATGTTCGACATCCTCGCATTCACCGAGCGCGAGGAGTACTACCGCGTGTTCCCCGACGAGGGCGGTCGGCTCTCGCTGACCCCCATCGACGCGGACGCCGCGGGCTCCAAGCTCGGCAAGATCGAGGACAAGCGTCAGGTGCCCGGCGGGGACACCCAGCTGAACCTCCACGACGGTCGGAACCTGACCGTCGAGGACGGCAGCGAGTACAGCGGCGGCGACTCCATCGTCGTCGACAACGACACCGGCGAGGTCGTCGCCCACTTCCCGTACGAGGAGGGCGCGCTCGTCACCGCCGTCCGCGGCCAGCACGCCGGCGAGATCGGCGAGGTCGAGACGGTTCAGGTCACGCCGGGCAGCGGCTCGAACAACGTCTCCGTCGAGACCGACGACGGCTCCTTCGAGACGGTCGAGGAGTACGTCGTCGTCATCGACGAGAACTTCACCGGGGGTGACGACGAATGAGCGAAGCCGACGAGGCCGAGTTCCACGAGATGCGTCGTCCCACCGTCGAGAAGGTCGTCGTCCACATGGGCGTCGGCGAGGGCGGCCGCGAGCTCGCCCAGGCCGAGGAGATCCTAGAGGAGGTCGCCGGTCAGGAGAGCGTTCGCACGCAGGCCAAGGCGACGAACCAGGAGTTCGAGATCCGGCAGGGTGACCCGATCGGCGCGAAGGTCACCCTCCGCGGCGACGACGCCCACGAGTTCCTGGAGACGGCCCTGGAGTTCGCCGACGTCTCGGCGTCGCAGTTCGACGACACCGGCAACTTCAGCTTCGGCGTCGAGGAACACACGGAGTTCCCGAGCCAGGAGTACGACCCGAGCGTCGGGATCTACGGGCTGGACGTCACCGTCAACCTGGTGCGTCCGGGCTACCGCGTCTCCAAGCGCGACAAGGCCACCCGCTCGATCCCGTCGAACCACCGCCTCGACGCCGACGACGCCGTCGCGTTCGTCGAGTCGGAGTTCAGCGTGGAGGTTGACCAATGAGTGAAAGCGAAAACGACGCCCAGGCGACGGGCGAGCACGCGAGCAAGCGCACCGACCAGCTGGAGGAGTGCCAGCGCTGCGGGCGCAAGCAGGGCCTCGTCGGCAAGTACGACATCTGGCTCTGCCGACAGTGCTTCCGCGAAGTCGCTCGAAGCATGGGCTTCAAGAAGTACCGATAACAATGGCAGGCAACGACCCATTCAGCACCGCGCTCTCCGGCATCGACAACGCCGAGAGCGTGGGGCATCTGACACACACGGTAGAGCCCGCCTCGAACGAGATCGGCAGCGTGCTCGAGGTCCTGTACGACCGCGGGTACATCGACGGCTTCGAGTTCGTCGACGACGGAAAGGCCGGTCGGTTCGAGGTCGAACTGAAAGGCGCCATCAACGACTGTGGCCCCGTCAAGCCCCGCTACTCCGCGGGTGCCGACGAGTTCGAGAAGTGGGAGAAGCGGTTCCTCCCCGCCCGCGACTACGGGACGCTCATCGTCACGACGAGCCACGGCGTCATGAGCCACTACGAGGCCCGCGAGGCGGGCGTCGGTGGCCAGGTCATCGCATACGTCTACTAACAATGCCGCGAACAGAACTACAGATCCCGGACGAGGTAAGCGCCGAGGTCGACCACCTCGACCTCACCGTCGAAGGGCCCGAGGGCAGCGTCACGCGACGCCTCTGGTACCCCGACGTGTCCGTCTCCGTCGACGGCGACGTCGTCGTCATCGAGAGCGACGAGGACGACGCCAAGACCATGTCGACGCTTGGCACCTTCGAGAGCCACGTCACCAACATGTTCCACGGCGTCACCGAGGGCTGGGAGTATCAGATGGAAGTCTTCTACTCCCACTTCCCGATGCAGGTCGAAGTCGAGGGCGACGAGGTCGTCATCGAGAACTTCCTCGGCGAGAAGGCACCGCGCCGGACGCCCGTGCACGGCGACACCGAGGTCGACGTGGACGACGAGGAACTGACGCTGCGCGGCCCCGACAAGGAGGCCGTCGGCCAGACCGCCGCGGACATCGAACAGACCACGCGCGTCACGGACAAGGACAACCGCGTCTTCCAGGACGGCGTGTACATCACGGAGAAGCCGAAAGGAGGTGCCCAGTAAATGGCAGACGAACCCGAAGAACTCGAGGACATCAGCGGCGTCGGCGCGAGCAAGGCCGACGCCCTCCGCGACGCCGGCTTCGAGACGGTCGAGGACGTCAAGGGGGCGACCCAGGACGAACTCGCCCAGGCCGAGGGCGTGGGCAACGCGCTCGCGGCCCGCATCAAGGCCGACGTCGGCGACCTCGAAGTCACCGAGGAGACCGAGGCGGAGATCGAGGACGAGACCGAGGAGGAAGAGGAGGCCGACGAGGACGTGGAGACGGAGCTCCAGGCCCGCGGCCTCACCGAGAAGACGCCCGACCTCTCCGAGGCCGAGGAGCGTCTCCTCACGGAGCGCCGGCAGGTCGGCAAGCCGCAGTTCAACCGCCAGGACCACCACAAGAAAAAGCGCGTGTCGACCTCGTGGCGACGCCCCCGCGGCCAGCTGTCCAAGCAGCGCAAGGGCATCAAGGGCAAGGGCGACACCGTGCAGGCCGGCTTCCGGACGCCGACCGCGGTGCGCGGCAAGCACCCGAGCGGCTTCGACGAGGTCCGCGTCCACAACGTCGACGACCTCGAGGGCGTCGACGGCGACCGCGAAGCGGTTCGCATCGCCTCCAAGGTCGGCGCTCGCAAGCGCGAGCGCATCGAGGAGGAGGCCGAGGACGCGGGGATCCGCGTGCTCAACCCGACGTACGTCGAGGTGGAGGTGACCGACGATGAGTGACCTGTCCGCACAGAAGCGACTCGCCGCCGACGTGCTGGACGTCGGGAAGAACCGCGTCTGGTTCGACCCCGAGTCCCAGGGTGAGATCGCGGAGGCGATCACCCGTGAGGACATCCGCGAACTCGTCGACCAGGGGACCATCCGCGCCGAGGAGAAGTCCGGCAACTCGCGTGGCCGCGCCCGCGAGCGCCAGCAGAAGCGCTCCTACGGCCACCAGACCGGCCCCGGCTCCCGCCGCGGGAAGGCCGGCGCTCGGCAGGACCCCAAGGAGGACTGGCAGGAACGGATCCGTGCACAGCGCGCCAAGCTGAAGGAACTCCGCGCCGAGGGCGAGATCACGTCCTCGCAGTACCGGGACCTGTACAACAAGTCCCGCGGCGGCGAGTTCCGCAGCGTCCAGCGCCTGTTGAACTACATCGACGAACACTACGGTGACAACTAATGGCGACAGGACCACGATACAAGGTGCCGATGCGGCGCCGCCGCGAGGTCCGGACCGATTACCATCAGAGGTTGCGCCTGCTGAAATCCGGGAAACCCCGGCTTGTCGCTCGCAAGAGCAACAAGCACACTACGGCGCAGCTGGTTACTCCGGGCCCCGACGGTGACGAAACGATAGCGAGCGCACACTCCAGCGACCTGGCGGACCACGGCTGGGAGGCCCCCACCGGGAACCTCCCCGCCGCGTATCTGACAGGCTTCCTCGCGGGGAAGCGCGCGATAGACGCCGACGTCGAGGAGGCGGTCCTCGACATCGGCCTGAACACGGCGACGCCCGGCAACAAGGTATTCGCCATTCAGGAAGGTGCGATAGACGCTGGCCTCGAGATCCCGCACAACGAGGACGTGCTGGCCGAGTGGCCGCGGAACCGCGGCGAGCACATCGCCGAGTACGCGGAGCAGCTCGACGAGCCGCTCTACAGCGGTGACTTCGACGCCACGGAACTGCCCGAGCACTTCGACGAAGTGCGCGAAACTCTCCAAGAGCTATGAGCAGCAACGACTACAACGACGGCGGCTGGGAACCCGTCACCCGGCTCGGCAAGAAAGTACAGGAGGGCGAGATCGACACGATGGAGGACGCCCTCAACTCCGGCCTCCCGCTGAAGGAGCCGGAAGTCACGGACCAGCTCCTGCCGGGGCTGGAGGACGAGGTGCTGGACATCAACATGGTCCAGCGGATGACCGACTCCGGCCGGCGGGTGAAGTTCCGCTGTGTCGTCGCCATCGGCAACCGCGACGGCTTCGTCGGCTACGCCGAGGGGCGCGACGACCAGGTCGGGGCGGCGATCCAGAAGGCCATCGGCATCGCGAAGCTGAACATCATCAACGTCTCGCGGGGCTGTGGGTCCTGGGAGTGTGGCTGTGGCCGTCCCCACACGGTCGCGCTGCGCTCCAGCGGCAAGGCCGGCAGCGTCGAGGTCGAGCTCCAGCCCGCGCCGCGCGGCCTGGGGCTGGCCGGCGGTGAGACGGTCCGCAAGGTGCTGGAACTGGCCGGCATCGAGGACGCCTGGACCCGGAGCTCCGGGAACACGCGCACCACGGTCAACTTCGCGAAGGCGACGTTCAACGCGCTTCGCAACACGGCCGAGGCCCGCGTCCCCCAGCACGCCTTCGAGCAGCGCGAGGTGATCGAATGATGAAGGCGGTCGTGCAGGTCCGCGGCGAGGTCGACATGAGCGACGACATCCACGACACGCTGAAGATGCTCAACATCCACGCGGTCAACCACTGCGCGCTGGTGCCCGAGGAGCCGACCTACGAGGGGATGGTGACGAAGGTCAACGACTACGTCGCCCACGGCCAGCCCAGCCAGGAGACCGTCGAGACGCTCCTGCGTCGGCGCGCGGAGCCCGCGGAGGGCGACGCCGACGTCGACGACGAGTGGGTGGCCGACAACACCGACTACGACGACGTCGCGGCGCTGGCCGCGGCGCTGGTCGACGAGGAGACGACGCTCCGCGACGAGGGGCTCGCGCCGGTGCTGCGGCTCCACGCCCCGCGGAAGGGCCACGAGGGAATCAAGCAGCCGACCGCGGCGGGCGGTCAGCTCGGCAAACACACTACCGAGGAGATAGACGACCTCCTCACAGCGATGCGATAACAATGAGCAAGAAACGACGACAGCGCGGTTCGCGCACGCACGGCGGCGGTAGCCACAAGAACCGCCGCGGCGCCGGCCACCGGGGCGGGCGCGGGCGTGCCGGCCGCGCCAAACACGAGTTCCACAACTACGAACCGCTCGGCAAACACGGGTTCACCCGTCCCGAGTCGGCCCAGGACGAGGTACTGACCGTCGACGTCCAGAAGCTCGACGAGGACGCCGTCGTGTACGCGACGGAGGGCCTCGCCGAGGAGACCGGCGACGGCTACGAGCTCGACGCCCGCGAGGTCGTCGAGGACGGCTACGAGGCCGACGCGGTGAAGGTGCTGGGCAACGGACAGGTGCGCAACCAGCTGACGGTCGTCGCGGACGCCTTTTCGGCGAGCGCCCGCGAGCTCATCGAGGAGGCCGGCGGCGACGCCGTGCTAAGCGATCGCGCCGAGGAAGCCGAATCAGAAGACGTATCCCAGGGCGACCAAGACGAGGAATAACACATGGGATGGAAGGAGGCTGCCGAACCGGTCCTGACGCGCATGCCCTCGGTCGAGCGACCGGAGGGGCACGTGCCCTTCAAGCGGAAGCTCGGCTGGACGGCCGGCGTGCTGGTGCTGTATTTCTTCCTCACGAACGTACAGCTCTACGGGCTGGCCACGGGCGGCAGCGGTGACATCTACCAGCAGTTCCGGTCGATCCTGGCCGGCTCGCAGGGGTCGGTCCTGCAGGTCGGTATCGGGCCGATCGTCACCGCGAGCATCGTCCTGCAACTGCTCGGCGGTGCGAACCTGCTGGGGCTAGACACCGACGACCCGCGGGACCAGGTCCTCTACCAGGGCCTCCAGAAGCTGCTGGTGGTCGTGATGACGCTCCTGACCGCCGCGCCGATGGTGTTTGCCGGCAGCTTCCTGCCAGCGGGGTCGATCTCGCTCGGCGGTACGACGCTCGGCCCCGGGGCGACCCAGTGGGTCATCTTCGGACAGATCATCGTGGGCGGGATCCTCATCCTGTTCATGGACGAGATCATCTCGAAGTGGGGCGTCGGCAGCGGTATCGGCCTGTTCATCATCGCCGGCGTGAGCCAGCGGCTGATGGGCGGTATCATCGGCGGCAACGGGCTGATAATCCAGTGGTACCGCATCGCCGTCGGCGAGGTCGGCATCGGGCCGATCGCCGGCCAGGGGATGTACGCGCTGTTCCTCGGCCCCGGCGACCTGCTCGCGCTCATCACGACGCTGCTCATCTTCGGCATCGTCGTGTACGCCGAGAGCGTCCGGGTCGAGATCCCGCTCAGCCACGCCCGCGTGAAGGGCGCCCGGGGCCGGTTCCCCGTGAAGCTCATCTACGCGAGCGTCCTGCCGATGATCCTCGTCCGCGCCCTGCAGGCGAACCTGCAGTTCCTCGGGCGGATCCTCGCGTCGACGATCAGCATGCCGAACTGGCTCGGCGTGTACGCCGACGGTCGCCCGGTCAGCGGGTTCTTCTACTACGTCGCCCCGATCCAGTCCCGCAGCGACTGGATGTGGTGGACCGGCGCGGTGTCCCAGGAGACGTGGCAGGTGCTGATACGCATCGGCGTCGACCTGGGCTTCATGATCATCGGCGGCGCGATATTCGCCATCTTCTGGGTCGAGACGACGGACATGGGCCCGGAGGCGACGGCAAAGCAGATCCAGAACTCCGGGATGCAGATCCCCGGGTTCCGACAGAACGTCGGCGTCATCGAGAAGGTGATGGAGCGGTACATCCCGCAGGTCACCATCATCGGCGGCGCGCTGGTCGGCCTGCTGGCCGTGATGGCGAACATGCTGGGCACCATCGGCGGCGTCTCCGGCACCGGGCTGCTGCTGACGGTCTCCATCACGTACAAGCTGTACGAGGAGATCGCCGAGGAGCAGCTCATGGAGATGCATCCGATGATGCGCCAGATGTTCGGCTAATCGCCCGCCGGCGACTCGCTTCGGCAGTTACCTTTCCGTTTTCGCCGCACGTTCGAGTTCCCACTTCCGACCGCGTAGCGACGGGTATCTGACATCCGGCCCGAGGTCGAGGCCGGCACGCCGGTACCGACCCCGTCGCACGCGGGGTGGGCGTTCCCGGTAGCATCCTGACAGCCACGGACGACCGCCGGCCTGCCGTCAGGCGTACGCCTCGAACTCCTCGCCGAACGCGAGGAAGTAGCCGGTACCGACGGCGCCGATGGCGGCGGCGAGGGTGAAAGCCACCTCGGGGCTGACGAAGTCCCAGAGGTAGCCCCCGAGCGCGGCGCTGGGGATGACGACGGCGTTCCGGAGCAGGTAGTACGTCCCGGTCACGCGGCCGCCCGCGCCCCGGTCGGCGGGGCCGACGATGAGCGCCTTGTGCGATGGCAGCCCCGCGAAGCGCAGCCCCGAGAACGCGAACACGACGACCATGACGCCGGCAGGCGAGAGGTACGGCGTGGCGACGGCCGGCGCGTAGATCAGGACGACCGGGAAGACGGCGTAGACGGCGAACCCGAGCGCGACGACGGGTTTGAGGCCGACCCGCTCGGCGGCTTTCGCGGCGGGGATCATCGACAGGAGCGCCACGAGCATCTCGACGCCGAGCAGGTAGCCAAAGAAGGCCTGCGGGGAGAGGTCGACGGCGTACGAGAACCCCCCGACCGCGAGCGTCGCGTCGAGGCCGATCCCGTAGAAGCGCGTGACGACGAGGATGAAGAAGGTGTACACCATGCCGTTGGCAAAGCGGACGAGCGTGTCGCCGACGAGCAGCGGTCGGAGCGGGTCCGGCATGTCCCGCAGGTCCTGCCTGATCCGGTCGATGCCCTCGAACGAGTCGCCGATCGCGTCGGAGCCGGCGTCGTAGAGGACGTGCTGGACGGCCGTCCCGAGGACGCCGAAGACGACCGCGACGGCGAGGACGTACTGGAAGCTCACCGTGAAGTCCGGGTGCAGGTCGATCAGCACCGCGGCGGCGACCGGGCCGATCAGGAACGCGGTCCGGCGGAACGTCTCGGTGCTCGCAAAGCCCGCGGCCAGCCGCGACGGGTCGGTCGCCTGCTTGACGACGGCGAACGTCGCCCCCAGCCCGAAGGACTTCCAGGCCTGGGCCAGCAGCAGGCCGACGAAGATCCAGACCCACGGCTCGACCGCGACCCCGGCGACCGAGACGACCCCGATCTGCGGGGCGACCAGCCAGAACGCGAAGCCGACGGTGGAGACGAGACCGAACAGCGTCAGCGCGTACCGCGACCCGATCCGGTCGGAGACGGCCCCGCCCGGGTACGGGTACACCGCGGAGATGACGTTCCCGACGGTGCCGAAGAGGCCGACGACGAACCCGGACGCGCCGAGCGCAACCATGTAGTCCGGCAGGAAGCGGTTCGTCATCTGGAACCCGAGGCTGAACGCGAACATCGCCAGCGAGAGGACGAGCACGTCGCGTTCCAGCGAGAGGAACCGTCGGAACGGGGCGAAGGCGCTGACCGAGTCGTCTTCGGTAGCCATCGGTCGCCCCTTCTTCCGCAGGGGGTGAAAGGTTTTCCACGCCTGCGGCGGCCCCGTGGCTGTCGTCGCCCGCAGGGAGCTATCGGCTACGCGCGACCCCTATCCCCCGAAACGGCCGTCGTGGCGGCCGTCACGCGTCACAGCAACAGCGTGACGATAGCCAGGATGATGAACACGACGATGAAGATCCGCGCGATCTCCATGCTGATCCCGGCGACGCCGCGTGCGCCGACGACGGCCGCGATGATTGCGAGGACGAAAAACACGATCGCCCACTGCAGAAAGTCACCAGTGAGCTGCAGCGGGGCGACGAACGCGTCGATCATCGCCATCCACCCTCCGAACCGCGGGCGCTTGTGAGCATGCAGACTGGCTACCAGCGTGACGGCCTTTGTTATAGCCGCCTTAGCTCGGGAAACCCCGGATTAGGCCTCTCAGCCGAACAACCGTTCCCGGAGCGACCGCTCCCGCGAGGTCTCGGTCAGCAGGACCGAGCAGTCGACGTCCTCGACGACGTCCAGCACCAGCGACCCCCGGAGGAGCCGGGAGAGCAGGCCACGTTCGGTCGCGCCGATGAGCAACATCGTGTGGTCCGCGGCCGCCTCCCCGATGGCCGTCTCCACGTCCGCCTCGCTGACGAGCAGGTTCGCGTCGGCGAGGCCGTGGTCGTCGGCCCACCCCTCCAGGAAGCGCTCGGCCTCCTCGGGCGTCTCGTCCTCGCCGACCGCGTGGAGCAGCGACACCTCGGCCCCGAACTCCGACCGGAGCAGGGCGGCGAGTTCGGCCGAGAGGTCCGAACTCGGCCCGCCGGCCGTCGGGACGAGGATCCGCGAGGCGTCGAAGCCGCGGTCCTTCAGCACGACGAAGTCACAGGGGATGTCGTGGGTGAGTTCGTCGAGTCGGGACTCGGCGCGGCCGTCGTGGGAGTGTGGCCCCCAGCCCATCACGACCAGATCGACGTCGTACGTCGTCGCGGCGTCGAACACCTCCTCGAACGAGCGGTGTGAGAGGACGGTGTGGGTCTCGACCGGGACGCCGAACGTCTCGGCGTTCTCGCGTGCGCTCTCGACGATGTCGCGGTCCGCGGCGAACTCGTCCAGGCGGTCCTCCGCGTACGACAGCGAGGTCTGGTCGGGCACCTGAACGATGTGGACCGCGTGGACCTCGCCGCCGCGTTGCTTCGCGACGGCGCTGGCGAGCGTGATCAGTTCCTGCTGGTGTTCCGGGTTCGCGAGCGGCACCATCACGCGGTACGTGCCCCCGTCGGGCTGGACGGTCGTCGCGGCCGACACCGCGCTGTCCGGCAGTTCGTCGGAGCGTTCGAGGATGTACTCGGAGAGGATCCCCTGCTTTTCCGTCCGGGACCGGGCGTACAACAGGTACCAGAGCACCGCCGCCGCGGCGATGCCGAAGGAGAGGACCAGGGCGTCGCCCGCGACGAACACCAGCAGGGCAAAGGAGAACACGACGCCGAGGATCGGCAAGAGCGGGAACAGCGGCACCGTGAAGTCGGGCGTGTACTCCTCGGGCGCGACGTAGCGCATCACCAGCAGCGCGGCGTTCAACAGCCCGTAGATGATGAGGTGGAGCCCGGAGGCGGCCCCCGACAGCAGCGTCAGGTCGCCGACGACGATGAAAAGCAGGATGAGCCCGCCGGTGATGCCGATGGCGCGGTACGGCGTGCCAAATCGGGGGTGGATCTCGTTGAGTGCGGGCGTGACGATGCTGTCCCGGCCCATCGCGAAGTTGATCCGGGAGGAGGCGAGGATGGAGGCGTTCGCGCTGGAGGCCGTCGCCAGCAGGCCGCCGAACAGCAGGGCACCGCCCATCAGCGCCCCCTGGATGTACTGGCCGACCTCGACGACGGCGATGGGGTTCTCCTGGTTGCTGGTGATCACGTCCGCGATGAACCCCTGGGGCACCGCGGCGCTCATTACGACAAGCACCAGCGCGTACACCACGGTCACGATGACGACGCTGCCGATGACCGCCCGGGGGAGGTTCCGCCCGGGGTCTTTGATCTCCTCGGCGACGCTCGTGATCTGGACGAACCCCAGATACGAGACGAAGATGAGGCCGGTCGTCTCGAGCGTCGTCACGACGTCGGTCGCCGGCGGGAGGTTCCCGGGTTCGGCACGCAGCGTCCCCAGGAAGGTGAACACGGCCAGGATGGCGACGAGGATGACGACGATGATGTTCTGGAGCCGCCCCGTCTCCTTCGCGCCGACGTAGTTGATGAGGACGAAGAAGGCGGCCCCGACGAGCGCGATCAGTTTGACGACGGATATCGACGCCGGCCCGACGCCGACGTTCCCGCCGAGCCCGAGGATACGGGCGATGTATCGCCCGAACCCGACCATGTAGAACGCGCTGGCGAAGGCGAGGCCGAGCCAGTTGGCCCACCCGGCGACGGAGCCAAAGAGCGGCCCGAGCGCGTGGTTGACGTAGTAGTACGCGCCGCCGGACCTGGGCATCGCCGTCCCGAGTTCGCTGGCCGAGAGGGCGGTGAACATCGCGATGACGCCGCCGAGGACGAACGCGACGGAGGCGAGCGAGCCGGCCTTGAGGATCGCCTCGCCGGGCAACACGAAGATGCCCGCCCCGATCATCGTGCCGACGCCGATCGTCAGCGCGGCGAGGGGACCGAGGTCCTTGGCTAGTTCCTCGTCGCTCATCCGCCGCCACCTCCGCCAGGTGGTGCTTGCGGACGCGAAACGGGGGAGAAACGCGGCGCTGATTGGAACTCGGCCATGAGTACTGTTCCGCTATTGAGAGGGGCCGTTAATAAACATCAACATATCGGCGAGGGCGGACGCCGTCGGGTCAGACCTCGACGACCCAGGCGCGGTACTCGTCGGTGAGGTCGAACGCCTCGGCGAACGCCCGGTCGACGAACTGCGCGACGCGGTTGGCGTCCCCGCGGCCGACGACCCGGACGTTGGTCCCCTCGGCCTCCTCGGGGCGGGTCAGGTCGTCTATCGTGAACGCCGGGAACTCCGTGAGCAGGTCCTTCAGCCGGTCGAGTTCCGCGTCCGTACAGTCCATGTTGATCGTGTCCTCGCTGACCTGGACCCACGGCGCGAGTTCGTCGGGGTCGGCGTCGGCCTCGACCGTGAGAAACGGGCTGGCCCGCTCGCGGTGGGCGGTTATCGCGTCGACGAACAGTTTCCGGCGGTCCCCGGGCGTGGCGGCGTCGAATCGGGTCATGCGCGGGGCTACGCGGGCGGGGGAGGAAAAACGTCCGGCACGCGCGGGCGCCGCCGACGGTCGCGCCCGCGGGCGAATGTTCAAGCCTTTAACCCGGGAGGGTGAACCTCCGGGTATGAGCACGCCGAACGTTCTCATCCTGGGTGCGCCCGGGGCAGGGAAGGGGACACAGAGCAGCCGGATCGTCGACGAGTTCGGGGTCGAACACGTGACGACCGGCGACGCGCTCCGCTCGAACAAGGGGATGGACATCAGCCACCTCGACACGGAGTACGACACGCCCGGCGCGTACATGGACGCCGGCGAACTGGTGCCCGACGAGGTCGTCAACGAGATCGTCAAGACGGCGCTGGCCGAGGCCGACGGCTACGTGCTCGACGGCTACCCGCGCAACGCCTCGCAGGCCGAGTACCTCGACGAGATCACCGACCTCGACGTCGTGCTGTACCTCGACGTGTCGAAGGACGTGCTCGTCGACCGCCTCACCGGGCGGCGCGTCTGCTCGGACTGTGGCGCGAACTACCACGTCGACTTCGAACCGCCCGAGGAGGCGGGCGTCTGCGACGACTGCGGCGGCGAACTGATCCAGCGCGAGGACGACACCGAGGAGACGGTCCGCGAGCGCATCCGCGTGTACGAGGACAACACCGAGCCGATCATCGAGCGCTACGACGAGTCGGGCGAACTCGTCCGGATCGACGGCGAAGGGTCGCCCGACGAGGTGTGGGAAGCGGTCCGCGACGCCGTCGAGTCCGCGGCGTAGGCGGTTCGCGGCGGTCCGCGGCCGTCAGCGACGGGTGCCGGGCCCGTCGCGACGGCGGGACGAAGGTAAAAGGTTGATTACAGCCGGTGTCTTAGGCCCCGACAATGGCACGGACAGCGGAGAAAGTGGAGTCCCTCATCGAGGAGGACGTCACCATGGCCGACGCGCTCGCGGCGGTGCGCCGCGAGACGAAGGCCAACGGCGGCGAAGTCGAGTGGGGGGACGTCCGCGACGACCTCACGAGCGGACAGTGGGGCCGGCTCATCGAGAAGGGGGTCCTCGTCAGCGGCGACGAGGGATTCGAACTCGCCGACCCCGAGGCCGTCGAGGAGGCCCTCGAGGACGACGGGACGGTCAGCACGGGCGCGACCTCGACCGGCGAGGGGGACGACGAGGAGGCGAGCTGGTCCCAGTACGACAAGCTAGCCGGGGTCAGCGCGCTGGCCCTGATGGTCGGCTACTACTACGACCCCGTGAAGAACGCGGTCGGCGGGACGATAGACGCCGTCCTCGCGCCGCTGTCGGCGACGATGCCGTTCTACGCCGTCATCCTCTCGGTCGCGATGATCACGGGGCTGTACTCGACGCTGCTCCAGTCCAACCTGATGGACATGGACAAGATGGCCGAGTACCAGGAGCGGATGAAGGCGATCCAGGAGAAACAAAAGCGCGCGAAGGAGCGCGGCGACGACGAGGCCTTAGAGAAGGTCCGCGAGGAGCAGATGGAGGCGATGGGGGACCAGATGGGGATGTTCAAGGAGCAGTTCCGGCCGATGGTGTGGATCTTCCTGCTCACCATCCCCTTCTTCCTGTGGATGTACTGGAAGATCGGCGACCCGCAGTTCGGCTCGACGACGGTCGTCATGCCGATGCACGGCGAGGTCTCCTGGTCGGAGGGGATCGTCGGCCCGATGCAGGCGTGGATCGTCTGGTACTTCCTCTGCTCGATGGGCTTCACCCAGCTCATCCGGAAGTCGCTGAACCTCCAGACGACCCCGACGAACTGAGCCGAGTCACAATCCATTTTATCCCCTACCACCGAGGTAGGGTATGTTACTGACCGTCTCCGGCCCTCCCGGGAGCGGAAAGAGTACGAACGCGGCGCGGCTCGCCGAAACGTTCGGCCTCGAACACGTCTCGGGCGGCGACATCTTCCGGTCGCTCGCCGCCGAGCGCGGCCTCTCGCTGGCGGAGTTCAACGAACTGGCGGAGGAGGACGACGGGATCGACCGCGACCTTGACCGCCGGCTGCGGGAGATCGCCGTCGAGCGCGACGACGTGGTGCTCGAATCCCGCCTCGCCGGCTGGCTGGCGGGCGACGAGGCCGACCTCCGGTTCTGGCTCGACGCGCCGCTTGCGGTCCGCGCCGAGCGCATCGCCGACCGCGAGGACAAGGCCGTCGCCGACGCCCGCTCCGAGACGGAGGTCCGCGAGGAGAGCGAGGCCCAGCGCTACCGGGAGTACTACGGCATCGACATCGCGGACCTGTCGATCTACGACATCTCGCTGAACACCGCCCGGTGGGGCGAGGAGCCGGCGTTCGACATCCTCGCCGACGCCGTCGAGGCGTACGACCCGGCCGGCGACGAGGGCGCGTACCCGGTCACCGGCGTCAGCTACGACTTCTGATGGCGCTCCGCCCCGCCCCCGAGGAGCGCTCGCCGGCCGAACTGCTCGAATTCGGCGTCGTCAACCTCGACAAGCCCGCCGGGCCGTCGGCCCACCAGGTGAGCGCCTGGGTCCGGGACATGGTCGCGGACCGCGTCGGCGAGGACGCCGTCGACAGGGCCGCCCACGCGGGGACGCTCGACCCGAAGGTGACGGGCTGCCTGCCGACGATGCTCGGCGACGCGACCCGGCTCGCGCAGGTGTTCCTCGAAGGCTCGAAGGAGTACGTCTCCGTGCTGGAGTGTCACGACGCGGTGCCCGACGACGTGGCCGCGGTCGCAAGCGAGTTCGAGGGGCCGATCTACCAGAAGCCCCCGCGCAAGAGCGCCGTCGTCCGGAACCTGCGCGTCCGCGAGGTGTACGAACTGGACGTGTTGGAGGCGGGCGACCGCCAGGCGCTCCTGCGGATCGAGTGCGAAAGCGGGACGTACGTCCGAAAGCTCTGTCACGACCTCGGGCTGGCGCTCGGGACGGGCGCGCACATGGGCCACCTCCGCCGGACGGCGACCGACCCGTTCGACGACCGCGACCTCGTCACGCTCCACGACCTGGAGGACGCGCTGTCGTTCTGGACCGAGGACGGCGACGCGGGGCCGCTCCGCGAGGTCGTCGACCCGGCCGAGCGCGCGCTCGACCACCTGCCGGCCGTGACGGTCGCGCCGAGCGCGGCCGAGCAGATCGCGGAGGGCGCGCCGGTGTACGCGCCGGGCGTGATAGATGCCGACGAGGCCGCCCGCGAGGACGGGGCGCTGGTCGCCTGCTACGTGCCGAACGGGACGGCCGTCTGTCTCGGGCGGACGGCGGGCGACCTCGACGCCGACGAGGGGACGGCCGTGGCGCTAGAGCGCGTGCTGGTGTAGGTCGCGCTGACCGCGGTGGGTCTGGCGCGGGTGCAGGCGTCGGTTCGGCGCGGCCGCGACCGTCAGTCGGACCCCTGCGGTTCGGACCCGTGCGGGAGCGACAGCACCGTCGCGGTGCCGGTGACGACCGGCCCGTCGTCGGTCTCGGCGGTCGTCTCGACCGTCAGGCGGTCGTCGTCGCGGTCCGCGACGGTCGCGGTCGCCTCGACGGTCTGGCCCGGTCGGACCGGGTTCTCGAACGAGAGGTCCTGCGAGACGTAGACGATGTCGCCGGGCAGGTCGGCGAGCGCGCTTGAGATCGCCCCCGCCGACAGCATGCCGTGGGCGATCTGGCCGTCGAAGATCGACTCGCTGGCGTAGCCCGGGTCCAGGTGGAGCGGGTTCTCGTCGCCGGTGACCGAGGCGAAGGCGTCGATCCGGTCCTCCGTCACGGCGAGCGTCGCGGTCGCGGTGTCGCCGGGTGTGGCAACTGGCATCGGTACGAGATAGGGCCAGGGCGGCCCTCAAACGCGTGGTTGATATGCGAACTACCGCTTTGAATAGGCGTCCGGACCACGGACACGTATGCCGATCGCTACCAACGACGGGGTCGACCTGTACTACGAGGTCGACGGCTCGTCCGACGCCGACACGGTCGTGCTGGTGGAGGGACTCGGATACGGCCGCTGGATGTGGCGGTGGCAGCGCGAGGCGCTGGCCGAGCGCTTCGAGACGGTCGTCTGGGACAACCGCGGCACCGGTGACTCCGACGCGCCGGAGGGGCCGTACACCATCGGCGAAATGGCGGGCGACCTCGAAGCCGTGCTCGCCGACCACGGCGCGGAGTCTGCCCACGTCGTCGGCGCGAGCATGGGCGGGATGATCGCCCAGCAGTACGCGATCGACTACGACCGGGTCGACCGGCTCGCCCTCCTGTGTTCCTCGCCCGGCGGCGACGACGCGGTCGAGGCGTCGCCGGAGGTGCAGGCCCGCATGGTCGCCGAACCGGAGGGTGCCGACGAGCGCGAGACGATCCGCCACCGCATGGCCCCCGCAATGACCGACGTCCTCCGGGACGACGACGACCTGCTCTCGCGGATCGTCGACTGGCGGCTCCAGGGGGACGCGACCGAGGCCGGCCGGAACGCGCAACTGGCCGCCGTCGGCGCGTTCGACGCTTCCGACCGGTTGGGGGGGATCGACGTCCCCACGCTGGTCGCCCACGGCACCGCGGACCGCGTCCTGCCGTTCGGGAACGCCGAACTCCTCGCGGAGGGGATCCCCGACGCCCGGCTTGATCCGTTCGAGGGCGGCCCGCACCTCTTTTTCATCGAGCAGGCCGACGCCGTCAACGAGACGCTGCTCGACTTCCTGGGGGGCGACTGATGGTCCACGACCACGGCGAGCGCCCCTACGGGTGGGTCGGCGCGTGGAGCGAGCGCCGGGCGGCGCTGTCGCCCGACGCGGTCGGCCTCGAGGACGCGACGACGGGCGAGTCGTACACGTACGCCGACCTCGACGCGCGGGCCAACCGGACGGCCCGCCTGCTTGCCGACCACGGCGTCGGCAAGGGTGACCGCGTCGCCGTCGTCTCGCGCAACCGCGTGGAACTCGTCGACCTCTTCTTCGCGGGCGGGAAGACCGGGGCGGTCCTCGCGCCGCTGTCCCACCGCCTCGCGCCGCCGGAACTGGGCGAACTGCTCGACACCGTCGACCCGTCACTGCTGGTCGTCGAAGCGCCCTTCGCCGACGCCGTCGCCGAGGCGGTCGGCGGCGACGCGCCGTGTCCGGCGGTGGTCCTTCCGGCCGACCCCGCCGGGGAACGCGCCGCTTTCGCCGACGCGCCGACCTACCGCGACGCCCTGCCCGCCGACGACGCGCCGTTCGACGGCCCCGAACTGGCGCTGTCGGACCCCTGCCTGTTCCTCCACACGGGCGGGTCGACCGGGACGCCAAAGGAGACGGTGATCACCCACGGTTCGGTGCGCTGGAACTCGTTCAACACGATCACGGCGTGGGGGCTGCGGGCCGACGACGTGACGCCGATGGTGTTCCCGATGTTCCACACCGGCGGGTGGAACGTGCTGACGCTCCCGCTGTTCCACATGGGCGGGACGGTCGTGATCAGCCGCGAGGTCGACCCCGGCCGCGTGCTGCGGACCATCGAGCGCGAGGGCGCGACGGCGTTCGTCGCGGTGCCCGCAGTCCTCCGGTCGATGGCGGCCCACGGCGACTGGGGCGACACGGACCTCTCGACGCTGCGGTTCGTCAAGAGCGGCGGCGGCCCCTGCCGCGAGGCGACGATCCGGGCGTGGCGCGAGCGGGGCGTCGACCTCTCGCAGGGGTACGGCCTCACCGAGTGCGGCCCGAACAACTTCGCGATGCCCGAGGGCTGGCCCGCCGACAAGACCGACACCATCGGCAGGCCGGTCCCCCACACCGACGTCCGGATCGTCGACGAGGGCGGCGACCCCGTCGACGACGGCGAGATCGGCGAACTCGAACTCGCCGGCCCGCACGCGGCCGACCGCTACTGGCGCGACGAGTCGGAGACGCGGGCGGCGTTCGGCGCCGTCTACGACCCGCCTGTGGACCGCTGGGTGTCGACGGGCGACCTGGCCAGCGTCGACGGCGACGGCTACTACCGCATCGAGGGGCGCAAGAAGAACATGTTCACCAGCGGCGGCGAGAACGTCTACCCCCCGGAGGTCGAGGACGCCGTCGCGGACCACCCCGCCGTCGAGGAGGTGGTCGTGATCGGCGTCCCCGACGACACGTGGGGGACGGTCGGCAAGGCGGTGATCCAGCCGGCGGCGTCGGACGTGGCGGCCGGCGACGGGGAACCGCTGACGGTCGACGAACTGCGCGAGTTCCTCGACGGCCGGCTCGCGGGGTTCAAACAGCCGCGCCGGGTCGCGTTCGTCGACGAACTGCCGACCAGCGGCCCGTCGAAGATAGACCGCTCGGCGGTCCAGCGGGAGCACGGCGGGTCAGACACGAAAGATAATTGAGGACCCGTCGCAAAGGGGCGCGGTATGATCGACGTCGCGATGGACATGGAACAGTACGACTGTCCGTTCATCGACACGACCGACGACCACGACGTATCCTTCACCGCGGTCCACTGGGAGTTCGACGAGGTGTCGAAACGGCTGGAGACGCGCCTCGCCGTCGAGGGGGACGAGCGCGACGAACTGGAGCAGGGGCTGACGGCGCTCCAGGACCACGACAACATGCGGGAGTGCTCGCTGTTCTCCAAGCGCGGCGAGCAGGCGGTGATCCGGACCGTCATCGACCAGACGAACGCGATGAAGGTGATCCGGGAGAACGGCGGCTACATCACCGGCCCGTTCCACATCGAGGACGGGAGCGAGACGTGGGAGGTCGGCTTCGACGAGGAGCGGGTCGCCGACGACACCCTCGCCGAACTGGAGCGGAACAACGAGTTCACCGTCGAGTCCCGCGACGCCCTGGACACCGAGGAGCTGTTCGACCTGCTGGAGAACGCCGAACCGGCGATGACGATGCTCGACGGCTGCCGGAGCCTCTCGGCCGTCGAGCGCGAGACGCTGTCGGCGGCGGCGGGCGCGGGGTACTACCAGGAGCCCCGCGAGGCGACGCTGAAGGACCTCGCGGCCGAGTTCGACGTCTCCGACACCGCCGTCTCGAAGAACCTCCGGCGCGGCGAGCGGAAGGTCGTCCGGAGCGTCGTCGCCGCGCTCTCTGACCTGGAGTGAACGCCCGGGCGTTCGGATATCAACCTCGCACCTTTTCGGCCTCCGGTTCCTCCTTGCGACCATGCACGACGCACACGTCGTCGGCGTCGGGATGACGCCGTTCGGCGTCCACGACGCGACGCTCCCCGACCTGTTCGCCGAGGCGGCGCTCCCGGCGCTCGACGACGCGGGCGCGGCGCCCGACGACGTCGAGGCGCTGTACTTCGGCAACGCGATGGGCGGCCAGATAGAGGGCGACAGCCACCTCGCGCCGACGGTCGCCTCCCACGTCGGCCTCGCGGGGGTCCCCTGCCAGCGGTTCGAGGACGCCTGCGCGACCTCCTCGAACGCGTTCAAGAACGCCGTCCAGGCGGTCGAGGCGGGCCAGCACGACGTGGTGCTGGTCGGCGGCGTCGAGCGCTGCTCGCCCGAGACCGGCAAGGGGACCGGCGCGATGACCCGCATCTTCGCCAGCGCCGCCCACGGCGCGTACGAGCGCCCGACCGGCCTCACGTTCCCTGGCGTGTTCGCGCTCCTGACGAAGCGACACATGCACGAGCACGGCACCACGCCCGAACAGCTCGCCGAGGTGGCCGTGAAGAACCACTACCACGGCAGCCTCAACGACCGCGCGCACTTCGGCAAGGAGACGACGACCGAGGAGGTGCTCGACGGGCCGGTCGTCGCCGACCCGTTCCGCCTGCACGACTGCTGTCCGTTCTCCGACGGCGCGGCGGCGGTCGTCGTCGCAAGCGAGGACGCGGCCGCCGACCTGTCCGGCGACCCCGTCCGCGTCGCGGGCGTCGGCCACGCGACCGACGTGGTGCCGCTGGCCGACAAGGCCCACCCGTCGACGACGCAGGCGGCCCGCGACGCCGCCCGCGAGGCGTACGAGGCGGCCGGGATCGCGGCCGACGACGTCGACTTCGCGGAGGTCCACGACTGCTTCACCGGCGCGGAGGTGCTGGCGACGGAGGCGCTCGGCCTCGTCACGGACGGCGAGGGCGGGGCCGCCGCGGCCGCCGGCCGCACCGCGCTCGGCGGCGAGATTCCGGTCAACCCGAGCGGCGGGCTGAAGGCGAAGGGCCACCCCATCGGCGCGACCGGCGCGGCCCAGATCGTCGAGCTGACCGAGCAGCTCCGCGGCGAGGCGGACGAGCGCTCGGTCGAGGGGGCCGACGTGGGGCTGGCGCACAACCTCGGCGGCGACGCCGCGACGACGGTGGTCAGCGTTCTCGAAGCCGCCGACGCCGGGGAGGTGGCGCGATGAGCGTCGACGACTACGCCGAGGACGACCGCCTGACGACCGGCGGGTGGCGCGACGCGCTCGACGACGGCCTGCTGCTCGGCCAGGAGTGCCGGGACTGCGGCCACGTCACCGGAGCGCCGAAGGCCGCCTGCGCGCGCTGTGGCTCCCGGGCGCTCGATACGGTCCGGCTGCCCGAAGAGGGGACGGTGTACTCAGTCACCCGGATCGAGGTGGCCCCGGAGGGGTTCGACGCGCCCTACCACGTGGCGATGGTGGCGCTCGACGACGGCCGGGTCACCGCCCGCCTCGACGGCGAGGCCGACATCGGCGAGACGGTGACGTTTACGGGTGCGGCGTCGACGCCCGAGGGGCCGGCGCCGCGGTTCGGCTGAGCGTCGGCTCCCTTCGTCCCGGGCCGACTGACCTGTCGACGGTTCGTATATCAACTCGCCCCTTGTTTGTGATAGGGTTCGTACCGAGTGACATGGCAGAGGCCCCCACGCCGCCGACGATAGAGCGGAGCGACGTGCACACGGTCGACGACGAGCGCTTCTCCCGGGAGAACGTCTGTCTCGTCACGGGCGCGGCGTCGGGCATCGGCCGCGCCGTCGCGCTGGTCGCCGCGGTGAACGGCCTCACGGTCGTCGCCACCGACGTCGACGGGGACGGGCTTGACGGAACGGCCGCGCGGGCGGCGGAACTGGACGCCGAGGGGACCGTCGAGACGGTCACGGCTGACCTGCGGATCGACGGCGAGATGGACGACCTCGTCGAGACGGCCGCCGGGCGAGGGAAACTCCGCTTTCTGGCGAACGTCGCCGGCCTCCAGCACGTCGACCCCATCGACGAGTTCCCGATGGAGCGGTACGACGCCATCCAGGACGTGATGGTGCGCGCGCCGACGTACCTCGCCAAGCGCTGCATGCCCCACCTGCGGGAGGCGGGGGGCTGTGTCGGCAACATGGCGTCGGTCCACGGCCACTACGTCACGAGCGACAAGGTGGCGTACAACGTCGCGAAGTTCGGGATCCGGGGGCTCACCCAGTCCATCGCGGCGGAGGGCGACGGCGACGTGCGCTCGTTTTCGGTCAGCACGGGCTACGTGAAGACGCCGCTCGTGACGGGCCAGATCCCCGACACGGCCGCCCAGCGCGGGATCAGCGAGCGGGAGGTCGTCGAGGACGTGATGCTCGGCCAGTCCCGCTCCACGGAGATGATGGACCCGGTCGACGTCGGCAACCTCTTTCTGGTCGGCTTCTCGCACCTCGGGGCCCACCTCAACGGGGGCGACCTGCTGTTCGACGGCGGGATGACGCTCACGTACGAGTGAGCGGCCGTGCGGTTCACCCCCGGTAGATCCCGTGCCGTCGCCGACTCCCGCCCCCGAGGTTGGTATATCAACACGGGTGACTTTGCGGGACCCGAGCGATCTATGGTGTACAATGACACAGGTCAACAGGCGATCGGTGCTGAAAAGCGCAGGGGCCCTGGGGCTGGCCGGCGCGGCCGGCTGTCTCTCCGACGACGCGGCGAACGGCGGCGGCGGGACGCTCCGCGTAGGGGTCATGCAGCCGCTGTCCGGGCCGCTCCAGTACTACGGCCAGCAGAGCGTCTGGGGGTTCCTCTCGGGGCTCGCGTACAAGCACGGCCAGGACCCGCTCGACGTCAGTTCGGCGGGCCAGGAGACGGTCGAGGGCGAGGACTACGACTACGAACTGTACATCGAGGACACGGAGGCGTCGGCCGACCAGACCCAGTCGGTCGCCACCGACCTCGTCCAGGAGCAGGAGGTCGACGTGCTCGTGGGCACCTCCTCGTCGGCGTCCGCGCGCCGCGTCATCGACAACATCATCCCGAACACGGACGTCCCGTTCGTCGCCGGGCCGGCGGCCGCCGCCGACATCACGTCCAGCAGCGACTACTGTAATCCGCAGGTGTTCCGCGCCAACGAGAACACCGCGATGGACGCCCGGAGCGGCGGGCGGTACGTCGCCAACGAGACGGACGTCGAGCGCGTGTTCATCATGGCCGCCGACTACAGCTTCGGCCGGGCCGTGGCGAACAACTACCGCACCGTCCTCGAGAGCGAGGGCGTCGAGGTCGTCGGCGAGCGCTTCGTCGCGCAGGGCTACTCCGAGTTCGAGGGCCTGTACGACAACGCCGCCGAGGCCAACGCCGACGCGGTCATCGGCGGGTTCACCGTCCAGACGCTCCCCGCTTTCCTCGGCACCGGCCTCTCCGGCGACTACGACTTCCGGCTGTTCGGCGGGTTCGCCACGCGGATCACGAACGCCGCGCTCGGCGGCGTCGCCCAGCGCGTGTTCGGCGAGGACTTCACCGCCCAGGACCTCCGGGACGCGAAGCTGGGTCCGTTCACCACGCGCTACCACTGGAACCAGTACGACAACGAGATCAACAGCTCGTTCGTCGACTCGTACACGAGCACGTACGGCGTCGTGCCGGACCTGTTCACCTCGGGGACGTTCACCGCGGCGTCGTCGCTGGTCCAGGCCGTCGAGGAGAGCGGGTCGACGGAGGCCGGCGACGTGGTCGACGCGCTCACCGGGATGACCGTCGAGGACACGCCGAAAGGCGAGGGCGGCTACACCTACCAGGAGTACAACAACCAGGCCCGGTCCGCCATGACCATCGCGAACCCGGTGCCGACCAGCGACGAGTGGGCCGACAGCTGGGACTCCCCCGTGATGCCGAGCGAGCCCGTCGCCACCGTCGACGCGGAGGACGCGACCATCCCGGCGGACGCCGACGGCATGAACTGCGACCTGTAATGCTCCGAACGAGCGGACTGACCAAGCGGTTCGGCGGCCTCACCGCGGTCGACGGCGTCGACTTCGAGCTCGGGTCCGACGAGCTCTGCTCGCTCATCGGCCCCAACGGCGCGGGGAAGACGACGTTTTTCAACCTGCTGACGGGGACGCTCGACCCGACCGGGGGAAGCGTCGAGTACCGCGAGGCCGAGGGGGACTGGGTCGACGTGACCGACGACGACCCACACGAGATGGCGCTGCGCGGCCTCCACCGGTCGTACCAGATCACGAACGTGTTCCCGACGGCGACGGCGCTGGAGAACGTCCGCGTCGCCGCGCAGGCCGACGGCGGCCGGGACGCCTGGAAGCTCTGGCGCAACGTCGGCGCGTTCGAGGGGTACGAGCGCGAGGCCCGGGGGATACTGGAGCGCGTCGGCCTCGGCGACGAGGCCGACACCGCCGCCGAGACGCTCTCCCACGGGCAGAAGCGCCACCTGGAGGTCGCCGTCGCGCTCGCCGGCGACCCGGACGTGCTCCTGCTCGACGAGCCGACGGCTGGCGTCTCCAGCGACGCCATCGACCGGCTGGTCGAACTCATCCGGAACGTCGCCGCCGACCACGCCGTGTTGCTCGTCGAGCACAACATGGACGTCGTGATGGACGTCAGCGACCGCGTCGCCGTCCTCCACCAGGGCGAACTGATCGCCGACGGCGAGCCTTCGGCGGTCCGGGAGGACCCCGCCGTGCGGAAGGCGTACCTCGGCGGCTACGAGGGCGGCGACGACGCGGACGCCGGCGACGGCGGGCGGACCGCCGGGGGTGAGGCGGCGTGAGCGACGCCCCCGCCCTCGAACTCGACGGCGTCCACAGCTACTACGGCGAGAGCCACGTCCTCCGGGGGGTCGACCTGGCGGTCGAGACCGGCGAGAACGTCGCGCTGGTCGGCCGCAACGGCGTCGGCAAGACGACGACGCTCCGGTCGGTGCTTGGCCTGACGCCGCCCCGCGAGGGGACCGTCCGGATCGACGGCGAGGACGTCACCGGCGTCGAGACCCACGACATCGCCCGGCTCGGCGTCGGCTGGGTGCCCGAGGAGCGCCGGATGTTCGGCCACCTCACCGTCGAGGAGAACCTCCGGGTGGCGACGCCGCCCGACGCCGACTCGGCGGCCCGCATCGAGGAGGCGTTCGACGCCTTCCCGGCCCTGGGGGACCACCGCGGGCGCGAGGCCGGCGACCTCAGCGGCGGCCAGCAGCAGATGGTCGCCATCGCCCGCGCGCTGGTGGGCGACAACGACCTGCTGCTCGTCGACGAGCCCTCGGAGGGCCTGGCCCCGCTCATCGTCGAGGAGGTGGTCGACGCGCTCGAATCGCTCGCCGACGACGTGACGCTGCTGCTCGTCGAGCAGAACTTCCCGCTGGCGATGGACCTCACCGACCGGTTCTACCTGCTCGACCACGGCGAGGTCGTCGAGTCCGGCGACTCGGACGCGGTGTCCCGGGACGACGAGATGATACGGAGGTACCTCTCGGCATGACCGGGGTCGCCATCGTCGACGTGCTCGTCGACCTGCTCGACCCGACGACGCTGGCCGGAATCTTCCTCGGCGCGTTCTCGAAGTCGGCGCTGTACGTCATGATCGCAAGCGGCCTCTCGCTCATCTTCGGGCTGATGGGCGTGCTGAACTTCGCCCACGGCTCGCTGACGATGTTCGGCGCGTACCTCGGCGGCGCGATCATGGTGGCGCTGGTGTCGGGCGGCGCCGGCGGCCCGACCCGGCTGGCGCTTTTCTTCGTCGCCATCGCGGCGACGTTCGCGGTGCTGACGATACTGGGCGGGGCGGTCGAGATGACGCTCATCCGGCCACTGTACGACCGCGCGCCGCTGTTCCAGATCCTGCTGACGTTCGGGATCGTGCTGGTGCTGGACGAACTGGTCCGCATCGCGGTCGAACTGAACGGCCTCCAGCCACGGACCGACTGGCAGGCGGCCTTCGGCACCGCGCCGGACTTCCTCGCGGAGTGGTACACCGTCGCCGGCGTCACCACGCGGGGCCTGTACCTGTTCGAGGGGCTGCTCGGCGTGGCGGCCGTCGCGGCCATCTGGGCGTTCCTCACCCGGACGCGGTACGGGCTGTACATCCGCGCCGGCAGTGAGGACCCCGAGATGACCCGCGCGCTCGGCGTCGACGTGCGGCGGGCGTTCACCGTCGTGTTCGGCGTCGGCGCGGGGCTTGCCGGCGTCGCCGGCGTCGTGCTGATGTGGGACCCGCGCTTCGGCGCGAGCGTCCCGCTCGGCGTCGAGACGCTGCTGGTCGCGTTCGTCGTCGTGATCATCGGCGGCCTCGGCTCGTTCCGGGGCACGGTGGCCGCGGCCGGCATCGTCGGACTGACCGACGCCGTCGCCACCTGGCTGTTCGTCAACGACCACGTCGCGTTCGCCGGCCTCCCCGAGATGGTGTCGTTCCTCGTGCTCGTCGGCGTGCTGATCGTCAGGCCGCAAGGCCTGTTCGGCGTCGCGGAGGTGGGCGGCCATTAGCGACCCCACCGACCCGGCCGGCGGCACGGGGCCGTCGGCCACCGACGACGGGGAAGCGGGGACCGCCTCGGCGGCCGCCGACGGCGGTGGTACGGAGACGGCCGACGCCGCGGCCGCCGACGCGACCGCCGAGTCGGCGGCGTCCGGCTTCACCGTCGGCGGCGCGTCCGTCCGCCGGCTGGTCGCCGACCACGCGGTCCACATCGCGGTGGTGGCGTTCCTCGCGGTCTACCCGGTGCTGTACGCGACGCTGGTCCGGACGCCGCTCGGCAGCGAGTTCGACGTGCTCCTGCCGGGGGCCGACGTGATGGTCACGGTGCTGTACGTCGGCCTGTTCGCGATGAGCTTCGACTTCATCAGCGGCTACACCGGCTACCTCTCCTTCGGCCACTCGCTGTTCTACGGCACCGGCGCGTACCTGGTCGTCCTCGCGGCGACCGAGAAGCTGCCGCTGCTGGGGGCGGAGACGCCGTTCATGGTGTTGCTGTTCGCCGCCGGCCTGCTCGCCGTCGTCATCGCGCTGGCGGTCGGCGCGGTGTCGTTCCGGCTCTCGGGCGTCTACTTCGCCATGATCACGCTCGGCTTCGCCGAGGTGGCCCACGTGTTCATCCGGAACTGGGACCGCGTGAGCGGCAACCCCCGCGACGGCGCGAGCGTCGGCGCGGGCGTCGACGCCTTCGCCGTCGGCGTGCCCGGCGTCGACGCGCTCCAGATCGAACTCGGCCGGCTGGTCCGGGACAGCCTCGGCACGGTCCCCGGCCTCGGCGTCGAACTGAGCGCCGCGGCCGGCTCCTACTACGGCGTGGGGCTGGTCGTGCTCCTCTCGTATCTCTGCATGCAGCGGATCGTCCACTCGCCGTTCGGCCGCGTGATGATCGCGGTCCGGGAGAACGAGGAGCGCGCGCGGGCGGTCGGCTACGACGTGTTCCGGTTCAAGCTCGCCGCCTTCGCGATCAGCGGCTTCTTCGCGGGGGTCGCCGGCGCGCTGTTTGCCGGCTACCGCCGCTCGGTCGCGCCGGTGAACACGTTCGACCTCTTTGTCACCGCCGACGCGCTGCTGGCCTCCATCGTCGGCGGCCTCGGCACGCTCGCCGGGCCGCTGTACGGCTACCTGTTCAACGCGTCCGTGGAGGGTATCTTGACCACCGAGAGCGACGGGATCGCCCGCTACCTCCGGGACGTGCTCGGCGAGGGCACGCTCGCGGCGGAGGTCGGCGGCGTCAGCGTCGCCGAACTGATCAACGTGTTCGTCGACGGCCGGGCCGACCTCTACCTCGGGGTCGTGTTCATCCTGTTCGTCCTCTACGTGCCCCGCGGCATCCTCGGCACGCTCCGGGACCGCCTCGGCGGCCACGTCGCGGACCGCCTGCCCGACCGCGTCCGCTCGCGCGTCCGGGGGTGGCGGCGATGACCGTCTCGCTCACCGGCTACGGCCGCTACGTCCCCGACGAGCGGATCACCGGCGCGGAGATCGCCGAGCGCAGCGGCGTCCCGGAGGAGGTGGTCGTCGAGAAGATGGGCATCCGCGAGAAGCGGGTCTGTCCGCCCGAGGCGGACCACCCGACGGACATGTGCGTCGCCGCCGCCGAGGACGCGCTCGCCGACGCCGGCCGCGACGCGGCGGACCTGGACCTGGTGCTGTACCACGGCAGCGAGTTCAAGGACTTCGTCGTCTGGAGCGCCGCCGCCGACGTCGCCGAGCGCCTCGGCGCGGCGTCGGCCTACGCCACCGAGAGCTACACGCTGTGTGCCGGCGCGCCGGTCGCGCTCCGGCAGGTCCGCGCCCAGATCGCCGCCGGCGACGTCGACTCGGCGCTGCTGGTCGCGGCCAGCCGCGAGGAGGACCTGGTCGACTACGGCAACGGTGACTCCTCGTTCATGTTCAACTTCGGCAGCGGCGCGTCGGCGATGGTCGTCGAGCGCGACGCCGGCGACCGCTCGCGGGCGGCGGTGCTCGGCAGCGGCGCGGTCACCGACGGCTCCTTCTCCCGCGACGTGGTGATGCCCGCCGGCGGGACGCGCAACCCGCCCAGCGAGGACACCGTCGCCGCCGGCGAGCACGCGCTCAACGTGCCCGACCCCGACGGGATGAAGGAACGGCTCGCGCCCGTCTCCCTACCCAACTTCCTCGACGTGACCGACGAGGCGCTGGAGCGCTCCGGCCTCGCCCGCGCCGACGTCGACTTCGTCGCGCTCACTCACGTCAAGCGGTCGTTCCACGACTACTACTTCGAGGAGATGGGGCTCGACCCGGAGACCGACGGCTACTACCTCGACGACTACGGCCACGTCCAGAGCGTCGACCAGGTGCTCGCGCTCGACGAGGGCCTGTCCCGCGGTCGGGTCGAACCCGGCGACGTCGTCTGCTTCGTCGCGGCCGGGACGGGGTACACCTGGGCCGCGACCGCCCTCCGGTGGCGGGGTTGAAACGAAGCGCTTAATTGTGCGACGGTCCTCGCTTCACTCGCGGGACCGTGGGGTAGTGGTATCCTCTGCGCATGGGGTGCGTTGGACCCGTGTTCGAATCACGGCGGTCCCACTCGAAATTTAATCACTTTCGCACAACGGCACCGAGGTACACCTGAACCCTCTGGTTTCTCGGTTTGGGGGTGGTCGCTGTGACCCTCCGGTGTCAGTGCGGTGGGCCAGTCCGGGTTACAGACGGGAGCGATCCGGACCGGGACGGCCGCCACTGGGAGGAGTACGAGTGCGAGATCTGCAGCCGCGTCGGGACCTACGAGTTCGGCGGCGGTGAGTCCGACCAGCTCCGTGGGTGCCTCACGAAGACGAGCGAGGTGCCGCTATGAGCAAGGCCGTCGACCAGGCGGCCGCGAAGTTGGAGCGCAAGCTCGGCGAGCCCGACCAGCTGACGTTCCCCGAGGACTGGACCCTGTCGGCATCCTGGCGGCGCGCCCAGGAGGAGGCCGACGCTGGCGGGCCAGTCTCGGCCGCTGAGCGGGTCGTGCTTCTTGACGAGGGAGAACCCCACCGTGTGCTGTTCACCATCTACGACGGCACGCTACGCGCCGAGTGCGACTGTGACGGCTACCACTACCGCGGCTGGTGCGCTCACGTCGCTTCGTGCTGGTGGCGGTGGGTCCGCTCGGACCTCGCAGTGACCGACCTCGACACCGGACGGACGCACCTCTCGCCGCCGTGGTGGCTCTCCGTTGGGGGTGAGAACGGTGGCAGATAGTTCGATGATCGGTACTTATCACCAGAGTTGCCCATCGGTCAGGTATGAAACGGTCCCGGCTCAAGACCTTCATCGGACTGGCGATGGTCGCTCTTGGGCTCATTCAAGCAGGAGCCTTCGCCGCTCAGTCCGAGTGGATTCCAACTGCCCTGGGACTCCTCTACTCCGGCATCGGTGTCGCGTATCTCTGGGCCGAAGTGTACACCGTCGACCGATAACTACGGCCGCCGCCTCGCCCGCGGGCACGCCCGGGAGCGCGCACGAACCCCTACCGCAACCCCCTGGGGGGTATGGTACCCACGTTGCGATCATGGGGGCAGTCCGTTCTCCGTCCCGTGGTTTCACAGTGGTACCACCGCGGTACCAGAATGGTACCACTCCTGTAAGCAAAGCTAAGGGAAACGGAGGGGGTCGCCGTGAGTAAGCAGATCCACGAGGAGGGCGACCGTCGCAAGCAGGTGAAGTTCCGCGTCGACGAGTCGAAGTGCGACGCGCTCGACGAGGTGGCCGACGAACTCGACACGTCCCGCGCTCAGCTGCTTCGAGGTGCCGTCGACGACATCCTCGACGAACACGGCGATGTAACCCGCGACGTGGGCGGCGAGTACTGGCCCGAGCGCGAGGACCTGTCCGAACTGTACCGAGCCTGCCTCCGCCACGCCAACCAGAAGCTCATCCTGAACCTGCGGGTCAAGGGTGGCATGGTCGCCGAGGACACACGGTACAGCAAGAACGACCTCGTCGGGGCGCTCCGCCCGCTCGAAAAACGCGGGTACGTCCGCATCCAGTGCAGCGGTGTCTTCGGACGGAATCTCAACTCCGAGGTGGCTGTACGGGTCAAGCCGAAGTGCGCCGACCCGAAGCAGTGGAAGTACCGGAAGGTCGAGGACGAGAACGGCCAGCGACAGGCTACGGAGGCCGATTAGCGTGCCTACCTGTCGCTCCTGCGGCGAGGAAGTCAGCTCGAAGTACGCCCGCGTCTGTGGCGTCGACGGCGTCGTGAGAGACTGCCCGTGGTGTAACTCCCAAACCCGGGACGGTCAGCCGCCCAGCGGAACGCTCTACCATATCCGCGCTGAGGGCGTCTGAAGCGCCCGCTGATTTTATATCCCCCCTTAACGGACAGCGTCGGCCGGTATGGCACTCAACATACCCCAACAGTACGTGCCTTCCGGCCTGCGCCGGGAGGACGGTATCGACCTGACAGACAGCGTTCTCGCGCCGCTGTTCGTGCTCGCGTCGTTCAGCGTGGGCGCGGTCGGGACGCTCCAGTTCTCCGACCCGCTGAACCTCGCGCTCTCGGACGCCCTGTACGCCGCCCACGGCACGGAAGTGACATACGCGTTCATCGTCTCGATGGGGGTGCTCATCATTGGGTGGCTCACCAACGAGAACACGCCCGAGGACTACACCGACGTCGAAACCGTCGTGATGCTCCTGGCGGTCCTGCTGAACGTCCTGACCGCGCTCGTTCCCGCGGTCAGCGTTGCCGTCGCAGGCATGTGGTACATCGGGTGGTTCAGTGTGTTCCTCAACGGCGCGGCCTTCTACCTGATCGCCTACAAGTAACCGCGGAAACAGAGGTGAGAAACTATGTTCAACCGATTTTCGACGTTCGTAGAACAGCACGAGGAAACACTGCTGGCGGCCTACTCGGGGGCGGCGATCGCGTTGGCGTTCGTCGCCGGGCTGCTGGCGAACCTGGGGGCGATCTGAATGCGGCCCACCGCCCACCGCGCGGCGTCGTTCCTGCTGGCCGCGCTCCTGCTCGCCTCCGCGGTGGCGGGTCCGGCGGCCGCGGCGACCGCGACCGCGCCGACCGCGGACACCAGGGGCGCGGCGACGGCCTCGACGCCGACCGCGGACCTCGCGGCACAGGCCGATGACGGCGAGTGTGAGTTGTGGGAGTCCGTGCTCGGTCAATGCACGGGGCCGCTGGAGTTCGTCAAGATTGGCGAGGATCAGACTGCCGAAGCGGTCAAGACTGATCTTCACGTCACCATGTCGGGGGAGTGGGAGAACCAGCAGGCATTTCTCACGACCACAAACAACTACCTCGAAGACACCCGTTCGATTGCCTCAATCGACGGCAAATCCGCAATCGCGGACTCTTGGGAACGCGGGAATAGCACCTCACAGGCGACTCAGAACGTCCGTGAAGCTATTCGCGACTACTACGCGATGCAGCAAATTCAACTGCTGAATAAATATCAGCAGCAGATGGCACAGATACATTACGCAAAAAATGTTTCTGCAAATAATCCCGATATAGATAATTCCTTCGTGAGTGTCGGTATAGTTAATATTACTGACGAATATGGGAATTCTGCTAGCCGGGATCCTGAGTATGAGATAACTAACAGGAATCATGATGTTCCCATGACCGAGGTTGATGTAACTCTCGTTAATGGGACAAGTGAATCTATTCAGGTGCCACAAATTGCCGTCAACCTCAATGAAGTCGGTGCTGATAATGATTGGGAGATGGAATATTGGCCCGTTGAACCGTTCCAGCGGTGGAAACTCACACCGCAGGGTAACCGCGGAGGGTCGATGTCCTCTCATGCAGTTGTCCCGCCGAATGACGGCGTTTCTATCTCTCAAGGGTTCCATCTCAACACGACTGGCACCTACGTCGTGCAGAACGTCGGGGACGTGTCACAGGGCGGCCTCCCGTCTAAACGTGTTGTCGACCTCGTTGAGTGGCGGCGGACGTGGAACGACATAGAACAGCAGTCTCAGACGATGACGGCGAACTATGACCCGACTCTGACCGAGAATCTGTATGCAGCGCTGGATTCTGGGAAGATCGACCCGGAGGACGTGCGGGGAGCGGAGGGACAGGTTCGATGGCTGTCGGGGAACTCGTCGGTCGGCGATCGTCGCTGGCAGCAGGCGACTCTCTCGGTCCTCGACCTCGCCAACCAGAACCGGTCGCAGGCGAGCCAGATCGTCGTCAGCTACACGGGCTACACGGACCTGAGTTTCAGCAACTCGACGGACGGAACGCGCGAGCCTGTTTACGGTGACCGTGTGGAAAACCAGACCTACACAGGAATGCTGTTTGCTAACCCCCCGAGCGGCGGATTCTCTGCCGGTGAGACGTACGACGTGAGCAATCTGGAGGGAACCCCGACGATGTACGACAACTCGACCGGCGAGACAATCCCGCTGGTAAAGGGGAACGTCACGATAGAGGCGCTGTACGCCGCGAACGGGAGCGAGGTAGATAATGCCGACTGGGACGATCCGCAGTACGATACGTACAACTCCACGAAATACGTCGAATACATCAATAAGAGCGTAACTCACAGGAAACACATCACGAACAACTACAATAGTGAACCGTCGGGTGCGAGCGCGGGAATCGGCCTGCCTGACTTCGGACTCGGCGACGTCGGACCGGGTGACCTCTTCGCTGGTGTCGGGATCATGGTCGTCGCCGGTGGTGTGGTCGTCTTAGTCGTCCTGCGAGGCTAACCATGAAACGCATTTTTTCCACGCTGCTGCTGGTAACAGCGGTAGCTCTGATGGGCATGGGCGGATGGGCCGCGGCTCCAGTGGCCGCGCAGGAGAACACGACGAACGCGACGACCACCGTACCGCCGACGTCGAGCGGGGAACTGTCCCTGTCGGACGCGACGACTATCACGGACTGGCGGTTCGAGAACGGGACCGTCCACGTCACGATGGAGCTGGAGATCTCCCGCACTGTGACGATCACCGACGGCATGGCGGGGGCCAACACGACCGGCGCGACCCGGCCGCCGAAGCAGTCGTGGGACCTGTCGCGCGGGACCCACAACCTGACGATGCCGGTCGAACAGGTCCGCGGTGGATCGTCCGTCACCGTGGCGAGCGCGGGCGGCTCCTACCGGCTGAGCAACGCGATGGAGCCGCCGGAAGACGACGACGCCAACCCCTTCGAAACGTTCGGCGGCGAGTCCGGGCTCTTCACCGGCGTCCTCATGACGACGGGACTCGCCGGCATCGGTGCCTGGTGGGTCGTCCGCTCCGAGGAGAACGGGGTGATAGAGGCGTGAGCGACACGAGTAGTACCTTCGGCGGCTGGGCTGACCGGCTCACCTACATCGCCGCCGAGGGGCAACTCCTCGTCGCCGGCATCGCCGTCTCCCTGGGTGCGTTGCTCCTCTGGATACGCCCGACGATCCCCGGCGTCCCGCCGGTAGCACGCGGGATCTTCGCGGCAATGCTTCTTCTGGGTCCGCCGCTGCTGGGGCTGTTCGTGACCGGTGCGCGGCGGCTCCGGAACCGCCACATGGTCGAAGTGTACCACATCAACGGCGTCGACGACACCCGCCGCAAACTGTACGTCGCCCCCGAGGTGTGGAGCGAGAAAACCGTCGAGGGGCCGTCACCGTACGTCTGCAACGACGGCGACGCCTACGAAGTCCGCGAGTTTACCCACCACGACGATGCGGACCAGCTCGTCGTACGCGGGTGCTACTTCAGCCAACTCGCCGACTCGAAACTCGTCACCACGAAGGCCATGCTGGAGGACATCCACGGCGATCTGGTCGACGCGTTCCTCGAATACAACCGGCTCCGCGGGCGGATCTCCAAGATGGGGCTGGAGATACAGCGCGACGTTGTCAACGAAGAGGCGGAGGCCGACGAGCGCGGACTGATGCACCCGCGGACGGCAGTGAAGGACCACTTCGAGGAAGCCAAGCAGGACGCCGAGGAGCGCGACGTCGACGAGATCAAAGACGTCACCGAGTACGTCGAGGAGTACACCGAAGCCCACGGTCCCAGAACGCCCGTGGCGGCGGACGACTCGACGAACCAGGCGGCGACGGATGGAGGGACCGACCGATGAGCGACGAACAGGACAACTACACGGTCGGCGGCTTTCGGGAGTACCAGGACGGCAACCGCGAACGCGACCCCAAGGAGGTACTCCCACATTCCGGGTTCGTCAGAGACGAGAAGGTCGACCGGCAGTTAGCGATGCGGGCGGTCCACCACGACACGGAGAAGTGGGACGGGAAGGCGGCGGCGGACTACCTCCAGGTGCAGAAGAACCGCGACATCCTCCGGGCCGAAGGGAGCGACACCGCGCGGAACGCACTGGAGAACGGTGACACGGTGACGCTGAAGCACTACATCGGCGACCCGTCCCAGCAGGCCGACATGGCCGGCATCAAAACGGTGACGCGGCTGCAGGAGATCGTCGCCGGTCCCGCCCCGGTCATCGTCGTCTTGGGCGAGATGGGCGCGGGGAAGTCGGACTTCGCGGGACTCCTCGGACAGCTCCGACAGCGGTGGGTTGACGGCAATCTCCTCGTCGGGTCGAACATCCGAACGTTGGACCGGAACGACGACTGGGTTCGGGAGGATGGAAGCGTCGACGACGGCTGGATACCGAACTACCCACTGCTGACCGAGTGGGTCGCACAGGACGGCGACCCCGTCGAGAACCCCCAGCAGCCGAAGCTATTCATCGGTGACGAGTTCAGCAGCGCCGCGAGCGGCTCCGGCGAGCAGGGGCACAAGGTGCGGAAGCTGATGGGGCCACTGGTGTTCAAGATCCGGAAGTACGGCGGCGCACTCATCTACATCGGCCACGACGAGAGTTCGATTCACCCGCTGCTGTGGCGCGTCGGCACGATCATCAAGAAGCAGTCGAAGAAGAAGGCCGTCGTCGCGGACCGTATCTCGGGCGGAAAGCTCGTCGACGTGGACCCGCGGCCGCTCGAAGGCATCCCGCCGACCGACTGGAACATGGCGACCGAGGAAGCGTCCGATTGGTCGTGGGACGCGCCGAAAGGCGACGAGAAGGACGGCGAGGCGGTTGCTGAGGAGGACGTGAAACGCGTCGCGATGTGGACGATGAAGGCGTGTCGGGATCGGGGAATGTCGCCGTACGAAATCGAGGATTTCGTGCCGTACACGCGTACTACCGTCAAGAACTGGCTCGACGACTACGAGAGCGGCGGCGAGAAACGCGAGTGGGTTTCGACGGTGGAGCAGGTGATCGCATGAGGGTGTGGGGTTCGAAAGTACGAAAGCGAAAGCAACCCCCCTTTAGCCCATACGTCGCCCGACACCCTGGCGGGCGTCGGACGACCGCGATGGGCGCGCCGTCGGCGCGGCGGCGGAGGCGTATATATATCGGCGCGCGAAGCGCGTGGTCCGCGTGAGTCGGAACCGGTCGCACCGCGCGAACCGGTACGGGACGCTCGCGGAGCGGCATCTCGCGGAGGAGTACCGGCTTGAACTCGACCGGTGCAGTTGGCACGACGCCCGCGATAGCGATGGGCGGCCGTGGGAGCTGAAGGCTGCGATGATCGAACACTCGAACGGCCAGCCCGGCACGTTCAAGCTGTACAAGCAGTATCACGGCCGGCACCGCAACCACAACGGGATGTACGCGTTCGCGGCGTACAAGCCGTGGGGGCGCGGGATTCAGGTTCTCAAGTCCAAGGCCGTTCACTCCTCCAAGCTCCCGATGCTCCGGTGGCACGGTGGCGGCGACCATCGGGATACGAAGCAAGCGAAAGTTGCGATTGATACGGTATTTTAGTCGGTAAGGAATGCCGGCAATATGGTTTCTACCGCCATTTTTCGTGCATAGTCACACCTAACGGACCGATCTCGTCTCTTGTAATGTTACTGTCAATTCTGTTCCATCGAATCATCCCAAATCCGTTCGCGTCTCTGAATTTCAGGAGGTGGAATTTTATCGTTTTAGACTCGTCACTGGGATGATCATATTCTGCGAAACTCCATTGGCTATCCACAGCGATATCGAGCTGTATTGTTTCGTCGGCTTCTATACCTCCCGTTATTCTCCGAATGTTGATGTAGTTATAGAACTCCTGCGCATCTTCTACATTCTCAGCTAATACCGCACTACAGTGCAGAACCTCCGTCTCATTGTCTCCCCGAGCAAAGGCCCGGTTTGACTGTCGCTCAGCACCTGCAAAGACGGGCGGCTCTTTGGACTCCCACCCATCCCCCGGCAGTTCGGACATATTAAGAACCAATTCTTCAAGGGCTTTTTCGATAGGTACTGAATCATCCCCCTCCGTAGCGAACCGCGACTCTGTTGCAGTTGTAGTCTCTGTCTCCTGTGTTGCTGTGGTCTGGTTTTCAGTAGTTTGGTCAGCTTCAGCCGACGTGTTCTCAGGTTCCGTAGTTTCATCACCAGCACTATCTCGACCTCCGCTTGAACAGCCGGCCAAGGCTACGACCGTTCCAGAACCAACGATTGCCACAACCCGTCTCCGGGAAACCAGTGAGTGATCAGCCACGGTGACAGAGAATACTTGGAGCAGAAACCAAAAAATTTTGATTTAGTTACATGAGATGGGGCCGGACAGGGTTTCATCTATTTTTGTTTCCTATAGAAGCACTTAGAGTCCCTACACTACGTCTTTCGGGTGTTCCGCACCGTGTTCGACGAGTTCGGCGTCGAACGAAACGAGAGTAGCGTCGACGGCGTCGGCCGCGGCGAGAACCAGCGCGTCCATCGGGTAGAGTAGCGTCTCGGACTGGAGCCGGTTGGCTTCCATCATGTCGGAGGCGTCGGGGAACGTGACCGTGGCACGGGATGTGATCCGGTTCTCGATCTGCTCGATCCGGTCGCGCTCGAACTGCTTTTTCTTCGTGAGGACGCTGCGGAGTTCCATCAGATTCAGCACGGAGACGTACGTCTCGTCAGCTTCGTTGAGGAGCTTCACCGCGGCGTCGGACCGCTCCGTGTCACGGGTGACGGCGGCGACGAGAACGTTCGTATCCAGGAGGAGTCTCATAGCCGCTCGCGGACGTCACGGACTTCCTCGACGGCGTCGACTTCGACGTCTACTGCCAGCTCGTCGAGCGCGTCACCGAGCGGGAGGCTCGGATCGTCC
Organism: Halostella litorea; assembly: GCF_004785955.1. Taxonomy (NCBI): domain Archaea; kingdom Methanobacteriati; phylum Methanobacteriota; class Halobacteria; order Halobacteriales; family Natronoarchaeaceae; genus Halostella; species Halostella litorea. Next base: position 489,144 of record NZ_SJER01000001.1, on the reverse strand, counting down.
TCGGGGTCCTCGGCCATGAACTCGGTGAAGTCGTCCGTGGTGAGGCTCATACCGGCTGGTTGGATTGCTGTGTGGAAAAGCCTGCTGGTGGTATGACCAAGATTGAATGGTAAGTGGAGAGGGCAAATATCTCGCGTCCTCCCCGGTTAATCGTCGAAAGACCGTTCCAGTTCGTACCCGTAACAGCTTCCGTTATACAGCAGAGTCGGCCGACCTTCAGTCTCGCTTTCTAGTTGTGCATCGTCTAGTGTGTTGTATATTTCGAGGGTCGCCGAGGAATACTCCGCATCCTCGCTGTAATATCCGGTATCAACGATTTCGTTAAGTTTCTGGCTGACAGCAGTTGAGGGGTTACGTTCGTCAAAGTTCACGTCTACCGACCCGTTCTCACACTGCCTGTCGAAGATCGTGATGCTCAGTTCCCCATCGTTTGTGGTGTCCCAGAATATGCAACCCGAGAGACTCACGGCAGAAAGAGCACAACTGCCAAGTACAGATCTCCGGCGCATGGTGATACCGTAACGATGTATTCGTAAGTGCTTTTTTCTGTACCTATCGATTGCGTGTTTGTGTAGAAACGTGCAACTGCGGCGGCCCACAGCCCACGAACCGCCGCGATTCCGCCGTTCTGAGTGAACCGGTCGACTGGTCCGGTGGAACGAAGTGCACGTAACTCAAGAAAAGTGCGAAGCGCCATGCGTACTGAACGCAACAGAGACGGGAGCTGGAACGTGTGGATGAGTCGGGAGGAGTACCGGGAGCTGCCGCGGGCGGCCGACACCTTCGAGCACGAGATCGCGGTGCGGTTGATGGGCGACTGTGGGCTCCGGGTCGCGGAGGTGCTCGACGTGCGGCCCGAGCACATCGACCGGATGAGCGACGGGCGGCATTACGAGCTGGAGGTCGTCGGCGGGAAGGACACGACCGGCGAGTACGACGGCGGCAAGCACCGCGAGACGTGGCTCCCGGTCGAGTTCGAGGCGGTCATCAATCGCTACGTCCAGGAGCGTGGGCTCGCCGACGGCGAGCCGCTGATCGACCGCTCGAAGCGGACCGTGCAGTACTGGGTGGAAGAGGCGGCGGGTGATGCAGCGGCGGCGACCGGCGACGACGATTACCGGCGGCTGTCGACGCACGACCTACGGCGGTGCTGGGCGAACCACCTGCTCGTCGAGGAGAACGTGAGTCCCCGGATCGTGATGGCGCTCGGTGGGTGGTCGTCGTATGATGCGATAGAGCCGTATCTGGCCGCTCCAACGGAGGAGAATATTATCGAGAGTATGGGCGAGATAGGCCTGTAGTCTGCGGAATTCAAGGAACAAGGAATCTTCTGGAGTTTAGTATACACCCGCGTACTGATACACGGAAGGGGTATTAGTGCCCACATTGGAATTCTACCCTGTAATGTCGAACAGCGATGAAACGCGCGAGCGGTACGAACCAGACCAGAACCGAGAGTTGAGTACCGCTGTACTGGGGGCTATTGAAGACCAGACTGGAAAAGATCTAACGAACTCAGAATTTCAACTCTACGATGATATCAATCCGGACGCGCTCAATAACCTCTTTCGGGAGGATGCAAGTGCCAACACCACTGTTCAGTTTGATACTGATAGCGTGACTGTCACACTGTGGGGTGATGGGGCGGTAGAGATACAGGTTTCCTCACAAGATGAGGACGGATAGCAGATCAAGGAACCAACCGGAGATTTACCGAAAGCAGGAATTCGGTGCACTTCTGGTTCAGTCCATCACTGCAGTCTACCACGGCATCCGTGCCCGGAGAGAACATCATTCAGAGAATGGGGACGGCTGAGCTACAGGAACACGGAACGCACCTCTCGTAGCCAACGATCAGCGTTCTCATGGCCGTTATAGTGGATCTGGTAGTCTTGCCGGTCGTAATCGATCCAACCTCTTTCAGCAAGCTCGGGTAGATGGACGTGGATTAGATTCAACTTCAGTTGTTCATGGCCCTCCGAAGGGACTTGGCGTTCCACGTAGACGACCAACTCATCCAGCGATGCCGTCCTGGATTGCGTGTGGTTCTCGAAGTAATCGATCACCTGACGCCGGAGGTGATTACTCAACGTGTCCAGAAGTTTATCTATAGCCGGCGCTTTTTCTGGATAACAAGATTGTGAAGGCATGGCATGCAGTATTCCACCCCAACCGTCTTAAGCTGTTTGTGGTCCAACTAGATTAGTGATAGTACCTCTACCATTCAGGGGTGAGACGTACCCCTCGGTTCCTAAGATTACCAAGTGACCAGTTCACAGTTGATGTAGAAAACCAGAAGAGTCGAGTGCCGACTCGGTCCAGAAGTGGGCTCGACTCGGGAGGTGCCACCCTCCGGCCCCGCTGTCCATCCTGGGGGGTCAAAAGCTTACCCGACTACACAGCCCAGAACGCCGGACGTGGGAGATCGCCGGCGTCGAGTTCCCCTTTGAGATATAGTTGGCCGTCCGTGGTGATTTCATAGAGATGATCCCCAGCGTAGATGGGAGCGATTAGACCAGCTCGCGTGAGAAGCCGACAACGTTCCCGAATCCGACGACGGGAAGCATTGAACTTCATTATCTCCTCCATGTGCTGGGGAGTAGAGAGCGCATCCTCGTCTAAGTGTTCGAGAATCCGCTCGTCAAGCGTACACATCCACTGGGCAGGTTTACGCTCTGTCACGGCTCAGTACTCTCAGATGTGGAGGGGGCATCTAGAGAGCTACCGCCATTGAGGTACACCTCGTTCTCAGCATCATATTCTTCGTCGAGATACGCTTTACCGCGGTCCGTGATAGTGTAGACACCGTTCCCGAGTGGTTTGAGCAGTCCGTGGTCAGCAAGCTTCCCACAACGCCGCGAGACGGACGATTGAGATATTCTGATACCGTCCCGCTCGGCGAGATCGCCCACCCTCCCGGCATCTTCGTTCCTGATTATCTCTAAGATCCGGTCATCCCAGATTGTCATCCATGTCCCGGACTGTCTCATTGTTATGCGTAACAAGATATGTGGACCTAATACCTCGCAATATACCGCTGGTTCTAATCCTACCCTAATTCGACTAGTCGATGCATTTATGCAATACCGTTCTAATTGTGGGAATGGAACCGCCGATTCGGTCCAGATGTCGCTCGCCGGTTTCGTCGTGCCGGGCGATGCTGCCACATCGCCCGGCTGTGGCGCGGTTCCAAGGTAGAAACCGATGTCGCCGATTCAATCCGCGGGCTCGAAGGCCCGCACGACCCGAGAAGAGTCGTCTGCAAATAAATCCGACGCCGCGCGGACGGTGCTCATCAACCCCGAGTCCGACCGCGACGCGTTCCACCGCGGGCTCGGCTGTGCCAGCAAGGCCAGTGGCCCCACCCGCTCCGTCACCCTATCGTGGGCGCGAGAGCAGGGCCTCGAAGCCTGCGGCAACTGCGCGCCCGATCTCGCCCGCGAAGTCGTCACCGACGGCGGCCGCGTCGTCGAGTCTCCCGCCGACGGCGTCGACGACCTCGCCTTCGAGTACGTCCACGACCCCCACGACCCCGAGGCGTTCCTCGTCCGCTGCACCACCTGCGGCGAGATCGACGAGTGCTCCGACCGCGGCGACGCCCACAGCAAGGCCGACACCCACGGCCTGAACTGCTCCGCTACCGGCGTCACGCCCGTCTCCTCGAAGCGCGTCGCCACCGACGGCGGCCGCGACCTCTATGCGTGCGAGACGCCCGGCTGCGACGGCGAGAAGGAAGTCGTCACCCCCGACGGCTACGTCTGCCAATCCTGCGCGGACGCGCTCGCCGAGCAGTACGAGAGCGACGAGCACGACCCCCGGCTTCTCACCGATGGCGGTCAATCCGGGAACGCGTACTCAGAAAACGCCGATCCGCTCGATCTCCGGAACTACCAGAATCCGGCTGTCGTCACGTCGAAGTCTCCGGAGGAAAGCTTCGAGAAAACCAGTGTGGTTCACGCGAACGAACGCGATTCGGGCACGCTCCGAATCATAGAGTTCGACGGAACCACCCGGTTGCTCCCGGCATGGCGCTGGTGTGATGTTCGATTCTTGGAGACCGAGAGGGTCAACGACGGCCGCCGCCGCGTCACGCCCGACGAGTGGTACCTTCTTCCCTTCCAGGTGGAGCATCGAGCCGACCGCATCCCCGAAGAGGTGGAAGCATGAGCGACGCCGACGCGTCCCGCGAGACGAAGACCTTCCACCGCGCGGTATGCCCTTCCTGCGGCTCGGAGAACGGGCTGAACCGCCCGAGTACGCTACCCATCCGGGCAAACGTCGACCGGAAGCTCCACAACGAAAAGCACCACAGCGGCGCGCCCGTCGCCGAAGTCGAGTCCTTCGATGCCGAGGCGGTCGGGGCCGTCCCCGCCACTACGCCGCCCCTGCCGGGCGCGGAGGTGGACGCATGAGCCGCGCCGTCGAATCCGACGACCGGACCGACGACCTCACGGCCGACGCCGACGAGGAGCCCGCCGTCAGCATCCTCACCAACGGCGATCCCATCCGATCGCTGGCCGAGCTGCTCGACCCCGTCGCCGACGAGTTCCGCGTTCGGTTCGACGAGGACGGCATCCACACGAAGGCCATCGACCCGGCCAACGTCGCGCTCGTCGACCTGACCGCCCACGCCCAGGGCTTCGAACGGTTCGACGTCCACGAACCCACGACGTTCGGCCTCTCGCTGCCTGCCTTCGAGAACGCCGTGACGTGGGCGCGGAAGCGCGGCGGCGACGGTGACCCCGTCGCAATCGATGTGTTCGACGACCCCGCACGGATGCGCGTCCGGGTGACCCGACCGGACCAGGAGATCACCCGCGTCACGGAGTGGTTCGGCGTCGACACCGACATGCTCCGGGAGGATCCCCACATCCCGGAGGAGCTCACGCTCCCCTGTCGCGCGGACCCGAGCGTGAAAGCGTTCAACCAGGGTATCAAGGCCGTCGACAGCAATCACGACCACGCGTTCGTCACCCGCGACGACTCGACGTTCGTGCTGGGGAGTCAGGCGGACGGCAACACGACGCCGTCCGACGACGAGGACGGGCGGACCGACCCCGAGGATGCGGTGCTGTTCGCCAACTGCGCGTGGGCCGAGAGTGACGACGTGGAGCCGTTCTCGACGTTGTTCAGTCTCGACTACCTGACGGACATCGCGGCCGGCATCAAGCGCGGGAAGGCCGACCGGCTCCTCGTCAAGTGGGGCGACGAGTTCCCCGCGAAGTTCGAGATCGAACACGACGAATGGGGTTTCGAGGCGACGTACATGCTCGCGCCCCGAATCAAGAAGGATAACCAGGAGGGATCCGCGTGACCCTGAGCGCATTCCCCTACATCGGCGGCAAGACCCGGCTCGCCAGCTGGGTCATCGACCACCTGCCGCCGCACACCGCGTACGTCGAACCCTTCGGCGGCTCCGGCGCGGTCCTGCTGAACAAGCCCCGGAGTACGGTCGAGGTGTTCAACGACAAGGACGACGACGTAGTGACGTTCTTCCGCGTCGCACGCCAGCGCCCCGAGGAGCTGGCCGAGTGGTGCCGGATGACGCCGTTCTCCGAACAGCTTCACAATAGATGGGCCGACGCGTTCTTCGCCGGCGAGCGCCCCGACGACGAGCTCGAGCACGCCGGGCGGTGGCTGTTCCTCCGGTACAGCCAGTACGCCGCGAAAGTGTCCTCGAAAAGCGGGTTCAAGCGTGAGAGTCCGAACGACGAGAAGGGCAGCCGGAACGCGCGAAACTGGGGCAACGTCCCCGACCGTATCGACGACGTGGCCGAACGCTTCCGGGGCGTCTCCGTGGTCAATGAGGACTACCAGACCGTCATCGAACGGTACGACTCCCCCGAAACGGTGTACTACCTCGACCCACCGTACTTCGGGAAAGAAGACTTCTACCAAGAATCGGCGGAACACTCCTCCCTCGAGCAGACACTCGATGACATCGACGGCTACGCGATCGTCAGCTACTCGGAGATCCCGCCTGGGCTGTACGAGGACTGGCACACCGTCGAGAAAACGACCCACCACTCCGCTGCGGGGAACGGCAAGGAGGCCGACGAGCGGCTCCTGATGAACTTCGACCCGGAGACGGTCGAGCCGTGGGTACCAGCACAGCAGACGGCGGCGAGTGAATGGGGGTCGGAAGCGTGACCGACGACCTGGAGCCGATCGGGCCGCGGGAGGCGGTCGAGATGTGGCTCGACCACCAGCGGTCGACGCGAGCGGAGACGACGATAGAGACCTACGAGTACCGACTGGCTCCGTTCGTGGACTGGTGCGAAGAGGAGGGGATAGACGACCTCTCCGAGCTGTCGAGCCGGGACGTGTTCGAGTACGAGTCCACCCGACGCGGGGAGGACCTGGCCGTGTCGACCCTGAACAACCAGATCGGGACGCTGAAGCTGTTCCTCGGGTTTTGCGTCCGGATCGAGGCGGTCAGCGAGGACCTGCCGCAGAAGATCGAGGTGCCGACCTCGGAGGAGTTCCGGGCGATGGTCAGCCAGGAGAAGCTGAAGGCGACCCGTGCGAAGGAACTCCGCGAGAACCTGCACCGGTACGCCCGCGCGACTCGCCGACAGGCGATGTTCGAACTGCTGTGGCATACAGGATGCCGGGTGGGCGGCCTCCGGTCGCTCGACCTGTGCGACCTGTACTTCGAGGAGGCCGACCTCGAACGGTTGCGCCACCGGAACGACATCGACGAGGAGGTGCTGGAAGAAGCCGATCCGCCGTTCGTGTTCTTCCAGCACCGGCCCGACGCCGGCGTCGGAACGCGGCTGAAGAACGGTATCGAAGGCGAGCGTGCGGTCGGTGTGACTCAGACGGTCGCGGACCGCGTACAGGAGTACATCGACGTGAACCGGACCCGGCGTAGCGGTGAGGACGGCCGACGCCCGCTATTCACGACCGAACACGGGGACACGGCGCGCGTGTCCACGTCGAGCGTCCGGCGGGAGATCTACATCATGACCCAACCGTGCCGGTTCGGCGACTGTCCGCACGACCGGGATCCCCAGGAGTGCGAGGCGACCGATCACGGCTTTGAGTCCCGGTGTCCGTCGGGCCGGTCGCCGCACCCGATCCGCTCCGGGGTCATCACGTACCTGCGTGACCAGGGGTGGCCGCCGGAGGCGGTCGGCGAACGGGTCGACGCCACGCCGGAGACCATCCGGCTGCACTACGACCTGCCGGACAAGATCCGGCGGATGCAGTCCCGACGAACGTACATCGAGGAGACGTACTAACCATGTTCAGAGCTAGCATTCACCACGGTCTGCGCAACGTCCGAAGTACTGCGCACGGCGGTCCCACTCGAAATTATCCAACTTTCCATTCTCGACAGTCTCAACTAACTGAGCCTGCCGAGAACCCAGTTCGCAGGGCTCGGACGAACGACAGCCCGAGGGATATGGTAGGTGGGGGTCGGACTGTCGTTCGTTCCGGTGTGCCGATTCCCCCTACTTGTAAACTGGGCAAAAGGAAACTTCGGTGGGCTTCTCGCTCCGCATCTACTTCACGGGGATCGAATTGACGGGATAGAAGACGAACCGCTCGTTCTCCCAGTCGACCTCCGCCGCGATCACGTCGGACTGAAACAGGTTAAAGAGCAGGAACGGGCTGTCGAGGGAGAGTTCCGAACTCCGGTCGTCGTCTTCGCTCATTAGCAACCGAAGTAGCAGATGTCAGTATATACGCTCGTCGGGAGCCACGTTCTCTACTCTCAGGCGAACACATACCGTGCCTGGCAGACACCCGCATTCGCCGCCGTCACCCCGCGTCTCACGGCCGGTCCGCGACGAACGCGTACGTCCCGTCGTGGTCGCCCTATTCGACCTGCTGCCAGGAGTCGGACGTTTCGAGCGCCCGGACGGCCGGCCGGAGCTCCGACCGGATCGCACCGTAAAACCGCTCCCGACCGACCGGCGTCCGGGCGCGGACGATAGCCGTTTCGCTCGTGACCTCGAAAAGCGACAGTCGCCACCGGCTGTTCAGGTGGTCCCATCTGCCGAGGACCGTCGCGTCCTCGCCCCGAACGGAGCGTGTGCCCAGCTCCCAGCTCAAGCGGGTCGGATTGGACAGGGCGAACGGCACGACGTCGGGGAGCGTGATGCCCCCGTCGCTCTCGTTCCGGCTGGTATTGACTGCCATAGTACGAGGACTAGTATCGTTCAGCAAAAATGTGTCCATTTTCGTGACGAACGGACCCGGGACGGCGAACTCGGTGTCGCCGACGCGGACCCGGAAAGCCCCCATGGCGATGGGTCCGGAGCGGGGCGACAGCGGGGACGGCAGGGGGCACCCGCTCAGAACGTCACTTCCCAGGAGTGTTCACAGTCGCCACATTCGAACAGGATCTTCACGCCGGCGTCAGTGTGCTCCCGGTGGACCCGCGACCCGATCCCCTCGGCGCAGTCCGGACAAGGAAACTCGTTCACGTCGGGTCGTAATTGTCGGCCGGCCGGTATCCGTGAAACGCCTAATATTTTTGATCGGCCGAGGAAACGGGGCGAGTCGGGCGTGTGGCCCGGATCCCCTACCGCGCGTCCTCGACTGCGTCGACCATCGCCGCGGCGTTCTCGGTGATCGCCTCGAAGTCGTCCCGCTCGACAGCGTCGTGGTCGACGAGCGAACTGCCCGCGCCGACACACTCCGCGCCGGCCTCGATGAACTCGCCGGCGTTGTCCGGGCCGACGCCGCCGGTCGGCATGATCGGCACCTGCCCGAGCGGCCCCTTGATGCTGGAGAGGTAGCCCGGGCCCAGATCCGAGGCGGGGAACAGTTTCACCATGTCCGCGCCGGCCTGGTACGCCTCGATGGCCTCGGTCGGGGTGGCGACGCCGGGCGCGACGGGGACGCCGTAGCGGTTGCACGTCTCGACCACGTCCTCGTGGAACGAGGGCGAGACGACGAACTCCGCGCCCGCGAGGATGGCCGCCCGGGCCGTCTCGGCGTCGAGGACGGTGCCCGCGCCGACGACGACCTCGGTGTCGTCGAGCGCGTCGACGACGTCCTCGATGAGGCCCATCACGCCGGGCGTGTCGGCGGTGAGTTCCAGCGCCGTGACGCCGCCCTCGCGGAGCGCGTGTGCGATGTCGACGACCGCGTCCGCGTCCGCGCCGCGCATGACCGCGACGACGCCGCTGTCCTGCATCTGCCGGAGCGTCTCCTGCTTTTCCATGTCCGCCGATCCCGTCCCCGCGCTCTTGTAACTACTCCTCTCCGCCGGCGCGACCGGGACGATCCGGGCCGCCGCCGGCTCCGAACCTTCCCCGTCGAACATGAACAACGTTTTTCGCTCCGACGGCGAAGTTCCACGCCACGAACATGTCCCGGTGCATCCTCGTCATGGGCGACAACCACGGCGACGTCGGATCGCTGGAGCGCGTCCTCGACGACGTCGAGGACGAACCGATCGATCTCGCCGTCCACGTCGGCGACTTCACGCGGGCGTGGCGACATGACCGGGAGCTAGGCGTCGAGCAGCTCCGGGTGGTCGAGCCGCTGCTGGACCGGATCGACGACGCGGTCGACCACGGGCTGCTGTGGGTGTGGGGCAACCAGGATCACTTCGGCGACATCGACTACGGGATCGACGCCGGGACGGAGATACCGGCCGACGGCTACGTCACCGTCGACGGCCAGCGGTTCACCAACGCGCCCGAACACGTCGAGGACGACGTGGTCCTCGTCACCCACATGGAGAAGTGGTCGCTGGTGGACCACTTCGACGGGCGGGCGCACTTCTGTGGCAACACCCACCTCGGCCGGCTGACGGACCGTCGGCTCAACTCCGCGTTCCTGCAGGCGTCGGCCCCGGACGCCGACGAACCGACGTACGGCGGGTACTTCGTCGTCGAACTCGGCGACGAGGGCCCCCGCGACGTCGAACTCCGCCCGCTCGGCGACCTCGAACGCCGGACCTGCGAGCGCCACGGCGACCGCGGCGTCCAGTTCCTGCCGGCGGACTGGGAGTGCATGTACTGCCGCGACGAGCGGATCCTGTACCGGGAACTGGCCGGGTCGGCGTTTTATGGGTGTGCGGACGGCGACGACGGCGCGGCCGTGACCGAGGCGGATCTGGTCGAGCACGCCGTCTCGCTCCGGGACGACCCAGAGCCGGGGTTCCGCCGCGACTTCGAGCGATACGTCGCCGACATCGGGGACGACAGGTACGCGCCGCTGGCCCGCGAGGACGGGGAGGGGGATCGGCTCGTCGTGGCCGACGAGGGCTACTCGTACTGACGGCGACCTACTCCCGCTTGACGCCGGGGTTCGTCACCGCGCCGTTAGCCGCGGAGTCGAACGCCGCGCCGTACTTGGCCAGCACGCCGGTTTCGTAGTTGGGTTCGTGTTCGTACCCCTCGAGGCGGGACTCGATCTCCTCGTCGGAGAGGTCCACGGAGAGTTCGAGTTCGTCGACGTCGATGGTGATCGTGTCGCCGTCCTCCAGCGCCGCGATGGGGCCGCCGACGGCGGCCTCGGGCGCGACGTGGCCGATGGAGAACCCGCGGGTCGCCCCCGAGAAGCGGCCGTCGGTGAGCAACGCGACGTCCTCGGCGTGGCCCTGGCCGGCGACGGCGGAGGTGACGCCGAGCATCTCGCGCATCCCCGGGCCGCCGCGGGGTCCCTCGTTGCGGATGGCGATGGCGTCGCCCGTCTCGACGTGGCCCTCCTGAACGTACTTCATGGCGTTTTCCTCCTCCTCGAACACCCGGACCGGCCCCTCGTGGCGGAGGTGGTCCTCGCCGGTGATCTTGATGACCGCGCCCTCCGGCGCGAGGTTGCCCGTCAGGATGCGGATGGCCCCGCGCTCGTGGATTGGGTCGTCGACGGTGTGCAGGAAGTCGGCGTCGATGTCGTCGACGGCGGGCGGGTCACGCTTCTCGATGGCCTCGCCGAGCGTGTCGCCGGTGACCGTCAGCGCGTCGCCGTGGAGCAGGTCGGCCTCGTACAGTTCCCGGAGGACGACCGGCACGCCGCCGACGTCGTGGAGGTCCTTCATCACCCGCTCGCCGCCGGGCTGGAGGTCGGCGATCTTGGGGGTGCGCTCGCTGATGCGGTTGAAGTCCTCGATGTCGAGGTCGACCCCCGCCTCGGCGGCCATCGCCAGCAGGTGGAGGACGGCGTTGGTGGAGCCGCCGATGGCGACCTGCAGCGCGATGGCGTTCTCGAAGGACTCCTTCGAGAGGAAGTCGGAGGGCTTGCGCCGCTCCTGGACGACCTGCACGGCGAGTTCGCCGGCGCGCTCGGCCTCCTCGTAGCGGGACTCGGCCTCGGCGGGCGGCGACGCCGCGCCCAGCGGCGAGAAGCCAAGCGCCTCCGCGATGGAGGACATGGTGTTTGCGGTGAACATGCCGCCACACGAGCCCGCGCCGGGGCAGGCGTTGCGCTCCAGGTCGTCGAGTTCGTCCTCGGACATCTCGCCCTCGGCGACCGCGCCGACGCCCTCGAACACGTTCTGGATCGTCACCTCGCGGCCGTCGTGCTCGCCGGGCATGATCGAGCCGCCGTAGAGGAACACGGAGGGCAGGTCCGTCCGGATCGAGGCCATCATCATCCCGGGCATGTTCTTGTCGCACCCGCCGATGGTGACCAGCCCGTCCATGCGCTCGCCGAACGCGACCAGTTCCACGCTGTCGGCGATGACCTCCCGGGAGATCAGCGACGCCTTCATCCCCTCGGTGCCCATCGAGATGGCGTCGGAGATGGTGATCGTGCCGAACTCGATGGGCATCCCCTCCGCGTCGTCGACGCCGTCGTAGGCCGCCTCGGCGAGGTCGTCGAGGTGGACGTTACACGGCGTGATGTCGGCGGCGGGGTTGGCGACGCCGATCATCGGCGACGACAGGTCCGCGTCGTCGTACCCCATCGCGCGGAACATGGCGCGGTGGGGCGCGTGCTCCGGTCCCTCGGTCACTTCGCTGCTTCGCAGGTTCGGGTCCTTCTCCCCGCCGGCGGGCGACTCCTCGTCGGCCTCGCCGCGCGGCGCTTGCTCCTGGCTCATACTCGGGCATTGCGGCGCGGCGGCTTAAGCCGTCTGCTCGGCCACAAGCGTTGCCCCCGCCCGAACGTGTGCGCCGGAAGGCTCGCCACGGGGCCGGCCCGGGACAGCGTTGCCAGTGCCGAAACCCAAAACCCCCCGTTCCGCGTAACGCCGACAATGGCGACTGTCGAGACGGCGGCGCGGCTCCACTTCGGCTTCGGCAACCTCTCGCTGGCCCACGAGCGGCTGTACGGCAGCTTCGGGGTCGCGCTGACCGAGCCGCGGCTCCGCGTCGCGGCGACGCCCGCCGACGGGGTGACGGCCGACGACGCCGCCGCCCGCGAGTACGCGGAGCGCGCCGCGGCGGTGCTCGGCGTCCCCGGTGCGGCCGTCTCCGTCGAGGAGCGCCTGCCGCGCCACGTCGGCCTCGGGAGCGGGACGCAGCTCGCGCTGGCCGTCTACGCGGCCGTCGCGCGGGCAAACGGCGTCGAGCCGGACGTCCGCGAGGCCGCGCCGGCACTGGGCCGGGCCGGCCGGAGCGGCGTCGGCGTCGCCGGCTTCGAGCGCGGCGGGTTCGTCGTCGACGCCGGCCACCCGACCGCGCGGTTCACCACGGACCGCCCGGCGGACGGCGAGTGGCGGGTCCCCGCGGTCGTCGCGCGCCACGAGCTCCCCGAGGACTGGCGGTTCGTCCTCGCGCTCCCGGACGCCGACCCCGGCCGGAGCGGCGACGAGGAGGAGGCGAGCATGCGCGCGGTGGTCGAGCGCGCCGACCCCGCGGTCGCGGACGAGGTCAGCGGCGTCGTCTCGCGCCGGCTGCTCCCGGCGGCCGCGGAGGGGCGGCTGGCCGCGTTCGGCGACGCCGTCGCGGAGATCGGCCGGCTCAACGGCGCGTGGTACGCCGACGCGCAGGGCGGCGTCTACCGGCCGCCGGTCGGCACCGTCGTCGAGGAGCTGTCGGCCTGTCCCGCGGTGGCCGGCGCGGGGCAGTCCTCGTGGGGGCCGACGGTGTACGGGCTCACCGACGCGGCCGGCGTCGACGCGGCCCGGGAGGCCGCACGCGACGCGCTCGCCGCGGCGGGCGTCGACGGCGACGTGCTCGCGGCGCGGGTCCGGAACGACGGCGCGACGGTGCGCGGGTCGGCGAACCGCCGCGACCCGGACGCCGCGGGACGCGGGTGAGCGGCCCGTAAAGCGTAAGCGAGTCCGCCCGAACGGTTGGGGCATGGACCGCATCCCCTTCGGCATCTCGCGGCTCGACTCGATGATAAACGGGGGCGCGCCGCCGGGGAGCGTCGTCCTCCTGGCCGGCGACATCGGCGCGGGGGCGCGGGAGTTCCTCTACACCAGCGCCGCGATGAACGCGCTCGTCGACGCCGACCCGGAGCTGTTCGACCTCTACTACGGCTCGCTCGACGACAACTCGGTCGTGCCGGAGTCGATCCACTACCTCTCTTTCACCAGCAACCAGCCCGCGATCGTCGACGAGATGGGGTTCACGATGGACGAGGACATCGTCGACGCCGTCGCGGAGCCGATCCGCTTTGCGGACCTCTCGCCCGAGTACTTCCAGCTCTCGCCGGTGCCGACGGAGTGGTACGCCCACCGGACGCAGGACATCACGTCGCTCGGGGAGCGCCACGACCGCCGGGACGTGCTCGACGCGATGGGCGACTACCTGAACGAGAACGCCGCCGGCAACCTCGTGCTCGTCGACTCCGTCACCGACCTCATCAGCGCGGCCAGCGAGAACATGGACTGGTCGGACATCACGATGCTGATGAAGGGCCTGAAGAAGGCGTCCCAGGAGTGGGGCGGCCTCATCCTGCTCCACGTCAACGTCGAGGCGCTGACCGACACCCAGCTCGGTCGGCTCAACGACGCCGCCGACGGGACGATCCGGTTCCGGTGGGAGAGCGGCGGCAGCGAGCGCGACCGCGCGATGATCGTCCAGTCGTTCCGCGGCGTCCTCTCCCGGCTGGAGGAGGAAAACATCGTCCAGTTCGAGACGGAGATCGACGACGACGGGTTCAACATCACCAACGTCCGCAAGATCCGGTGATGGAGCCGACCGGGAACGGAGCGGCCGCGGCCGCGCTCCGCAACAATCCTTATGAACGCTCCATCCGAAAACAGGACGAATGGCAAGCGAGGAGACGGGGGAGCTGTCGGTCACCGTTCCCCGCGACGTAAACGAGTGGCTCGAACGACGGGCTGCGGACGAGGACACCGACAAGGGGACGGTGCTCCGCCGCCTCCTCGAGGCCGCTCACGCCGTCGAGCAGCTCGACGACGGCTCGCCGGAGGCGGTCGCACGGCAGCTCATCGCGCCGGACGACGAGGTGCCCCCCGTCGTCGAGAGGCGCATCGACGACCTCGACGACCGGTTCACGGGGCTCATCGAGGACGTCCGCGAGCGGGTCATCCAGGTCAAGCGTGAAGCCGACGGGAAGGCCCCCGCGGACCACGACCACCCGTCGCTCGACGAGCGGGTCGACGCCGCGGACGCCGCGACCGACCGGCTGGACGAGGCGGTCGACGACCTCGACGAGCGGGTCGACGGCCTCGACCGCCGGCTCGACGCCGGCTTCGAGAACTACGAGGACGTCCTGGAGTACCTGACCGACGCCACCGACGACCTGCAGGACCGGACCGACCTGCTCGCCCGGGCGGTCGTCGACGTGCGCGAGGAGGTCCGCCGGCTCGCGGGGGAGTCGGGCCGCCGGGCGGAGGCCGAGGCGCTCCAGCTCGCCGCCAACCGCTCGGGCGTCCGCGTCGCCGACTGCGAGGACTGCGGGGCGGAGGTCGACGTCGCCCTGCTGTCGGCGCCGCGGTGTCCCCACTGTGCGAGCACGTTCAACGACGTCCGGCCCAAGCAGGGCTTCCTGGGGTCACCGACGCTCCTGACCGGCGAGCCGCCGGCGCTGGAGAGCGGCAGCGAGTCCGACCTCGACGGCTCGCTCGACGACCTCGTGGCCGACGAGGACGGACCCAGCCCGCCCGACGGGTCCGGACGGCTCGGCGTCGACGGGGGCGAGGAGCCGTGAGCGGCGACGACGAGCGGGACGACCCGCTGGCCGACATCGTCGACGACCTGACGGACGCCGCGGACGAGGACGGCGTCGGCTGGGCGGGGCCGGACGAGGACCTGCCGGACGCCGCCGAGGCGACCGACGACGCGTCGCACGACGACGGGGGCGACGCCGTCGACGACTTCGGCGGTGTCGACGGTCCGGAGGCTGACGGGCTGGCAACCGACGCCCCGGACGCCGACGACGCCCCGCTCGGCGACCTGGCGGCCCGCGTCGCCGAGCGCCGGGAGGAGCGGGACGCGGCCGCCGAGGCCGACCTGTTCACCGAGCAGTCCGCCGCGGACGTCGACCGCGACCGCCTCTGGGAGCAGATCACCGGGGACGACGCCGCGGACGCGCCGCCGGAGGACCGCGTCGAGGAGCGCGACGAGCGTGTGGTCTCGAAGCGGTCGTACTGCCAGGGCTGCGAGCACTTCTCCGAGCCGCCGGACGTGCGCTGCGGCCACGACGGCACCGAGATCTTGGAGGTCGTCGACCTGGATCACTTCCGGGTCGTCGACTGTCCCGTGGTCCGCGAGGACGAACTCCTCGGGAAGGTCGGCGACGGCCGCGACGGGTAAGCGGGCCGCTTTTCGTCCCGGAGCGAGTAGCCGGGGGCATGCAGTTCTGCGACGACTGCGGCTCCATGATGAAATCGCGAGACGGGGAGATGGTCTGTACGAGCTGCGGCGCGAGCGTCGAGCGCGACGAGGACCGCGCCGCCCAGTTCGTCAGCACGGAGGCCCAGTCCGAGGACGACGTGATAGAGACCGAGGAGGGCGCGAACTTCGAGGGGAAGCCGACCGCCGACGACGTCCACTGCGACGAGTGCGGCCACACGAAGGCGTGGTACACGATCAAACAGACCGGCTCGGCCGACGAGCCGCCGACGCGCTTCTTCAAGTGCCAGGAGTGTGGCAACCGCTGGCGGGACTACAACTGATCGATCGGTTTCTATCACGAATTTCGGTCCACAAGCGTAGTTTTCGCCCCTATTCGGAGAGTTTTACCCCGTGGGTGAACATGGGTGGGATATGCGATTACACAACAGGGAGGTACGCCAGGACGTCCGGGAGCTCGGGGCGCTCCTGGGGGACGTGCTGGCCGACCAGGCGTCCCAGTCGGCGTTCGAGACGGTCGAGACGCTCCGGACGTCGGCCATCGACTACCGGGCCGGCGAGATCGATTCGCGGATGCCCCTCCAGAACGAGCTCGACGGGCTGACGCCGGAGCTTGAGAGCGTCGTCGCCCGTGCGTTCACCACCTACTTCGAACTGATCAATCTCGCGGAGGAGCGCGAGCGGGTCCGGGCCATCCGCACGGGCTCCCACGAGGGCGACCTGGAGGACAGCCTGGAGGCCGCCGCCGCGGAGCTGTCCGAGGCCGACCCCGAGACGGTCGAGCAGGTGCTCGACGACGTGCTCATCGAGCCGACGTTCACCGCCCACCCGACCGAGGCCCGGCGGAAGACGGTGAAATCGAAGCTCCGACAGGTCGCGACCCACCTCGAAACGCTGGACGAGCGCCTGCTCACCGACAAGGAGCGGGGCCAGGTCGAGCGCGACATCGACGCCGAGGTGACGAGCCTCTGGCAGACGCCGCAGGTCCGCAAGCGCCGCCCGAACCCCGAGGACGAGGCGCGCAACGTCCAGTGGTACCTGGAGAACACGCTGTTCGACGTCGTCGGCGAGGTGTACGACGAACTCGAGGACGCCCTGGACGAGGAGATGGCCGAATCGATCGACGTGCCGAAGCTGTTCGAGTTCCGGTCGTGGGCCGGGAGCGACCGCGACGGCAACCCGTACGTGACGCGTGAGGTGACCGAGAACACGCTGGAGCGCCAGCGCGCGGTCGTCCTCGACCGCTACCGCACGCAACTGAAGGAGCTGTCGGGCGTCCTCAGCCAGGACGGGAGCCGGATCGACGTGGGCGAGCGCTTCGAGAAGTCGCTGGCCGCCGACCGCGAGCGCCTGCCCGGCATCGCCGACGAGGCCGAGGAGCGCTACCCCGGCGAGCCGTACAGACAGAAGCTGAAGCTGATGCGCGAGCGGCTCAACAGGGTCGGCGACGTGCGCCCCGGCGGCTACGAGGAGGTGGGCGAACTGCAGGACGACCTCGCGGTGCTGGCCGAGAGCCTGCGCGACAACGGGGCCGACAGCGTCGCCGAGGCCCACGTCGACCCGCTCGCCCGCCGCGTCGACACGTTCGGGTTCAGCCTGGCGAGCCTCGACCTGCGCGACCACCAGGAGAACCACACGGAGGCCGTCGCCGAGGCGCTGGCCCGGGAGGGGATCGACTACGAGTCGATGGGCGAGGACGAGCGGATGGAGGTGCTGACCGAGAGCGTCCTGCAGGACGAACCGGTCGTCGACGTGAGCGACCAGGCCGACCTCTCCGACACCGCGGCGCGCGTGCTGGAGCGGTTCGAGGCCCTCGCGGAGTGGCACCGCGAGTACGGCATCCAGGCGATCGACACGTACGCCATCTCGATGACCGAGGAGCCGAGCCACGTCATGGAGGTGCTGTTCCTCGCCGACCAGGCCGACGTGGTCGAACTGCCGGGCCACTGCGGGATCGACGTCGTCCCGCTGCTGGAGACCGAGAGCGCGCTGTCGGGTGCGCGCCGGATCATGGGCACGCTGTTCGAGAACGAGGCGTACGCGGAGGCGCTCGACGCCCGGGGGAACACCCAGGAGATCATGCTGGGCTACTCCGACTCGAACAAGGAGAACGGCTTCCTCGCGGCCAACTGGTCGCTGTACAAGAACCAGCGCCACCTCGCGGAGATCTGCGACGACTTCGACGTGACGATGCGGCTGTTCCACGGCCGTGGCGGCTCCATCTCTCGTGGCGGCGGGCCGATGAACGACGCCCTGCTGGCCCTGCCGAACGAGACGATCACCGGGCAGGTGAAGTTCACCGAGCAGGGCGAGGCGATAGCCGAGAAGTACGCGAACCCGCGGGTCGCCGAGCGCAACATCGAGCAGATGATAAACGCCCAGTTGCGGGCGCGCTACCGGGCGATGAACAACCCCGAGGAGGACGTGCGCGACGAGTGGGTCGAGGCGATGGACACGATGGCCGACGCCGCCCGCGAGGAGTACCGCGGGCTGCTGGAGACCGACGGCTTCGTCTCGTACTTCGAGCAGGCGACGCCGATCACCGTCATCGAGGACCTCAACCTCGGCTCCCGGCCCGCCTCCCGCTCGGGCGAGCGCAACGTCGAGGACCTGCGGGCGATCCCGTGGGTGTTCTCGTGGACCCAGTCGCGCTGTATCCTGCCGGGCTGGTACGCGCTGGCGACCGGGATCCGGGCGTACCTCGACGACGGCGGCGACCTCGACACGCTGGGTGAGATGTACGACGAGTGGCCGTTCTTCCGGACGACGCTCGACAACGCCGCGATGGCGCTCGGCCGCACGGACATGGAGATCGCCGCCGAGTACGCCGACCTCGCGACGCCGGAACTGCGCGAGCAGTTCTTCCCCCGCGTGACCGAGGAGTACGAGGACGCCGTCGACCTGATCACCGACATCGCCGACCGCGAGGACACCATCGCCCGCGACTGGCTCCGCGAGAGCCTCCGCCGGCGGAACCCCTACGTCGACCCGCTGAACCTGCTCCAGACCCACCTGCTCCGGCAGACCCACCGAACGGACGACGAGGAGCGGACGCTCCGCCTGACGGTGAAGGGGATCGCGGCCGGGATGAAAAACACCGGGTAGCGCGGCCCCTCGCGGACCGGCGGTCGACCCCCCACCGTGGCTCAAACGCCCGTTTGTCCCTTCTGAAAGCACTTATACCGGACCGGCGATCCGGCGGATATGCAACGACGACGCTTGCTCGGCGCACTCACCGTTGGGATCGGCGCGTTCGGGGGCTGTCTCTCCCGGCTCGACGGCGGCGATGCGGCCGACGACACGAACGACGACACCGACACGACCACCGACGGCGACGACGGGTCCGACGACGGCGTCCGGGTGACGGACGCGACGGTCACGCCCGCCGTCGTCGCGGCGAACTCGCCGGACTCCATCGGGACGTACGGCGACCGGGACGAACAGTACGTCCTCGCGACCGTGGAGGCCGACGACCTGCAGGCCCCGCCGCCGGACGAGTTCGCGCTCGCGGCTGGCGGGTCGGAGTACCCCGCGACCACCGAAGTCGGCTACACCAGCCGACTCTGGGAGCGCGACAGCCCGTACGGCGAAGACGCCGGCTTCGAGGGGTGGCTCGCGTTCCGCCTCCCCAAGCCGCTCGACGCGGACGCCCCGGCCGTCGCCTGGGAGGGGAGCGAGCACGCGCTCGGCGACGACGCCGTCGCGGAACTCGCTCGCCCGCCGACCGACTGGGAGATCACCGAGTTCGCCACCCCCGACGCCGTCGCGCTCGGCGAGGAGGCGACCGTCTCGCTCACCGTCGAAAACGTCGGCGACGCCGACGGCACGTTCGTCGGCGCGCTCAACCGGGTCGGCCCGTGGATCGCCTACGCGCCCGAGACGGCGGTGACGCTCGACGTCGCCGCCGGCGAGACGGCGTCGTGGGAGTTCGGCCACACGGTCGACGAACGACACGGCAGCGACGCCGCGGAGCGCGCGATGCGCTTTCACCTCCAGTGGCGCGGCGACCAGTTGACGCGGGAAGTGACGGTGGAGATGGAGTAGCCGGGACTGCCGGTCCGCGCCGCTTATCCGCCGTGGCCCCCAACGAACCGCCGTGACGACGGAAGCGGGCGGCGAGCGCCGCGTCGAGGTGTACCCCGGCAAGGAGGCCGTGGTCGACTTCGACCCCGCCCTGACCTTCGAGTGCGTGGACGACTGCACCTGGTGCTGTCAGCACGGCGTGTTGCTGTACGAGCAGGACTTCCTCGAACTCGCCGACCGCGAGAGCGTCAACCGGGCGACGACGCAGTTCCGGGGACAGGACTTCGTCCGCCGCGAGGAGAAAGACCGCGAGGAGCACGTCGCCGACGACGGCGCGGCCTGTTACTTCCTGCGCGAGGACGGCCTCTGTGCGCTCCACGACGAGCACGACTGGAAGCCCGCGCGCTGTTCGGTGTTCCCGCTGGCCGTCAGCGTCGAGGACGGCGACATCCACGTCGACGTGCGCGACTCCGCCCACGAGCACTGCGAGGGGCTGGACGTGAGCGAGCGCCGGGTTATCGAGGAACTGGACGCGTTCCTCCCGGAACTGCTGTGGGAACTCGACGACCCCTCGTCCGACCGGGAGATCTGAGCAACGGGTCGCGGCGGGGACGGCGGCGACCGGTTCAGCTGACGACCAGCCACGCCGCGAACACGACGAGCGCCCCGAACGCCGTGCTCCCGACCGCGTGCAGGCGGAGCCGGTCGAGCAGGTGGTGGGCGTCGTCGCCCACCTGCGCCACCTCGTACACCTCGCCGCCGAGTTCGCACTCCGGGAGGAAGTCCATCGCGACGTGGAGGAACACGCCGGCCGCGAAGCCAAACACCGCGGCGTTCAGCGTCTGGTTCGCCGGCAACTGGACGAGCGCCGCGGGGATGGCCGTCAGCCCGACCCCGGCGGCCGGCAGCAGCAGGACGGAGACGGGCCGGCCGTCCGAGGCGAGCCGACGGGCCGCGGCGTAGCCCGCCGGCCCCTTGTGCGAGACGATGGCGAGCCCGAGCAGCGGCCCCAGTTCCGGCATGTTGCCGTAGATGATCCCGATGATGGCACCCGCCGACAGCGCGTGGGCGGTCAGCTCCAGCGCCGTGTGGTCGAAGCCGAAGTCGACGTGCGTGAAGCGGTGGCCGACGGTGTGTGCGCCAAAGCCCGTCAGCAGCCCCGCGGCGACGCCGAAGCCGCCGACCTTCGGGTGGAGGCCGAACGCCTGCGGGAGCAGGAAGACGGCCGCGCTGGTCACCATCGCGCCGCTGGCGAGGCCGTAGCCCCACACCAGCGTCAGCGCGCGCTCGTCGCCGGCGCTGCGCGCGCCGAGCGGCGCGGCCCCGGCCATCGCGGCGAACGCCACCCACGAGATGACGACGACCTTGTCGGTGCCGGTCGCGCGGCCGGCAAACAGCACGGCGAACCCGGTCAGCCCGACGAGCAGCGCCACCGCGACGGCCCCGACGCCGGAGGTCCCCCGGAAAATATTAACAATATTTCCCCGTTCGTTAATACCCATTTGGTATGGACAAGCGTTCGGATGGTAATAAGCTCCCGGTTATCGCGTCGCCGAGCGCCACTCGCGGAGGCCGAGGACGCTTCCGTCCAGTTCCGCCGCCGGCGCGTCGGTCGCCGCCCACCGGAAGATGGGGGCGACGTCGGCCGGGTCGCGGCCCCCCGACCCGGACAGGTCGGTGGCGACCAGCCCCGGATCGACGCAGCCGACCGCGTGGGGGGTGTCGGCGGCGAACCCGCGGGCGACGGCCTCGGCGGCCGCCTTCGAGACGGCGTAGGACCCCGTCCCGGGCTCGGCGTCGCGCGCGACCGACCCGGTCGGCACCAGCACCCGCGCGCCGTCGTTCAGGTGCGGCAGCGCCTCGCTGACCGACGCGAACACGCCGCGGGCGTTCGTCCGCAGGTGGTCGTCGAACGCCGCGTACGACTCGCCCGACAGCGGCGTCTCGCCCGGATCGCCGTGGTAGACGCCCGCGTTGGCGACGACGTGGTCGATGCCGTCGTCGCGGAAGCGCGCGGCGGTCTCCATCAGCCGCTCGACGTCGAACTCGTCGCGCACGTCGGCGCGGATGCCCGTCGCGGTCCCGCCGTCGGCCTCGATGGCGTCGACGGCGTCGGCCACCCTATCCGCGTCGCGGGCACAGAGCACCACGCTCGCCCCGGCGTCCGCGAACTCGCGTGCGACCGCCCGTCCGATCCCCTCGGTGCCGCCGGTCACGACGGCCGTCTCGCCGTTCATACCACGCCTTGGGCCGAGATGCGGGTAAAACCACGGGGGGAGAGGGGAGCGCTTTTTATCACTCCGCCGTAGCTTGATGTATGCAACCGCTCGCGGGCGAGTCGGTCGTGGTCATCGGCAGCGGCTTCGGCGGCCTCTCGACGGCGTGTTACCTCGCCGACGCGGGGGCCGACGTGACCGTCGTGGAGAAAAACGACCAGCTTGGCGGGCGCGCCAGCAGGCTGGAGGTCGACGGCTTCCGGTTCGACATGGGGCCGTCGTGGTACCTGATGCCCGACGTGTTCGAGCGGTTCTTCGGCCACTTCGACCGCTCGCCCGGCGAGTACTACGGGCTGGAGCGACTCGACCCGCACTACCGGATCTTCTTCAAGGAGAACGAGGGGCCACGCCCCGCGGCCCCCGAGGGGGGCGACCTCCCCGACGGACTGCACGCCCGGTCGGACGGCGACGTGGTCGACGTGCCGGCCGACAAGGAGCAGTCCAAGCGCATCTTCGAGGCGTACGAGGAGGGCGCGGGCGACGCGCTGGAGGCGTATCTGGAGGAGGCGGCGTACACCTACGACGTGGGGATGGAACACTTCGTCTACGAGGACCGGAGCCGGTTCCGCGACTTCCTCGACCCGGACATCGCCCGCCACGCCGACGGCCTCTCCCTGCTCGGGACGATGCAGGAACACGTCGAGGACTACTTCGACCACCCGAAGCTCCAGCAGGTGATGCAGTACACGCTCGTGTTCCTCGGCGGGTCGCCGACGAACACCCCCGCGCTGTACAACCTGATGAGCCACGTCGACTTCAACCTCGGCGTCTGGTACCCGGAGAACGGGCTGGGCGGCGTCGTCGACGGCATCGCCGAACTCGGCGGGGAACTGGGCGTCGAGTTCCGCACCGGCGAGCCCGCCACCGAGATCAAGGGCAAGCGCGGCGGCTTCCTCGTCGAGACCGAGGGCGGCAAACACCTCGCGGACCTGGTCGTCAGCGACGCCGACTACGCCCACACCGAGCAGGACCTGCTCCCGCCGGAGAAGCGCGGCTTCTCGGCCGACTACTGGGACTCCCGGACGTACGCGCCCTCCGCCTTCCTCATGTACCTCGGCGTCGAGGGCGAGGTGCCCGAACTGGCCCACCACACGCTCGTCCTGCCGGCGAACTGGCAGCAGCACTTCGACCGCATCTTCGAGGACCCGGGCTGGCCCGACGACCCCGCTTACTACCTCTGTGTGCCCTCCAAGACCGACGACACTGTCGCGCCGGAGGGCCACAGCAACCTGTTCGCCCTCGTCCCGATCGCCCCCGGGCTGGACGACGGCCCCGAGGTTCGCGAGGAGTACCGGGACCTCGTCCTCCGGGACATCGCGGCCCACGCCGACACCGACCTCCGGGACCGGATCGTCGTCGAGGAGATATTCTCGGTCTCGGACTTCGCGGACCGCTACAACAGCGTCCAGGGGACCGCGCTGGGGATGGCCCACACGCTCTCCCAGACGGCCGCGTTCCGGCCGCCCCACCGCTCGAAGGAGGTCGACGGCCTCTACTTCACCGGCTCGTACACGACGCCGGGCATCGGCGTGCCGATGTGTCTCATCAGCGGCGACGTGACCGCGGAGAAGGTGGTCGAGGACGCGCGAGCATGAGCGCCGGCCGCGCGGCGTACCTGCTGAAGCTGTCGCGCCCGCGGTTCTGGCTCTACCTCGCCGGCCCCGTCCTCGTCGGCGTCGCCTTCGGCGCGCGGGCGGTCGGGGACCTCGGTTCGCCGGCGGCGGTCGCGCTGTTCGCGTACTTCCTCGTCCCGGCGAACGTCTACCTCTACGGGATAAACGACGTGTTCGACGCGGACGTCGACGCCGAGAACCCGAAGAAGGAGGACCGGGAGGTGCGCTACGGCGGCCAGCGGTTCGTCGTCGCCGCGGTCGCCGTCTCCGCGGCACTGCTGGCGGTCCCGGCCGCGCTCGTGCCCGCGCTCGCGCTGCCGTGGCTCGCCGGTTACTTCCTGCTGGCGACGGAGTACAGCGCGCCGCCGCTCCGGTTCAAGACGACACCGTTCCTCGACTCGCTGTCGAACGGGCTGTACGTGCTGCCGGGGGCGGCCGCCTACGCCGCCGTCGCGGGCGAGCACCCGCCCGCGCTGGCCGTCGCCGGCGGGTGGCTCTGGTCGATGGCGATGCACACGTTCTCGGCGATCCCGGACATCGAACCGGACCGACGCGCGGGCATCCGCACGACCGCGACGGCGCTCGGCGAGCGCCGGACGTACGCGTACTGCGCCGCCATCTGGGCGCTCGCGGCAGCCGCGTTCGTCCCGCTCGACCCGCGTGCCGGCGCGCTGCTCGCCGTCTACCCCGTTCTGGTCGCCGGCGTCGCGGTCTCCGACGTCGCCGTCGACCGGGCGTACTGGTACTACCCGGCGATAAACACCGTCGTCGGCGCGGCCCTGACGATGGGGGCGCTGTGGGGGACCGTCCATGGATAGGGCCGCGGTCGAGCGCCGACTGGACGACCTCGTCCGGGAGAACCGCTTCACCATCGCGGTCGTGTTCCCGGCCGTCGGAGCCGTCCTCCTGCTCGCAAGCGCCGAGGGGCTGGTGCCGGAGCCGCTGGCCTTCCAGCCGACGCTCGTGCTCTTCGGCACGCTCGTGATGCGGTTGCCCCTGATCGCGGGCGTCTCGCCGCTCGTCGACCGCCGGGCGGCCGCGGCCGTGCTCGCGCTGACGGCGTACGCCTACGGGATCGAGTTCGTCGGCGTCAACACGGGGTGGCCCTACGGCGGCTTCGAGTACGGGATCGACCTCGGCCCGATGCTCGCCGGCGAGGTGCCGGTCGGCCTCCCCGTGTTCTTCCTGCCGCTGGTGCTGAACAGCTACCTGCTCGTTTTGCTGTCGCTCGGCGACGCCGCGCGCCGGCGCGCCGTCCGCCTGCTGGCGACGCTGGCGACGGTGCTCGCGGTCGACCTCGTGCTCGACCCCGGCGCGGTCGCGCTCGGCTTCTGGGCGTACGACGCCGGCGGCGCGTACTACGGCGTGCCGCTCTCGAACTACGCGGGCTGGGTGCTGTCCGGCGCGGTCGCGGTGGCGTGTTTCGACGTCGCGTTCGACCACGCGGCGCTCGTCGTGCGCCTGCGCGACTGCTCGTTCATGCTCGACGACCTGGTGAGCTTCGTGTTGCTGTGGGGGCTGATAAACGCCTTCTACGCGAACGCCGTCCCCGTGCTGGTTGCGGCCGGCTTCCTCCTCGCGCTGCTCCGGACCGACGAGTTCGACGCGGCCGTTCTCCGCCGGCCGGTCGAGCGCCTGGGCGGGCGGTGAGGCCCGCGGGTCGCGGCCGGCGGTCGCCCCGTCAGCGCACCGGCACCGGCTCCGGCGGCTCCGCCTCGTAGCGGGTCCGGCCGGACTCCGGGAGCGCGCTGACGCGGCGGAACACGGCCACCGGGTCGCGGTTCCACTGCCAGTGCCAGCGCGTCCGGGCCGCCAGCCACAGTTTCCGCGCGGTGCCGAGTTCCGGCTCCGCGGAGAGCACGTCGTACCCCTGTTTGCGGATCTCTCGGTGGTGGTCGGCGTACAGCACCGCCGACAGCAACACCGCGAACTGGCAGTCCTCGGGCAGGTACTCGATGCCGGCGACGCCCTGCCGGTAGAGGCGCTCGGTGCGGCCGATCTCCTCGCGCATCGCGTCGGCGAACCCCTCGGAGAACTCCAGGTCCTCGACCTGCCGCTCGGGGACGCCGTGGCGCTCCAGGGTCTCCAGCGGGAGGTAGATCCGGTCGCGGTCGACGACGTCCTCCCGGACGTCCCTGAGGAAGTTCGTCATCTGGAACGCCTCGCCGAGCGCGACGGCGTGGGGCAGGGCGGCCTCCTCGTCCTCCGTGCCCATGATCGCCGTCATCATCGCGCCGACGGCGGCGGCCGAACCGCGCATGTACGCCCGGAGGTCGTCGTACGTCTCGTAGCGGTCCGTGTCGATGTCCGACTTCATCGCGTCGACGAACGCGTGGATCTCGCCGTCGGGCACGTCGTACTCCTCGCCGACCTCCTGAAACGCCGCCAGCACGTCGGAGTCGGTCTCGACGCGGCCGAGCGCCTCGTCGCGCAGTTCCTCGAGGCGGGCGGCCTGCTGGTCGGGGGGCGTCCCGTTCGCGTCGTCGACGACCTCGTCGGCGATCCGGAAGAACGCGTAGAGCACGTACGTCGGGTGGCGGACCCGTTCGGGGAGGACGCGCGTCGCGAGGTGGAACGTCTTCCCCGTCCGTCGCTGGATCGCCTTGCTCTTCTCGATGTGGCTGTCCTCAGGCATGGACGAGGGGGAAACCGTCGGCGTCTCGTCGGGCGGAGCGCGTTCGGCCGAACATGATCTACCCTCAGTAAGGATTGAAGTAGTATAATAATTCGTGTCGCCCGAGGGGGTCCGGAACCGCCGCCCCGCGGCGGCGGTCCCGCCCGGTTTCGGCACGGCCGGCTCCGACCGCCTTGGGGCCGGCCGATCGGCACCGACCCCCCAGCGTCCGGCCGAGCGGCCCGAACGCCGAAGCCCCGCACGCTGCCGCGTGCCGACCCGAACTTATGCGACTGGTCGCCGTAGAACGGGTATGCTCTCCCGCGTCCTCGTTCCGATGGACGGCTCCGAGATGGCGGAGCGCGCGCTGGAGTACGCGCTCGACAACCACCCCGACACCGACGTGACCGTCCTCGTCGTCGTCGGCGAGCCGACGGCGATGATGGGCGAGGCGATGAGCCTCGCGTTCGAGGCGGACCTGGAAGCGGCCGCCCGGGAGCGCGCCGATGCGGTGATCGGGCGCGCCGAGGCGATCGCGGCCGACCGCGGCGTGGAGATAGACACCGCGGTCGACATCGGCCGGCCCGCGCGGGCCATCGTCGCCCACGCGGCGGACCACGACGCGGTCGTGCTGGGGAGCCACGGCGGCGACCTCTCGGGCCGCCTGTTCGTCGGCAACGTCGCCGAGACGGTGTTCCGGCGCTCGCCGGTGCCGGTGACGACCGTGCGGTGACGCCCGCGCGTCGACGCCGCCACGCCGTTCGCCGGCAGCCCTTTGTGCGTTCGCCGGCCACCGCCGGTATGCGATATCTCGTCGCGACGGACTCCGTCCACACCAGCGCGGCGGCGTGTGACTACCTCGCGGACCGGCTCGCCGACGGCGACGCCGTCGTCGGCGTCGCGGTCGCGGAGACCCCGGACGAGGAGCGCGACCGCCGGGAGGCGCTGAACGTGCTCCGCGTGCGGCTCCCGGGCGCCGACGTCGAGACGGAACTCCGCCACGGCGACGCCGCCGACGAACTCCGGGACGCGGTCGCCGACCACGCGGCGGACGAACTCGTCGTCGGCCCGCGCCGGGGCGACCCGGACGCCGACCCGGCGCTCGGCGGCACCGCCCGCGCGTTGCTCGCCGAGCCGCCGGTCCCAGTCGTCGCGGTGCCGCTCGACGGCGGCTAGCGCTCGCGCCGGTCCTCGCGTTCCTCGCCCTCGCGCCGCCGACTGCCGTGCCCGCGGCGGCTCCCGAACCGCCGGTCGCGCTCCCGGGTCGTGCGCCGTTCCCGGTCGCCCGTCTCGGCCTCGTCCGACTGAGAGCCGCTGCGCTTGCTCCCCTCCGAGGGGTTACGCCTCGCGACGCGGCTCCGTCGCCGGGTGCCGTGCTGCCGGTTCGACTGCTGGCCCGCGCGGTCGCTCGACTGGGGGTCGCCGCGCTGCGTGCCCCGCCCCGTGGCCCGCTCGTGCCGGTCGGTGCCCCGGTCCGTCGCGGAGGGGTTCGTGGCGGACCCGTCCCCGCCGCGTTCGTCGCGCGACTCGCGGCGAGCGCCGCCGTACTCGGACTCGTCGCGCTCGGAGTAGGCGGGCGTCCCCCGTTCCAGGTTCCGCCGCGTCACGTCGCTCTCGTCGGCTCCGTACTCCTCGCTGCCCGAGCCGTACCCCTGGCTGCGCGCCGGTTCGCGCTCGCTCTCGCCCCACATCGGCCCGACGTCGCCGAAGCCGGCGCGGGCCGTGCGGCCCTCCTCGTCGCGCCCGGCGTGTTCGCGGGTCGTCTCGCGGTCGTTTGCCGCGTCGCTGCTGCCGGTCCAGCGGCCGCCGCTGGTGCCGCGGTCCGTCCGGTCCTCGCCGAGTTCGCGCGACCGGCGGCCGTAGCGCCGCCCGCCGCCTGCCCGTTCACCGCCGGGTCGGTCGTCCGTCTCGCGGCGGTCCTGGCTCATGTCGCCCTCGCTCCAGCCCTCGCGGGACCGGTCGCCGGACGAGTGGCGGGCCTGGCCGCCCCGGCGGAGGTCGCCGACGCCCTCCTGCCGGTCGCCGGCCGCCCCCTCGAACTGGTCGTTCGGCCCGTACGTGCGCCGCTCGCGGAACGCCTGTCTGTCCTGCATAGCTCCCACCCGAGTCGAACGTCGCCGCCGAGCGCCTTGAGCGTGGGGCAACGCCTCCGCCGGGTTACCGGTCGGGGAAGTTACCGTCGGGCGCGGCAAGCGGGCGTTCGTCCGGCGCTACTCGTCGAGCAGGTTGTCGGCGAGCATCGGGACGAACGTGCCGATGTCCGACACCATGCCGATGGCCTGAGCGCTCCCGCGGTCGAGCAACTGGGTGACGGTGGAGGGGTTGATGTCGACGCAGACGACCCGCGTGGTGGAGGGCAGGCAGTTGCCGACGGCGACGGAGTGCAACAGGGTGGCGAGCATCAGCACCATGTCGGCCTCCCGTGCCTGCTCGCGGATGGCGTTCTGTGCCTCGACGGCGTCGGTGATCGTGTCCGGTAGCGGCCCGTCGTCGCGGATCGACCCGGCGAGGACGTACGGCACGTCGTTCTCGACGCACTCGTACATGATCCCCTCGGTGACGACGCCGTCCTCGACGGCGGCCTCGATGCCGCCCGCGCGGATGATCTCGCTGATGGTGTAGATGTGGTGCTTGTGGCCCTTCCGGGGGTGTTCCATCGTCTCCATGTCCATCCCGAGCGAGGTGCCGTACAGGCCGCGTTCGAGGTCGTGGACGGCGAAGCCGTTGCCCGCCGAGATGCCGTCGACGTACCCCTCGCTGACGAGGCGGGCCAGGTCGTCGGCCGCGCCGGAGTGGATGAGCGCCGGGCCACACACCGCCAGCACGTCGCCGCCGTCCTCCTTCGTCTGCTCGACGGCGTCGGCCACCTTGGCGATGAGCGACTCGGACGGGCGCTCGCTGGAGACGCCGCCCTGCATGAAGCCGAACGCGCCGCCCTCGTCGCCGCGGGGGCGCTCGGGCGGTTCGACCCGGATGCCGGCCTCGCCGGTGACGATCATGTCGCCCTCCTCGACGGCGTTCAGCACCTTGGTGTAGGCCCGGGGGCCGCCGTCCGCGCCGTCTCGCGGCTCCGTGTCGTCGCCGCTCGACCCGTCAGGGGTGCGTTGCACCCCTCGCTCGACGACCACGGCACAGTCCATCTCGATGTCGTCGACGGGGAGCCACTCGCCGTCGACCCGCACGAACGTCGGGTGGTTCGTCGTCGAGTAGAACCCGGTCGGAACCACCTGGTCGGCGGGGGCCGGCTCCAGCGTGGCGTCGGAGGGGTCGAGCAGCGTCGCGCCGTTCTGGTGGAGTTCGTGGAGGATCGCCTGCAGTTCGTGGTCCGTGTCAGCCGAGACGGCCAGCCGGGCGTACGACTCGGCGTGCTTGTGGCGGCCGATGTCGAACTGCTCGACCTCGAACGAGCCGCCCATGTCCATGATGAGGCCGAAACACCGGCCCATCATCCCCGAGTCGATGATATGGCCCTCTAGCTCCACGGTCCGGGTCGCGGTCATGGGGAACGAATGGCGGGACGGCGACAAGAGCGTTGTGGAGGGGGCGACGATTCGCCGCCGGGTGTATGATAAACTACACTACGAAGGGCGAATTTTAAGTGAGGCGTACCCATCACCGCGAGTATGCATCGAACAGCGGGACTCGTCGCCGCGCTTCTCGTCACGAGCATGCTCGGCGCCGCGGCCCCGGCGGCGGCGGGTACGGAGGGTGGAACGGAGACGGCCGACCTGGTGACGCTCGAACTGACCGTCGTCGACGACGACGGGAACCCGGTCGGGAGGGCCGACGTGAACGTGACGTACGACGGGGGGTACAACGAGACGCGGACCTACTCGAACGGGGAGGCGCTCGTCGACGTCCCCCGCGGCGTCACGCCGGAGGTACACGTGTCACACGGTGATTACGTGCGAAACTTCCCGGCCCGGATCGGCGAGGTGACCGACTCCGCGACCGAGAACGTGACCGTCTACCCCCGGTCGACCGCCGTCGTCGAGGTGAGCGACGGGAGCGGCGCGGTCGAGAACGCGCGGGTCGTCCTGAAGAAGGAGGGTGACCTCCGGACCGTCGAGCGCGGCCGGACGAACGCAGACGGCGTCTTCGAGAGCGACGACGTCGAAGCCGGCACGTACACCGCGACGGTGGTCAAGGAAGGGTACCTGGAGTCGACCAGCGAGTTCTACGTGGAGGGCACCGTGACCGAGTCCGTTAGCATCGAGGGCGCGCGGGCGAACGTCGACGTCACCGTCCTCGACGCCTACTTCGAGAACGCCACGCCCGTCGGCGGCGCGTCCGTCTCGATAGCCAACGACGGCGAGACGGTCGCCACCGTGACGACGAGCGACCGGAACGGCGAGGCGGCGACCCGCCTCGGCGTGAACACGGAGTACGACGTGACCGTCGAACACCCTGACTACGACACCGTCGAGGGCGAACTCGACGTGGGCGAACAGGAGTCGCTGGCGGTGACGTACAACGTCACCCGGACGCCGACGCTGTCGGTCAACGCGTCCGAGACGAGCGTCGCGGTCGGCGGGACGGTCCGGGTCGTCGTCACCGACGAGTACGGCGAGGTCGTCGGCGACGCCGCCGTCTACCGCGACGACACGGAGGTCGGCACGACCGACGCCAACGGCGTCCTGAGCGTCCCGATAACGGAGGCCGGCGAGTTCGAGGTCACGGCCGAGAGCGGGGGCGTCAGCTCCGAGGCCGTCACGGTCGAGGGCGTCGACGAGGGCGGCGAAGAGACGACCACGACGACCACGACGGCCGACACGACCACTGACACGCCCACGACCACCGAGGGCGACGGGAGCTCGGACGGCGGCGGGCTGCCCGGCTTCACGGCCGGCGCGGCGATAGTCGCGCTCGGCAGCGCGCTGGTCGCGCTTCGCCGGCGGCGGTAGCTGGCGGCGCTACGCGTCGTCCAGCGGGACGACGAGGACCGGCCGCTCGCAGCTGTCGACCACTTTCTCCGTGACGCTGCCCATGTTGACGATGCGGTCCCGGCCGGACCGGCCGTGGGTCCCGATGGTTATCAGGTCGATCTCCTGTTCGTCGGCGTAGTCGAGCAGTTCGCGGTGGGGGATCCCTTCCCGGACCGCCGTCACCACGTCCAGCCCGGAGCCGTCGAGCCGGTCGACGACGGTATCGACGGCCGCCTCGCCGTCCGCCTCCAGCCCGGCCAGCACCTCGTCCTGTTCGTCCTTGCCGGCCGCGAGGTACACCCGGCGGTCGACGACGTGGACGACGTGCAGGGTCGCGCCGTGGTTCGCCGCTATCTCCCGGGCGTGGGAGAGCGCCGTCACCGTCCCCTCGCTCCCGTCGGTCGGCATCAGCAGGTCGTCGTACATGGTCGACCGTTCGCAACCCACGCACTTCAATCGGGGCGCCGCGTCGGGGTCGACGCGTCGTCCCGCCGGACCTGCCGGCGAAACGAGGGATTAATATGGGGCGATCGCGGTGGTAAGCACAGCTTTCGATGGTTCCGGACCTCCCCGCCGCGGTACTCGACCTCGTCGCCGCGACCGTCGCGCTCTGCCTCGCCGTCGGCGTCGGCACGGTCGCCCACGAGGGCTGCCACGCCGCGGTGCTGTCGCTCGGCGGCGTCCCCTACGACGTGGAGTGGCTCCCGGCGCGGGACGGCGCGACGCTCCTCCGGGCCGGCGCGCTCGGCACGTGGGCCGCGGTGACGCCGCGCCGGCTCCCGGACGACACCTCGCCGTGGCTCCTGCGGGTCGCCGCGCTCTCGCCGCTGGCGCTCGCGGCGCCGGTCGCGCTGGTCGCCGCGGGCGCGCTGCCGGACCCGACCGCCGCCGGGGAGCCGGCCCTCGTCGCCGCGACGCTCGGCTGGTTCGCCTGCGCGCTCCCGAGCCCGCGGGACTTCTCGCTGGTGTGGTACGCCGAGCGGGCGATCGCGGCCGCGTAAGCCGACCATACCGCCTTTTCGGGCGATCCGACGAGCCGCCGGCGGGTCGCCGTTTAACTTGGTCGCCGTGGTAGGGCGGGCGACGACGATGCGACTCACGAGCCTTCTCAGCGCACGAACGGCGGAGGACCGACGCGAGACCGAGGAGACGACCGACTCCGACGGGGGGGTCCGCGGACGACTCGTCGAGGAAGCGAGGTCCGGACGCCTCGCCGTCGCCACCGGACTGCTCTGGATCGTCCGCGGCCTCCGCTCCGCGGAGGGGCGCGGCCGGCGGGTCGCGTTCGGGGTAATCGCCCTCGCCGTCGGCCTGTTCCAGCGGCGGTCGCGGAGTGAGGGGGGGACGCTCCCGGCCGGCGACCTCACGGAGACGGTCCGGGACGTGGCTCCCGGGACGGAAGGGGACGACGGGGCGTCGGGGATGACCGACGTCGAACTGGACGGGCCGGACGAGCACCCCGAGGACATGCAGTCGGACATGGCGGCGAGCGACGAGATGACGGAGGACGACGAACTGACCGAGGAGGACGACGACCCCGAAGCGGACGCCGACGAGGTGACGACCGAGGAGACGCCCGCGGGCGACGAACACGAGACGGACGTGGGGACCGCGGGCGAGGGCGAGACAGGCATCGACCTCGGGTCCGACTCGGACGCGGAAGACGAACCGGAGGGCGAGGACGACGAGGGCATGGCCGTCGAGACGGACGGCGACGAGGGGAGCATGGCGGACGGGACGGACGGCGACGAGGACGACGACACGCCGCCGGAGGTCGCGGAGTCCTTCGAGGACAACGAGGACGACGAAGACGACGGGGCGTAGCGCGTGTGCGGGTGGGGCGACCCGCCTGCTGGGCGCGTGTGAGTGCGACGCAGTGACGAGGCGGGGTTGTTTGGTAACCCTTTCGTTGCGCGCCCGCCCAGCGGACGTAATGACCTACAAGATCGGCCTCGTCGGCAAGCCCTCGGTCGGGAAGTCGACGTTTTTCAACGCGGCGACGATGAACGACGTACCGGAGGGGGCGTACCCCTTCACGACCATCGACCCCAGCGTCGGCGAGGCGTACGTCCGCGTGGACTGCGCCGCGCCGGAGTTCGGCGAGACCTGCACCCCGGAGACGGGCTACTGCGAGGACGGCACCCGGTTCGTCCCGGTGAAACTCGTCGACGTGGCGGGGCTCATCCCCGGCGCACACCAGGGCGAGGGCCTCGGAAACCAGTTCCTCACGGACCTCAACGAGGCGGACGTGCTCGTCCACGTCGTCGACTTCTCAGGCGAGACCGACCTGGAGGGCGAACCCACCGAGGGCCACGACCCCCGGGCGGACATCGACTTCCTGGAGAACGAACTCGACATGTGGTACCTCGACGTGCTGGAGAAAGGCATCGAGCGCCACCGTTCGGGCTACGACGGCGAGGAGTCGAAGGTCGAAGTCGACCTCGCCGAACAGATGAGCGCGTTCCGCACCAACAAAGACGAGATCAAGCAGGTCGTCCTCTCGCTGGACCTGCCGCTCGACCCGGACGGGTGGGACGCCGACGACCGCGAGGCGCTGGCCCGCGAGATCCGCAAGCGGACGAAGCCGATGGTGATCGCGGCGAACAAGATGGACACGCCCGCGGCGCAGGCGAACTACGAGGACATCACGAACGACCCCGAGTACGAGCACCTCACCGTCGTCCCGGCCAGCGCCCACGCTGAGAAGGCGCTGAAGGCCGCCGACGAGGGCGGCGCTGTCGACTACCGCGCCGGCGACGGCGACTTCGAGGTCACGGGCGACGTCGACGCGGAACAGGAAACGGGCCTCGACGCCATCGGCGAGTTCCTCGATTCGTTCGGCGGCACGGGCGTCCAGCGGACGCTGGAGACCGCGCTGTTCGACGAACTGGGCGCGGTCGCCGTCTTCCCCGGTTCGGCCAACGGCATCGTCACCGACGACGGGAAGGTGCTGCGCGACTGCTTCGTCCTCCCGGCGGGCGCGACGGCGGAGGACTTCGCCTACCACCTGCACTCCGACATCGGCGACGGCTTCCTCCACGCCGTCGACTGCCGGACGGAGCGACAGATCGCCGCGGACGCGACGCTCTCGAACCGCGACGTCGTAGAAATCGTGTCGACGAACTGAGTTACTCGGCGGGGTTGTTGCCGCGCTCGAACAGGTACACCATCTCCCACAGCGCATCGTCGAGCTCGTTGTCCTGGGCCGCCTCCTCCAGTTTGTTGTACAGGCTGTCGGACACCGTGATTTCGGGCATCACCGTAGGATCGCACTTCCGTCCTCAAAAGCGTACTGTGATTCGTAATCGAGTTAATTTTCGCCGTCCGGCGGTTCCGGGAGCCGCGGGTCAGCGCGCGTCGTGACCCAGCGCGAACGTCGCCGCGGCGTCGGGGTCGGCGGCGACGAGTTCGGCGGTGCGCTCGGGCGGCGTGAACGCGCCGGGGCCGCCGTACGGCATCGCGTACAGCGCCGCGACGCCGGCGTCCCCGTCGACCTCGGCCCGGGCGAGCGCGCCCCCGCCGAGCAGCGACCGCGGCAGGCCGTAGCAGACCGCGGCCTCGTCTCCCCGTCCGACCGCCGGGGCCGCCGCGAGCGCGTCCCGGCCGCCGACCCGCACCGCCGCCAGCGACTCCGGGGCCGCACAGTCGACCCAGAGGTCGAAACGGGTCAGAGGATCGAACCCGGACTCCGCCTCGGCGTCGCGGAGCGCCGCCCGGACGCCGTCGTGGGCCGTCGCGAGGAGCGCGTCGGGCGGGAGCGCCGGCGCGTCGCGGGGGACGGGAACGCGGACGACCGTCTCCCTCCCGGCCGACAGCCGGCGGTCGACCGCCCGCCGGCCGAGACAGCACGGCGTCTCCGCCCCCGCTTCGGCCAGCGCCGCCGCGCGGCGCTCCGTGACGAACGCGTCGGGCGCGAAGGGGTGCACCGAGACGCTCCGGAGCGTCGCGTCGCCGCGGGACGCGACCCGGAGGTCGAGCCGCCGGCCGAGGAACCGTTCGCGGTCGAGCCCCCGGAAGACGGTGACGTGCGGGCCGTCCCCCGGGCCGCGCCCGTCCGGGTAGTCACCGTCGACGTAGCCCGCCGCGTCGCCGACGAACGCCCAGTCGCCCCCCGCCGTCCGGAGCGAGACGCGGTGCTCGTGGAAGCCCACGCCCTCCCCGTGGACCCAGAGGTCGAACTTCGCGTCGGCGTCGTAGCCCGCCCGCGTCGGGTGGGTCGCCGCCCAGGCGTACGCGTAGCGGTCCCGGGCGACCGTGAAGGTACAGACCGCGTCCCGGCCGGCGAACGCGGCGGGGTCGCCGCGGTTCGGGAGGAACGGGTCAAAGCCCACCTTCGTCGGGACGTACCGGTTCCGGGAGTACCAGCCGACGCCGTCGACCCCCGCGTCCGCCGCCGTCCGGAGGTCCCCCCGCATCGCCACCCTGCTCGGCGTGTGGTGCGGGTTGATCGTGTGGGCCTGGGCCATGAAGAACACCGGCGCGTCGACGGCCGCCCGCGCGTTGGTGACGAGGCTCCGGACGGCGGCGTCGGCCGGGGCCGCCCCGGCGTCCTTCTCGTACCAGCCCCGGTAGAAGTCCGTGAACGCGAAATCGGGCGGGGCGTCGCGCTCCCGGCACCCGGCCACCAGTTCCGGGAACACGCCCGGCCGCTTCGAGCCGACGACGTAGGGGAAGTGGGGGAAGATACCCACGTCGATCCCGGACGAGACGGCCTTTACCGCGCTCCGCTGGGCCGCGAACACCGCCGGGCCGTGCGACCGCAGGTTCTCGACGGACGCGTCGGTCCACTTCCCGTCCTCGCTCCACCGGCCCGAGACGGGGGCCTCCTGCCAGAGGACGACCCGCCCGTCGCCGAACCGGTCGTGGTACAGCGCCACGACGTCGCGCAGCCCGTCGAGGTGGCGCTCCCGGGCGGCCCCGTCCTCGGCCACCGACGCGGCCGGGACCTGCAGGATGCCGACGTCCAGCCACAGGTCGACCCCGAACTCGGCCGCGGCGTCGAAGTGCGGGCGGAGGCCGTCGAGCAGGTCCGGCGCGGTCAGGTCCGCAACGACGAGCACCGCGGCGAGGTCGTTGCGGGCCGCGAACGCCAGGGCGTTGTCGCGGACGCCGGCGTCGGCGAGCATCGCGCCGCTCAGCCAGAGGAAGTCGTCGCGCCCGTCCGCGTCGGTCCGCGGCTCTCCCGCGTTTCCCCGCTCGGCCGCCGCCGACCGCCGGCTCCGCGGTTCCGCCAGACGGCCCCCGCCGATCGCGCCGGCGAGCGTCCCCCCGGACGCCCGCAGCCACCCGCGGCGCGAGAGTCGACCCCCGTCACCGCCCGCCACGGCCGACCTCCGCGGGGGCCGCCTCCCGGTAGAACCGCTCGACGGCCTCGGTGTACGCCGCCGCCCGGTGGAGGTTGCAGGTGTGGCCGGCGTCGTCGAGCACCTCGACGCGGGCGTCGGTGGTGGCCGCCGCGTGGGCGGCCTCGCCCCGCCGCGAGAGCGCGTCGCCCTCGCCGTTCAACACGAGCGCCGGGCCGGGGTAGCGGCCGAACTCGGCGCGGAAGTCGCGGCCCGCCAGGTCACGGCCCGCCTCGCCGAACGGCCGCAGGTAGAAGCCGGCGTCGGCGATGGCCCGCCGGTGGTCGTCCCGGAGGTCGAACCGCTTCAGCGCGCGCTTCCAGAGCGCGCCGTAGGCCCGGCGGACCAGCCCGCTCCGGCTGGCGAGCCGCGTGACCGCCCCGGCGACCCGCGTGAGGACGCCGAGCAGCCCAGTCGGGTTTGCGCTGCTGCCGGAGATGACCAGCGCCTCGACTTTCTCCGGGCTGCGCGCGGCGTACGACGTGGCGAGGTAGCCGCCCAGCGAGAGGCCGACGACGACGGCCCGACCGCCGGCGGCCTCGTCGATGACGCGGTCGAGGAGGTCAAGCGCCCGCTCGAAGCGGAACGGCTCGTCCGCGCGCTCGCCGTGGCCCGGCAGGTCGAACGCCACGGCGCGAATTCCGTCCATCGCCGCCGCCTGTGGGAGCCACTGGCTCCGCGTCAGCGTCGCGCCGTGGACGAACACCACGGGCGTCCCGTCCGAGTCGCCCCGGACCGTGACGCCGCGGACGTCCGTCGGGTCTGCGTCGTTCATCGGGGCGGTCTACCACGACCCCCGGTTTAGTCGTGGGGGTCGCGCGGCCGTTCCCCGCGGAGCAGCCCCTCGATCCGGGCAACCGCGCCGGGGACGGCCTCGGCCCGCGCGGTCGCGTAGCCGTAGTAGGCGACGGCCCAGGAGACGCTGCCGACGTCGTCCTGTACCTCCCCGTACCGGACGAGACACTGGTCGCCGCCGCGGAGTTCGAACGCCGCCGCCGAGAGCACGCGCCGCGTGAGGTGGTCGCCGGCGCGCGCCCGCTCGACCGCCTCGACGGCGTCGAGTTTCGCCGTCCGGACCGCGGCGCCCCCCTCGGGGGTGTCGTACGCTCCGTCGTCGACCGCCTCGCGGACGCGCTCGAACGCGCGCAGTTCGCGGTCGGCCCGGCAGCCGTCGAGGGCGGCGCTGGCCGGGCGCTCGGCGGGGTCCCCGAGCGACTCGACCGCGTACCGCGCCCCGCTGTACGCCTCCGAGACGAGGTCTTCGGCGGGGGTGTCGGCGATGTCGCGGCCGAACTCGCCGTCCGGGTCCTCGGCGTACCCGTCCGGGATGTCGTCGAAGCGGGACCGGGCGTCCGCGGCGAGCGCGCGGGCGACGTCGGCGAAGCGGCCGTCCCACGCCCGTGGGGCCGTCTGGGCCGCCGCGAAGCGGTCGCGGACGTGCGCCCCGTCGGCGGCGAACGACCGCGCCCACTCGACGCGCTGGGCCGCCTCGCCGACCGCGAGCGCGCCGCTCTCGTTCGTCTCGGTCGCGCGGTCGAGCATCTCCCCGGCCCGGCGGGCGTAGTGCTCGACGGTGGCGTCCGTGAGCAGGGTCGCCACCGGGTCGTCGCCCTCGTGGGCCAGTCGCCCCCGGAGGTCGTCGAGGGTGGAGCGGACCGCTTCGCGGCCCGCCAGCGCGTCCTCGCGGGTGCGTCCGTCCCGGGCGGCCGCGTACGTCGCCTCGGCGTTCGCCGCGCGGCAACGCGCCGTCCGGAGGGTCCCGAGCGCCGCCGTCGGCGTCGCCGCGTCCGCGGCGCTGTCGAGGGCCGACCGCGCGCCCTCCCGCTCCCCGGCGACGTGGTCCCGGACCACCTCGTTGGGCACGTCGTCGGCGGTGAGCGGGTCGGGGACCGCGTCGAGCAGCGTCTCCGCGTGGTCACGCGCCGACGCGCGGTACTCGGCGGCCGGCGGGACCGGTAGCGCCTCCGGGAGGTCCGGCGACGGGAGCGCCGCCACCGCCCGGAGCGCGTCGGCGTCGAACGACGGGGCCTCGGCCTCGCGGCTCCAGAGGTCGGCACACCCGGCGAGCGCGGCCGTCGTGGCGGTCCCCGCGGTCGCGAGGAACCGGCGGCGGGTGCTCGTCATCGCTCCTCACCCCCCGCGGCGGGGCAGTTCCCGCCGTACCCGAGCGAGTAGCCCTCCGGGGCGTCCTCGAAGGCAAAGGGCAGGCGGACGAACGTCGCCTGTACGTCGGACGCGTCCTTCTCGCAGGCGATCCCGGCGTCCCTGAGGACCTCGCAGAACTCCACGGAGAAGCGGTTCCCCGAGCGCGACGCCGACATGACCTCGCGGTGATAACACTCGCCGACCCGGCTCTGCTCGACGAACACCGACGCGTCGTCGAACCGCGTGTCCTCGACGAACGCGCGGGCGTCGTCGGCCCGCTCGTGGTCGGCGACGAACCGAATCCGGTCCTCGCTGGCGGACCGGAGCAGCGCGGAGACGGATCTGCGGCCGTCGGTGTCCTCGTCGCGGTTGTCGGCGACGATGGGTCCGTCCGAGCGCAGTGCGACCGTCTCGTAGTCGCCGACCGCCCCGCCGGACGGCTGGGTGGTCGGCTGGGCGGAGCGGTCGATGTCGTTACAGCCGGCGGTGGCCGCGAGTAGCCCGGCACAGCACTGGAGGGCGCGGCGGCGGGTGATGCAGGGCATACGGGTGGAAATAACCGGATAACGGACAAGTATTTTCCGTCGGGTCGCCGTTCCGCGACCCCCGTCGGCTCCCCCGGAGCGCGGCCGTCCCGGCGGGACCGACGGGCGTGCGAGCAGCGCCGCGGTCAGTCCTCGCCGGCGTCGACCGCGCCCCCCGCGACGCGCTCGCTGGCCCGCTCGACGAACTCCGCCGGGAGGTCGCCGAGCTCGCCGGCCTGCACCCGCCAGAGGTTGGCGTAGAGGCCGTCCGCGTCGATGAGTTCGTCGTGGGTGCCCCGCTCGACTATCTCGCCGTCCTCGACGACGAGGATCGTGTCGGCGTCCCGCACCGTCGAGAGCCGGTGGGCGATGACGAACGTCGTCCGGTCGGCCGCGAGGTCGTCGATGGAGCGCTGGATCAGCAGTTCCGTCTCCGTGTCGACCGCGGACGTGGCCTCGTCGAAGATCAGGATCGACGGGCGCTGGAGGATGGTGCGCGCGATGGCGACGCGCTGGCGCTGGCCGCCCGACAGCTTCACGCCGCGCTCGCCGATGTCGGTGTCGTACCCCTCCGACATGTTGGTGATGAACTCGTGGGCCTCCGCGCGCTTCGCGGCCTCGACGACGGCCTCGTCGCTCGCCTCGAACTCGCCGTAGCGGATGTTCTCGCGCACCGTACCGTCGAACAGGAAGTTCTCCTGTCCGACGTAGCCCATCGCGTCCCGGAGGC
Source organism: Halostella litorea (assembly GCF_004785955.1). Lineage (NCBI taxonomy): Archaea > Methanobacteriati > Methanobacteriota > Halobacteria > Halobacteriales > Natronoarchaeaceae > Halostella > Halostella litorea. The sequence continues at coordinate 449,278 of NZ_SJER01000001.1, read as the reverse complement.
TCTCGACGGTCACGTCGCGGACGTCGTGGCCGTCGACCCGCACCGCGCCCTCGTCGACGTCGTACAGCCGGAGCAGGAGCTTCACGACCGTCGTCTTGCCCGCGCCGGTCGGCCCGACCAGCCCCACCGTCTCGCCGGGTTCGACCGCGAAGTCGACGTCCCGCAGGACGGGCGACTCGTCGTAGCCGAAGGTCACGTCGTCGTACTCGACGCGGCCGTCCACGTCGTCGAGTTCGACGGCGTCGGGGGATTCATCGACGCCGGTCGGCAGGTCCATCAGCCCGAGGATGCGCTTGGTCGAGGCGCGGGCGTCCTCGTAGCGGTCCACGATGTTGCCCATCTGGGCGAGGGGCTCGACGAGTCGCTGGGTGAGCAACAGGAAGATGACGAGGTCGCCGGCACTCAGCCCGCCGGTAAAGGGCCCCGGCGGCCCCCGCAGGAGCCAGACGCCGCCGACGACGAACGTCGCGACGAATGCGACGGCCGTCAGCGCCTGCAGCCCGGGGCGATATATGAAGTTCAGCCGCAGGGCGAGCCAGTCCAGCCGGAAGTAGCGGTAGGAGTGCTCGCGGACGCGCTCGTCCTCGTAGTCCTCCGTGTTGCTCGCCTTGATCACCTCGATGCCGTTCAGGTTGTTCTCCAAGCGGCTGTTCAGGTCGCCGACGGAGCTCCGGACGTCGGCGTAGCGGTCCTCGGCCAGCCGCATGAACCAGTAGGTGAACAGCCCGGCGACCGGGATGACAAACAGCGTCACGACCGCGAGCTGGCGGTTGATCCAGACGAGCACGACGGCCGTCCCGAGCAGGAGCACGCCCAGTTGAATGGCCTGGCTCATCATGTCGTCCAGGAACTGCTCCAGCCGGTTCGTGTCGTTCGAGAGGATCGACATGAGTTCGCCCGTCTGCACCTCGTTGAAGAAGCTCATGTCGAGGCGCTGCATCCGCTGGTAGGTCGCCGTCCGCACCTCGTGTTTCACGCGGTGGGAGAAGAGGTTGAGCGTCGACTGCCGGACGAAGTTGAGCAGCGCCGCCCCGACCATCGCCACGGTCATCGCGGCGACGGAGAACTCGAACTGCGCCCACGCCGTGTCGGGCAGCCACCCCGCCGGGACGAGCGGCAGTTCGAACGGCTCGTCGTCCCGGAACACCGCGTCCAGCGCGGTGCCGAGGACGACCGGCGGGACCAGCGAGAGAAAGCGCGCCAGCACGCTCGCCAGCAGGCCGACGGCGAACCAACGGCGGCTCCCGCGGCCGTAGCGCCGGAACAGCTGCCAGATCGGGTTGTCCACCCGCTCCCGGTACTCCTCTATCGCGTCGGCGTCTATCGTCCGGTCCGTGCTCACGGTGCCGGCGAAGCGGTTTCCGGCCCACCGGGAAAAACTGTCGGTATCCAGCAGGGTCCGCCGGGACGCGCCGCCGCAGCGACGTCCGGGCGGGTCAACGCGTGTCGCCGACCATACTGTCGGCTGTAACTTCAGAAGGGATCCGGCACTTCGGGGTGCCGAGATCGTTCACGGGCTTACAGCCGACAGTATCACTCCACGCCCGCGCCCGTCGGCGCGTCGGGCAGTTCGACCGGCTCGCTGTCGATGCCAAGTTCCTCCAGCGCCGCCTCCAGGTGCTCGGCCTCGGCGAAGTCCGACCCGTCCTCGACGCGGATCCGCTGGGCCGTCGCCAGCACCTCGCCGCGGCGGTCGTCGGGCACGTCGTACTTGTCGGTCGCCAGTTCGATGACCAGCCCGTTGTGGTCGCGCGTGTACAGCGAGTGGAAGATGCCGCGGTCGAACTCGTTGTAGCCGTGGCCGGCCTCGTCCAGCGCCTGCTTCACGTCGGCGAAGCGCTCGGGGTCGATGCTGAAGGAGAGGTGGTGGACCGACCCCGCCCGGTGGCGGTGGGGCTGGGGGTTCGACTGCCGGTCGTCCGTGACGAAGAAGGTGATGATGCGGCCGTCGCCGGTGTCGAAAAACAGGTGCGTCGAGTCCGGGTCGTCGAGGTTCGGCTGCCGGAGCACCAGCGGCATGCCCAGCAGGTCGCGGTAGAACTCGACGGTGTCCTCCTCGTTGCTGCCGATAAGCGTCATGTGGTCGGTGCCGGTGACGTGGATCGGGCTGTCCGGCTTCGCTGCGGTGACCGGGATCTCCTCGGAATCGTCGCTCATACCCCTCGTAGGGCCACGGGACACATATACTGTCGGTCGCGGCGCGCCGTCGCCGGCACCGCCGCGCGTGGCCCCGATACGGGGAGGGGAACGTGATGTGGGGATCGTTAACACGACTCTCCAAGACCTTAAACGTGGCCGCCGCCTATAACCGGTAGTGAGTGAAGAATCAGGGCGTCGGAACCTCCGAATGCCAGACGACGACGAACTGTTCGCCGTGGTGACCGAACACAACGGCGGCAACCACGTACGGGTCCGCTGTGAGGACGGCAAGAGCCGCATGGGCCGGATCCCCGGTCGCATGAAGTACCGGACCTGGATCGAAGAGGACGACGTCGTGCTCGTCGAACCGTGGGACTGGCAGGACGAGAAGGCAAACATCGAGTGGCGCTACACGGGTCAGGACGCCGACCAGCTTCGGCGCGAAGGCCACATCGATTAAAGAACCCGTTTTTCCGCCCGCTACGGCCGACAGCCGCGGGTGTAGCGGCCGCGCGGCCGGGGCGTCACCGCCCCGCGTGCCGCCCGGTCAGGAGTTGACGTTCGTCACCGCGAAGTGGAACGTCCCGGTCGTCCCGTCGCCGTACACGAGCGTGGCGCTGAGGTAGCTCGAGGACGGTTTCTCGGCGGCGGGTTCGACGGTCAGTCCGACGTTGCCGCCGTCGTACAGCCCGAAATCGGCCGTCCCGGTGGTCCCCGGGTCGAAGGTCGCCGGCTCGTCCAGCGCACGGGGCGCGCCGTCGACCGGGAAGCCGTCGGCGCTGTCGGCGGTCCCGACCGCGTCGCCCTCCAGGACGACCTCCGCCCCGGAGCGCTCGATCCGTTCGACCTGGACGTCAGTATCCAGCGCGAACTCCTCGACGGTCACCGACTCCTCGCCGACGTTCTCCAGCGTGAACGTGAGGCTCTTTGACTCGCTGGTCCCCGTGGACGACCGCCGCAGGCCGTCGCCGCCGTCGCCACCGCCGGAGCCTGGGTCGGAGCCGGCGTCGGGGTTCGTCTCGAGGATCGCCCCGGACGCGCCGACGGCGATGTCGTTGTCGGCCCCGCGGACGACCGACTTGAGGCCCTGCCCCGTCGGCGTCTCCTCGCGCGCCCACGAGCCGTCGCCGCGCTCGAAGACGGCACCGGAATTGCCGACCGCGTAGCCCGCGCCATCCCCGACCTCGACGTCGCGGAGGCCCGGTTCGCCGACCGACGTCCGGAACCACTTGGGGGTCCCCTCGGCGTCGGGCCGGTAGCGGTAGACGACGCCGCTGCCGGCGGCGACCCACACGTCCTCCTTGCCGTCCGAGTCGATGCCGTACAGCGACACGTCGGCGTCGGCGATGCCCGTGCGGTTCCACGTCGTGCCGTCCTCGGTGTAGAACACCTTCGCGTTCCCGTTGATAAGGTGGCCCGCGCGCTCGCCGTGGAAGTCGATGGCCCGGATGCCGGCCCCCTGGCCGACCGCCACGTAGTTCCACGTTCCGCTCGCGCCGTTCTCGAAGCTGTAGTAGACGCTGCCGGAGTCGCCGGCGACGTACACGTTCGCGTCGTCGGCCGGCCCGGTGACCGCCACGTCGCGGAAGTTGTTCGTCACGTCGTTGGGGGCCGACCGGTCGACCAGCGTCCCCGTCTCCACGTCGTACTCGCCGATCCCGCCGCTCGACCCGACGAACCAGAGCCGCTTCCCGTCGTCGGTCACGTCCGCGCCGTAGAGGCTCCGGCCGTTGCTGGCGGGGCCGTCCCCGATGACCTTCGTCCACCCGCGGTCGGTCCGCTCGACCACGACGCCGCTGCTGCCGACCGCGAACTCGTTTCGCGCGGTCGTCTCGACGTCGTGCAGTGTGACGTCGACCGGGCTCTTCACCGACTGCCACGGCGACGACTCCGCCGACGCCGTGCCGACGCCGAACGCGGTCGCCGCGACGGTTGCGCCGCTCAGCTTCAGTACCTGTCGTCGAGTCGTATGGTTCATGTTGCGCGCTACGCTTCACGCTGACTCCCCTTATACTATTTTATAGAAGTACTAATTTTAGTAGTACAATGTTTTGAACCCACACCGTGCGCCCGGACGCCGCCGAGCGCGGTCGACGGCGGTCGGACGCGGGGACGCGTGCTCGACGAATCGGACGGCGGCGCGGCGATTCCCCACGGTTTCACGGCTTTTTTGAACGGGCGTTCGCAAACGGGTGGCATGAGTTCACGTTCAACCCGCCGACTGCTGCTCGATACGGACACCGCCGGCGACGACACGCAGGCGATCCTCCTCGCGGCGCTCTCGGACCGCGTCGAACTGGAGGGCGTGACGATCTGCGCCGGGAACGTCCCGTTCGAGTACGAGGTCGAGAACGCGAAGTACACGCTCGACCTGGCCGGCGTCGCCGACGACGTGCCGGTCTACGAGGGCGCGGAGTCGCCGCTGCTGAAGGAGCACGAGTACGCCGAGTACGTCCACGGCGAGGGCGGCCTCGGCGGCGACCTCTTCCCGGACACCGGCATCGAGTCCGCGGAGGAACACGCCGTCGACGCCATCGTCCGCACCGCCAGGGAGCACCCGGGCGAGGTGACGCTGGCCTGCATCGCGCCGCTGACGAACGTCGCGCTCGCGCTCCAGCGCGAACCCGACCTCCCGGAACTGCTCGACGAGGTGTGGGTCATGGGCGGCGCGGTCAACGACCTCGGCAACATCACGCCCGCCGCGGAGTACAACTTCTGGGTCGACCCCGACGCCGCCCGGATGGTGCTGGAGGCGTTCGACGTGACGCTGGTCGACTGGGGGATCGCGCTCCGGGACTCGCTGTTCGACGCCGACACCTTCGAGGAGATAGCGGCGATAGACACCGAACTGTCGGACTTTTTCGTCACCATCACCAGCGCCGTCCGGGAGTTCAACGCCCAGGCGGACCGAGACTCGCTCGAAGCCGACGTGACGACCCAGCCCGACTCGATCACGCTGGCGTCGCTCATCGAACCCGACCTCGTCGAGGCGGCCGAGCGCTACTACGTCGAGGTCGACGACCGCGAGGGGATGACCCGCGGGTATAGCATGGTCGACGAACTCGGCGTCACCGACGGCGAACCGCGCACCCGCGTCGTCGAATCCGTCGACGGCGACCGGTTCGAGCGGATGATGCTCGACATGTTCCGCCACGGCGACCCGCACTACTCCGACCGCGCCGGGGAGTCGTGACGCCGTTCCCGGCCGGGGTTTAGCCGGGCGACGGCGTCCGGCCCCGGGTCACGCCCCAGGCATTAGTGTGCGGACGATGGACGGTACCCCGGATGAGTGGACCCCGGCCCCGCCGGCGCGAGACGCCCGAACTGGTCGCGGCCGAGCGCGAGGGTGCCCTCGATCTGCGGGTCGACGTCGGGGTGCTGGTCGCTCACGGTCCCGGGACCGACCCCGAGGGGCTCCGCGCCTTCGCCGCGCGGGCGGCCGAGGACGCGGTCGACGAACTGGCGTCGGCGACCGACGTCTCCTGGCGGTTCTACCTCGGCGACGCCGCGCAACTCGCCGACCACGACCGGCGCAGGCCCTCGGAGTTCCTCGACCGCGCGGCCGACCGGATGGTTCAGGGGCCGTACGACACGGTCGTCGTCGTGACCGACGTCCCCCTCGTGTCGAGCAGGGAGCGCTTCGTCCCGGGGCTCGCGTCCCCGCTCGCGCGCGTCGCCGTGGTGTCGACCCGCCAGCTCCGCACCGGTTCGCGGGACCGCCCCGAGCGCCCGCTCGACGACGAGGCCGTCCGATGGAACGCGGCGACGTTGCTGGTCCACCTCGTCGGCCACGTGCTCGGCGCTCGACACCGCGATGCGGACGGCGGCGTCATGGAGCCGTTCCGGTTCGACCCCGACCGGCGGGCCGTCCCGCCCGTCGACGCCGACGTCGAGACACGCCTGCACCGGATCGCCGGGGAGATACCCGCGGCCGAAGCCCGTCCCCGGGGGCCGGCGTCCCGGCTCGCGTTCCACGGGCGAAGCGCCGTCCGGAACGCCGGTCGAGTCGCGCGTGCGCTCGTCGAGAGCCGGGCTCCCCTGTTGCCGCTCTCCCTCCCGAAACTGTCGACCGCGGCGGTGACGCCGACGCTGGTCATCGTGTTCAGCGCCGAGTCCTGGGACGTCGGCTTCCACATGGGCAACGCGACCGCCGCGCTGTTCGCGGCCGCGAGCGTCCTCGTCGCCGCCCTCTACCTCCTCTTCGCGCAGAACCTCACCTTCCCCCGGAAGCGCCACCGGGTGGTCACCGAACACACCGCGCTCGTCAACGTCACCGTCTTTCTCGTCCTCCTGTTGGCGATGCTCGGCCTGTTCGCGCTCGTGTGGGCGATCATCCTCGTCATCGAACTGGTCGTCTTCCCGCCGAACCTGATGTCCGACTGGCCGAGCCTCGAGGACCCTACGGTGGGGGTCGTCGACCTCGTCCGGACGGGCGCGTTCATCAGTACCATCGGCGTCCTCTCGGGCGCGCTGGCGGGCGGGCTGGAGAGCAAGACCATCGTCAGCCACCTCACGCTGTTTCTCGACCGGCCGTAGCCGGTGCGGCCCGGGGGTGCGTTGCGACGGGCGACGGCTCCCCGGTTCGCCCCTAGAGTGAGAACACGGTCGATTCGAGGGAGTGTTTCGAGACGGTGAGGATGCGAAGCATGTACGAACTGAGGAGGACGTACGGCGAGAGCGCGATGACGAACGCGAGGCTGACGTAGAGGAGCCGCGATTCGATCCCCGGAAGCGTCGCCCCCGGGAAGAGTCCGGCATCCATCGCGAGCAGGACGTACGACGTGAAGACGATGACCGGGAGCGAGAGGACGAGGAGGGAACTCGACAGGTTCCGGAGCTCCCGCTTGAAGTACAGCGTCGTGAAGTACTCCCGACCGGACGCGAGGATCGTGAGTACCTGGAGCAGCGTCTCGAGTGACTCCCGGTCCGATTCGGTGAACTCGGCCCCGTGAGCGGCTTTCAGGCGGCGGGTCACGTTGATGTGACGGGCGTAGGGGTAATCGAGCGTGCTCAAAAGGAGGCTGGAAACGCGGGGGTCGGTTCTCCGAATGCGGTCCTCGATCAGCGACAGCCGTGCGTTGATCTCGTCGACGAAGGCGAGCAGGTCCGCCCTCACTTGCTCGTCGTCGGTGGAGCCATCGGCTGCCCGGAGCGTATCCGCTTCGGAGTGGATCGCCGCGATAACGTATTCGAGGAACGGCTGTAGCCCGGCCGGGCTGATGCCGTCCTCCACGAGTTCCTCCAGTTCGACCTGTAGTTCGATGGAGTCCTCGATGCGTGCCAGTTTGACCTGGAGAGGAGCGAACTCCTGAGCCAGGGCCGCGGTATTGATCGAGAGCACGACCGAGACGAAGAGGATGATCCCCCCGAGTAACGTGTTGAACAGCGTCTGAACCGCCCGTGTCTCGGTGACGAGTCGTTCCATCTCGAACTCCCAGACGGTCCCGACGGCCAGCAACGCCGACAGGATGACGACCTCCGTAACGAGTGCGAGCACCCGTCGATCCCCGGTCAGGAGAACCCACCGAACCAGCCGGGAGGCCGGGTCGTCGGGGTCGCCTCCGGGAGGGACCGTGTCCGTCTCCGTCTCCGCCTCCTCGCTGTCGGCGACCCGGTCCCCGCTTGAGAACATCGACCCGATGTTCGGCTATACGGGTGCGGTAATCATTATTTGGTCGCAAATGGGAGTAGTATCCGGGTAACGTGGGAGTAACGGAGGCAGTTCTCCGCCGGTCGCCACCTCTCCTCACGACTGTCCGGATGGAAAGCTGGCCTCGGTAGTCACGGCTCACGATCTATCCATGATGCAGTATGTCCATCCGTCGTTCTCTCCGAAGTCGTCGTACCGAGTGGTGAAACTCTTTGTGCGTGAATGAGAGGAATACCGTAATAATGGCTCGTCAGGACGACCTCGACTGCTTCTACTCACTGCTCGACGACCTTGAGCAACGAGTCGACGGTACACGGAAGCTCAAGAACTGCACCGGATACATGGACTGGCCCGACCGCGGCGTCTACTTCTTCCTCGAACCGGGCGAAACACGCGACTCGCCTGACCAATTGCGCGTAACTCGCGTCGGAACACACGCGGTTTCTGAAGGAAGCAGCACGTCGCTCTGGGATAGGCTGAAACAACACTACGGAACGGGCAGCGGGAGTTCCAACCATCCCCACGGGGGCGCTCACCGCGGCTCCGTGTATCGCAAGCGCGTCGGCGAGGCGATGATCGAGAAGCACGACCTGCACGACGACTACCCCGACTGGGACAAACGCTGGTCGAGCATCGACCGTGAGCGGTCGGAGGTCCGTGACGAGGAATACGTCCTCGAACGACGGGTGAGCACGTACATCCGTGAACAGCCGTTCCTCTGGGTGAACCTAAACGACGAACCGAGCGCCGACAGTGACCGAGTGTATCTCGAACGGAACGCTATCGCCCTTCTCAGTAATTTCGACAAGAAGTCTATCGACCCACGGAGAGATCAATGGCTCGGTCGGTACAGCCAAAGCCAAGAGATTCGGGAATCCGGCCTCTGGAACGTGAATCACGTCGGCGAACGATACGATAGTTCGTTTCTGACCCTCCTTGAGAAATCCGTCAACGATACAGCTCCGCCGTAGTGCTGAACCCCCTCAGAAAGTGGCAGACGCAATTCTCCGACGTTCGTCCACTCCCTCTCGCAACTGTATGGATGGAAGGTCGGCCTCGCCACTCACGACTCTCAATCTATCCAGAGTGATTGTGATTAACTGGTCTGTCGAATCCGCTTAATCCGTGATCGACCCAGGATATTCCCATAACATTCACGGCAGTCATATTGGACATGACGGAGAGTATTATTCTACAGTCTCACGCAATCTGTCTGGAAAATGCCAGCTTGTGTGCTTGTTTGATATTACCAAGATGTGGATTATTCCCTGAGTTCCCGCCTTGTTCGGCTGAAAGCTTCTGTTGTAACTCGTCAGTGCGAATTAGAAAGCTGCGAACGTGAACAAGTCCATTTCGAACACTCGGGGAACGAGAACGCGCTCATTGAGAACAAACCAGGAACCTGCTTGTTTGGCATTATGTATATATGCGTGCCGACATTTGGGGCTGCCATGGCAGACAAGGCTCCTGAACCGGAGGCAGAAAATAGCGAACGGGTTTTCGATAGAGAATTGCGCCGAAGGGCCTACCTCGGGAGCATCGTTACTACCAGTGCCATGTTAGCCGGGTGTTCAGCGTTTAGTGATGATAGTGATGCACCGACGGATACTCCGGGCCCCACGGCGGGAACTACGACGCCGGAGTCGACAGCGACCGGCACAACCGAACCAACTTCGACTGAGACGGCCGAGCCATCCTCAACCGAAACGACAACACAAGCACCGGACCCCGTCATTTCCGAACTTCGCGTCAAGACAGACACCGTTCGCCAGACACGGCCAGCAACGATCGGTGTCGAGGTCGCAAACGAGGGAACAGCGGCCGTGACCGTCCGCGTCAAGCTCACAGTCGCCGGCAGCGATGCCGGGCTCCAGGAGGTAGACCTCTCCGCCGGTAACTCCCGCGAGATATCGATGGATCTCATGGTCCCACAGGTCGGCGATCACGAACTCTCTGCGACGGTCTCAGTCGGCTACGAAGAGTACGACCGGGCAACAACCGTACTCAGTGTCGAGCGATACCCGACGTCTTTCGTAGGGACCGACGGCACCGACTTCACGGTTGATGGATCGAGCTTCCGATACAGGGGAGTGAACCTTAACAACCTCTCGGTCAAGCGTTGGGGTACCGAGCACGTGGACGCGCTTCTGGATTACGTCGCCGAACACGATGTGTCCGTCGTCCGAACGTGGTTCTTTCCGCCGGGATGGACCGGGACGCAGGTCCACCTGGGCCCCGACGAGTTCGACGACAGCTGGTTCGACCACTTCGACTACATAGTCTTGGCGGCCAAGCGGCGCGGCATCCGACTAGTGTTGCCACTGTTGATGAACTGGTACGGACCAGACCTCGCCCCCAGCCCTGCAGCGTATGCCGACTGGTCGTCGACGGCCGACAGCCACAACGAATTTTTCGACGACGAGCAGGCCAACGCCTATTACCACAACTACATCGAGCGGTTCCTGACACGTGAGAACCAACTTACGGGGCTCTCGTACCACGAGGATCCCACTATCATGGCCTGGGAGGTAGGAAACGAGGTGGAGTATCTCGACGACCGTAGAGGCGAGTCCCTCGCCGACTGGTACGATAGTGCTGCCCGTCACATCCGATCGCTGGACGACCACCACCTCATCGGTACGGGAATGCACGGGGCAACCGGCGACGTTTACGAGTCGTGGAATCGCCGCAATGCGTACGTTGAGACCCACCAGTCGGACGCCATAGACGTCTGCTCGTTCCATGAGTACCCGGTTGCACGCCACGGCGATAGCACAACCGTCCGTTCCGCAGAAGAGTTTGGCGAGTACGTTCGTTCGCACGTCCGGAAGGCCCACGAGGAGGTAGGCAAGCCGGCGTACTTGGGGGAGTTCGGTGTGGTCGTCGATCCGGAAGACGATCTGCCGCTTTCCCAGCGAAACGAGCTGTTCAAGACGGCGAACCGGGTCGGTCGTGAAGCGGGACTGGGCGGCATCCAGTACTGGTATCCCGAGCTGTCGTCATGGGACGGCGATGAGCGAACCCGTACGGAGAACCCACTGGGAATCTTCGCGGAGGACACGTCCACCTGGGAGGTCATAGAGAACGGTATCGGATCAGGAGAGTCGGCTACTGCAAAGACAGCGAATACGCGATGAGCGCCACCCAGATGGCAGGTAGATCTTCCTGAGTAATTGGCCGTGTCGCAGGACCGAAACCCGTACGAGACTATAAAGGCTAAGAACGAGGAGGGTTCCGGTTACTCTATTTTGCGGATGGGGAATTACCACGGGACAGGAGAGTCTGAGAAGTACGAAATAACCCGTCGAGATGCACTATTAAACCATATAATCATCAAGGAGATAATAAACGGTGGTCTTTGAATGAGAACTTGATGATGCTGACCTCGGATTTTCTCTCAGATGTGTATATCTTGATGAAAATAATACCTTGTCTAATTACGTTGTCAACGATACGAACCCCCCGCAAAGCAAGGGAGAATATTGCTTGTTTTCCAGACAACGCTTGTGACTGGTAAGTGGGTAGAGGACACCACTCAAGAATCACAAGTGCTATGTGATGCCTTGAAGTATTCTCTATCCGACCTCACCGAACAACTGTGTTCCCGCAGAGTGGAGCAGGCGTTATTCTCTGACGTTTATTCACTTCTCGCCGTGAATGTGTGGATAGAAATCTGGCCTCGGCACTCATAGGGCTCGTCGTCGCCGGGTGCCAGCCGGCTCGGCCCGGTCGCCTCGTCATCGGCCGGGCGGACGTAGCGCCCGTGCCCTATTGACCGTTCCGTCCGCGGTCGGGGTCGGGCATCGCCCCGTTCTCGCCGTCGACGGCGTTGGGGAGGCGGGCGGTGCCGTGGGGGTCGAACGCCATCGGCGCGGCGTCGCTGGCGGACCGGTCGGTCGTCGGCGTCGGTTTCGGCTCGGTGCTCGCGGCGGGTCGCTGCGTGGTCTCTGACATGTGGGGTCGTTGGCTCGGGCGGTCGCGGCGCTGGACGGCGGTCGGAGAATCAGACGGACCCCGGTACGAGCGAATGCATCGGACGGGCGATCCGACGGGCCGGACTATAATAATTGTTCGTGTTGATACAACCGTTGCCGTGTGCGGCCGGCCACGGCCGACACAAGAACTAACACCGACAGCGGTGGACTGCCGGACGATGGCCGACGGAGGCGACCCCGCCGTGAGCTTCGTCGTCCCGGCCAAGGGGGAGGCGGCCTACCTGCCGGCGGCGCTCGACGGCATCGCGGCACAGGACACCGACCGCGAGTACGAGACGGTCGTCGTGGTGGGCGGCCCCCGCGACGGCACCGCCGAGGTGGCCGCCGAGCGCGGCGCGCGGGTGTACCGCCAGTCGACCAGCGGCATCGGCAACGCGCGCCACCTGGGGGCGTGCCACGCGCGGGGCGACTGGCTCGCGTTCGTCGACGCCGATACCGTCCCCCGGCCGGGCTACGTCGAGTCGATGCTCGACTTCGTCGCGGGCGAGGGGCTGGCCGCCGCCTCCTCGCGCTGTCGGATAACCGGGCCGCTGCGGGCGAAGCCGATGGAGTGGACGATAAACCACCTGTTTCCGCGGCTGTCGCGGCCGGTCCTGCCCGGTTTCAACTGCTTCGTGGACGCGGCGACGTACCGCGAGGCGGGCGGGTTCCCGGCCGTCCCCAACGAGGACACGGCGTTCAGCCGGCGGCTCGGGCGGCTGGCCGAGACGGGTTACTGCCCGGCCGTGCTGGTCGAGACCTCCGGCCGGCGGATCGCGGACTCGGGGCTGACGGGGACGCTGTACCACTACCTCCGGCTCGACTGGGGGCGGCTGACCGCCGACTACTGACCGGTGTCGAGGTGGCGCTCGACGAGGCGGACGTTCCGCCGGTTCGCCTTCCACGCCGCATCGAAGACGGTCCCGAGGACCGGGATCGACCCGATCACGGCGTCGAGCACGACGTTTCCAAGCATCCGCGCGACGAGCGTCGCCGGTGCGCCGAGGTTGACCGCCTCGAGGACGACGTACAGCGACACCAGCGACATCACGGAGTCGCCGGCGACCGGCAGGATCCCGACGATGGGGTCCAGCCCGACCTTGAACTCCGTGCCGGGGACCCGAACGGCGTCGTCGAGCAGCGTGCTGACGAGGTCCATCCGGTTCAGCGCGGCCCGCTCGTCGCCCACGACCGTCTCGACCGCCTCCGCTTCGAGCGTCTCCTGTGCCATTACCCGCCGTAGGCCACCGAACGGGATAGGTTTCCGGATGCCTCAACCGACGGGTTTCGACGGCGACAGGTCCGGGCGGCGACCGCCGCGACCGGCTACTCGCCGACGCGCTCGCGGGCGGCCGCGACGACCAGCGGGAGCGTGATCGTCGCGTCGGCGTACACGCTGGCGTTGCGGCCGGCCTTCTCGATTTTCCCCCACGAGCGGGCCTCGTCCAGCGTCGCGCCGGAGAGCCCGCCGGTGTTGGGCGGGTCCATCGTCAGCTGGACCGCGAAGTCGTACGCCGAAGGGGCGACCAGCATCGTCTGGAGCACGAAGTTCTTCGGGACGCCGCCGCCGACGACCATCGCGCCGGCGCGGTCGGCGTCGAACGCGAGGTCCGTCAGCGGCGTCATGTCCCCGAGCGCGTCCAGCGAGAAGTCACTCGTCTGGGAGTACATCCACGCCTGCAGGCCGAGCACGGAGTCCTGTATCGCGGGGCAGTAGATCGGCACGTCGTGCTCGGAGGCGGCCGCAGCGATGCCCGCGCCCTCGTCGATCCCCTCCGCCTCGTTGACGGCGGCGTTCGCGCGGCCGAGTTCGGCGGTGAGTTCCCGGATACTCACCGTCCCCTCGCACTCTGGGAACACCCGCGAGCGGAGGTGGTCCTCGAACAGCGCGAAGTGCTCCTGGGGGAGGTAGACGTTGTAGATGCGGTCGACCTCCTCGTCGCGGAGCTGCTCGTCGTGGTCGCGCATCGACTTGCCCGGCTGCTCGTCGCGGCCGTGGTGGTGTTTCCCGCCGATGGCCTCGATGGCGTCGTGGGTGAGGTTCGCGCCGGTCGTCACCAGCGCGTCGATGTGCCCGTCCCGGATCAGGTCCGCGACGATCCGGCGCATCCCCGCGGGCACCATCGCCCCGGCCAGCCCGAAGAAGTTGGTGACGTCGTCCGACCCGATCATCTCGGCGTACACGTCGACTGCCTCGTGGAGCGCCGTCGCGCCGATGCCGGCGTTCCCGTACTCCGCGACGAGGTCGTCCACGGTCATCCCGGCCCGCGCCTCGGCGTGGGCGACCGGGTCGTGGGCGAACTCCTCGCGCTCCGGGTCCTCGTGGTCCTCGGTCATGCGATGGGATGGACGGCCCAGCGCTTTCAACGCCGCGATCGCCGGCGCGCGGGCACGCCGGGCGGCGTGCCGGTCGATCCTTTCACTCCCGCTCGCCTGAGATATTGCAGGAAACATTTGCCGGTGGTCTCCCAAGGCCCGGTAATGATCGGGAAGCGAGCGCGGGCGCTCGGCGGCGCGGGACTGGCGCTCGTCGGGGCGACCGTGATGGCGCTCAGCCTGTACGACGTCTACGAGGACTTCCTCGTCCAGAACGACCCGCTCTCGCTGACGGTCCTTGAGAACGCGGTCCCGTTCGGCTTGTCCGTCGCCGTGGTCGCGGTCGGGGTCGCCGTGACGACCGGGCGGTGGGACCGGAGCGGGGACGGCACCGCGGTGGCGAAGTGGGGGCTGGCCGGCACCGCCGGCATCGCCGTCGTCGCGGCGTGGACGTACGGGTTCCAGCAACTGCAGGGGACGATTAAGCCGGGCTTTCTCGCCGGCTACATGCTGATCTGGGGGGCCGGGGCGGGGATCGTGATCGGCGTGTACGACGCCGTCCAGTCGGAGCGAAAGCGGGACCTCTCCGCACAGCGGGCGACGCTCGCCCACCACGACAGGGCCCACATCGCGTTCCGGGACCTGACGATGGACCTCGTGGCCGCCGACTCCCGCGAGGAGATCGAGACGACGACGTGCGAGGCGGCCGTCTCGGGGCTGCCGTTCCGGGTCGCCTGGATCGGCGGCCAGCACCCCGGCGACGGCAGCGTCGACCCGCGCTGTCGCGTGTCGGTCGACGCGGGCCTCGACCGGGGCGACGAGCCGGGAGTCGAGGCCGCCGCGGCCGCGATCGAGACCGGCGAACCGCAGACCGCACGCGCCGACGGGCGCGACGTCGTCGCCGTGCCGGTGGCGTACGCCGGCACGTCGTACGGGGCGCTGACGGTCGCGACCCGGCGCAGCCACGAGGTCCGGCCGGTCGAGCGGTCGACGCTCGCCGAGATGGGCGAGATCGCGGGCTACGCGATCCACGCGACCAAGACCCGACGCGCGATGGCGGACGACGACGCAACCGAGGTCGAGTTCGAGGTTTCCGCGCCGGACTGTGCCCTCGCCGAGGCGGCCACGGCGGTCGCGGGGCGGGTCACACAGCGGGGGACGGTCGCGGCCGACGGGGCCATCCTCGGCGTGTTCGCGGTCGAGGACGGCGACCCCGGGACGCTCGTCGCCGCCGCGGAGGGGTGCGACGCGGTCGACCGGGCCGAGACGATCCGCGAGGACGGCGACCCGCTCGTCGAACTCCGGTTCGCCGACGAGTCGTTCTACGAGATCAGCGCCGGCTACGGCGGCGTCGTCCGCGAGGCGGTCGCCACCGGGGACGGCTCGTGGTTCCGCGTCGAACTCCCCCGGGACACGGAGGTGCGGAGCTTCGTCGAGGCGGTCCGGGCGGAGTACCCGACGGCGGAACTCGTCGCGCGCCGCGACGTCACCCGAGCGGACCGGGGCGAGCGTACCCGGGACCCGGCCGACGACCTGCTGACGGAGCGACAGGCGACCGCGCTGAAGATGGCCCTGCTCTCGGGCTACTACGAGTCGCCGCGCGAGCGGACCGGCGAGGAGATAGCGGCGGCGCTCGGCGTCTCCGGGCCGACGTTCCACAAGCACCTGCGGGTCGGCCATCGGAAGCTCGCCTCGACGTATCTGGACGTCCGGTGGAGAGCGTCTGACTCCGCCGTTTAGTTATTTAGCCCGCCGACCTTTACCCGGGCGGGCCGTACCTCGGGGCAATGAGCGACGCCACGAACGACGCGAGCAGCCACACGGTCGACGAGTTCCACCCGCGCGTGACGACCCGAGCACCGAGGTCATCCTCGCCATCGCGGACGCCGCCGGGGTCGAGCCGACGCAGCTGGACCCCCTCGCCACGGCCGTCGACCCGGACGGGCTGGACGCGCTGTTCGAGGACGGGAAAGCCCCGGACGAAGTGATGTTTCGATACCAGGGGTACGTGGTTCACGTGTACGAGGACGGGACGATACAGGTCCGTCCGCACGGCGGCGTGCCGGCCACGGACTGACTGAGGACAGCCCGCAGCGGACTGACCCGGACTGTCAGCCGCGGAGTCTCGGGGTGCTCCGCGGCAGATCAGAGCCCGGTCGGGTGGTCGACGTACGTCGTCTCCACGCCCCACTCCTCCGCGACCCCCTGAAGCGACCGGACGCCGAACGTCTCCGTCGCGTAGTGCCCGGCGAGAAACACCGTCACGCCCGCCTCGCGGGCCATGTGGTAGGCCTTCTGTTTGCCCTCGCCGGTGATCAGCGCGTCGACGCCCTTCCGGTCGGCCTCGTCGATCCAGTCCGCGCCGCTGCCGGTGACGACCGCCACGTCCTCGATCCGGTCCGGGCCGAAGTTGAGCACCTGCACGTCCCGCCCGCCGGTGTCGAGCGCGTCGGCCAGTTGCCCCCGGAGGTCGTCCGCGGCGAACGGCTCGGCCGCGCGGCCGCGCAGGCCGACGTACTCCGGGCCGACCTCGCCGAACCGCTCGCGGTCGGCCAGGTCGAGGAGGTCGGCCACGCCGGCGGCATTGCCCCACTCCTCGTGGCCGTCGAGCGGCAGGTGGGCCGAGTACAGCGCGAGGTCGCACTCGACCAGCGGCGCTATCCGGTCGTACGTGCGGCCGGTGACGCGGTCGAACCCGCCCCACGAGACGCCGTGGTGGGCCACCAGCACGTCCGCGCCGGCGTCGGCCGCGGCGTCTATCGTCTCGATCGCGGCGTCGACCGCGAAGGCGGCGTGATCGACGGTTCCCTCCTCGGGGCCGACCTGGAGGCCGTTCGCGGCGGCGTCCACGTCGGCGTAGTCGTCGACGCGCAGTTCCTCGTCGAATCGTTCGACGAACGTCGAGAGGTCCATGCGCCGCGGTTCTTCCGCCGACGCCGTAGGCGTTGCGCTCCGCCCGGCGTCGTCCGGTCAGTCGGCTTTCTTCAGGTACGGCCCCTCCTCCGCCAGCACGCCGCGGTTGACCGCCGTCTGGATGACGGCGTCGAAGTCCTCGGGCGGGATGTCGTAGGCGTTCATCGCCACCGTCGCTATCTCGTCGCGCTCGACGGGGAACTCGCGGTTCTGGAGCAAGCGGACGACCCGGTTGTACGTCGCCTGCGACGGCGCGTCGCTCGCGCCGGCCGGCGACGCCCTGCCGTCGTCACTCGACTTGCCGCCGTCGCTGCTCCCGCCGGTGCTCCAGCCGTCCGTCCCGCTGCCGGTGTCGTCCTCCCCGGTCCCGTCGCCGGTCCCGCCGGCATCGCCGTCGTCGCGGCGGGACTCGTCCGTCCCGGGCCGGTCCGGCTGTTCGACGGTGATCCCGCTGGGGTCCTCGGCAGTGTCCGCCGTCGACCCGGTCGCCAGCGCGTCGTCCGCGGCGGGCGTGTCGGCGTCGGCCGACCGGTCGCCGATCGCCGAGTCGTCGGGGTCGGCCGGCGCTGCGCCGCCGGCGTCGGCCGCTGTAGCGCCCCCAAGCGGGTCGTCCCCGGAGCGGTCCGTAGCCGCCTCGCCGGCGGACTGTGCGGCGTCCACGCCGGCGTCCGAGGCCTCGGTCCCGGCGTCCTCCCCGGCGTCGTCATCCTCGCTCTCCCCGCTCCCGCCGGACGCTGGCGTGACGCCGGCAGCGCCCGCGTCGTCGAGCGTGCGCTGTTGCCGGTCGGCCGCGGCGGCGACGCGGTCGAGCACGGTCGACAGTTTGCGGTGACACGACGGGCAGAGGACGACGGTCACCTGTTCGTCCGGCGCGGGGGAGAGCGCGTCGGGGACCACGGGGTACTCGGATAGCGGCTCCTCGATGGCCGTGCCGCAGAAGTAACACGACGAGAGGGTCATGGTCCGGGCTATCGCCGGCGCGGCGTAAATATCTCCCCCTACCGGGCGTGCTCGCGGACGAACTCGCGGAGCAGTTTGGCCGCGAGCGCCGCCGCCTGGCCGTCGTCGCGGTCGTTCACCTCGACTACGTCGAACCCGTCGGCGTGGGGGGCGACCGCGCGGACGGCCTCGCGCATCTCGCGGGGCGTCAGGCCGAACGGCTCCATCGTCCCGGTGCCGGGGGCGTAGCCCGGGTCGGCGGCGTCGATATCGACGCTCAGGTACACCGACTCGTCGTCGAAGTCGGGCGACCAGTCGCCGACCGCCTCGGGCGGCACGACGGTCACGTCGTCGCGGGCGGCGCGCTCCCACTCGGCCTCGCTGCCGGTGCGCGCGCCGAGTATCACGGCCTCGTCGGCCACCTCCAGCGCGTGGCGGGTGGCCGTGGCGTGGCTCAGTTCGTTGCCGTCGTACGCCTCGCGCAGGTCGAGGTGGGCGTCGAGGACGACGACGGCGTCCGGGTCGACCGCCCGCACGCCCGCCACCGAGACGGTGTGCTCGCCGCCTATCGTCAGCGGGACGGCGTCGTCCCACACGGCGTCCGTCAGCACGCCATCGAGGTATTCGAGGTACTCGGCGGCGTCGTCCCACGCGCGGACGTCGCCGTGGTCGTGGACGGAGAGTTCCGAAAAGCGGGTGTCGGTTCGACGGTCGAAGTCGTCGTACGGTTCGGCGAAGCGCCGCACGCGGTCCGGACCGAACCGCGCGCCGGGCTGGAACGTCGTGGAGACGTCGAGCGGGGCACCGACGACCACGTACGACGCCTCGTCGCGGTCGGCGGCGGCCCCGGGGAACATTAGACGATCTTCCGCTGTTCGTCCATCTCCAGGTACTCGATGTCGTCGTCCGGCGAGAGGTCGGCGTCCTCCGGCGTGGAGATGGTGATCGTCTCGTAGGTTTCCAGGTCCATCACCTGCGCGACGGTCGCGGACTCGACGCTGACGACCTGGCCCTGCTTTCGCTCGACGATCGGGACCCACACCTTCGCGTCGACGGGCTGGGAGAGCGAGCGCTTCTTCCCGTCGAAGACGCCCTCGGCCTCGATCCGGGCCTTGGCGCTGCCGTGCTTGCCCGGCTTGGCCGTGCTGTAGGAGTTGATCTTGCACGCCGCGTCCTCGATCATCACGTAGTTGCCTTCCTGAAGGTCGCGAACTTCCTTCTGCTCTTTCGCCATAGGGCGGCTTAAACAACGTAACAGTATAAACGATTTGGAACCGAGTAGCGGGGGTATACGTGCCTGATGCGTCGCTTTTCCGGCAATACCGTTCCCGACGCGATCCATCCCCCGTCCGGGCCGCAGCCGCGGCGGCCAGCCGGTCGCCACCGCCGGCCGACGCCCCGAACTACTCCCAAATGTTTGGGGAAGCCAAAAACCATTTTTGTTACATGCGTGTCGGTACTACGTACAATGGTATTCGGACGTTCGTTATCCGGCGTGAGTGATACGATCAAACGGTTCGTCGGGGCCGGCACCGACGAGGACGACGGCGAGGTCGACGAGTTGCCGACGGTCATCGACCGGACGGGGTTCGAGGGGAACCTGGACGGGTCGGAGGTCATCGGCCGCAGCCCGATGTCGTACATCGCGGCCAGCGAGTCGATCACCGACTTCATGGGGAAACAGACCAAGACGAAGATGGCCAACTACGGCATCGACGAACTCGACCCCGACGAGTGGTATCCGCTGAAGGTGCCCCTCGCGATGCTGTACGACATGCGGGACGACTACGGGGAGAGCAGCATGCGGAACATGGGGAGACACATCCCCGAACACGTCGAGTTCCCGCCCGACATCGAGGGCGTCGAGGACGCGTTGCACTCGGTCGACCAGGCGTACCAGCACAACCACCGCGGCATCGACATCGGGTCCTACGAGTTCGAGCGAACGGGCTCCAACGAGGGGCTGATGGTGTGTGAAAACCCCTACCCCTGCGAGTTCGACCAGGGGCTGCTCCGGGGGGTCGCCGAGCAGTTCACGGATAGCTTCGTCGACGTCGAGGAGGTCGGCGACGAGTGCCGGCGGGAGGGCGGCGGACACTGTACCTACCGCGTCGTCTGGACCTGATCCGGCCGGCTGGGCGCCCGCGCCGACCGACGTCCCTGCCCGGTCGTCGCCCGTAACCGATCAGTACGGGTACTCCCGGGGCTCGCGCTGGACGGAGATCCACTTGAGTTCCGTCAGCGTCTCCAGGATCTGCTCGTCGTTGTACCGTCCGATCCCCGAGGCGCCGACGCCGCCGAACGGGACGTGGGGCTCGTCGTTCAGCGGCTGGTCGTTGATGTGGACCATGCCGGTCTCCAGGTCGTCGGCCACGTCCCGGGCGCGGGCCACGTCTGAGGAGTGGACCGAGCCGGAGAGGCCGTACTCGGTGTCGTTTGCGATCTCGACGGCCTCCGCGTCGCTCCCGAACGAGATGACCGGCGCGACCGGGCCGAAGTGTTCGTTGCAGGCCGTCGGCATGTCGTTCGTGACGCCGGAGAGCACGGTCGGCTCGACGAACAGGCCGTCGTGGTCGCCGCCCGCCTCGACCGTCGCGCCCTGCTCGACCGACTCCTCGATGAAGCCGACGATCTTGTCGCGCTGGGACTCGTTGATGACCGGGCCGACGATCGTCCCCTCCTCGAGCGGGTCACCGATCGGCAACTGCTGGGCGCGGTCGGCCAGCCCAGCGACGTAGTCGTCGTACAGCGACTCGTGGACGAGGTGGCGGTTGATCGAGATGCACTCCTGTCCCTGGTGGGTGAACGAGCCGAACGCGCCGGCGTCGATCGCCCGTTCGATGTCCGCGTCGGACAGCACGATGTGGGCGTTGTTCCCGCCGAGTTCGAGCGCCGGCTCGGTGTACTCGCCGATCGCCCGCTGGCCGACGCCGCGGCCGACCTCGGAGGACCCGGTGAAGGACATCACCGACGGGACGGGGTGTCCCGAGAAGTGGTCGCCGATCGTGTGGCCGTAGCCGGGGACGACGTTCAGCACGCCCTCGGGGAGGCCGGCCTCCTCGAACAGGGCGGCGAGGGCCAGCCCGCCCGTTATCGGCGTGTTCTCGTCGGGCTTCAGCACCACGCTGTTGCCGAGCGCGATGGCGGGCGCGACGACCCGGCTGGTGAGGTACAGCGGGAAGTTCCACGGCGTGATGACGCCGACGACGCCCGCCGGCTCCCGCACGACGATGTTCTCCTTGCCCGGGGTCACCGACTCCTGGTGCCGGCCGGTCCTGCGCATCGCCAGGCCGGCCCCGACCTCGGTCGTGCCCTGCGCGAGTTCGGTCTCGAAGCCGGCCTTCAGGCCGACGCCGCCGCACTCGACGGCGAACAGCGTCGCGAGGTCGCCGGCGTACTCGTCCATCAGGCCGACGACCCGGCCCACGATATCCGCCCGTTCCTGCGGCGGGCGGTCGGCCCACGCCTCCTGGGCCGCGTCAGCGACCTCGTAGGCCTCGTCGACGTCCGCCTCCGTCGCCGATGGGACGGTCGTCAGCGTCGTCCGCGTGGCGGGGTTCTCCACCTCGATGACGTCCCGGTCGCCGGCGGGTTCCCACTCGCCGTCGACGTACAGCGCGTTCCACCCGTTGTCCGGGGCGATGTCCAACTCGTCGATATCCGGCTCCTCGGCGGAGCTGGTATCAACCTTCACCATGTGATCTACGCCTTTCGTCAGCGTCGGTTGTTACGTTTTCGCTTCTCGACACGAAGTCCGGCGGACGGCGCGGGCGACGCCGTCGCGGCGGTGCTTTCGCCGCCGAGGAGTCGGCTACGCGCGGCGGTCGATACACCGGCCGACGCGGGCCAGCCCCTCCTCCAGTTCGTCGGCCGGCAGGCCGAAGCCGATCCGGAACCGGTCCGGGTGGCCGAACAGGTCCCCTGGCGCGAGCACGACGCTCTCCTCCTCGACGACGGCGGTACAGAACTCCCGGGCGTCCGCGAACCCGTCGGGCACCGTCACGAAGCCGTTGACGCCGACCGGCTCGTACCAGTCGAGGCCGTGCTCGTCGAGGAACGCCGCGACCCGCTCGCGGTTCCGGGCGGCGTGGTCGCGGTTCTCCCGGAGGATCGCCGCCTCGCGCTCGCCGAGCGCCTGCCGGGCGACGTGCTGGCCGAACTTGGAGGGCGAGATGGTGGTGTAGTCCTTCCAGTTCCACGCCGTCTCGACGAGTTCCTCGGGCAGCACGGCCCAGCCGAACCGCAGGCCGGCGAGGCCGTGGGACTTCGTCGCGCTCGCCGTGCTGATCCCCCGCGGCCCGAGACTGGCGGCCGGCGGGAGCGGGTCCTCCGCGAGCAGGCGGTACACCTCGTCGCAGAGCAGGTACGCGCCGGCGTCGGCCGCGATGTCGTACAGCGCGCGGACCGTCCCCTCGGGGTGGTACCGCCCGGTCGGGTTGTTCGGGTTGTTGACGACGACCAGTTTCGTCTCCGGGCGCACGGCGTCGGCCACCGCGTCCGGATCCAGTTCCCAGTCGGGCGGCGACAGCGGCACGCGCGTCACGTCACAGAGCGACTCGGGGACGCTGTACAGCGCCTGGTACGTCGGCGTGACGACGACGGCGTGGTCGCCCTCGTCCAGCAGGGAGAGGAAGGTGAGGAAGTTCGCCTCCTGCGCGCCGCAGGTGAAAAGCACCTCGTCGGCGTCGCGGCCGTAGCGGTCGGCCACGTCCGCCCGGAACGCGGGCTCGCCGTTCGTCGGGATGACGTAGCCCAGTTCCCCGGGGTCCGTGTCGAACCGGTCGGCGTCGAGGCTGCGGATCCCGCTCTCCGCGAGCATGATGTCGGCCCCGTGCTCGTGCTTCGCGAACCACCGCTCCAGCCCGAACTCGGCGATGTCCATGGCGGATCGTCGGGCGATACGGCCTTAGGAAGTGGGGATCCGCCCGCACCCCGCGGCGTCAGTCCCCGTCGCTGCCGCGCTGGCGCTGCTTGAGGTTCTGCCGGGTGAACTGCGGCGTCGCCCGCAGCCCCGACCGACTGCGGAACGACCGGTACAGCAGGAACGCCATCCCGACGGAGAACGCCGCCGCGACGGCCGTCGAGCGGACCGTCGCGAAGGAGTACAGCAGCGACGTCGAGAGGACGCCGGCGGTCAGGAGCAGCCCGTAGATGAGCCGCTTTGCCAGCCGGTCGAAGACGCCCTCGTCGTCCTCGAACCCCGCGCGGACGTGGAAGTTCTCGCGGTCGATCCGGTCCAGCGCCCGCTCGACCTTCGGCGGCGCGCGCACGGCCGACTGCACCGACTGCTGGACCTGGTCGCCCGCGTCCTCGAAGAACTGCCGGACGCCCTCCTCTCGGTACCCCTGTTCGGTGAGGTAGTCGGTGGCGATGGCGATGAAGTCGAACTCGGGGTCGAGCGTGACGCAGACCCCCTCGACGACCGTCGCGACGCGGAGCACCAGCGCGAGGTTCTTGGGCAGGCGGAACGGGAACTCGTAGATCGAGTCCTCGATCTGGCCGACGATCTGCTGGACGCGGTACTGCTCGATGTCCTCGCCGCGGACGTCCTGGATCGCAAGCTCCATCACCTCGCCCATCACCTGCCGGTCGGCCTCCGGGGACAGCGTCCCGATCTCGATGAGGGCGTCGAGGATCCCGTCGATGTCCTGGTTGGCGACGGCGACGTAGAAGTCGACGATCTTGTCCTGGATGAACTCGTCGACCCGGCCGCTCATCCCGAAGTCGTAGAAGATGATCCGCCCGTCGTCGGTCACCGCGAGGTTGCCCGGGTGCGGGTCGGCGTGGAACACCCCGTCCTCGATTATCATCTGGAGGTACGCCCGCTGGAGGTTCTCCGCGATCTCGGTCCGGTTTATGTCCCGCGCGGCGAGTTCGTCGAGGTCGTTTATCTTCGTCCCGGGGACGTACTCCATCGTCAGCACGCGCGGCCCGGAGCGGCTCTCGACGACCGGCGGGATGACGATGGCCTCGTCGCCAGCGAAGTTCGCCCGGATCTCCCGGAGCATGTCGGCCTCGCGCTCGTAGTCCATCTCCTCGCGGATCGTCCTCGCGAACTCGTCGGCGAGGTTCTCCAGCGAGAACGACCGCGAGTCGTCGATGAACGTCAGCAGTATCGGGAGCGACCAGCGGATCACCCGCAGGTCGGCCTCGACGAGCGACTCGATGTCGGGCCGGCGGACCTTCACGGCGACGGCCTCGCCGTCGACCTTCGCGGTGTACACCTGGCCGAGGCTGGCACCGCTTATCGGCTCGGGGTCGAAGTCGTCGAAGACGTCGTCGACGGGGCCGAGTTCGGCCTCGATGACCTCGCGGGCGCGCTCCCAGTCGGCCGGCGGCACCTCGTCCTGGAGCTGTGCGAGCTCCTCGATGTACTCCGGCGGCAGGATGTCCGGCCGGGTCGAGAGCAACTGGCCGAGTTTGATGAACGTCGGCCCGAGCGTCAGAAGCGAGTCGAGCAGTCGGTTGGCGCGGCGGCGACGCGTCTCCGCGTCGACCCGGCGGCCGCCGCCGAACAGCAGGAACCGCCGGCGGTCCCGCGCGTACGCGACGAGCAACGGGAGGAACTGGCGCGCGACGACGAAGAACCGCCAGTACGCCCGGAGGTTGACCAGGGTCACCACCCCGCGCTACGCCTCGGTGACCTCGATCGTCGCCTCGGTGGCCCCGGTGCCGCGCTTGGGCAGGCGGAGCTCCAGCACGCCGCGGTCGACCGTCGCCTCCGCCCCGTCGTCGGTGGCGTCCGGCGGGAGCGGCAGGTCCGCGTCGAGAAACAGGGACCGCTCCTCGGTGTGGTAGCGGTAGTCGGCGGGGACGTCCTTCTCGCGCCGCGCCTCGATACGCAGCCTCGCGCCCTCGACGGCCACGTCGACGGTGTCCGCTGTGACCCCGGGCAGGTCGACGACGAGCAGGTACGCGTCGTCGCTCTCCAGGAGGTCAGCGAACACGGCGTCGGGCAGGTCTCGCAGGGCATCACGCAGCGCTGACATGGGTTTGCGTAAGGATTCAGGGGCGAAAAAGCCCGCGGTCGGTCAGAACGACGGGACCAGCACCAACAGGAGCAGGAACACGACCGCAGCGCCGGCGAGCCGGTACAGCGCCGGCACGGCGAGACCCCGCACCGCCGCACGCTCGTCGCCGTCCGTGATGCGAAACAGCGGCGCGAGGCCGTCCCTGATGGCGACGTTGACCGCGCCCCCGGCGTCCGACCAGCGGCGGTACTCGCTCCCGCCGTACACGTGGACGGCGTCGCCGGGGTCGACGCGGCGCTCGACGTACTTCCGGTCGTTGCCAGCCTTCAGTTCGATCACGCGCAGGTCCCAGGTCTTCTCCTCGGAGTCGACGTCCGGCGTGTCCTCGATCCAGCGGGCGATCCGCTCGGGCGGGCGGTCGCCGCCGCCGACGCGGGTCACGTGCTCGTCGAGCGCCAGTTTCGCGCCGGCCGGCTCGACCAGCAGGCGGCCCGTCCCGTCGGAGACGGCGAAGGGCACGGACCCGCCGCCCGCCTTGATCGTGTTCCAGCTGCTCGTCTTGCCAGAGGACTGGAGCTCCAGCACCTCGTACTCGCAGACGAGACACTCCTCGCCGGAGAAGGGGGCGACCAGCGACCGCTCGTGGCGCTCGGCGACGCCCTCGACCTCGACGACGCCGGACTCGTCGGCGGCCGCTCCGACGGGGATCGGCTCGTTCGACCGGACGCGGTACGCGCGCAGGCCGTGGCGGCCGGCGTCGGCGAGGAGGGCGACGCCGACCAGCGCGACGGCGGCGAACAGGGCGGTGGCGAGGGTGACTGCGGGCACGCGTCCGGGTTGAAAGCCCCGGGGCGTAAGCGTTCCGTCGGCCGTCGGCCCCGGTTCCGCGGTCCGGCCCGCGGTCGGACGGCCGAGTAAGCGGCGCTTACCCCGCGCTTGCCGGCCGATAACAAAGCATCGACGCTGACACATCCGTGACGATGCACGCACGAACGGTGGCGGCGGCCCTCGGGACGCTCGCGGTGCTCGCCGTCGCGGCCGCGGGGGCGGGCGCGGCGGTTCCGTCGGCGACCGCGGACGGACTGCAGGAGTCGAACGGGAGCGAGAACGACAGCGACGCCCCCCTGTCGCCCCACGCGACGGTGCGCGGGGGGCCGGCCGTCGGCGAGTCGGTCGCGGGCGGCGACGCCGACGGCGACGGGACCGGCGACGTGGCGGTCGGCCAGCCGTTCGCCGACGGCGCGGGTGGGAACGCCGGGGCGGCGTACCTCTTTTTCGGCCCCATCGACGGCGGCGAACGCGACGCGGCCGACGCCGACGTGACCGTTGAGGGGACCGGCGGCGGCGAGTGGACGGGCTACGACGTCGCGCTCGCGGACCTGAACGGCGACGGCGTCGACGACCTGGTCGTGACCGCGCCGCTCCGGGACACGGGCTACGTCTACGTCTTCTACGGCGGACCGTCGCTGTCCGGGACGCTCACGCCGGCCGACGCCGACGCGGTGCTCGCCGGCGAGGGCGACGAGCAGTTCGGCCTCTCCGTCGCGGCGGTCCCGAACGGCTCGGGCGACGGCGCGGGCCTGCTCGTCGGCGCGCCGCGGAGCGACGCCGGCGCGACGGACGCCGGCGCGGCGTACTACTTCGAGGACCTCCCCGCGGAGGGCACGTCCGGCGACGCGGCCCTCGCGCTCGTCGGAACCGCCGAGAGCGGGCGGGCCGGCTGGGACGTGGCCGGCGGGGACGTCGACGGCGACGGGACGCCGGAGCTGTTCGCCGGGGCCCGGGACGCCGGCGGGTCGGGTGCCGGCGCGGTGTACGGCGTCGCCGCCGACCAAACCGGGACCGTCTCGGCGGCCGACGCCGCCGTGACGATCCGCGGCGCGGAGTCGGGCGACAGGGCCGGATCGACCGTCGCGCTCGCCGACCGGAACGGCTCGGCCGGGCTGGTCGTCGGCGCGCCGACCGCGAGCCCGAACGGGAGCGACTCCGGCGCGGTGTACGTCGTCCCGCCGGCGGACGCGGACCTCTCGGCCGTCGACCCCGCGTTCGTCGGCGCGCCGGGCGAGCGCGCCGGCTGGGACGCGACGGCGGGCGACCTGACCTGCGACGGGCGGGCCGACCTGCTCGTCGGCGCGCCGTACGCCGCGGGGACCGCCGGGGCGACGTACCTCGTCCCCGCGGACGGCGACGCCTCGCGGGTGCTGACCGGCGAGAGCGAGGGCGACCTGTCGGGCTACCGCGTCGGCCTCGTCGCGAACGCGACGGGCGAGGGAACGCGGGACGCGCTCGTCGGCGCGCCCCACGAGAACACGACGGGCGTCAACGGCTCCGCGACGCTTCTGGCGGGCGAGTGCGCGGTCGAGACCGAGCCGGCGTCGCCGAACGGGACCACGACCACCGGCACGACGACCGCCGACGGCACCGACGGGACGACCGATGCCGACGGCACGGACCCCGACGATGGCACGGACGCCACCGACGGCGGGGGCGACGACCGCTCGCTCGTCCCCGGCGGGCCGGTCGCGGCGGCCGCGGGCGTCGCCGTGGCCGTCGTCGCGCTGGCACTGTGGCGCTACCGCCCGTAGCCCGCTACTTTTTCACGCGGCCGCCACGAAGGCGTCGACATGAGCGACCCCACGGACGCCGGGTTCAAGGACCGGACCCGGCTGGACGAGGCGCGCGCGACGCTCCGGGAGGCCGTCTCGGGGACGGACCGGACCGAGCGCGTCCCGCTTACGGCGGCCGACGGCCGGGTCGTCGCCGAGCGGGTGACCGCCGAGCGGCCGGTGCCCCACTACCGCCGGGCGGCGATGGACGGCTACGCGGTGCGGGCGGCCGACACCTTCGGCGCGAGCGACCGCTCCCCGGCGGTGCTCCGCCCCGCCGACGCGGTCGGCCCGGACCGGGCGACGCGGGTCCACACGGGGAGCGAACTCCCCGAGGGGGCCGACGCCGTCGTCATGGTGGAGCACGTCGAGGCGGTCGGCGGCGACCTGGAGGTGTTCGACGCCGTCGCCGAGGGGGAGAACGTCGCCCCCGTCGGCGAGGACGTGAGCGCGGGCCGGACGCTGTACGAACCGGGCCACCGCCTCCGGCCATCGGACCTGGGCATGCTGAAGTCCGTCGGCGTCGACGAGGTGGCGGTCTACGACCGCCCGTCGGTCGGCGTGATCCCGACGGGCGAGGAACTCGTCCAGCGCGACCCCGACCCCGGCGAGGTGATAGAGACGAACGGGCTGACCGTCTCGCGCTACGTCGAGCGCTGGGGCGGCCGGGCCGAGTACCGCGACGTCGTCACCGACGACCGGGCGGCGCTGCGGGCGGCGGTCCAGCGCGACCTGACGAAGGACGTCGTCGTGACGACCGGCGGCTCCTCCGTCGGCGAGCGCGACCTCATCCCCGAGGTGGTCGCCGACCTCGGCGAGGTGCTTGTCCACGGCGTCGCGCTGAAGCCGGGCCACCCCGTCGCGTTCGGCGTCGTCGAGGACACGCCCGTGCTGATGCTGCCGGGCTACCCCGTCGCCTGCATCGTCAACGCCGTGCAGTTCCTCCGCCCCGCGCTGAAGCGCGCCGGCCGGCTTCCCCTGCATGACCACCCGACCGTCGAGGCGCGGCTGGACCGGAAGATACCGAGCGAGCCGGGCACCCGGACGTTCGCCCGCGTGTCGCTGGAGGAGCGCGACGGCGAGCGCGTCGCCGTCCCGACCCGCGCGAGCGGCTCCGGCGTCCTGTCGAGCGTCGCGCTGGCCGACGGCTGGGTCGAGATAGCGGACGGCCGCGAGGGCGTCGCCGCGGGCGAGACGGTCGCGGTACAGGACTGGGAGTGGTCGGCGTAAGCGGCCCCTGGCTGCCCGAGGCCGGCGGACCGCACGCGGCGAGTCAGGGCCGCGGCGCGGCCTTCTGGAGCGCCGTCTCGGCGATGTTGCCGCCGTAGTCGGCGCTCCGCGACAGCGAGTCGGCGACCAGCCCGAGCAGCTGGGCCTCCGCGGGGTCCAAGTCCCGCAGCAGTTCCCGCAGGTCGCGGGTGTGGTCGTCTATCGTCAGGATCGACTCGCGGGCGTCGTTCGCCAGCGTCGTCGACCCCTCGTTTTCGGTCGTCAGCAGGGCGTCCATTGCCTTGTCGATCACGGCCGCCGAGTCCTCGTGGGCCGCCGCCAGCGCCTCGGCGACGTCCTCGGGCACCGTGTCGAGCTGGAGCGCGAGGTGGGCCATCTTCGCGGCGTGGTCGGCGATCCGCTCCAGCTGGCGCGCACAGGAGTGGTAGTCGAAACACGTCTCCCGGGGCAGCCCCAGTTCCTTGGCGGCCCGCGGGGAGCGCAGCGTCGCACGGAAGATCCGGGAGACGACGAACCAGAGGCGGTCGACGTCGTCGTCGCGCTCTATCACGTCCCGCGCGAGGTCGTCGTCGTTCTCGACCAGGGCGGTGACGGCGTCGTCGAGCATCGACCGCGAGATGAGCCGCATCCGCGTCACCGCGTTCTCGATCGACAGCTCCGAGGAGTCGAGCAGGTCCTGCAGGACGACCCGCTCGCTGGTCTCCTCCAGCACCTCGACGCCGACCAGCCCCTGGACGGCCTCGCGGATCGCCCGCCGCTGGTCGGTCGTGATCCGGCTCGCCTCCAGCGCGATGATGTCGAACCCGCTGACGTACATCGTCATCACCGCACGCGTCAGCTTCTCGCCCGCCAGGTCGGAGACGTCGAGCGCCCCCTCGGTCCGCTCGTCCTCGCTCCGAGGGGTCAACAGCAGCGAGTCCTCCTCCGGGTAGAACTCGACTTCGCTGCCGGCGCTGACCCCGTTCTCGGTCGCCCAGGACTTCGGAAGCGAGACGGTGTACGTCGATCCGCCCGTCACCTGCACCTTGCGGGTCTCCATATCCGGAACCACGTACACGATACTATAAAACTATCCCCATCTATATACCACAGTTCTATCCGGTAGGGAACGGAGCCGTACTGACCCGCGGTTCCCGTCCGCTACCGACCGTCGACGGCGTCGATCCGGCCGCTCTCCTGCCTTCCGAAACTCCGACGAAACCGGCAGTGAGCGGTGCGAATCGCGGGTCGAGCCGGCGCGCTCGGCTACACAATTTCCTGTTCGGATCGGTGTCATACGTATATCTATATAGATAACATAGCAGGGTACTTACCGCTCATATCCCCACTTTCGGATGATGTCGGAAGACACGCCACGCCGACCGCCACGGGTCTCTAGGCGGCGGATCTTGGCCGCGGCGGGTGCGGCGGGCGCGGCCGGCTTGACAGGGTGTGCCCGGGTCATGGGCGGGGAGGACAGGCAGGTGAACATCGCGGGCAGCAGCACGGTGTTTCCGATCGCGGAGGCGGTCGCCTCCGACTACACGCAGCAAAACCCCACGGTGAACGTCGCGATCAGCAAGACCGGCAGCGGCGGCGGCTTCTCCAACTTCTTCTGTCCGGGGATGACGGACCTCAACAACGCGAGTCGCCCCATCGCCGAGGAGGAGCAGGCCCAGTGTGCCGACAACGGCGTCGAGCCGATCGAGTTCGTCGTCGGGACCGACGCGCTCACCGTCGTCGTCAACCCGGAGGCCGACTGGGTCGACTGCGTGACCGTCGACGAACTCCGCCAGATCTGGATGGCCGACGGGGCCCAGCAGTGGAGCGACGTCCGGGACGACTGGCCGGACGAGCCGTTCGACCTGTTCGGGGCCGCGACTGTCAGCGGCACGTTCGACTACTTCAAGGAGACGGTCATCGGCGAGGAGGGGACCCACCGGAACGACTACTCGGCGACCGAGAAGGACCGCACCATCGTCCGCGGCGTCCAGGGGTCGAAGTACGCGATGGGCTACTTCGGGTTCGCCTACTACAGCGAGAACCCGAACTCGATCAAGGCCCTCGCCATCGACAACGGCGACGGCTGCGTCGAACCGTCGCTGCAAAACGCCAAGGAGGGCCGCTACCAGCCCCTCTCCCGGCCGCTTTTCACCTACGTCGCCAAGGAGTCGCTGACCGACCCCGCCGTGCGCGACTTCGTCCGGTTCTACCTGGAGAAGGCGGCGACCGACCTCGTCTCGGAGGTCGGCTACGTGCCCATCACCGAGGACCAACTCCAGGAGAACCTGGACAAACTCGACGCCGCCATCGCGGAGGTGGACGGATGACCACGGCTCCGCGCCGACGCGCATCCGCGACGGGGGTGTCCCGATGAGCGGCGCGAACGCGCCCGACCTCTCCCGCGACGGGGGCCGGAGCAGGCGGGAGGCCGTGATACGGGTCGTCTTCTTCACCTGTGCCGTCCTCTCCGTGCTGACGACCGTCGGCATCCTGCTGACGCTGCTCGGGGACTCGGTAACGTTCTTCTCGGAGGTGTCCCCCGTCGAGTTCCTGACCGGGACGACCTGGAGCCCGGCCAACGACCCGATCCAGTTCGGCGTGTTGCCGCTGGTGACGGGGACGCTCGTGATCACGTTCGGCGCGGCCGTCGTGGCGCTGCCGATCGGCCTGCTGACGGCGATCTACCTCAGCGAGTACGCCAGCGAGCGCGCCCGGAAGGTGCTGAAGCCCGCGCTGGAGGTGCTTGCGGGCGTGCCCACGGTCGTCTACGGCTACTTCGCGCTGGTGTACATCACGCCGGCGCTGGGCGTCCTCTTTCCCTCCATCGACACGTTCAACGCGCTCTCGGCCTCCATCATCGTCGGCATCATGATCATCCCGATGGTCTCCTCGATAAGCGAGGACGCGATGAGCGCGGTGCCGGACTCGCTCCGGAACGCGAGCTACGGGCTGGGAGCCACGAAGTTCACCGTCTCGACGAGCGTCGTCGTGCCGGCCTCCATCTCGGGCATCGCCTCGTCGTACATCCTCGCGCTCTCGCGGGCCATCGGCGAGACGATGGCGGTCACGATCGCGGCGGGCAACACCCCCCGGCTGGTCGACCTGACCGACCCGGCGGGCGTGTTCCTCAACTCCATCCAGACGATGACCGCGGCGATGGTCCAGCTCGGCGCGAGCGACGTGACCGGCCAGTCGCTGTCGTACAAGAGCCTCTTCGCGGTCGGGCTCACGCTGTTTGTCATCACCTTCGCCATGAACCTCGTCAGTGAGTGGATCGCATCGCGGTACAGGGAGGAGTACAGATAATGACGACCGACGACTCCACCGCCTTCGGGCGGATCAGCCGGACGAAAGACGTCGCCTTCGAGTATCTGACGCTCGGCGCGACGCTGCTTGGCATCGTCGCGCTGGCCGTGTTGCTCGCCTACGTGGCGGTCGACGCCGTCGGCTGGCTCGACTGGCAGTTCCTCACCAGCCCGCCCCACCCGGTGCCGGAGCAGGCCGGCATCTTCCCGGCGCTCGTCGGCTCCATCTTCCTGATGTTGCTCATCGCGCTGGTCACGTTCCCGCTGGGCGTCGGGGCGGCCGTCTACCTGGAGGAGTACGCGCCGGACAACCGCGCGACCGCCTTCATCCAGCTCAACATCGCGAACCTGGCGGGCGTCCCCTCGGTCGTGTACGGCCTCCTCGGGCTCGGACTGTTCGTCCAGTTCGTCAGCCTGGGGTACGGGACGCTGCTCGTCGCCGGCTTCACCATCTCCCTGCTCATCCTGCCGATCGTCATCATCTCCGCGCAGGAGGCGATCCAGGCCGTGCCTGACTCGATGCGGCAGGCGTCCTACGGCATGGGCGCGACGAAGTGGCAGACGATAAAGAACGTCGTCTTGCCCGAGTCGCTGCCCGGCATCCTCACCGGCACCATCCTGGCGCTCGGCCGGGCGATCGGCGAAACCGCGCCGCTCATCATGATCGGCGCGCCGACGACCGTGTTCGGCGTCCCGAACGGCCCGTTCGCCAAGATCAGTGCGATGCCGATGCAGATCTACACGTGGGCGTCGTACCCCGACGAGGCGTTCCAGTACGGGGTCGTCGCCGCCGGCGTGGTGACGCTACTGGTGGTACTGCTCTCGATCAACTCCGTTGCGATCCTCGTGCGCAACCGCTATCAGACCCGACAATGACACAGCAAGACGTGACGACATCCGAATCCGGCACAGACGACGGTTCGACCGCCCGCCCGACCCCCGGCTCCGACGGGGTGACGGAGAGCGCCGCCGACGCGACTGCGTCCACCAGGGACGTCATCGAGACGCGCGACCTCGCCGTCTACTACGGCGACGAGCAGGCGCTCCAGGACATCGACATCGGGATCCCGGCACAGCGCGTGACGGCGATCATCGGGCCGTCGGGCTGCGGGAAGTCGACGTTCCTGCGGTGTATCAACCGGATGAACGACCTGGTCGATTCGGCCCGCGTCGAGGGCGAACTCCGGTTCGAGGGGAAGAACGTGTACGACGACGACGTCGACCCCGTCGCGCTCCGCCGGCGCATCGGCATGGTGTTCCAGGCCCCGAACCCGTTCCCGAAGAGCATCTACGACAACGTCGCCTACGGCCTCCGGATCCAGGACGACACCGAGGACCTCGACGAACGGGTCGAGCAGGCGCTCAAGCGGGCGGCGCTGTGGGACGAGGTGAAAGACCGGCTGGACGAGAGCGCGCTCGACCTGTCGGGCGGCCAGCAGCAGCGCCTCTGTATCGCCCGGGCCATCGCGCCCGACCCCGACGTGTTGCTGATGGACGAGCCCGCGAGCGCGCTGGACCCCGTCGCCACCTCCCAGATCGAGGACCTCATCGAGGAACTCGCCGAGGAGTACACCGTCGTCATCGTCACCCACAACATGCAACAGGCCGCGCGCATCTCCGACAAGACGGCCGTGTTCCTCACCGGCGGCGAACTCGTCGAGTTCGGCGACACGAACCGGATCTTCGAGAACCCCGAACACCAGCGCGTCGAAGATTACATCACCGGGAAGTTCGGATAACGCAGTATGGCCAGACAGAACTACCAGGAGAAACTCGAGGAACTGGAGGAGGACGTCCTCTACATGAGCGAGGTCGTCCTCGAACGGCTACGGCTGTCGCTGGACGCCTTGGAGCGGAAAGACGAGGAGATGGCCTGGGAGGTCATCGACGGCGACGACGAGATAAACCGGATGTACCTCGACCTGGAGCAGGACTGCATCGACCTGTTCGCGCTCCAGCAACCGGTCGCCGGCGACCTGCGTTTCATCGCCGCGACGTTCAAGATCATCACCGACCTCGAACGCGTCGCCGACCTGGCGACCAACATCGGCGAGTACACGCTCGACGCCAACCAGGACGTGTTCCCCGAGGTCGACGTTCAGGAGATCGGCACGATCACGCTGGACATGATCGAGGAGTCGATGGACGCCTACGCCCGTGAGGACACCGACCTGTGCCGCGAGATCGCCGCGGCCGACGACGACCTCGACGGGCTCTGCGAGCGGGCCAGCGAGACCGTCGTCCGGGACCTCATCGAGCGTGAACTGGACGCGACCGACGACGAGGACGTCGAGCGCCTGTTGCAGGACGTCTCGCGGCTGCTGCTTACGATCCGCGACCTCGAACGCGTCGGCGACCACGCCGTCAACATCTGCGCCCGGACGCTGTACATGGTCGAGAACGACGACGAACTGATCTACTGAGTCGGCCCCGACTCCGCCCCCTCCCCGGCCTCCCCCGGGACCGCGGCGCGCTCGAACCGCCACGTCGTCTCCGAGCGCCAGGTGGGCGCGTCGACGCCCGGGAGCGTCCGCAGGCGCGGCCGGACCATCCCCCACCACGCGTCGGGGTCGTCGTACCCCGCGGAGTGGGACGGAAACACCTCCTCGACGAACGTCGGCTCCTCGACGGGAGCCTCGTCCGCGAGGAAGTCGTAGGCGGCCCGGACGGCGGTGCGTCGCCAGTCCCGCATCATGTCGCTGGTCCCCGGCACGTCCAGGTCGGCGACGGCGTCGCCGGGCGACCGCCCGCCGGCGTCGTCGTCCGCGCCGAACGCCGTCACGGGCCGGAACCACACCGTCACGCCGGCGACGGCCTTCCGGCGGACCAGCCCGTCGTCACGTAGCCGGGCCAGTTCGGCCCGGGCCGTCTGCTCGGAGACGCCCGCCGCGTCGGCTATCTCGGCGGCGGTCAGCGGCCGGGCCCCCTCGAACGCCGCCAGCAGGCGGTCGGCGGACACGCCCTCCACGTACCCCCACTGCCGCTCGTCCTCGCCGCTCATGGGCCGCGCTACACGCGGCCGCGGTTTGGGTCTTCCGGCGGCCTAAAGAATTTGGCACCCCTCTTTTTTTCATGCCCGTCGTTCGGACGGACATGGTGGAGCAAACGCAGCCGTTCACCCGCACGCACTCTATCGACACGAGCACCGACGTCCCGCTGGACGACGTGTTCGAGGCGCTCGCGGACGAGCGCAGGCGGCTGATACTCAGACGGCTCCGGGAGGGGGACCCGCCGGTCTCGACCGGCCGGCTCGCCCGCGAGCTGGCGGACGACGGGGAGGCGGCGGGGAGCAAGCGGGAACTGGAGACCGGGCTCCACCACCGCGACCTGCCGAAGCTCGACGACGCCGGCGTCGTCACGTACGACCCCGAGTCGAAGCTGGTCGTCGACTGCCGGGTCGAGGCGACCGAGCCGTACCTCGACACGGCCGAGCGGATGGAGCGCTAACGCCGGGACAGATACCGCGGCGGGACGCGGTCGGTCGTGTACGTGTCCCGGCCCCGCTTGGTGATCCGTCGACCCTCGGCGGCCATCGCGTCGGCGTCGACGACCAGCACGACCGGGTCGGCGGCGTGGCGCTCGCCGACCGCCCGCGCCGCCTCGACCGACCCGGAGAGGTGGACGGCCTGCCGGCCCATCGGCCGCAGGCCCTCCGCGGTGATGCGGTCGACGTTCCCCGGCGCGGTGCCGTGATACAGCCGGGCCGGGACCGGCGCGTCGGTCGGCTCCAGCGACACGTCGACGGAGTGGCCGTACGCCGCGCGGACCCGGCCGCCGTCGCGCTCGAAGCGCCCCTTCGGGTCCGTCGCCACGACGCCGGCCAGTGCCGTCGCGTCGGCCCACTCGTACTTCTCCGTCACCGCAGCGACGAGGGCGTCATAGCCGGTCCAGCCCGCCCCGTTGAGCGACAGCCCCGCATCGTCGGGGAAGTGCCGGAGCGCGCCGCTGACGAACTTCGACAGCCGGCGGCGGCGGTCCGCCGAAAGTACCCTGTCGCCGGACGCCCCGCAGTCGGGACACGCCGCCGCCGCGAAGACGCCGTGGTCGGGACAGCGCCGAACGTCGTGCACGCCGGGCCGTTGGCCGCCGGCGGCGAAAAGCCCGGTGGCCTCGTCTCCGGAACCCGACACGGGCAGTTAACACGGTCGGCGTGGTACGCCGGGCATGCGACTCGGACGGCCCACCCGGACGGACGGCGCGGACGCCGCCTGCCCGTCCTGCGGCAGCCGGAACGTGACCCGCCGCGGCGAGGCCCGCGAGACGTTCGACAACGGGCAGACGGTCGTCAAGCGCGAGCACTACACCTGCGACGACTGCGACGCGAGCTGGTGGGCCGACGTGTGGCCCGACGAGCGCGTGTACGTCGCCGGGTAGCCGCGAAACTTTAGTGCCGTGGCGCGAATCCGGACCGACGTGACCCGGAACGGCACCCCGGACGACGGCGAACCGCCGGACCCCCTCATCCGCCCGAAGGGCTTCGTCGCCGACGAGGCCGTGGTCAGACGGATCGGCGACCGCGACTGCTACCTCGGCAACGCGCTCGCGGCCGACCCCGACGCCCACGGGCGCTCGTTCGACTTCGTCCTCTCGGCGACGGCGGAGGAACTGCCGCTGACCACCCACCACCGCCCGCTGGTCGACGGGCGGGGCAACGAGTGGGCGGCGTTCGCGGCGGCCGTCGACACCGCCCGGACGCTGTACCGCCGCGACGGGTCGGTGCTGGTCAACTGCAAGGCCGGGGTCTCCCGGAGCGCCACGCTCCTCGCGGCGACCATCGCGGCCGAGGAGGACCGGCGGTTCCGCGAGGCGCTGGCCATCGTTCAGGACGCTCGCCCGTTCGCGATGCCGAACCCGGCGCTTCACGAGCTAGCGGTGGTGTATCTGGCGGCGCGGTCGTAGTTCGGGGGAGGTCGCTGACCCGCAACGTCCGGCCCGGCCGTCCACAGCTTCTTTTCACTCCCCGAACGGCATATCGTATGGACCGCAGATCGGTCATCGTCGGCGTCGGAGCCGTCGCTTCGACGGCGGGCTGTCTCGCCACCCTCACGCCGTCCGGCCCCGACACCGCGACCGCCGTCGACGGCGTCGCCAACTACGAGTTCTCCGTCGTCGAGGAGAACCCGGACGGGGAGAAAGACGGCAAACCGACCGTCTCGTGTTCGGCCGCGGACGGCGGCGTTCGGGTTTCCGGCCGGATGTGGAGCGGAAACACGTGTACCGAGGTTGGGGTCGACTCGATGTCGCTGGAGGACGGTCGGTTCGAAGTCGTCGTCGGGACGTTCGAGGGCGACGGCCCGTGTACGCAGGGGATGGGGTCAGTGGCCTACGAGGCGACGTTCGAGTTCCGGGACGGAGCACCGACGGCCGTGACAGCCGTCGAATCGATTCCGGAGGACTGGGGGCCGACGCGGCGACGGACAGTCGACTGCGGAACGGCGTAGCGACGCCACTCACACGAGGTTCGTGGCAGGTGGGAAAATGCCCGGGGAGGGCTCCGAACCCTCGATCTCCGCATGTCCCAGGTTCGAGGCTCGGCGGGCCTCAGGGACACGGAGAGCTTCCAAGGCGGTACCGCACCGAATCTCAGAACCCTATGAGTGCGGCGCTATGTCCAGCTAAGCCACCCGGGCTCACTCCCTCGTTGTCCGCTGGTAGCCTTTAAACTTCTCATATCCGGCGACGGGTTCGGGGCGTGGCCCTCGGTTTTAAGATACATCCTGCGAACAGTATCTCCATGGACGTTCCCGGTATCGTGGAGTCTACCCTCGGCGACGAGAGCGTCGCCGCCCGGGTGTCGATCGGCGGCGAGGACGAGCTGTTCGTCACGCCGACGCGGACGCTTATCTACCGAGCCGACGGGCTCCTGAGCGACGAGACGGTCAACGAGTACCCGCACGACGCCGAGCGGCTAAGCCTCTCCGAGGGCCGCCGCAAGACGAAGATCCAGCTGGAGTACCCCATCGACGGCGAGCGGGAGTTCACGCTTCCGTCGGCGGAGGCCGACCAGGCGCTCCACCCCGTGCTGGCGGGCGTGTTGAACGCCAGCGGCGTCACGGAGCCGGGCGAGTCGGTCAACCAGACGTTCCGGTTCAGCGAACTGACGCTCGTGATCACCAGCGACCGCCTCGTCAAGCACGTCGGCGAAGTCGTCTGGGACGAGGACTACGAGGAGTACCGCTTCGAGGACGTGACCGGCCTCGACTTCGAGGAGGGCAGCGTCGCCACCCAGATCGTACTGGAGGTAAACGGCCGGCCACAGCGGATCAAGGCCCCCAACGACAGCATCGACGAGGTGCGCCAGCGGCTCGTCGAGGCGCTGTGTACGTACTACGACGTCGCCAGCGAGGCGGCGCTGGCCGAGGCGCTCGCCTCCGACGACGAACCCGAGGAGGCGGCGGCGAGCGACGAGATGGACTTCGGCGAGGGCGTCGACCCGCTCGACGCCGACCCGCCGACGGTCGACGAGTCCGGTCGGGAGCCGGCGGCCGACGACGCCGCCGAGGACGCGGGAAGTTCACGGGTCGGGACCGTCGCGGCGGGCGACGCCGAGGCGGACAACGGCGACGACGAGTTCGACGAGGCCGGCTTCCAGCCCGCGGAGTCGACGGCCGACGGCGACGCCGAGGCGGACGACGGCGACCTGGCGGCCGAAGTCGCGGACCTCCGTGAGACCGTGGAGGCGCAAAACGAGCTGTTGGAACAGCAGCAGGCAACCATCGAACAGCTGATCGAGGAACTCAGCCGCGGGCGGTGACGGCGGGCGTACCGCACCCCGACGGGTCGGTCACTCCCGGCCCGTCACCTTCCGGATGCAGGAGCTCCCGAACGGGCCGACCTCGCCCGACTCGAACCGGATGAAGTGGCCCGTCGACAGCCCCGCGCCGCAGCGCTCGCAGGTGAACTCGCCCTCCTTCTGCACGACCTGCCGCTCGTACCGGACGAACGCGCCGCCGGTGGGGCGGATGATCCCGTCCTCGCGCTCAACGACGCCGCGCTTCTCGGCCTCGTCCAAAATCGTCCGCGTGAGCGTCGGGTTCGTGGTGATCGTCTCGATCCGGTCGACGGCCTCGGCGACCGACAGTTCCTCGTGTTCGAGGTTGCGCAGGAGTTCGACGCCGAGTTCGACCGTCTCGTCCATCGGTCGTCCGTCGCCCCGCGACCCCCTTAACGGTTGCTCGACGCCGGGCGGCCCGCCGCTCCCGACCCGGCCGACCACAAAGGGTTCGTAGGAGGCCCGCAAAGCGGGAAGCGATGCCGTCGCTCGACCGCCGCACCGTCGCCGGGGCAGCCGTCCTCGGGGCGGTCGTCGCCGCGAGCCTGCTCTCCTCGCCGGCGGCGGCCGTCGACGCGGCCGAGCGGACCGCCGCGGACCCGCTGCTGTTCGGCGTCGCCGTCCTCGGCCTCTATCTCGTCCGACCCTTCCTCGCGTGGCCGACGACGCTCGTCGCCATCGTCGTCGGCTACGGCTACGGCGTCGCGGTCGGCGTCCCCGTGGCGCTCGCCGGCGCGGTGCTCACCTCGTTGCCGCCGTTTCTCGGCGTGCGCTGGTTCGCCGGGGCGGGCGGGTTCTGGAGCCGCCTCGGCGACGCCGGCGACCGCTTCCTCGGGTCGACCGGCCACGTCCGCGGCGTCACCGCCGCGCGCCTGCTGCCGATCCCGGCCGACGCCGTCACCTGCACCGCTGCGGCCAGCGGCGTCCCGCTGCCGGCCTTCGCCCTCGGCACCGTGTTCGGCGAACTCCCGTGGACCGTCGCCGCCGTCGTGCTGGGACACTCCGCGGAGTCGGTCGCCGCCCGCGGCCTCGGCGACGTCTCCCTCCCGCTGATCGTCGCCTGCATCGCGGCTGCGGCGCTGCTGCTCGCCGGGCCGGCGTACCAGTATCTCGGGGCGCGGACCGCGGCCTCCTGAGACGGCCCGCTACTGCCAGAACGTGTCGCTGCAGTCCATCACGACGCCGTGTTGCGGGCAGACGTACTTGCAGTGCCGGCGGTACATGGGTGTCTCACACCGCGGGCAGGGCCGGCCGCCGTCGCCACCCCGGTCGTCCTCCATGGAGGGACGTTCCGTTCCCACCGTGCTAAGTGCTTCGAGAAGTCGGGATACGCGCCGAAACGGAGGACGGGGCGCGAAGAAAGCCGGCTACCTCAACACTCCGACCAGCCGCAGGACTCGCAGGTCTTGCAGCCCTCGGAGTAGTAGAGGCTCATCGAGCCACAGTCCGGACACTCGGGGCTCTCGCCGGCGTCGATGAGGTCCTGCTGGTCGGACTGGCCCGCGTCGGCCGCCGGTCCGTCAGCGTCGACCGCCGCGCCGGCGTCCGCGCCGGATTCGACCTGTGCGCCGCCGTCGGGTTCGGGTTCGACGGCCGCCTCCTCGTCGTCGATCTCGGTGAGGTTCTTCTGCTGCGGGTACGTCTTCTCGATCTCGCCGTCGAGGTAGCGCCGCAGGCCGGTGCCGATGGCGTCCGGGATGGACTGGATCTGCTCGCCCTTGTCCCAGGCGACCTTCGGCGAGCGGATGCCCTGCAGGTCGTTTGCGATCTCGTGGGGGTCGACGCCCGAGCGCAGGGCGAAGCTGATGATCTTCGCCAGCGCCTCCGTGAAGGAGGCGGTGAAGCCGCCGGAGTTGCCGATGTTGGCGAACAGCTCGAACGGCTCGCCGTTCTCGTCCTCGTTGATGTTGACGTACAGCTTGCCGTAGCCGGTGTCGATGCGCTGGGTGACGCCGTGGAGCACGTCCGGGCGCGGGCGCTCCTTCGCGTAGGCGTCGCCGGTGCCGTCGGCGCTGCCGAGGATCTCGTCGACCTCCTCGTCCAGCGCCGCGCGGACGTCCTCGTTGCCCAGGAACGCGTCGACGCCGCCGAACACGTCGTTGATCTGCTCGACGAGCGCCTCGGCGGCCTCGCTCTCGTCGGCGAACTCCTTGTTCTCGGCGCGGGTCGTCAGCACCTGCTTCGAGCGGGTGCCGTCGCGGTAGACGGTGACGCCCTTCCCGCCGTTCTCGTAGATGTAGCGGTACACCTCGTCCATCTCGCCGGGCGTGGCGTCGTTCGGGAAGTTGCAGGTCTTCGAGATGGCCGAGTCGACGCCCTCCTGGCAGGCACACTGCACGGCGGCGTGGTCCTTGCCCGAGAGGTCGCTCGTGACGACGAACAGCTCGCCGATGGGGTCCGGCACGGTCTCAAGTCCCTCGACGCCGTCGAACTCGTTTGCGGCCATCTGCTCCTGGGCCTCCTGTTTGACCGCGTCGACGTCTAGATCATTGTCCTCCAGCGTGCGGAGGAAGTAGTCGTCGAACTCGACGAGCATCTCGTCGCCCTGCACGTCGTCGGAGACGTTCTTGTAGTAGGCGACGTTGTAGATCGGTTCGCAGCCGCCGGTCGTGTTGCCCACCATCGAGGTGGTGCCGGTCGGCGCGATGGTCGTCGTGTTGTGGTTGCGGATGGGGTAGCCGTCCGCCCAGTCGTCGGCGTCCTCGCCGGTCTGCTTCTCGAACCACTCGCGGTACTCGGTGGGGTTCGCGTACTTCGACTTGTCCCACTCCTCGAAGCTCCCGCGCTCCGTGGCCAGTTCGTGGGAGGCGCGCTTCGAGCCGTGGTTGATGTGGCGCATCACCTGGCGGGCGACCTCGTTGCCCTCCTCGCTGCCGTACTCGATGCCCAGCTGGATGTACAGCTGGGCCAGCCCCATGACGCCGAGGCCGATCTTGCGCATCTCCCGGACCTTCTCCTCGATGTCCTTGACCGGGAAGTCCGACATCGTGACGACGTTCTCCAGGAACCGGGTCCCCTTCTCGATGCGGCGGTCCAGTTCCGCGACGTCGAGGGCCTCGTCGAGGAAGTCGTCGACGGCCGCCTCCAGGCTGTCGTACTCGTCGGCGTGTTCCTCGGACCAGACCCGCCAGTCCGGCGCGTCGAAGTCCGCGAGCGTCGAGAGGTTGATGTGGCCGAGGTTACAGGCCTCGTACTCCTCCAGGGGCTGCTCGCCGCAGGGGTTCGTCGCGAGGATGCGGTGGTCGGGATGTTCCTCCACGTCGAAGGAGTGCTCCTTGTTCACCCGTTCGAGGTAGATGACGCCGGGCTCGCCGTTCTCGTGTGCGCCCGCGACGATGTCGTCCCAGACGACCTCCGCGGGGACCGACAGCTCCTCGCCGACCTCGACGTACTCGCCGAGGTCGAACATCTCGTACAGTTCCTTGGTCTCCTCGGTGGCGACGTGGGGCTCGCCGGTGCGGGGGTTCGTGAACGTGAACTCCTCGCCGTTCTCCAGGGCCTCCATGAAGTCGTCGGTGACGCCGACGGAGATATTGAAGTTCGAGAGGTGGCCCTCGGCGGCGTTGCGGAGGTGCTTCGGCACCTTGCCGTCGTCGGTGATGAGCTCGCGGGCCTCCTCTAGGGCGTCCTTGAAGGAGTTGTGCGTGTAGTCGTCGGGGTCGTTCAGGCGCAGCGAGTGGGCCAGCGAGACGTCCTTGTTCTTCGCGTGGATGAACTGGATGACGTCCGGGTGGGAGATCCGCATGACGCCCATCTGCGCGCCGCGGCGCGCGCCGCCCTGGGCGATCGTCTCGCACATCTGGTCGTAGGTGCGCATGAAGGTGATCGGGCCCGACGCGATGCCGCCGGTCGAGCCGACCGCGTCGCCGTAGGGGCGGAGCCGCCAGAACGCATAGCCCATGCCGCCGCCGGACTGGAACACCTGCGCGGCCTCCTTGGCCGTC
Organism: Halostella litorea; assembly: GCF_004785955.1. NCBI lineage: Archaea > Methanobacteriati > Methanobacteriota > Halobacteria > Halobacteriales > Natronoarchaeaceae > Halostella > Halostella litorea. The sequence goes on along the minus strand of NZ_SJER01000001.1, from coordinate 406,537 downwards.
TGGTGGATGTCGTCGATGTCGTCCTCCGGCGAGTCGACGAAGCAGGCCGACAGCTGCTGGAGTTCGTCGCCCGCGTTCATCAGGGTCGGCGAGTTCGGCATGAAGTCGAGGTTCTCCATCATCCCGCGGAACTCGTCGGCGACCGACTCGACGTGCTCGCGGACGCCGTCGGGGAGCTCGGGGACGACCGTCTCGTAGGCGAACTTGTTGACGTTGTACACCGAGAGGGTCGCCTCGGCGTCGTCGTCGGCGCTGACCCCCTTGCCGAACACTTCCTCGGCGAGTTCGTCGCGGCGCGGGTGGTCGGGCTTCAGCTGGTCGGGCGTGACCGTGACCTCCTCGTCGCGCTTCTCGGCCTCGTAGACGGCCTCGGCGAGCGCGATGTTGCGGGCGACGCGGTCGAACAGGTCCTCCTGTTCCTCGATGAGGTCGCCGTTCGCGTCCTTCCGGAGGTAGCGCGCGGGCAGGATGTTGTGGTACGCGTTGCCCGTCAGGCGCTCCTCCAGCGTGTCGCCCTCGGTGCGCTTGATCGGGAGGGTGATCTCGTCGGCGGAGAGCTCCGCGTCGCTCATGCTGCCCACCTCCGACTCGCGATTACACCGCATCTGAACGTCGTTGTCGGGATCATTCGTGACGAGGGATACATACTGGAGCCTGGTAATTAAAGCTACCTTTGTTTTATTCAACCATGCTTTCAAAAACAGATGCCACTACTCGGTTCGTGTCGGCGGCGCGGACCTCCCCCGGTTCGACGGTTCTGGCTTCCGGACCTTACTGTGAGCGGCCGCGTTATAATTCTGTGCAAATGGGAAAGTGAAGCGCGCGGACGCTCGCGCCATCCCGTGACTGGCGGTTCCCTCCCTGGTGGGAGTGGTCCCGGCTCCGACCGCGGTGTCGACCGGATCATACCTCCGGGTACGTCACGGAGCCTGTTAGCTGTCCGGCAAACCCGACAGCAAACTTATGGTGAGCGAGTGAGGGGTGTGACGTATGTACAACGCCTTGCCGCTGGTCCCGCTCCAGCTCGGCGGCCTGCTCGACTCCCAGCTCGGCCAGTTGCTCGCCGCCATCGTCGCCCTGATCGTCATCGTGCTGGTCGGGCGGATCGTGTTGAGCATCGCCTGGAAACTGTTGATGGTCGCTGGCGTCGTCGTCGCGGCGCTGTACGGTGCCAGCCTGGTGATGTAATCGGCCGGGCGTCGCGGTTTCCCGAAGGCCCGGGTCGCCGCCCGCCGCCGGCTCACACGCCCGCGAGGAAGTTCTCGATGACGTCGTGCCCTGCCGCCGTGAGCACGCTCTCCGGGTGGAACTGCACCGCCTCGATCGGATGTTCGCGGTGGCGGATCCCCATGACGAGTTCGGTGCCGCCGTCGGCCGACGCGTCGCCCGACGCCGCCCCGTCGCCTTCCCCCGCCCCGTGGTCGGTCGTCGCCGTCACCGCGAAGCAGTCCGGCACCTCGGTCGCGACCAGCGAGTGGTAGCGCCCGCCGCGGAAGCCCTGGTCGAGGCCGGCGAAGACGCCCTCGCCGTCGTGGTGGACGGGGTAGGCCTTGCCGTGGATGGGGTCGGGCGCGCGCCCGACCGAACCGCCGTAGGCGTAGACGGCGGCTTCGAGGCCGAGACAGACGCCGAGCGTCGGCACGTCGGGGCTGACCTCCAGCAACACGTCGTTCGTCACGCCCACGTCGCGGTCGTTCTCGGGGTGGCCCGGACCGGGGCTGATCACGACGGCGTCCGGGTCGACCGCCCGCACGTCCTCCAGCGTGGCGGTGTTGCGCAGCACCTCGGTGTCGGCGTGCTCGCTGACGTACTCCACGAGGTTGTACGTAAAGGAGTCGAAGTTGTCGACGAACAGCACCGTCGGGTCGCTCACGCGTCGCCACCTCCCGGCGTCGCCTCGGGCGGGGCGTCCGCGGCGCGCCCCCCGCGTTCGATCGCCTCCAGCGCGTCCAGCACGCCGCCCATCTTCTTCTCGGTCTCCTCGTACTCCGCGCCGGGGTCGCTGTCGGCGACGATGCCCGCGCCGGCCTGCACCGTGACGCGGTCGGCGGCCCCGTCGCCGGCCGGCAGGGGCGCGTCGCGCTCGACCGTCGCCGTCCGGATGACGATGGCGAAGTCGGCGTCGCCGGTCCACGAGTAGTAGCCGACCCCCCCGCCGTACGGGCCGCGTGGCTCCGGTTCGAGGTCGTCGATGATCTCCATCGCGCGGATCTTCGGCGCGCCCGAGAGGGTGCCCGCCGGGAACGAGGCCCGCGTCGCGTCGAAGCAGTCGGCGTCGTCGGCGAGCGTCCCCGTCACCGTGCTCTCGATGTGCTGGACGTGGCTGTATTTCAGCACGTTCATGAACTCGTCGACGCGGACGCTGCCGGACTCGCTCACCCGGCGCACGTCGTTGCGCGCCAGGTCGACCAGCATCGTGTGCTCGGCGCGTTCCTTCCCGTCGGCGAGCATCTCGCCGGCGAGGCGGCGGTCCTCGACGGGGCTCGCGCCGCGCTCGCAGGTGCCCGCGATGGGGTTCGCCATCACCTCGTCGCCGCGCACCGAGACGAGCGTCTCGGGGCTGGCCCCGACGACGTGCAGGTCGTCGTAGCCCAACAGATACATGTACGGCGACGGGTTCACCTCGCGGAGCGCCTCGTACAGGCCCAGCGGGTCCACGTCGCCGTACAGCTCCCGCGTCCGGGAGACGACGCCCTGGTAGATGTCGCCGTCGAGGACGTGTTCCTTGGCCGTCCGCACGCTCTCCTCGTAGGCATCGCGCGCGCCGGCCGTCTCGGCCTCCCGCCGGAACCCACCCGGGTCCGGGTCGGCGGCGGCCCCGAGCAGCGACTCGACGCGTTCGACCTCCGCGAGCAGGTCGTCGTACGCCGCGCCGGCGTCGTCGTTGGGCCGGAGGACCGGCGTGCAGACCAGTTCAAGCGTCCCGGCGACCTCGTCGAACACCAGCGTCTTCGTGTTCAGCACGAACTGCGCGTCCGGGTAGCGCGACTCGGGCCGCTCGACGTCCACCTCGTCCAGCCAGAGGTCGTAGACGGCGTCGTACGCGAGGAAGCCGACCAGCCCCCCTTCGAGATGCTGGCGGTCCGAGTCGGGAAAGCCACGCAGTTCGGCGTCCGGCAGGGCCGCCCGGAGCGTGTCCACGGTGTCGCCGCCGTTGGGCGCGATCAGGTCGCCGTAGCGGTCGGCGGCGAGCACGTCGACGGCCGTCCCCTCGGGGTCGACCGTCACCGCGGCGACGGGGTCGTAGCCGACGAACGAGTACCGCGCGTGGCGGTCCGTTTCCGCGCTCGTCGGGCGAAAGGCCCCGTCGGGGTCGCTGGAGGCGGTCTTCTCGGCGCTCTCCAGCAGGAACGAGTAGTCCGCCCGCTCGGCGTCGGTCGTCCGGCCGGTCAGCGCGGCGTAGGCCGACAGGGGCGACGCGTCGGCGTCGAGTTCCGCGGCAGCCCGGACGACGACCGGCCCGTCCGCGTCCGCGAGGCCGACGAACTCGGCGCGGTCGACGTTCACGGCTCGACACCCCGCTCGGCCGTCGCGCCGGTCGCCCGCGCGACGAACGCGCGGACCGCGTCGTGGTCCTTCCGGCCCGGTTCGGCCTCGACGCCGCTGGCGACGTCCACCGCGAACGGCTCGACCGTCCGGGCGGCGTCGGCGACGTTGTCCGGCGTAAGTCCCCCCGCGAGGACGAGCGGCGCGTCGAGGTCCCGGGTCGCCGCGCGGGTGCGTTCCCAGTCATGGGTTTCGCCGGTGCCGCCCCCGCCCGCGTCGTCCACGGAGTCGACGAGCAGCGCGTCCGCGACGCCGTCGTAGTCGGCGGCGCGCTCGGGCTTTGCGGCGTCGACGGACTTGATCACGGCGGCGTCGACCGCGTCGGCCAGGTCCGCGACCGCGTCGGGGGCGAGGTCGCCGTGGGCCTGCACCGCGTCCGGCCCGACGCGCCCGGCGAGGTCGGCGGCCGCGGCGGCGCTGTCGGGCATCGTCACCAGCACGCTCGTCACGAACGGCGGGACGGCGGCGACGAGGTCGGCGGCGCGCTCGGGCGACACCTCACGGGGCGTGTCGACCGGCACGTCACAGACCACGCCGACGGCGTCCGCGCCCGCCTCGACGGCCGCCCGGAGGTCCGCCTCCCGCGTGATGCCACAGACCTTCGCCCGCGTCATTTCGCCACGACCGAGCGCAGGTCCGCGAGCTTCTCGGCGGCCGCGCCGGAGTCGATCGCCTCGCGGGCGGCCTCGACGCCGGCGTCGAGGGTCTCGGCCTCGCCGGCGACGTAGATCGCCGCGCCCGCGTTCGCGAGGATGATGTCCCGCTTCGCGCCGGTCACGTCGCCCTCGACGATGCCGCGCATGTCCTTTGCGTTCTCGGCGGGCGTGCCGCCGGCCACCGCCTCGATGTCGTGGCGCTCCAGCCCGAGGTCGGCCGGCGAGAGCGTGTACTCCTCGGTCTCGTCGCCCCGAACCTCCGCGACGGTCGTCTCGTCGTGGACCGCGATCTCGTCCATGCCCGAGCCGTGGACGACCAGCGCGCGCTCGACGTCCATCCGGGCGAGCGCCCGGGCGAGCACGGGGACGAGTTCGGGGTCGTACACGCCCACGACCTGCGCGTCCGCGCCGGCGGGGTTCGTCAGCGGGCCGAGCACGTTGAACACCGTCCGCATCCCGAGTTCCTTGCGCGGGCCGATGACGGCCTTCATCGCCGGGTGGAACACGGGGGCGAGCATGAAGCCGATGCCGTCGGCCTCGATGGCTTCCTCGACGGCCGGCGGCTCGGCCTCGACGTTCACGCCGACCTCCTCGAGCACGTCGGCGCTGCCAGACGAGGACGACACGGAGTAGTTGCCGTGCTTGGCGACCGGCACGCCCGCCCCGCTGGCGACGATGGCGCTGGTCGTCGAGACGTTGATCGTGTCGTAGTCGTCGCCGCCCGTCCCACAGGTGTCGACCAGCGGCGTTCGGTCGGGCGTTATCGTCCGGGCGGCCTCGCGCATCCCCTCGGCGAAGCCGGCGATCTCCGTCTCCGTCTCGCCTTTCGCCCGGAGCGCCGTCAGCAGCGCCCCGATCTGTGCCTCCGTGGCGTCCTCGAAGACGGCCGACGCCGCCTCGCGCGCCTGTTCCTGTGTCAGGTCCTCCCCGTCCGCGACGCGTTCGATGTGGTCTTGCATGAGTAGGCACCAATGAACTACTTCGTCTTGCAATGTACAAATCAGTACATCGTATTAAGCCTGTCGTCCGGCGTGGCTGTGGCCGATCCGCATACGGCGGCCGACTTCGAAACCTTCAATTACGTCCCCCGGATACGTGTGAGTGCAGGCAAGCGCCAGACCGGGTTTGTGGTCTAGTCTGGTTATGACACCTCCTTGACATGGAGGAGGCCGGCAGTTCAAATCTGCCCAAACCCACTTTCCTTCCGACGCCGCTTCTCAGCGCCGCCCGTGTCTTCCGTCCCGACCGAATTACCCATACCGACGGTAGCACCTCCACGTGCCCCGATCCACGGCGTGCCGTTCCCGACCTAATATTTTTGGCACCAATCATATATTCGACCGATGAGACGATCACCCACCCGGATAGGAGCGCCGGGTCACGACGACCGGCGGCCACGGATCCGCCGCCGGGTCACAGGGGACCACGCCGCGAGGGGAACGGCCTCCCGTTTCGGGACGCCCAGCGGGAGGGTGCGGTTCGACGCCGACGCCGGTTCGAGTGGACGTTCGTTCACCCTGCGAGCCGCGTGTTTTCAGTATTCGGGAATCGGAAGCCGATTGATATGGTCCGCGGTGGGACCGCTACGTGGGTATGACGTTACGCAACTCGATCGACCCACTCCGGATCGCACTCGGCGTGTTCATCGTTCTCGGAATCGTCATGACGGGCGTCGGCGGCTACGCGGTGCTGTCGACGACCGGGTCCGTGGCCGGCTTGGAGTTCTCGGCCAGCGCCGCGTCCGCGGCGGTCACCGGCCTCGCGTTGGTCGTGGTCGCCGTCGCCCTCTCGCGGGAGTTCTCCCACCGTCGACCGGGGCAGGACCGCTGAGGCGTCGTTCGTCGGGCCGAAACTGCTCCTGGCCGCGCGGTTCGACCAGTTCTATCGACGCAGTCCCGCCCACAGCGCCGCGACGGTGAGCAGGAACACCGCCGTCGAGACGTCGTACGACTGGACGAAAAGCGCCGAGGCGGCCGCCACGGAACCGCCGACGGTCCCCGCGAGGAGCGTCCCCAGCACCGAGCCGGTACAGCTCACGCAGGTGACGAATCCGAGCAGGCCCGACGCCGCCGACCGGCTCGCGTCCGCCAGCATCGCGTACACGAGCGCCGCGAGCCCGGCGTAGCCGACGGCCTTGAACGGGACGAGCGTGAGCGAGACCCACCCGCCCGTCACGAGGAGTATCGGTCCCCAGCCGGGCGGCGCGGCGTGGACCACCGCGTCGCCGACCCCCGCCCCGGAGCCGGGCGCGACGAGCCCGCCGGCCCAGGCGAGCAGGAGGAAGTAGCCCGCTGCGACGACGGCTGCCGCCCCGGTCCGGCGGTCCGAAACGCCGGGGCGGCGCGTCCGTGCGACCGCCAGCACCGCCACGTTCATCCAGACGAAGGGGTACGCCAGGTAGCGCGCCGAGAGCACCCGCGCGTCCGTCGCCGCGAAGTAGGCGGCGACGACCAGCGCCTCGGCCGCGGTGAGGACGACGAGCGCCCGGGCCGTACGGGCGCGGGACCCGAGCGACGGGTCGTCCGCGGGCCCGAGCGTCGCCGGCATCCTCAGTTGCCCGCGGCCGACGCGTTCGTCCGGTCGTACGCGACGAGGATGGCGACCAGGGCCAGCAGCTCCAGGCCGGCGACGGCGGCCAGCGGGAGTTCGACCGCGAAGAAGCCAAACAGCGTCCGCAGCTCCAAGACGATCGGCAGGCTGACCGCCGCGAGGACGAGGACGCCGCCGCGCGTGAGCCTCATGCGACCACCCCCGCGACCCGATAGACGGCGTCGACGAACACCGGGAACGCCCCGCTCTCGCCGAACAGCCCGCCGTCGGTGACGATGCTCGCCAGGGGGAGCGAGTAGGCGAGGACCACCAGGACGACGGCGATGGCCGTCCAGAGGCGCAGGTTGTCGAGGACGACCGGGCTCCCGTCCGCGCCGGACAGCGGGGCGGGGAGGCTGTCGTCGACGGGCATCTCGATCGGGTCCTCGATGGCCGACAGCAGGACGTTGAACAGGAACAGCACCACCGAGACGAACAGCAGCGTGGCGCCGACGGCCATCTGGATCCGCAGCTCGCTGACGGAGCCGACGGTCGCCGAGAAGTCGAAGCTCTGGTACTGCGGCTCGGCGGTCCGGCGCGGGATGCCGAGCAGCCCGGCCCGGTGCATCGCGTTCGACATGAACACCATGCCGACGAACCAGAGCACGACCTGGAACAGGGCGATCGGACGGCTGTACAGCCGCCGGCCGGTTAGCTGGGGGACGAGCCAGTAGGAGCCGGCCATCATCGTCAGCGCGACCGCCGTCCCGACGGTCAGGTGGAAGTGTCCCGGCACCCACAGCGTGTTGTGGACGAGGTAGTTGATGTTCATGCCGGCGTTGATCATGCCGGAGAACCCGCCTGCGGCGAACATGATCCCGGCCAGCGCCATGCCGGTAAACGCCGGGTCGCGCCACGGGAGCGCCCCGAGCCAGGAGAGATACCCCTCACCGCCGCGCTGGCGCGCCCCGTGTTCCATGCTCGCGACGACGGTGAACGCCGTCAGCAGGCTCGGCAGGAGCAGGAACATCGTGTTCGTCATGGCGATGAACTTGAACCCCTCGGCGATGCCCGGGTCGAGGTACTGGTGGTGGATCCCGACCGGGGTCGACAGCAGGAGGAAGAGCACGAACACGACCCGGGCGAGCGGGTCGCTGAACAGCCTGCCGCCGGCGAGTTTCGGGAGGACGGTGTACCACATCATGTAGGCGGGCATCAGCCAGAAGTACACCACCGGGTGGCCGAAGTACCAGAACAACGTCCTCGTGAGAAGTGGGTTGACGGTGTCGATGAACCCGAGCGACCACGGGATGAGGAAGACGACCACGGAGACGGCGACGCCGAGGGTCGACAGGTACCACATCAGCGTGGTCGTCAGCACCATGAACGCCTGCAGCGGGATCCGCTCGTCTGGGTTGTCGGCCCGCCACTCGCGGTACGCGAGGAACCAGTCCACGCCCGCGATCCACGTGCCGATGATGAACATCGCGAGGCCGACGTAGAACAGCGGATGGGCCTGCAGCGGCGCGTAGAAGGTGTACAGGACGTCGGCGCTCATGTCGAGGCTCGGGAACAGCCCCGCGACGATGGCGACCGCCGCGAACACCGCGCCGGTCGTCGTGAGGCCGAACCACGCCCACGTGAGTTTGATGTTCGGGAGGGGCCGCTCGAGGCTGCGCGTTATCGCCCACGTGAACAGGCCGAGCAGGAAGAAGATGGTGAACACGAGCGCGAGGAGCACCCCGTGGCCGGTGAGCACCGTGTAGTAGTCGGTCGAGTCGATGACCCGCAGGTAGCCCGTGCGGTGCAGCGCCTGCACGAGGCCGAACAGCGCGCCGACGCCGAGCGCGGCGAACGCCACCGCGAACGTCGCCTTGACCACGCCGGCCTCGTCCGGGTATCGGTCGACGTACGTCGCCATCTCAGGCGCTCACCCCCGTTGCGTTGAACTGGCTCCGCGGGACGACCCGCACCGTCCCCTCCATGCCGTGGTGGCCGCTGCCGCAGTACTCGTGACAGAGGAGCCCGTACTCCTGTGGCCCCCCGACTTCGACCGTGATCGTCGCCACCTCGCCGGGGATCGCCATCGTGTTGGCGTTCGTCCCGACCACCTCGAAGCCGTGGATCACGTCCGCCGAGGTGACGTGGAAGGTGACGGTGCTGTTCGCCGGCACCTCGATCGGTTGCTGGGTGCCCGGCTGGAACATGTACTGTCGCGCGACCACGTACACGTCGTACCCGCCGTCCTCCGACTCGTACACCCCGGGGTCGCTGAACTTCGGATGCTCGTCGAGCGCGTCCGGGTCGACGGTCCCGTTCTCGTCGTCGACCATCGCGACTCCCGCGCCGACGGCCCCGTAGGCGACGGTGGCGATGAACCCGACGATGAGGAGCAAGGCCCCGGCGAGCCAGAGCTTCTCGTACTCGTGGATCTCCATGTTATCCCACCACCGTGAGTTCGTTGCCGAGGAACTCGACGAAGTACATGAACACCCACATCCCGACCAGGATGAGGAAGTACACCAGAATGACCGTCAGCGTTCCCACCGGGTCGAACTCGTCGTGTGACAGTTCGCGTTCGGCGTCGGCCGGCGCGGATCCGACCACGTACCCCTTCGGACGCTCCGGGTCACGTCCGGACGACGAGTCGGTCTCCGTTTCTATCGCCATAAATCTTGGTACGAATAAGGGGTATATATTGGACAGCCGAATTCCCAGATACTGAGAACGGCGAAAACGCCGTAGTACCCCCCGCTCGAACCGGATGTATGGTCTCTACCGGAACCGACACAGTACTTAAAAAGGCGATGGCGAATCGGTCGCCACGGGCGGTAAGCGTTGTGGCGCTGCTCGCACTGCTCCCGGCGATGGCGTTCGCGGCGTCCGTGAGCGCGTACGCCGGCGCGATCACGGCGGTCAACGTCGTGCTCATCTTCGGAAGCATCTACCTCCTCGTGTCCCCGACGGAGACGGAACACGGCGGGGAGGACGTCGACCACGCGGCCTGAGCGGGATGTCCGTCCCGCTTCACGGAGGGGTGATGGCGGCCCCGGCGGGCGACGTCGACGTGCTCGTGTTCCTGGGGGTCGGCGTGCTCGGCGGCGCGCACTGTCTCGGGATGTGCGGCCCGCTCGTGAGCGTCTACGCCGACCGCCTCCGCGCACGCGAGGGGACGGCCGAGTCGCGTCTCACCGTCCGACAGGTGCGCCAGCACCTCCTGTTCAACCTCGGCCGGACGGCGGGCTACGCCGCCGTCGGGGCCGTCGTCGCCGCCGTCGGGGCAGTCGCGGTGGGCGCGGCGAGCGATCTGCTCGCGGTCGGGCGGGGCGTCCAGGGCGCCACCGCGGTCCTCACGGGCGGGTTCGTCGCCGTCAGCGGCCTCACGTACGTCGGCGGGACGGCGACCCACCCGTCGCTCGGGCCGCTCGACGACCACTTCGGGCGCGTGAGCGGGCTGCTCACCCGCCGGGTCGACGCGTTCGTCGGGGACGCTCGGATCGCCGGGTTGGGCGTCGTCCACGCCCTGCTCCCGTGTCCGATAACGTACCCCGCGTACGCATACGCGTTCGCGACCGGGGAGCCCGCCCGCGCCGCCGCGTTGCTCTCGCTCGTCGGCCTCGGGACGCTCCCGACCCTGCTGGTGTACGGGACCGTCTTCGGGTCGCTGTCGGCGAGCAAGCGCGCGAACCAGGCGCTCGGGGTCCTCTTTCTGGTCCTCGGCTACGTACTGCTCGCGCACGGCCTCGACGCGTTCGGGGTGTCGCTCCCCCGGCCGAGGCTGCCGCTCCCGTCGCCGGAGTACCCGCTGACCGCACTGTCGCAATGAGCCGAACTGTCACCACGGCCGACGACCGCAGCGCCGACGAGTGTACACTCTGTGGCCTCCCGACGCCGGACCCCCCGGTCACCGACGCGGACGTCGAGGGCGGCTACTGCTGTCGCGGGTGTCTCGAAGTCGCCCGGACGCTCGACGACGTAGCGGCGGCCGACGCCGAGGCGGTCCGGGAGGACCGCGGGGCCGACGGCGACGACGCCCCGGCCGACGCCAAGCACTCGTTCCGCTCCGTCGACGGGATGCACTGTGCCACCTGCGAGGCGTTCATCGAGTCGGTCGCGGCCGACGTCGACGGGGTGTACGGCGCGGAGGCGAGCTACGCGACCGACATGCTGCGGGTGACCCACGACGGCGACGGGGGCAGCCTCGACGCGCTCGACGCGACGCTGTCGCGGTACGGCTACGACGTCGCCGGCCCCGCCGACGGCGACGCCGACGACCGGTCGGACGCGGCGCTGGCCCGGTTTCTCATCGGCGGCGGCGTGTTCGGGATGATGGCCATGCTGTGGTACGCCCTCTTCCTGTACCCGACGTATCTGGGCTACGAGCCGCTGGTCGACCTCGGGGGCTTCGACGGCCTCTACCTGTTCGGCAACGTCTGGCTCATGAGCTCCATCGTGCTGTTCTACACGGGCTACCCCATCCTGCGCGGCGCGGTCGTCAGCCTGCGCGCGGGCCGGCCGAACATGGACCTGCTGGTGTCGGTCGCGGCCGCGAGTTCGTACCTGTACAGCACGGTCGCGGTCCTCGCCGGCCGGACCCACGTGTACTTCGACGTGACCGTCGCCATCGTGCTCGTGGTCACGCTCGGCAACTACTACGAGGACCGGATCAAGCGGCGGGCCGCCAGCGGCCTCTCGGCGCTGACGGACGCCCGCGTCGAGGCGGCGACCCGCGTGACGGCCGACGGCGACCACGAGACGGTGCCCGTCGGGTCGCTCGCCCCCGGCGACCGCGTGCTCGTCAGGCCGGGCGAGCGCGTCCCGGTCGACGGCGAGGTGGTCGAGGGGAGCGCCGCCGTCGACGAGTCGCTCATCACCGGCGAGGCCGTGCCCGAGACACGCCGGCCGGGCGACCGGGTGCTCGGCGGGACGGTCGTCACGGACGACGCACTCGTCGTCGCGGTCGGCGACGACGCGACGAGCACGCTCGACCGCCTCGTGGACCGCCTCTGGACGATCCAGAGCTCGCGGTCCGGCGTCCAGCGCCTCGCCGACAGGCTTGCGACCCTGTTCGTGCCGACGGTGCTCGCGCTCGCGGCGGTCGCCGCGGCCTATCCGCTCCTCGTCGGCGCGCCCGCCACCGACGCGCTGCTGGCCGGGCTCACGGTCCTCATCGTCTCCTGTCCCTGCGCGCTGGGGCTGGCGACGCCGCTCGCGGTCGCCGCCGGCGTCCGGGACGCGTCGGACCGCGGGGTCGTCGTCGCCTCCGACGAGGTGTTCGAGACCGCCCCCGACGCGGACGTGGTCGCCTTCGACAAGACCGGCACGCTCACCGACGGCCGGATGGCCGTCCGCGACGTCGTCGCCGACGACCCGCCGTCGGTGCTCGCGCACGCCGGCGCGCTCGAACGGTTCTCGTCGCACCCCATCGCGTCGGCGATAGCGTCGGCGGCCGACGAACCGCCCGAGGCGTCGGCCGTCGAGACCCACGACCGGGGCGTGACCGGCGTCGTGGACGGCGAGACGGTCGTCGTCGGCCACCCGCTCCTGGCCGACGAACGCGGGCTGGACTCCACGCCGGCGACGGACGACGCGGTGGCGGCCGCCCGCGACGAGGGGGACGTGCCGGTCGTCGTCGGCTGGGACGGCCGCGTCCGCGGCGTGGTCGTCGTCGGGGACGCCCCCCGCGACGGCTGGGAATCGGTCGTCGCCGACCTCGCGGCCGACCGGGAGGTGGTCGTGCTGACCGGCGACCACGAGCGGGCCGCCTCCCGGTACCGCTCGGACCCGAACGTCGACGAGGTGTTCGCGGGCGTGCCGCCCCAGGCCAAACGGGAGACGGTCGAGCGCCTGCGCTCCCGCGGGACGGTCGCGATGGTCGGCGACGGGAGCAACGACGCCCCGGCGCTCGCGGCGGCCGACGTCGGCATCGCGCTCGGCACGGGCACCGACGTCGCCTGCGACGCCGCCGACGCCGTGCTCGTCCGGGACGACCTCGGGGCGGTCGCGGACGTGTTCGCGGTCGCCCGCGGGACGAACCGCCGGATCCGGCGGAACCTCGGCTGGGCGTTCCTCTACAACGCGGTCGCGATACCGCTCGCGGCGTTCGGGCTGTTGAACCCGCTGTTCGCGGCCGTCGCGATGGGGACGAGCAGCCTGCTCGTCGTCGCGAACTCCTCGCGGCCGGTGGCGTGACCGGTGTCGTCGGCCGTCCGGGAGCCCGGGCCGTCCCGTGGATGACGGCTCCCCGGCACGTTCGCTCGCCCGGCCTGCCGGTTGTACTAGGCCTTTTACTCCCCGGAACATAGTCGATAGCGATGACGGACGTAATCGTCGTCGGCGGCGGTCCCGCCGGCCTGAGCGCGGCACTGTTCACGAGCAAGAACGGCCTGGAGACGACGGTGTTCGACACCGACAAGACGTGGATGCACAAGGCCCACCTGTACAACTACCTCGGCATCCGGAGCATGGACGGCGACGTGTTCATGGACCGCGCCCGCGAGCAGGCGACGACGGACCACGGCGTCGACCTGCAGGAGGGCGTCGAGGTGACGGCGGTCGAGCAGGCCGGCGACGGGTTCGTCGTGACGGCCGACGGCGAGGACCACGAGGCCGACTACCTCGTGCTCGCGACCGGCGCGAACCGCGACCTCGCGGAGGAACTGGGCTGTGCGTTCACCGACGAGGACGTCGTCGACGTGGACGTGACCATGGAGACGAGCGTCGACGACGCCTACGCCACGGGCGCGATGGTCCGCGCCGAGGAGTGGCAGGCGGTCATCTCCGCGGGCGACGGCGCGGCCGCCGCGCTGAACGTCCTCACCAAGGAGAAAGGCGAGCACTTCCACGACTTCGACACGCCCGAGGTCCCCGCCGACCGGTAACGACGGCCGCGTGGGGCGTGTAGCCTCATCCGGCGACGAACGCGTCGCTCGCCGGTACCTGTCCGGAATCGTTCACTGAGGTTCTTACCGCCCCGGGGCCAAGTGCCGGCGATCACGGACGTGAACCGATCGACGACGAGCGACTCGGCGACGCTTCTCTACGTGGGGGCCGATCCGGGGGGGACCGAGACGGCGGCCGCGCGGGTCGAGTCGGAACTCGCCGGCCTCCGCGCGGAGCCGAGCGTCGGCGTCGACGCGGCGGTCACACGCGTTGAGGGCGGCGGCGTCGACTGCGTGGTGAGCGAGCCGGACCTGCCCGACGGCACCGCCACCGAACTGCTCGACCGGCTCCGCGAGGTGTCGGCGGTCCCGTTCGTCCTGTTCGCGGAGCGCCCCGGGGCGTCGACGCTCCGGGTGCTGTACGACTACCCGGCGACGGACTACGTCGCCCGGGACGGCGACGGCCAGTTCGTCGCGCTCGCCGCCAGCGTCCGGGGGTTCCGGGCGGTCTCGTCGGGGGAACGCGCGGCGTCGGAGGCGGGGGACGGGGCCGACCCCGTCTCGCCGACGGCCCGGGCGGTGCTTGGCCGCGTCACCGACGCGTTCTTCGCGCTCGACGGGGACTGGCGGTTCACGTACGTCAACGACCGCGCAGAGACTGTGCTGGGGCGGTCCGCGGGGGAGCTCATCGACAGGTCGATCTGGGAGGCGTTCCCGGACGCCGTCGGGACGACGTTCGAGGAGAAGTACCGCGAGGCGGCGGCCGAACAGCGGACCGTCAGCTTCACCGAGTACTTCCCGCCGCTGTCGGCCTGGTTCGAGGTCCACGCCTACCCCTCGCCGACGGGCCTGTCGGTGTACTTCCGCGACGTGACCGAGCGCGAGCGATTGAAGGCGGAGCTCCGCGAGGAGCGCGCGCTCAAGCGGCGGATCGTCGAGACGAGCCCGGTCGGCATCACGGTGCTGGACTCGGGGGGACGGTTCCAGTTCGCCAACGAGTACGCCGAGGAACTGCTCGGGCGGTCCCGCGATACGATCCGCGAACTCCGGTACAACGCCGAGGAGTGGGACATCGTCGGCCCCGACGGCGAGCCGCTGCCGGACGACCGGCTCCCGTTCCGGCGCGCGGTCGACGCCGAGGAGCAGTTCGTCGACCAGGTGATCGGCGTCGCCCGCCCCGACGGCGACCGCGTCTGGCTGTCGGTCAACGGGACGCAGTTGTACGATCCGGAGGACGAACTCGACCGCGTCGTGTTGACGCTCGAAGACGTCACGGAGCGCAGGCGGCGCGAGGCGGGGCTCAGGTCGCTCAACGGGATCGCGCGGGAGCTGATGGACGCCGAGAGCGCGGTCGAGATGGCCGAGGTCGCGACCGACCGGGCCGGGGAGGTGCTCGGCCTCCCGGAGACCGCGGTCGCGCTGTACGACGGCCGCGGTCACCTCGATCCGGTCACCGGGGGGATCGCGGGCGTCGACGACGGCGGGTCGGTCGACGGCTCCGGGACCGCCTGGTCGGCGTTCGTCGAGAGCGAGCAGCTGCGGTACCGCGACGGCGACGACAGCCCGTTCACCGACGGCGTGGCCGTGCCGCTCGGCCGGCACGGGGTGTTCGTCGCCGGGACGAGGAACGGGGGAGCCGTCGACCGCTCGACGACGGAGACGGCGTCGCTGCTGGCGGCGACCCTCCGCGCGGCGCTCGACCGGGCCGAGCGGGACCGGGAACTCCGGGAGCAGGAGGCCGAGCTCGCCGACCGCAACGCCGCGCTCGAACGCACGAACCGCATCAACGAGGTGATCCGGAACGTCCAGCGCGCCCTTGTGGGCGCGACGACCCGGGCCGAGATCGAGACGGCCGTCTGCTCGGAACTCGCCGCCGCGTCCCCCTACTCGCTGGCCTGGGTCGGCGACAGCGACCCCGCCTCGAACCGCGTCGAGCCGCGGGAGCGCGCCGGGTCCGACGACGGGTATCTCGACGCCGTCCCCCTGCCGCTGGACGGGCCGGTGGCGGAACTGCCGCCGTCCGCCCGGGCGCTCCGGCGCGGCGAGCTACAGGTCGAGACGAACCTGATGAGCGACCCGCCGTTCGAGAGCTGGCGACAGGCCGCGCTGACCCGCGGGTTCAGCGCCATCGTCGGCATCCCGCTCCGGTACGACGAGTCGACGTACGGCGTCCTGACCGTCGCCACCGACCGCCCCGGCGTGTTCGACGGGACCGAACGGGAGGTGCTCGCGGAGCTGGGCGACACCGTCGCCCACGCGATAAACGCCGTCGAGGCGAAGAACGCGCTGGTCAGCGACGCGGCCGTCGAACTGGAGTTCCGGATCAACGACCCGGACCTGACCCTCTCGCGGGCGCTGGAGGAGGAGGACGGGCGCTTCGAGTTCCAGGGCGTCGTCCCGAACGACGACCACGGGCGGCTCTTCTTCACCGTCGCCGGCACCCCGCCCGAGCGCGTCGGGGAGTTCGCCCGGGAGGCCCTGGAGATCACCAACCTCTCGCTGGTCGCCGAGCGCGGGGACGGCGCGCTGTACGAGGCGGACCTGACCGGGGACAGCATCACCCGGACGGTGCTCGACCACGGCGGGGTCCCCCGGGCGATGACGGCGTCGGACGGCGACATCCGCCTCGTCGTGGACCTCGGGACGGACGCCGACGTGCGCGAGTTCGCCGAGGCGTTCCGGTCGCGGTACGAGACCGCCGAACTCGTCCGCCGGCGCGAGCGCGACCGGTCGGTCCGCACGGGCGCGAGCTTCCGTGCGGAACTCGACGGGCGGCTCACCGACCGGCAGGCCGAGGTGCTCCGGAGCGCGTACCTGAGCGGCTTCTTCTCGACGCCGCGGGACCGGACCGGGAGCGAGATCGCCGACTCGCTCGGCGTCTCCCAGCCCACGTTCAACAACCACCTCCGGGCCGCACAGCGCAAGCTGCTCACGCTGCTGTTCGACGAGGAGTAACCGACGCGGTTCCGGGCGTCGGCGCTTACTCCCCCTCCGGCGGGCCGTTGACCGTCTCGTGGAACCCGACGACCAGCGCCGGGACGACCACCATGAAGAGGTGCTCCTCCACCGGGATCCCGAGGAGGTCGACGCCGGTCCGGAGCTCGATCGAGAACACCCCGACGCGGAGCGTGTACCAGTCCCAGACGTACGCGATCGGGTACAGCGCCGCGACCGTCCGGGCGGCGCGCCGGAGGGCGTCCGCCCGGACCAGCAGCGCCAGCGCGACGCTCCCGAAGGCGACCTCCGTGACGAGGTACGTGTACGGGCCGAAGACGCCGATGTCCGGTAGCACGTCACGACGTTCGTGCGCCCGGCCCTAAGTGGTGCGGGCCGCTAGCGGTGTGTGAACTTTCAAGGCCGTCGGGTGTGAAGTTCCACGTGTGAGCACGATGGATATTGCTGATATTGCCACCCGGGAGTACGTCGAGGTCGATGCCGGAACGCGCCTCGGGAAGGTACGGTCGGTGTTCGAGGAGGAGAACCCGAAAGGGATCATCGTCACCAAAAACGGGGCGTACGAGGGCGTCGTCGGCGAGCGCCAGCTTCTGCAGTCCCACGTGGAGGACGACACGAAGGTGGCCGCGCTGGTCAAGCCCAGCCGGAACGCGCCCGCGCCGAAGGTCGAGCGGACGGAGGACATCCGCGAGACCGCCCGCGTGCTCGTCGAGGGCGGCACGAAGGTCGCCCCGGTGTTCGAGGGCGGCGACCTCTGGGGGATCATCACCGAGGACGCGATCCTAGAGGCCGTCCTGGAGAACCTCGAAGCGCTCGACGTCGGACAGATCTATAGCGAGAACGTGTTCACGGTCACCGAGGACGACGGCCTCGGCAAGGCGATCAACCTGATGCGGGAAAACGGGATCTCGCGGCTCCCCGTCGTCGACGACGACGGCATGCTCTCCGGCGTCGTGACGACCCACGACATCGTCGACTTCGTCACCCGCAACGAGCAGCGGATCACCGGCAAGGGCGACCGGGCCGGCGACACGGACCGGATGCTCGACCTCCCGGTCTACGACGTGATGTCCAGCCCCGTCGCGACGACGACGGTCGACGAGAGCGTCCGCGACGCCGTCGCGCGGATGCTCGACAACGACTACTCCGGGCTCGTCGTCACGCCGGAGGACGACGACCGGGTCGTCGGCGGCGTCCTCACCAAGACCGACGTGCTCCGCGCGCTGACCTACACCGAGGAGGAGCACATGGACGTCCAGATCACCAACATCAACCTCCTCGACACCATCTCGCGGCAGGACATCCGCGAGAGCATCGAGCAGGTCGCGGACAAGTACAGCGAGATGCAGGTCCGCCACGCCCACGTGCGCCTCCACGAGCACAAGGAGAAGCTCCGGGGCACCCCGCTCATCCTCTGTCAGATCCGGCTGCGGACCAACCGCGGCCAGATGGCCGGCACGGGCGAGGGGTACGGCGCACAGCAGGCGTTCCACGTCGCCCTCGACAAACTGGAGCGCAACGTCCTCGAACAGAAGGGGATGCAAAGCGACGAGGAGTACCGCGGCCAGCTCCTCCGGAAGCTCGGCGAGCTGTAAGCCGGGCGACGGCTCCCACAGGGCGGTTTTTCTTCGCGGGCGGCTTCCCGCGGGTCGGTGTGACTACGGCTCCTCGGCGGCGACCAGCCCCGCGTCCTCGATCCGGAACTGGACGGACTCGCCGGCCGCCTTCGCGCGGTGCTTCTCGAGGGTCGCCCGCCGGTTCCCGCCGCGGAAGCGGTCGACCCGGAGGACGGTCCCGGTCCAGTGTTCCAGCGTGTGCCCGCCCAGCGGCCGCGTCCGGTCGCTGTCGGGGTCCGTGAACACCTGGTTCGTGACGACCACGGCGAGGTCGTGTCGCCGGGCCAGCGACAGCAGGTGGGTCACCTGCCGGGCGACGTCCCGGAGCGCCTC
Source organism: Halostella litorea (assembly GCF_004785955.1). Taxonomy (NCBI): domain Archaea; kingdom Methanobacteriati; phylum Methanobacteriota; class Halobacteria; order Halobacteriales; family Natronoarchaeaceae; genus Halostella; species Halostella litorea. The sequence continues at coordinate 388,021 of NZ_SJER01000001.1, read as the reverse complement.
GCCGTCGTCGCCGTCGCCGGTGCGCTCCAGCCGGTAGAAGCCGGTGGCGCTGTCGAGCACGATCAGGTCCGCCTCGTCGGCGAACTCGCCGGCGTCGCGGACCGCCTCGGCCTGCTCGTCGAAGTCGTAGGCCGTCTCGACGACGATCCGCGAGGTGAGGTCCTCGACGTCCCGGTCGCCGGCCCGGGCCGCGGCGAGCTGTTCGAAGCGGTCGAGCGACAGCCCCTCGGTGTCGACGTACACCGCGAGGCCGTCGCGGGCCGCCACCTCCACCGCCGCCGAGAGCGCGAGGTTCGTCTTGCCCGCCGCCGGCTGGCCGTACACCTGGGTGACGGTTCCCCGCTCGAAGCCGCCGTCCAGCAGGTCGTCGACGGGGCCGCAGCCGGTCGGGACGGGCGTCTCGTCGTTCACGCCGCGAGGTAGGCGCGTTCCGGGCAAAAAGCCCCCGGTCCGGGTGCGAACGCCGGCCCGGCTTCGTGGGCCGGCCCCCTCCGCGGCCCGCGGAAGCGCTTAACTGCCGCGGGACCGAACCGCCGGGAGTGATAGTCGTCGCGACGGGGGACTTCGAGCTGTACCACGGGGTGGTCAACGAGCTCCGCGACCGCGGGGTGACGTTCACGACCGTCGAACCGGACGACCCGCTCCCCGAGGGGACCGACGTGCTCGTCACCGGCGAGGACGACGCCGTCTCGCCGGCGGAACTCCCGGGCGACGTGACCGTCGTCACCGCCAGCCCGGACGGGGCCCGCCGCGCCGTCGAGTCGGCGCTGGCCGCCCTCCGCGGCGAGGGCGGGCGGACCGTCGTCGGCGTCGACCCGGGCACGCGGCCGGGCATCGCCGTCCTCGCGGGCGAGACGGTCGTCGCGGCGTTCCACGTGCCGCTGTCGGACGCGGTCGACACCGTCCGCGAGGAGGTGGCCGACGCGCCCGACCCGGTCGTCCGGGTCGGCGACGGTGCGCGCCTGCAGGGGGCCACGATCGTCAACGAACTCGACGACGTGCGCGTCGAACTCGTCGACGAAACGGGGACGACGCCGTATCTCGGCACCGGGGCCCGGGGCATGGGCGACGTGCTCGCCGCCGTGAACATCGCGCGCATCGAGGGCGACGCGGTCGACCAGCGCGAGATAGAGCCGACCGAGGGCGAACTGAAGGTGATCAAGGACCGCTCCCGCGAGCGGTCCGAGCGGAACCGCGCCATCGACGAGGACCTGGCCCGGCGGGTCGCCAGCGGCGACCTGACCATCGACGAGGCGCTGGACGAGCACCGCGACGGCTGACGGCGGCAGGGCGCGCCGGGCGCAACGTCCGCGACCGACCCCGGTTTTCCGATGCTTTCCGCGGCCCGGGCCGACCGGTTATGACTTGGTTGCCACGACGGTCGGAGTACCTCCGTGAACCTCCGACGTGGCGTCCAACTGCTCCTCACGGGGTTTATGCCGGTGCTCGTGGCCAGCACGGCCGGAGGGAACGATGTTCTTCCAGAACGGCGAACTCCAGTACGAGGTCGAGGTCGAGGAACCGGACCCGCAGTTCGCGAAGCTGCTCCAGCAGGCCATCGGCGGGGTCGAGGGGGAGATGCGCGTCGCGCTGCAGTACATGTTCCAGGCGATGGCGGTGCCCGAGGAACAGAGCGAGTACCGCCACATGCTGATGGAGACGGCGGCCGAGGAACTCGGCCACATCGAGATGCTGGCGACGGCGGTGACGAAGAACCTCCGCGGCGCGCCCCGCGAGGTCCGCGAGGAGGCGCGGCAGGACGCCGCCGTCGACGCCGCGATGACGGGACAGAGCCCCCGGCAGGTGCTCTCGGCGGGGATGTCGGCGATGCCGGTCGACAGCAACGGCGTCCCGTTCGACGCGGGCTGCATCGTCGCGTCGGGCAACCTCGCGGCGGACATGTACGCGAACGTGATGGCCGAGTCGACGGGTCGCCTGCTCGCGACCCGGCTGTACGAGCGCACCGACGACGAGGGGATGAAGGACATGCTGGCGTACCTCATCGCCCGCGACACGATGCACCAGAACCAGTGGCTCGAAGTGCTCGACACGTTCGACGACCACCTGCCGGTGCCCGCGAGCTTCCCGCAGGAGAAGGAAAACGACGAGTTCAACTACTCGTTCATGTCGACCTCGCGGGATCCACACGAGGACCCCGGGACGCCGTGGACCTCCGGCGAGTCGTCCGACGGGAAAGGGGAGTTTTCCTTCCTGAGCGAGCAGCCCGGCGGCGGCGAGCCGGGGGTCGGCATGGCCGACGAGTCCGTGAACAACCACCCGACCGACGACGGGTAACTACCGGTCGACGGCCCGCTCGGCCCGCTCTAGCACCTCGCGGACGGGGAGTCCCGTCTCGCGGGCCACGGCCAGCGCGTCGTCGTACTCGGCGCTCCTGTCGTACACCGTGCCGGCGTCGTCGCTGGCGACTTTCACGCGGACGTCGTACTCGTCGCCGTCGACCGTGACGGCGGCCGTCTCAAACGCCCGCTCGGCGATCCACCGGTGGCTCGCCCCGGCTTCGCGGACGCCGAGCGTGCCCGTCTCCTCGGCGAGGCGGCGCGCGACCGCTCGCGCGTCCTCGGGCTTTGCGATAACCTTCACGAGGTGGCCCGGTCGGGACTTCTTCATCGTCGTCGGCAGTATCGTCACGTCCCGCGCGCCGGCGTCGGCGAGCGTCTCCTGCAGGCTCCCCAGCACCTCCGGGGCCACGTCGTCGACGTTCGTCTCCAGGACCGCCACGTCGTCCCGGACGAGCGACCCGCGGTCGGCGGCGTCGGCCGTCGAGTCCCCCGTCGACTCCTCGCCGACGACCGCCCGGAGGACGTTCGGGTGGTCCGGGAACTCGTAGCCGCCCGCGCCGTAGCCCGCCGCCGTCACGTCGAGCGACGGCAGTTCGTCGACGCCCTCGGCGAACCGCGCGAGCACCGCCGCGCCCGTCGGCGTGAGCAGTTCGGCCTCGACGGGGCCGCCCCGCAGCGCCCAGTCGGCCCGCTCGGCTATCTCGACCACCGCCGGGGCCGGGACCGGGTAGACGCCGTGGCTCATCTCCACCTCGCCGCCGCCCGCCCGGACCGGCCCGGTCACGACGCGGTCGACGCCGAGGTCGTCCAGCAGGAGCGCCGCGCCGACCACGTCCGCGATGGCGTCGTCGGCCCCGACCTCGTGGAAGTGCGTCCCCGAGAGGTCCGTCCCGTGGACCGCCGCCTCCGCCTCCCCGAGGATCCGGAAGGCGGCTCTGGCGTCGGCTTCGACGCCCTCGGGGAGGTCCATCCCCTCGACGATCCCGACGACCTCCTCGTAGGTGCGGAGCGGGCCGGCCCCCTCCGCGCGGTCGTGGGAGTGTTCCCCGTGACCGTGGTCGTGGTCGTGCTGGTGTTCGCCGTGGTCGTGGCCATGGTCGTGCTGGTGACCGTCGTGGTCGTCCCCGCCGTGGTCGTGCGAGTGGTCGCCGTCCGGGTGGTGGTGATCGTCTTCATCGTGGCTGTGCGAATGGCTCGCGTCATCGTCGCCGTCGCCGGTCGTCAGTACGCGGACGTCGGTCGCCGCGATGCCGTTTTTCGTCCGTTCGCTCACCTCGTAGCGCACGGGGAGCGCGGCCTCGACGGGGGCGAGGGCGTCGGGGTCGGCCCCGGCGGCGACCAGCGCCCCCAGGATCATGTCCCCGCTCGCTCCCATCCGGCCGTCGAACGCGAGTGTCATCATGGCGTACCGTCGGCGGCCGCGGGCGTTGAACCTTCGGGTCCGGGAGCGACACGCCTATGTGTCCGTCCCCGCAATATCGGATGCTAACAAGTGCCACGACACGCCACTCGTCGGGGGATCACCCCCCGTAACAAAAGACATATCGGGACCGGCGTCCGAACAAGTAACATCCCCAGCTAGTGTGAAATCATGAATGAAGTCCAACTAGAGGTCGCAAAGGCGTACCCGAACGACTCGGGGCGCGGCATCGCACGCCTCGACCCGGACACGCTCCTCCACCTGAAGCTGAGTCCGGGCGACATCATCGAGATAGAGGGGGCCGACACGACCGCGGCGAAGGTGTGGCGCGCGGACCGGCAGGACTGGAACACCGACACGGTTCGCATCGACGGGTTCACGCGACAGAACGCCGACGTGGGCATCGGCGAGCGCGTGACGATCCGGAAGGCGGAGGCGACGAAGGCCGACTCGCTGGTGCTCGCGCCGCCCGAGGAGGCCAGCGTCCAGTTCGGCAGCGACGCGGCCGGCATGGTGAAACGGCAGATACTCAAACGGCCGGTCGTCGAGCGCGACATCGTCCCCGTGATGTCCTCGACGAACCACCCGTTCATGCGCTCGCCGGGGCAGGCGATCCCGCTCATCGCCGTCGAGACCGAACCCGAGGGCGTCGTCCTCATCACCGAGGACACCGACGTGGAGCTCCGCGAGGAGCCGATCTCCGGCTTCGAGAAGACCGGCGGGGGGATCACCTACGAGGACATCGGCGGCCTCCAGTCGGAGATCCAGCGGGTCCGGGAGATGGTGGAGCTCCCGATGAAGCACCCGCAGATCTTCAAGAAGTTGGGGATCGAGCCGCCCCAGGGGGTGCTGTTGCACGGGCCGCCCGGCACCGGGAAGACCCTCCTCGCCAAGGCCGTCGCCAACGAAACCTCCGCGAGTTTCTTCTCCATCGCGGGACCGGAGATCATCTCGAAGTACTACGGCGAGTCCGAACAGCAACTACGGGAGATATTCGAGGACGCCACCGAGGAGTCGCCCTCCATCATCTTCATCGACGAACTCGACTCCATCGCGCCCAAGCGCGAGGACGTCACCGGCGAGGTCGAGCGCCGCGTCGTCGCCCAACTCCTGACGATGATGGACGGCCTCGAATCGCGCGGGCAGGTCATCGTCATCGCCGCGACGAACCGCGTCGACAGCGTCGACCCCGCCCTCCGTCGCCCCGGCCGGTTCGACCGCGAGATCGAGATCGGCGTCCCCGACGAGGTGGGCCGCGAGGAGATCCTCCAGATCCACACCCGCGGGATGCCGCTGTCCGACGACGTGAACCTCTCGCATCTGGCCGACGAGACCCACGGCTTCGTCGGCGCCGACATCGAGAGCCTCACGAAGGAGGCCGCGATGAAGGCGCTGCGGCGCTACCTCCCCGAGATCGACCTAGACGAGGAGGACATCCCGCCGAGCCTCATCGACCGGATGATCGTCAAGCGCCAGGACTTCCGCGGCGCGCTGAACGAGGTCGAGCCCTCGGCGATGCGGGAGGTGCTCGTCGAACTCCCGAAGATATCCTGGGACGACGTCGGCGGCCTCGAAACCGCCAAGGAGCAGGTCCAGGAGAGCGTCGAGTGGCCGCTCAGCCAGCCCGAGAAGTTCGAGCGGCTGGGCATCGACCCGCCCAGCGGCGTCCTGTTGTACGGCCCGCCCGGCACCGGGAAGACGCTGATGGCCAAGGCCGTCGCCAACGAGACCAACGCCAACTTCATCAGCGTGCGCGGCCCGCAGTTGCTCTCGAAGTGGGTCGGCGAGTCCGAGAAGGCGATCCGGCAGACGTTCCGGAAGGCCCGGCAAGTCTCCCCGACCGTCATCTTCTTCGACGAGCTCGACAGCCTCGCGCCCAGCCGCGGCGGCGAGATGGGGAGCAACGTCAGCGAGCGCGTCGTCAACCAGCTCCTGACCGAACTCGACGGGCTGGAGGACATGGAGGACGTGATGGTCATCGGCGCGACCAACCGGCCGGACATGATCGACCCGGCGCTGATCCGCTCCGGGCGGTTCGACCGGATGGTGATGATCGGCCAGCCCGACGTCGACGGGCGCGAGCAGATCCTCCAGATCCACACGGGCGACACGCCGCTGTCGGCCGACGTGTCGCTCCGCGAGATAGCGGAGATCACCGACGGCTACGTCGGCAGCGACCTGGAGAGCATCGCCCGCGAGGCCGCCATCGAGGCGCTCCGCGAGGACGACGACGCGACCGCCGTCGACATGCGCCACTTCCGGCAGGCGATCGACAACGTCCGCCCCACGATCACGGACGACATCCTCGACTACTACGACCGGATGGAAGAGGAGTTCCGCGGCGGCGCGGCGGACCCGAGCCGCGACCGCACCGGCGGCCGGATCGGCTTCCAGTAACCGCCCCGGGCGGCTCCGGTGCCCCGTCGGCGGCGACGGCAACCGTTTTATTCTCCTGATACGTAGCCGCCGTATCACGCGTGCCGGGACCATCGCCACCCGACCCCGCGGACGAAGACGTCGACGCGGGCGAGGACCCGTACAGCGCCCTCCGTGACCCGACGGTCCTCGTGTTGCTCGTCATCGTCGTCGGGGCGGTCCTCGCGATGGTCGTCGGCCTCGGCGGGCCGGCGGTCGTCGGCGGCAACGACTCGGGCCCCGTCTTCCCGATCCCCGAGTGGTTCGACGACGACGGCGGCGGCGGCGACGGCGCGTCGACCGTCGACCTCCGGATCGACGCCAACCGGAGCGCGGTCCGGCCCGGCGACGCCGTCGGCTTCACGGTCGCCAGAGCGGACGGGGGCACCGTCGACGGCGCGACCGTGAGCGTCGCCGGCGAGACGTATCCGGTCACCGACGGGGCGGTCGCGGTGCGGTTCGACGCCGCCGGCGAGTACACCGCCACGGCGTCGGCGACCGGCGGCGACAACGTCACGTTCGCGGACGCGGAGACGACCGTCGCCGTCGAGCGGTACGTGACGAACCTCTCGCTGTCGGCGAACGCGACCGACGCGACCGCCGGGGACGCCGTCCGCTTCACCGTCACCGACGGGTCCGACCCGATCGACGCGACGCTTCGCGTCGACGGGACCCGGTACGAGACCGAGGGCGGGTCGGCGGTCGTCACCTTCCCGGAGGCGGGCGAGTTCACGGCGACCGTCCGGAAGGATCGGACGCCGACCCGCCGGTACGAGCGCGACGCGGTCGACGTCGACGTCCGCCGCCGGACCGCCGGCCTCGCGGTCGCCCTGAACGACTCCGACCCCGTCGCCCACGAGCCGTTCCGGGTCCGGGTGACGCGAAACGACACCGGGGAGCCGGCCCCGGCGACTGTCGGGGTCGGCGGCGAGCCGTACGACGCCGGATCGAACGGGCTCGTCAACGTCACCGTCGACCGGATCGGCGACCTCGACCTGACGGCGACGGCCCCCGACACGCCGGCGGTCACGTTCAGGCCCGTCAACCGGACCGTGACCGTCGACCGCCGGCCGGTTTCGCTGTCGCTCGCGGCCAACCGGAGCGGGGTCGACAAGGGCGAGGCGATCGAGTTCGCCCTGAGGCGTTCGGACACCGGAGCGGCCGTCAACGGGACGCTGGCCGTCGACGGGGCCGCCGTGCCGACGGACGCGAACGGCACCGCGGTCGTGCCGTTCGACGACCCGGGACAGTTCCTCGTGGAGGGTCACCGGCCGGACACGGCCACCGAGACGTTCAACCGTGGGAGCGTCCTCGTCACCGTCCGCGGGTCGAACTACTCGCTGTCGGCGTTCGACGCGCCCGACGAAGTGACCGCCGGCGAGCGGGTGACGGTCACGCTGAACGTGACGAACGACGGCAACGAACCCGGCGGCGAGTGGCTGGCGTACCGCTTCGACGGCCAGCAACTCGACCGGGAGTACGTCGCCCTCGACCCCAGCGAGTCCGAGACCGTCGCGTTCGAGGCGACCGTGCCCGAGGACGTCGAACCGGGCGAGTACCGCCACGCCGTCGTCGCCGAGGACGGCACGGTCGACCGGCCGGTCGTCGTGACGGCGGCGAACGAAACGGCGTCGATCGCACCGTTACCGGCACAGATCGCGTTGTAAATATTTTCGTCCGGTCTCGACCGGTCGTGAAACGTCGAAGGGGTCCGATAATTCCGGTAAAACGGGGCGAAATATGGCGAACGCTCTCCCGGTTATATGGGGTCCACTCGCGTAGGCTGGAGTAGCCCACCCACCATGTCACGCCCCTCCCCCTTCCACAACGAACGCCCCTCCGCCGAGACCGGCGACGAGCGGAACGGTCGGGCCGGCCGCCTCGCGAACGCCGGCCTCGCCACCCCGGTCCGGATGGTCAGTTTCTGGGCCGCCGTCGCGCTCCCCTTCCTCCACGTGCCGCTGCTCGCGACCGGCCTGACGACTCCCTCGGAGACGACGACGTTCCTCGCCCTGCTCGGACTGAACCTCGTCGCGCTGCTGCTCGGCCACTCCTACAACGCCGAGTAGTTCGTCGGCCCCGCACTCCCCGACGGCCGCACCGCTCAGCGCTCGGCGACCGACCGCCGCAGCCAGCCGAACTCCTCGACCAGCGTCCGGCGCTTTATCAGCAGGAAGCCGGCGAAGATGACGAGGAAGCCGACCACCGTCGCCACGCCGATCACCTCCTCCAGGAACAGCCACCCCGAGAGGGCGGCGAACACGGGCGCGACGTAGGAGACGAGGTTGATCTCTATCGGGCCGAGCCGCTCCAGCAGGTCGAAGTACACCAGGAACCCGGCGGCGCTCGCGACGACCGAGAGGTACAGCAGGGCGGCGACCGACTCGGCCGTCCAGACGACCGCGCCCAGCGACTCGTTGGGGAGCAGGGCGCTGACGACGTGCATCAGGAGCGCGCCGAACACCATCGACCACGCCTCCATCGTCTCGATGGGGAGTTCCGCGTCGATGCGCCGCGTCAGGACGCTCCCCAGCGCGAAGGCCGTCGCGGCGAGGAAGACGAGCCCCTTCGCCACCGCGTCCTCGGCCAGCAGGTTCGAGGGGTCGGGCTGGACGAGGATGCCGACGCCGAGCAGGCCGAGCAGGAGGCCGACGACGCCGGCCACCGTCAGCCGCTCGCTGGGGAGCAGCAGGCGGGCGAAGCCGGTCGTCAGCACGGGCGACAGCGAGACGACGACGGCCGCCGCCGCGCTGGTCGTGTTCAGTTCGCCGACGAACAGGAACGCGTGGTACGCGGCGATCATCAGCGTCGCCCCGACGGCGACCAGCGCCCACTGCCCGCGGCCGCGCGGCACGGGGTCGTCGACGACGTAGGCCGCGTAGGCAAGCATCAACACGCCCGCGATGTCGTAGCGGACGGCGGCGAACAGGACGGGCGGGAAGTACGCCAGCCCGGCCTTGATCGCCATGAACGCCGACCCCCAGACGGCCGCGAGCGCGAGGAACAGCGCGAAGTTCCGGTAACGGGTCACAGTCGCCGTTTCCGCGGCACCGGGCTGAATGTTTCGGTTCGCAACACGGTTGCCAGGCCCCGCACGACGCCCGCCGCCGGGTCGGGTCCCGGTCGGATCCGTGACAAACGTTGACGTTCGCCCATTGAATTTAAGTTCACGAACGGCGGACAACGCGTATGGCCGTTTATGGCCGACCCGCGTTACGGGACCTCTTCGACGAGTCGCCGACGCCCCACATCGCACATCCCCCCGAGACCCATCACCGCGACTTCTACGTCGCCACGGACGGCTCCTTCCGAGCCGCGGGGTCGGGCGGGCTGGGCGTCGTCATCGAGACTCGCGACGGGACGAAAGTGACGCGGCTCTCCGTGCCGGACGGCGTGCCGGACAACAACGTGGCCGAGTACCGCGCGCTCCACCTCGGGCTGGACGTGCTGGCGGCCCGCGCCCCGCCGGACGCCCGCGTCGGCGTCCTCCTCGACCACGACCAGCTCGCCGAGAACGTCAACGCCGCGGTGCTCGCGGCCGGCCACCCCGACCACGAGCCGCCGCGACCCTACTCGGTGCCGGCGGCGAGCGCAAACCACTGGCGCGGCATCCGCGCCCGACTCGCCCGGTTCGACGAGGTCCGGGCCGCGCGCCTCCGCAGCCGCGAGAACCCGGCTCACCCGCTCGCCAACTCGCCCGACAGCTACGCCCACGTCAACCGCGAGGCCCCGCGCTGTGTCCTCCCGGAGACGCCCGACCCCGAGCCGGCGGGCGACGGCCAGTTCCCGCCGCCGTCGCGGGCCGACCGCCACGCGAACGAAGCCTCGGACTAGCGGCGGCCCCGCACCCGGCCCGACGCCGCGGTCCACGGCCCGCGGCCGCACGAACTAAGCCGTTCGGGTCCGCGTGGGCGGACGGATGGACCCGTTCGACCTCCTCGAACTGACCGCGACGCTCTCCGACCGGCCCCGGATCTTCCTCCGGCTGACCGGGCTGGCGGTCGCGACGGTCGGCTACGCGCTCCGCCTGGAGACGGCGGTACACGGCGCGGTCACGACGGCGCTCATCGCCTCGGGGCTCCTCGTGCTCGTGTTGCCGCAGGCGGTGGTCGTTCCGGCCCGCCGCCTCGGGTAGCCGACGACCCGGACCCGTCGCCTACTCCAGCCACTCGGGCGCGAGCAGGCTGTACTGGTAGGAGTCGACCCACTCGCCGTCGAGGCGGCAGGTGTCGCGGAGCCGCCCCTCGCGCTCGAAGCCGAGCGATTCGAGGGCGGCGGTCGACGCCTCGTTCGTGACGAGGACGCGGGCGCCGACCCTGTGGAAGCCACACTCCCCGAAGGCGTAGTCGAGAAACAGCGAAGTCGCCTCCGTGACGTACCCCTCGCCCCGGTGCTCCGGGGCGACCCAGTACATCAGGCTCCCGAAGCCGCTGTCCTCCTGTACGTACGCGAACGCGACGACGCCGACCGGATCGCCGTCGACGCAGGCGAGGAAGTGGTACTCCCTGTCCTCGAACATCTCCGCGACGTCGTCGCGCGTGCGGATGGTCGTGTCGGTCAGCGGCACCCGCGTGCTCGGGTCGTTCCGGCCGCGCTGGACGAACTCGTAGTCCTCCTCCTCGACCGGGTGGAGGGAGACCGTGTCGCCGGTCGCGAACGCTGGTCCTGGCATACGCCGATCCACTCACAGCCCCGACATAGGTGTTCCCTGAAACGCGTTCCTGTAGGATAGGTTATGGGCGGGAGCGGTGCGACCGGCGACGGAGGGCGGGTTACTCCTCCTGCTGTGCGTCGACGACCGCGACGCCCGCCAGGTTGACGATGTCCTTGACCTCGTCGCCGCGCTGGAGGACGTGGACCGGCTCGTCCATGCCGACGAGCATCGGGCCGATGGCCTCCGCGCCGCCGAGGCGCTGGAGCAGTTTGTAGCCGATGTTGCCCGCTTCGAGGTTCGGGAACACCAGCACGTTCGCCGGGTCGTCGAGGTCCGAGAACTCGTAGGTGCCCTCGAGGATGTCCTCGACGACGGCGGTGTCGGCCTGCATCTCGCCGTCGACCGGGAAGTCAACCGAGGAGTCCTCGCGGAGCCGTCGGGCGGCCGCCCGGGGCTTTCGCGTCCCCTCGTTGTCGACGCTGCCGAAGTTGGAGTACGACAGCATCGCCGCGCGCGGCTCGACGTTGAACCGCCGGGCCAGCTCCGCGGTGTGTTTCGTCACCTCGGCCAGCACGTCCTCGTCGGGGTTCTGGTTGACGGTGGCGTCGGCGCAGAACACGACGCGGTTCTTGAACGTCAGCATGTAGACGCCGGCGGCGTAGTCGGCGTCCTCGGCGGTGCCGATCACCTGCAGCGGCGGCCGCAGGGCCGACGGGTAGTGGTGGGTCAGCCCCGTCAGCAGCGCGTCGGCGTCGCCCTGCTCGACCATCACGCTGCCGAAGTAGTTGGTGTCGCCCCGGACCAGTTCGCCCGCCTCCGTCTCCGTGATCCCCTTGCGCTGGCGGATCTCGTAGAGCCGGTCGGCGTACCCCTCGTAGTCGCCGTCGCTCGGGTCGGCGACTTCCGGGTCGAAGTCGAGGCCGAGGCGGCGCGTCGTCGTCCGGATGCTGTCCTCGTTGCCCAGCAGGACCGGCTCCGCGATCCCCTGGTCCTGGATCTGGTAGGCCGCGCGGATCATCTTCTCGTCGTCGCCGTCGGCCAGCGCGACGCGCTTGGGGTCGGACTTGGCCTTGTTGATGACGACCCGCATCATCTCGCGGGACTTGCCGAGGCGGGCCTCCAGCGTCTCGACGTAGGACTCGGTGTCCAGCTCCGAGCGGGCCGCGCCGGAGTCCATCGCGGCCTGCGCGACGGCGGGCGCGACCTCGAAGAGGACGCGGGGGTCCAGCGGCTTGGGGATGATGTAGTCGGGGCCGAACTGGAGGGGCTGGTCGCCGTAGGCTTTGACGACGGCGTCGGGGACGTCCTGGCGGGCGAGTTCCGCCAGCGCCTCCGCCGCGGCGACCTTCATGGCCTCGTTAATCTCGGTGGCGCGGACGTCCAGCGCCCCGCGGAAGATGAACGGGAACCCGAGGACGTTGTTGACCTGGTTGGGGTAGTCCGACCGCCCCGTCGCCATGATGACGTGGTCGTCCCGGGCCGATTTCGCGTCCTCGTAGGTGATCTCGGGGTCCGGGTTGGCCATCGCGAAGATGATCGGGTCGTCGCCCATCGAGCGGACCATCTCCTGGTCGACGATGCCGCCGATCGAGAGGCCGACGAACACGTCGGCCCCTTCCATCGCGTCGGAGAGGTCGCCCTCCGGCACGTCGCGGGCGAACTCCTGTTTGTACTCGTTGACGTCGCCGTCGCGGGCGCGGTCCTCGGTGATGATCCCCGAGGAGTCACACATCGTGATGTTCTCCTTGCGCGCGCCCAGCGAGACGTAGAAGCGGGCGGTCGCGATGGCGCTCGCGCCGGCCCCCGAGAAGACGATGTCGAGGTCGGATAGGTCCTTGCCGGCGATGTCGGCGGCGTTGAGCAGCGCCGCGCCCGAGATGATCGCCGTGCCGTGCTGGTCGTCGTGGAACACGGGGATCGACAGCTCCTCGCGGAGCCGCTCCTCGATGGTGAAGCAGTCCGGGGCGGCGATGTCCTCCAGGTTGATCCCCCCGAACGTCGGCTCCATGCTGACGACGGTGTCGACGAACGCCTCGGGGTCGTCCTCGTCCAGTTCGACGTCGAACACGTCGATGTCGGCGAAGCGCTTGAACAGCACCCCCTTCCCCTCCATCACCGGCTTCGACGCCTGCGCGCCGATGTCGCCCAGCCCCAGCACCGCCGAGCCGTTCGACACGACCCCGACGAGGTTCCCCTTCGCCGTGTAGCTGTACGCGTCCTCGGCGTCGTCGTTGATCGCCCGGCACGGCGCGGCGACGCCGGGCGAGTACGCCAGGCTCAGGTCGCGCTGTGTGTTCGTCGGCTTCGTCGTCGATATCTCTATCTTCCCGGGCGGCTCCTCCCGGTGATACTCCAGTGAGTCCTCGTCGAGTCCCATGGATGGAGAACGACACCAGCGGCCGATATAAATTTTGTCGAAGAAACAGTTCGACGGTCGTCGAACTCAGGGCGTGCGGAGGGCGTGGCGTTCCACCGTCGCGTCGCGGTCGACCGCCTCGACCTCCTCGGTCGGCCACCGGCCGGTCCGGGTGAGCGTCTCGAACCCGTCCTCGGTGACCAGCACCGTGTCCTCGCTTTTCGCGCCCTGCACGGTCGGGTTCCAAGCGTAGCCCATCGGCGTCGTGACGGGGGCGTCGCTGTCGGGCGTGGCGATCCACTCGCGGCCGTCGAAGCCCGCCGCGCCGCCCTGGTGGTGCCTGCGCCATTCGCCCTCGTAGCCGACGGCGGCGTACGCGTCCTGCACCGCCTCGAACACGGTGCCGGCATCGTCGCCGTTCGCCGCCGCCTCCCGCGTCGCCGCCAGCGCCGTCGCCTCGACGGTCATCGCTGCGTCGTGGCGGTCCGCCAGCCACTCCGGCGGGTCGAACGCGACCGTCCGGGTGAGGCTGGCGTGGAGCCCGTCGCGCTCCGCGGTGACCGACAGCAGCGCGTAGTCGCCGAGCGGCTCCCCCTTCGGCGTGTAGTGGCGGTACCGCTGGGCGCGCTCCGCGCCGCCGACGAGGACCACCGGGGCCTCGATGCCCCGGGCCGACAGCGCGACGCGCAGGGCGGAGGCGACCTCGTGTTCGGTGTCGTCCGGCTGGAGCTCGTCGCACACCGCCTCCACCGCGGCGGCCGCCGTCTGCCCGAGTTCGCGGTAGTTCTCCACGTCGTCGTCGGTCAGCGGCTGCCGGAGCGCGGACGCGTCGACCGCCTCGAACCCGGGCACGTCGAAGTCCGCGGCGGCCGGCTCGTCGGCGTGGGCCTTCACGCCGGCCGCCAGCGAGTCGGCGTACCAGTCGGTCTCGACCACGTCGACCCCGTCGTCGAGTTCCTCCGCGGCGAGCCGCGGCGCTTCGATGTTGTCCGTGACGACCGTCACGCCGTCGCCGTCGTAGCCCGCCGCCGCGACACCCACGTCGCCCTCCCGGTCGACGACGTTCGAGCCGCCGGTGAGCCACGCGAACCCGTTCGGCCGCGCGAACCAGACTGATTCGAGGTCGTTCGCTGTCAGGTACTCGTCGAGTCGCGCCCCTCTCATACCCGGAACCTGCGTGCACCCGCTCTTGAACCCACCGCAACGCCGCGGCTCCCGCTCGCCCCGTCAGCCCCCGTTCGACGATCGAACCGGGCGACCTAAGTGCGCGAGCACCCGAGTTTCGGGGAACGGATGTCCCTCGCAACCTCCGGTGCAGACGGCGACGCCACCGCCGGGTCGGGCGGCGACGACCGCTTCCGGGGCCTCGCCGTCGCGACGGCGATCACCACGTTCCTGCTGATCCTGATCGGCATCTACACCGCGTCCGCCGGCTTCGGCCTCACCTGCGAGACGCGCTGGCCGCTCTGTGACGGCGCGGTGTTCGGGCTGTTCCCGGCGAACTGGGGCAGCTTCGTCGAGTGGTTCCACCGCCTCGTGGCGATGACCGCCGGCTTCATGATCCTCGGGCTGGCCGCGTCGGCCTGGCGCGGCGGCCGCCCGCGCCGGGTGCGATACGCGACGGCGCTTGCCACGCTCGTCCTCCCGAGCCAGATAATCCTCGGCGCGCTGACCGTGACGGAGTACGAACTGCTGATCCTCGCCGCGCACTTCACGACCGCCCTGCTCATCTTCCTCCCGCTCGTCGCCGTCGCCGCCTGGGCCGTCGACGGGGCGAGCGACGCGGCCGACCGCCTGGGCTGGTACGCCGGCGTCCCGCCGGTGCTCCTCGCGGCCGCCATCGCCGTCGCGGCCTGGACGCTCCCCGACGGCTCCGTCGCCGAGCGTGTCGGCCTCGTCGCCGGCACCGCGCTGCCGCTTGGCGTCGCCTCGCTCGCGTCGGGGCCGGCGGTGCGGGCGCTCGCCGCCCGGAGCCGCCCGTCCCGGGCGCGCACGGCGACCGGCGGCGCGCTCGTCCTCCTCGTCGCCGGTGTCGCGCTCACGCCCGGCCTCCTCGCCGCGACGCTGTCCGGCACCATCGCCTACTACGCCGCGTCGTTGGCCGCGCTCGCCGCGCTGCTGGCCGCCGGGCTCTGGGTCGCGGACGCGGACGCCGACGGCTCGCTCCGGACGGTCCGGCTCGGGGCGTTCGCCGCGGCCGGGCTCCTCGCGGTCCAGTTGGTCGTCAGCCGCGTCCTGTTCTCCGTGGACACGACGACGGTGCTCGCCGTGCTCAACGTCGTCGTGCTCGGCGTCGCCGTCGCCGTCTACCGGCTGAGCGCCCGGCTCGACGGCTCCGGGGCGTCGGCCGGGCGTGCCGCGGGCGGCGACTGACGCCGCCCCCACGTGGCCGTTTCACGGTCCTATCGCTCCCTTGGGTACAGAATCCGAACAGCGACTTCGGCGTCACGGGGCAGCGTGACTGCAACCGTGGCGAACAGGCGGCCTCGGCTGGCGCGAAGCGGTCGGCCGCGCTCCCGCGAACCGCTCCGCGGCGGGCGTCAGGTCTCGCCGCGGGCTGGCCGCCCGCTCCGATGTAAACCCTCGGACGGTCACATGAAGTCGTCGAGGCCGGACTGGCCGTCGTCCTCGGCGGCGTCGCCCGCGTCGTCGGGTTCGCCGGCGTCGTCCGTCGCGGTTCCGTCGTCGGAGTCGTCGGCCGCGGGCGGGTCGTCCGCCGCGGCGTCCCGGACCGCGCCCTCGAACGCGCCGCCCGCGTTGTCCTCGATCGCCTCGTCGCGCAGCGCCTGCGCGTCCTCGACGATCCCCTGAACCTTGTTCGTCGTCTCGCCGCTCCCGGTGACGAAGGAGACGTCGCTCTCGTCCAGATCGTAGGCGGCGGCCATCGCGACGGTGAGTTCGCGGTTCTTGCAGTGGTGAGTCATCGTCGCGAGGAAGGGAAGGACCTCGCGGCGGGCGGTGCCGATGCTCGTCCCGGAGCGTTCGGCTATCTCGCGGGCGATCCGGTCGCGCTGCTTGCGCGTCCCGCTCGTGCGCCCGAGCTTCGACCAGTAGCTCGGCGGGCCGTAGCGCGTCCACCCGCCCTTGCTCTCCTTTCGGGCGGCCGCGACGCCGGCGGTCATGTTGTCGCCCGCGTAGCGCCAGTAGGAGTAGTCCTGCGTCGCCCGCACGCGGCCGAGCCAGCGGTCGGCGTTGGCGAGGAAGCCGTAGGCGTCGGCGAGTTCGTCGCCATGGTAGTCCTTCGGCATGTTGTCCTCGATCCAGTTTATCATGTCGTCGGGCGTCTCGTCGACGTCGTATGAGGCGTACAGCGCCTCCTGGGCGTCGAGGTTCTTGATCACGTCGTCGAGGAAGTCGAAGATGCCCTCCGTCTCGTCGCGGGAGCCGGTGACGACGTCGTCCTCGGTGAGCCGCTCGGCCTCCTCGGCCAGCGCCTGCAGGTCGTTGACCGCCGAGCGCAGGTCGCCGCTGGTGCTGTCGGCGATGGCCTCCAGCGCGGCGTCCTCGAACTCCACGCCCTCCTGCCGGCAGATGTCCCGGAGGACCGGGACGATGGAGCGCGAGGAGACGTCGCGGAACTCGATCTCCCGGCACGCGCTCCGGAGGCTGTCGCTCATGTCGTAGAACTCGTTCGCGACGAGGACGACCGGCTGGTCGGCCTCCTTCACGACGTTCGTGACCGCGCGGGAGCCGCCGTAGTCGGCGTTGCCGTGGAAGTTGTCCGCCTCGTCGAGGATGAGCAGGCGGCGGCCGGACTCGCCGGCGGTGAGCGTGCCGGTCCGCGATGCCTCGCCGGCGATCCGCTCGACCACGTCGCCCGTGCGGCTGTCGCTGGCGTTGAGTTCCATCACCGGCCACCCCATGTCGTTGGCCAGCGCGTGGGCGGCGGACGTCTTGCCGACGCCGGGGCTACCGTGGACGATGGCGGCCTTCCGGTGGTCCTCCCACGTCTCGGCCCACTCCTTCAGCTCGTCGCGGGCTTTGTTGTTCCCGCGGACCTCCGACAGCGTCGTCGGGCGGTACTTCTCCGTCCAGTCAGCCATTACCGCGTAGTTGGGAGCTACCGCGTTTAGTGGTTGCGGAGCGTCAGTCCTCGACCCCGTCCGTCAGGTCCAGCCTCGGAGCGAACCCCTCGTACGCTCCGTCGCTGGAAACGACGGTGTCACCATCCGACTCCACTAGGTGGAGCGCGTCGAACGGGGTGAAGTCGTGGTCTTCGACGTAGGTCGCCGCCGCGACGACCGTGTCGACGTCGCCGCGAACCTCGACGAGTTCGGCGGCGTTCGTGACGACGCGTTCCGCGTCCCGGTCCTCGCGGTAGGCGACCAACAGGAGTTCGATGAGGGTGAACTGGGACGTCCAGAGCTCGTCCCGGTGGTCACGATAGACGCTTTCGGCCGCGTCGCCGAGCCAGTCCTCGTCCTTGACGAGCGCGAGGAGGAAGTCCGTCTCCGCGTACATTCAGCGTCCCGCCCCGTCCAACGCGGCGTCGCGTGCCTCCTCGCGGAGGTCGGACGCGGACTTCTCGACGTCGGCGAACTCGTCCCGGAGCGCGTCCAGCGGGTCCTCGGAGACGGGAACGAGCTTGATACCGTCGTGGAGGTCGACGATACGGTAGCGGTCACCGTACCGCTCCCGCAGTTCCTTCGGGAGGGTCAACCGGCCGCGGTCGTCCAGCGTCGCGTCGGACATACGTGCGCGTTCGGTGGGCAAACATAAGAACGTTCCCCGGGTCGCGTCACGTACCCATTCAAGCTTGAACGCGTACGGCTACGTGCCGGGGAGACGGGGTCGCCGCCCGCAAGACGTAGGCCCGTCGCCGCCCGATCCGGACGCATGGACGTCGCGATCATCACCGTGGGGGACGAGATACTCGCCGGCGACACGACGAACACCAACGCGGCGTGGCTCGCTGAGGAGATCGCGGACCGCGGCAGCCGCGTCCGCCGGATCCTCACCGTCCCGGACGACCGGTCGGTCATCGCCGCCCGCGTCCGCGAGTGGTCGGCCGCGTTCGACGCCGTCCTCGTCACCGGCGGGCTGGGCGGGACGCCGGACGACGTGACGATGGAGGCCGTCGCCGACGCGCTGGACCGCCCGCTGGTCGTCGACGGGGACGAGCGCGAGCGCCTCGTCGAGAAGGCCCGCGAGTTCCGCGAGGAGAACCCGGAACTGGCCGCGGAGTACGACCTCGACCTGGACTTCGACGCCGCGGCGTCGCTCCCCGAGGGGGCACGCCCGCTGGCGACGGACGCCGGCTGGGTGCCGGGCTGTGTCGCCGGGAACGTCTACGTGTTCCCCGGCTTCCCCGACGAGATGCGGGCGATGTTCGACCTCGCCGCCGAGGAGTTCGTCGGCGACGCCGTCTCCGAGACCGTCTGGACGCCGACGCCGGAGGGCGCGCTCGGTCCCGTGCTGGACGGCGTCGACGAGCGGTTCGACGTGGCCGTTGGCAGCTACCCGGGCAAGGGCGAGCGGCCGGGCCGGCTGAAAGTCACCGGCACCGACTCCGACGAAGTCGCCGCCGCGGTGGCGTGGATCGAGGGGGAACTGGACACCGTGGACGCGCCGCCCGGGGAGTAGCGCGCCGGGCGGCGTCCGAGCCGCCTACGTCCGGTTTCGTATCGCGGCGCGTGGTTGATCGGCCCCGGCTGGCCGACGCCGCCGTCACAGCACCCGTCCGGCCGACCCGTCCAGAACGTTTAACACACCGTGGGTGGAAGCCCGGACCCGATGGTCCCCGACACAGGAGCGGCCGGCCGCGCCCGCCACGGCCGTTCGAGCCGCACCAGCGTGGTGTTTCGCGATGGCTGAGGTCCCGGAACCTGGCGGGAGCGCGCCGTTCCCGGAGACGATCCGCACCGACCGCCTCCGGATCGAGCGGCTCTGTCACGACGCCGTCGACCTGCAGGAGTACTACCGGATCTGCTCGGCCGACGACGACATCGACGAGGTGACGGAGTTCCTCTCGTGGGAGCCCCACGACTCCATCCGCGAGACGAAGGCGTTCGTCGACATGGTAGAGCGCCAGTGGGAGAACGGCGAGAGCGCCGCCTACCTCCTCCGGCCCCGCGAGCCGGAGCCGGGGGCGGGCGACATCGCCGGGGGAACCGGCATGACGGTCGACTGGGAGCGCGGAACCGGGACCCTCGGCATCTGGCTCCGCAAGCGCTTCTGGGGGCGCGGGTACGCCGGCGAGCGAGCCGCCGCGTTCGTCGAACTCGCCTTCGAGCGCCTGGGGCTGGATCGGGTCGCCGTCGAGCACCGCGTCGGCAACGAGCGCTCGCGCCGCGCGGTCGAGAAGTACGTCGACCGCTTCGGCGGGAGCTACGACGGCCGCCAGCGCAACTGGGCGGTCAAGGCCGACGAGGTCCGCGAGCAACACCGCTACACGATAAGCCGGGAGCAGTACCGCCGGAGCCGGGACCGCCGGCGCGAGGTGACCGCGTGATGGCCGGCACTCAGAGGTCGCGGGCGACCATCTCGCCCCACTGCTCGAAGCCGTAGCGGTCGTAGAACGCCCCCGCGCGGTCGTTTTTCGGGTCCACGTCGAGTACGATCCGGTCGAGCGGCAGGTCCTGACCGCGGGCCGTCGCGATCACGGCCTCGATGAGGTCGTCGGCGACGCCGGTGCCCCGGTGTTCGGGGGCGACGTATATCTCGTTGAGGACCGCGGCGTCCCAGATCATCGACAGGCGTTCGGGGAGGACGAAGGCGTAGCCGACGACGCCGTCGCCGTCGTCCGCGACGACCACGCAGTCCGAGTCGTCAGCGACGCACCGGTCGACCCAGTCGAGGTACCGCTCCCGGTACGCGTCGGTGAGTTTGCCCTCGTACGCCGCTTCCTTTTCCTCGCCGCCGGTGTTCGCGCCGAGGCCGCGCTCGAAGGCGCGCTTGCACTCCCATAGCCCCACGGCGTCGCGCCCGGGGTCGTACGCTCGGAGCTCCATGTCGGCCCGTCCGCGCTCCGCCGTGTTCACTCCCGCGGTCCCGGCAGGCGCGGGCGGTCCGGTTCCTGTCCGCAGGCTCAATCCCGCGACCGCAGCAGGCGGCCGCCGACCGCGACGGCGCTCGCGAGGACGACGGCCAGCTGGTCGCCGTTGGCGACGACCGGGAAGATACGCTCGGGGGCCGGCTCGCCGCCCCCGCCCGCGTCGGACCCGGGGGTACCCGGCTCGGGGTCGACGCCGGTGTAGAACTGCGTCTCGCTCGTCGACCCCCGGGCGGACTCCTCGATGTCCACGAACGTCTGGACGACCCCGCGGTCGGTGGAGTAGAACAGTTCCCCGTCGAACGCGTAGAACTGGTCGTGGACCGGATAGAGGAGGTTCACGCCGTTGAACGTCGCGTCGGGGACGATCCCGGCGAGCGTCACGGCCGCGACCGCCGTCCAGGCCACGCTGACGCCGTACGACCCCCACCGGTCACGGAGCGCCGACCGCTCCCGGACGCGGGTGTCGTAGTAGATCCCCGCGGCGACGGCGCCCGGCAGCAACAGCGTGTGGAAGGCGGCGCGGTGCGCGCCGACGACGTACCATCCGAGGAACACGTCGAGGTCGATGAACACGACCGCGCCGACCGCGACCGCCAGCGCCCGGCCGTCGAACGCCGCCCCGAGGAGGGTACAGGCGACCAGCCCCGCAAGCGCGGCGTGAAACACTGTCGATGGCACGCCCGCCAGTAGCGCCCCGGGACGTATCAGTTTTCGCCGGGGTTCGTCGTCCGTCGAACGCCGGTTTCGGTACACCTATAAGCCGATCAGCCGACCCGGGTGGCATGGACCGGACGGACGACCCGCGCCGCGACCTCGCCGAGAAGGTCGCGGGCGAGATCACGCTCAGCGACGACCCCGGCGCGACGATCCGGAAGTGGCGCACAGACTTCGACGTCTCCCAGACGGACCTGGCCTCGGAACTCGGCGTCTCCTCGTCGGTGATAAGTGACTACGAGAGCGGCCGCCGGGAGAGCCCCGGCATCGGCGTCGTCGAGCGCGTCGTCGGTGGCCTGCTCGACATCGACGAGCGCCGCGGCGGTGACCGCATCCGGCAGTACGCCCGCGTCATCTCCGCCGGGTTCGAGAGCGACATCGTCCAGGACCTGCGGGAGTACTCCACGACCGTCCCCCTGGAGCGGTTCTACGACGCCGTCGACGCGACCGAACTCGTCCGCGGCGCGGGCGACCGCATCAGCGGCCACACCGTCATCGACTCCATCGAGGCGATCACCCGCCTCTCCAGCGAGGAGTTCTACCGGCTCTACGGCCAGAGCACGAACCGCGCGCTCGTCTTCACGGGGATCACCCGCGGCGAGTCGCCGCTCGTCGCCATGCGCGTCGTCAACCCGACGCCGAACGCCGTCGTCCTCCACGGCATCTCCGAGGAGGAACTGTGGGACCACGCGCCGGACCTCGCCGCCATCGACGACTTCGCGCTCGCCGTCACCGACGCCGATCTGGACGACATGCTGGACGCGATGCGCGAGTTGCCGTAGTCCGCCGCGGGCCCGTTCGTCCCCGGCCGTTCCCTCTCCTCGACTGCACGCGCCCGCGGTGGGTGGCCGTTTACCGGTCGGACGTCACGAACGTGTGGACCAGCGTGAGCACGGAACACACCGCGAGCAGCGGGTACGGGTCCCCGGTCCGTCCCGCGTGGTAGGCGGCGACCACCCCCGCCAGAACCCCCAGCAGCAACGCGCCGACCTCAGTCCATCCGTTGACGACGACCTTCGGAACTCCTTCGTCGACGGTGGACGGCGATCCCTCGGTCATCGTTCAAGTCCCTCCGTTCCCGGGCGGCATCTCGGCATCGCCCGCGCCTGTCCGTCGCCCGTCTTCGTGGTCGGTTCGACTCCGTGCGCGTTCGCCGCGTGGACCGTCGCTGGCATGGATCAGTCGGCCTCCTCCGGTTCGTACGTGAAGATGTCCTCGATGCTGCAGTCGAAGTAGCGCGCGAGTTTGAACGCCAGTTCGAGCGAGGGGTCGTACCGCCCCCGCTCGGTCGCGTTTATCGTCTGTCTCGCGACGTCGAGTTCCTTCGCCAGTTCCTCCTGGGTGACGTCGGCTTTCGCGCGCCAGACCTTCAGATCGTTTTTCATACTAGATGTGCCGGCGATTGTACTCCATCGCCCCGACGAACGCGACGAGCCCCACCGCCTGCACGCCCAGGAGGGCGTGCGGCGCGGACACCGTGCCGTCGTAGTGGTCGAGCGAGAGCATCAGCGACGACGACACGCCGAGCATCAACAGCCAGGCGACGGAGCACGCCCGCTGCGTGATCCGTTGCATGCGCTCGTCGCTCAGCATCCGACCCCATATCCTGTCGTCGAAGAACAGCCACATCGCGTACAGCGTCCCCCAACTGACGACGGAGCCGCCGACCGCGAGGCCGAACGCCCGCTCCGGGGACACCACGTCGGCGCCGACCGTCGCGACGCCGAGTCCGATCACGATAACGACGAGGGGAACGTCGCGCTTGAGTTCTACCATCGTGTATCAGACATGCTTGACACAGTGTAATAAATTCTTTCCAATTCGGAGTAGAGTAGTTCCATTACGTCGTGGAAAACTGTCACCGCGGCGGTCGTCGGGGGAACGCTACGCTTCGGCCGGTCGGTCGCCGGTTCGGCGTCGGCGTCCGCCGCGAGGCAGCCGCCCACCACACAGCAACCGGCGGCGAGGCTACACAGGAGGGTCCGTCTGCGCATACGCGGGGCTTCCGACGATTCGGTAAACCCTTTCTGGGATCACGGACGGCCGGGGGCGGGTCCGTGGAACGGGCTACCCGTCCTCGTCGTCCAGCCGGCGCTTCAGCAGGTATCCCAGGCTGCCGATCCCCGCGAGCGCCGACCCGACCCCCATGCCGGGCGTCCCGGAATCGACCGAGGACTCCTCGTCCTCCGCCCCGTCCGACCCGGCCGTCGAGGGATCGGACGACGAGTCGGGTGAGGCGGCGTCATCTGTGACCGTCGATCCCCCGCCGTCCGTGCCCCCGGTCCCGTCCGCGGTCGTCCCGCCCCCGGTCGTCCCGTCCGCCGGCGTGGTGTCGGCCGTCGTCTCCGTGGTCGTCCCCGCGGTCGTCGTCCCGGCCGGTCCGTCGGGCGCTTCCGTCGTGGCGGTCGCGGCCCGCTGGCTCCACGCCCCGTGGTGGCCCGTCGTGCCGAGTTCGACGCGCGAGTCGACGCTCGACCCGTCGACGCCGGCGTCGAGCGCGTAGAGGAAGCCGGCGGTGGAGCCGACGTAGACGACGCCGTCGACGACCGTCGGCGAGGACGCCACGCCGCCCCGCACCGCGAAGGTCCACGCCGCCTCGCCGGACCCGGCGTCGAGCGCGACCAGTCGCCCGCCGCCTAACCCGACGAAGACGGTGCCGCCGGCGACCGTCGGCGACGACTCGACGACCGTGGTCGGGTCGCCCTGGTGGCTCCACTGGCGGTCCCCGGTCGCCGCGTCGAGCGCGTACAGCGTGTTCGACTGGGTCTTGACGTACACCGTCCCGCCGGCCACGGTCGGCGTCGAGTTGACCGGGTCGGCCCCGCCGTCGACCGTCGCCTCGAA
Source organism: Halostella litorea (assembly GCF_004785955.1). Classification (NCBI taxonomy): domain Archaea; kingdom Methanobacteriati; phylum Methanobacteriota; class Halobacteria; order Halobacteriales; family Natronoarchaeaceae; genus Halostella; species Halostella litorea. The sequence goes on along the minus strand of NZ_SJER01000001.1, from coordinate 364,324 downwards.
CGTCCACTCCGGGGCCCCGGACACCGCGTCGACCGCGTGGACGACGCCGTCGTCGCCGCCGATGTACAGGGTGCCGTCGGCGACCGTCGGTGCCGAATCCGGGCTTCCCTCCACGCCGTAGCTCCACCGCCGCTCGCCCGACGCCACCTCGTAGGCGAGCAGCCCGTCGGTCCTGTCGACGCCGTACACCAGCCCGTCGGCGGCGGTGATGGCGACGCCGGTCCAGTCGACGTTCCGGCGCATCAACTCGTCGCCCGTCGCCGCGTCCAGCCAGTAGAGCGTGCTCCGGTCCTTCGTGAACAGCACGTCGCCGTACCGCGTCGGCGACATGCTGTCCCAGGCGTTCATGTCGAGGTCAGTCCGCCAGGACTCCCGCCCCTCGTCGGCGTCGACGGCGATGGCCGTCCCCGTGATGGGGAGGGTGAGGTAGACCGTCCCGTCGACGACGTTCGCGGCGCTCCCGCCGACGTAGGCGTCCCGGCGGTCGCGCCCGGTCGTCCGGGTGCCGCCCGACTCCGTGTCGAACGTCCACTCGGCCTCGCCGCTCGCCGCGTCGACCGCGTACAGGTTCGGCTCGCAGCCGGCGAGGTCTGGCTTGGTCCCGACGTACACCGTGCCGTCGACGACCGTCGGGGCCGCCCACACCCGGTCCAGGGTCTGGAACCGCCACCGCTTCCGCGGCCGGTCTATCGGTTCGGGGTAGTCGCCCGAACGGGTCCCCCACTGCGTCTCGAAGTCGAGTTCGGGCATGTTCCCCGGGGCGGCCGAGCCCTGCATCGCGCCGGTCGAGAGCCCGACCAGGTTCCGGCCGCTCCCGTCGCCGACCGCGGCGGCCTGGCCAGTCGCGTCGTGGTCCCAGTAGGAGTTCCGCGGCACCGCGTCCTCGTCATCGTCGTCGTTGGTCCCGACGATGCCGCCCCCGTCGCGTTCCTTCGCGGTCACCGGGCCCGCCGCGAACGACTCGGTCACCGCCCGGTAGTTGCTCCCGACGACCCCGCCGGCGATGATATCCGCCTCGACCGCCGCGGTCGCGTACGACGCCGCGACGGTGCCGTAGTTCTCGCCGGCGACGCCGCCGCCGGACACCGTCGGGTCGCCGTCCGGCGACTCGCCGACGACCCGGCCCGACGCGCCACACTGGCCGATCGTGCCGTCGTTCCGGCCGGCGACCCCGCCGAAGCCCGAGGTCCCGGCGACCGCCCCGCTCGACGACGCGCGGGTCGCCTCGGCGCCCGTGTTCAGTTGCCCCACCACGCCGCCCACCGACTCGTAGCCGGTCACGTCGTTTTCCGCCGTCGACTCCGTCACCTCGCCCCGGCAGTTGCCGACGAGGCCGCCGACGTGTTCGGCCCCATTGACCGCCCCGGAAGCGCGCGACCCCAGGACGACGCCGGACGCGTAGCCGACGAGGCCGCCGACGTTCTCCGCGGAGCCGGAGCCAGTGACCGCTCCCTCCGCGGCGCAGTACGACGCCTCCCCGCCGAGCACGCCGACCAGCCCGCCGAGGCCGGTGCTCGGACGGCCCTCGCCGGTGACCGGGCCGGTCGCGGTGGACCGGTGAACCCGACTGTTCGCCAGCCCGACCAGCCCGCCGACCGTGAACCCGCCGGTGACGCTCCCCGAGGCGGAACACTCCGAGACGTATCCGGCGTCCTTGCCGACGAGTCCGCCCAGCCGCCCGTCGCCGGTCACGGTACAGGACGACTCCGACCGCTCGACGCAGCCGCCGTTCTCACCCAGGAGCCCCCCGGTCAGCTCCCGGCCCTCGACGGTGCCGCTTGCGGACACGCCGGTGACGCTCCCCCGGTTTACGCCCGCGAGAGCCCCGACGCGCGCCGCCCCGCGGACGGTCGCGCCGTCGAGCGAGAGGTCGGCGACGTACCCGCCCGCCGCGGCCGCAGTTCCGCCGGACCCGCCGGTGCGGGAGCCGACGACGGAGAACAGCCCGACGCCCTGCGTTCCGCGCCCGTCTATCGTCAGCCCGGTGATCACGTGGCCGTCGCCCACGAGGCTGCCGACGAAGGGCTCGTCCGCGGAGCCCAGCGGCCGGAAGTCGACCCCCGACGCGTCGATGTCGGCGGCGAGCACGTAATCCCCGGCGAGGTCGTCCTCGATGGCCCGTAGCCCCTCGACGGAGCTTATCTCCTGGGCGTCCTCCTGCGCGGGCCGGTCGCCGCCCCCGACGGCGCTCGCGCTCCCCAGCAGCCCGGCGACCGTTCCCGCGCCGGCGGTCTTGAGGAGGGTCCGCCGTCCGACCCGGCCTGTCATGCGCACGGCCACACCCCCTCGGGGGGCGAAGCCGCGTCCGTCCGACCGGTCCACGTTCCGTCGACGACTCGGCCGGACGACGGTCCGACCGCGATACGAACAGCCATAGTATTGGAAACGTGAGAAGTAACGCCGGCAAAAAACCCCTCGCTACGTAGGTAGCGTCCCGAATGGGGATCCGGCAGCCGTACGGGAACGCCGTGCTCGCCCGTCGCTTACTCCACGTACTCGTACTGGCGCTCGCCCATCCGGCCCCAGCCGGTGAACGCGAACTCGCCGTCGGGCGTCGTGAGCGGGTCGAGGTCGGTGTCCTTGTCGTGGTTGTGCGCGTCGTGGATCGACTCGTACTCCGCGAAGGTGAGGTCGTGGCGGGCGTCTATCTGCTCGTCGACGTTCATCGCGCGGACCTCCTTCTCCCACCCCTCGACGACCGTCTCGGCGTGGATCTCGGCCTGCGCGCCGCTCCCGTAGGAGCCCACGAGCAGGCGCTGCCCGGCCAGGTCGACGTCGTTCTCGAGGGCGTGTCGGAGCGCGCTGGCGCGAGCGAGGTGGACGGAGCCGGTGTACCAGTTGCCGACCTCCCGCGAGATGGACAGCGTCGGCTCGATGGTGTCGCCGTACCAGTCGCGGTACACGTCGGTCCCCTTCAGCGCGTCCATGTACTCGCGGACGGCCTCCTCGTAGGCCTCCTCGTCGTCGAACGCCTCGCGGCGGGGCTGGCGGCCGATCTCCCCGGCGAGGTCGTCCTCGACGGGCGTGTCGCGGATCATGTGCCGGTAGCCCAGCAGGCCGGCCTTGCGGACCATGCCCGGGAACGGCGTGTGGAACGGGATGTACGCGTAGTCGTCGGGATGGGTCTCGCCGGCGACGCTCTCGAAGTCCTCCAGCGCCTCGCGCATGCGGGCGAGGTACACCTGCATCGAGCGCTTGCCGTCGACGCTCGGGAACTGCTGTTGGGGCTTGAGGAAGTCGGTCTCGTCGGCGCTGCCGTACCCCTGCTCCGTGCTGATCTCGACGACCGACGGGTCCTCGTCGATGAGCATGGCCACCGCGCCCGCGCCCTGCGTCGCCTCGCCGGGGTCGTCCCGGGCGTACAGCGCGGTGTCGGTCGCGATGACCAGCGCCGCCCGCCCGCGGTTTCGCCCCGCGCGGATCCAGTTGTACGCGTCGTCGACCGCCTGCGTGGCGGCGACGCAGGCGAACTTCCGCTCGCCCTTGTTCGCGTGGTGGAAGTCGCCGTCGTACACCTGCTCCAGACAGCCCGCGACGTACGTCGAAACCGGCTTCGAGTTGTCGAACGCGCTCTCGGTCGCCACGTCGATCCGGCCGACGTCCTCGGGTTCCAGCCCCTTGCGCTCCATCAGCCGGTGGGCCGCGTTGGCCCCCATCGTGACGATGTCCTCGTAGCTGTCCGGGAACGAACTCGCGTTCAGCCCCAGCCCCTTCGTGTACTTCTCCGGGTCCTCCTCCTTCGCCGGCGCGAAGGTGTTGGGCAAGTCGAGTTTGAGCCGCCCAGTCCGGATCTCGACGGCGTCGATGCCGACTGCGGTCATACCCTAGCGGTCGACCGGGCCGTATAAGTTATTGTCGACTGGGGTTTCGACGGGCGTCGATCTCAGTACGGGTCCGACGCGGTGAACGTGGTGGTTTCGACGCTTCCGTCCGCGTAGATGATCCGGATAGTGACGGTTTCGCCGACCATGTCGACGGTGTTCCCGCCGTCGTCGACGAACTCGAACATGGATATCGTCGCATCGGTCCCCGACGGAACGGTTGCGCTCTGGTTGAGCGGCGTCACCTGCCCGATGGCCAACCTGTTCTGGTTTTCCTCGTAACTGGGCGGCCCGGACATGTCGAGATAGCCCGCATCCTGGGAGTCGACGTTTATCTCGTACTGCCCGGCACCGGTCCCGGTCTGGTTTTCGAACACCGCGGTCGCAGTCGTGCTCGTCGATGCGACGACGACGGTGTCGATGATGGCCGTGGACCCGCCGTCGTTGGTCGCGGTGATTTTCGCGGCGTCCGTGCTCCCCTGCGTCTCCGCCAGGCCGTTCGAGAAGGTGAACTGACCCGCACTGCTGCCGCCGGTGCCGTCGGCGGTGTCGGTGACCTCCCGCTGTGTCGTCTGTCCGGCCAGGTCCGAGGCGGTGATGCGGATCGTGTACTCACAGGAGCGTGAAGAGCCACACTGGCTCCCGTCGGTCAGGGTGACTGTCTGGTTGGCCCCGGTAGCGGAGTCGACAGTCCCGTCGTTCACGTGAACGAGTTCAACAGTGACGCTGTCGAGGGTCGCGTCGGAGACGACGTTTGTGACCCCGTACTCGGTCTTGTACTTCCCGCTCCCACCGACGTTGCTGCTCTGATCGGTCACGGTGAACTCCCTGACGACCGGCGGTTGCGTGTCCTTGAGCACCTCGTTGCTCTGGGTCGTGTACCCGCTGGGGTTCTCGTTGCCGAGGTCGTCGACGATCCGCGCGGTCGCAGTGATGCCGCCGGCGGCGTTCGGGTTGGCGTCGTTCAGTCCGGAGACGTCGATCCCGGTGATGGTCGTCGTCACCGTTCCGCTCCCCGTCTGCGTCGGCACGCTCTCGACGACCGTGTTACCGTCGTTGTCGGCGAGTTCGACGTACACCGTCCCGCCGTCCGAGTCGGGGTTGCTCACGTCGACTTCGACGGTCACCGAACTCTGGTTGCTCGCGCTGATGGGGTCCGTGACGATGCGGACGCCGCCGGGGTCGTTCGGTTGCTTCGTGTCGACGACCACGCTGTTCGAGGTGTTCGCCGTCATCGCCTTCCCGCCCTCGTCCTCGGCGTCGGCGACCGCGATGGTCGAGACGACGTCCTCGTCGTCGTCCGCGAGCGTGAACTCGCTCCGCCACGTGGTGTCGTTCACCCACCCGCCGTTGGTCGCGAGCGAGGAGTTGTACGTCCCGCTGCTACCGAGTCCGCCCAGGCCGACGGACGGCGCGACCGCCGTGTTCATCGTCTCGTTGAAACGGACGGTTACGGTGTGCGTACTGCCCACGTCCGACTGACTCAGCGGCGCGTTCGCGACGGTGACCGACCTCACGCCCGGCGGCGCGTTCGTCCCGCCGAAGAACGTGCCTTCATCCTGGGTCTCCCAGTCGCTGGCCTGGTTCGTGTCGATGTAGTCCCCGTCGGCGTTCGTCCGCCGGACGGCCACCTCGCCGGCGCCCACTTCGACGTTCCAGCCGTTCGACGTCTGGACGCCGCTGCCACCGGGTTCCACGTACGCGAACTCGTCGGCGGTCGTCCCGCTACTGTCGACCAGTTCGATGGGATCGCCGCCGTTCGCCAGCCGCGTTTCGAGGGTGTACACCTTGCTCCGGTCGACGCCCCACGTACTCGCGAAGGTGTCGGGGTTCCGGGCGAAGTACACCGTCCCGTTGAGCGTCTCGGCGGGCAGTTGCGTGACCTGGCCGTCGTCGTCCCTGATCTCCCAGCCCGTCGTGTCCGTGGCGAGGCTGAAGTTCACCCGGACGAACTCTCCGCTGCTGTCGTCCAGTTCGGTCGGATCCGGCTCGACGGCGGTGACGAGGCCGCGTGCGCGGACCGTGACGTCCTGCTCGTACGTGTCGGATGCTCCGTTGCCGTCGGTCACCGTCAGCGTGACCGTGTACGTCCCCGGGGCACTGTAGGTGTGCGTCGGGGTCTCGCCGCTGCCGGTCGTCCCGTCGCCGAACTCCCAGTCGTAGCTCGTGATCGATCCGTCGGGGTCGCTGGAGCCCGACGCGTCGAACGAGACGCTTTCACCGACGGGCGGCGTCGACGGCGAGACGGTGAACGACGCCGTCGGTCGCTGGTTGTCGACCTGCACGGTTCGGGTGGCCGTATCGGTGCGCCCGCTGTCGTCGGTCACCGTCAGCGTGACCGTGTAGCTCCCGCTACTGCTGTACGTGTGCGTCTCGGTCTCGCCGCTGTCGGTCGTCCCGTCGCCGAAGTCCCAGTCGTAACTCACGATCGAGCCGTTGGAGGCGGTGGAGCCAGACGCGTCGAAGTCGACGGTCTGTCCGGTCTGGGGGTTCGAGTCCGAGACGGTGAACGACGCCGACACCGCCGAGGTCGTGACGTTTTCGACGTTGACGTCGATGCGGTCGCTGCTACCGCTGCTGAGAACGTACACGGCGACCGTCCCGTTGTCGTTCCCGGTCAGGTTCGTCCAGACCCGCCCGTTCGCGGTGTCGGTCGTCGATTTGGGGCTGACGTCCGCGACGCCGCTGTCGTTGACGCGGAAGTCGACGTCGACGTTGTCGATGTTGTCGTTTGCGCTCCCGTCCAACGCTATCGTGTCGCCATCGCTTGCCCCCACGTCCCAGGTACAGCTCTCGGCGTCGCAGTTCGTCAGAGCGGCTCCGCCGTTTGAGGAGTTGAGGGCGGGATTATTCCAGGTGATCGTGTACGCGCTGCTGCTCGATCCGTTCCCCGAATTCACCGTCTTGACCGTGTACGAAACGCGTTTGTCCGGATCCGGTGCGGCACTGATGTTGGCTTCGATGGTGTCGGTCGTCGCGCTGCTCGGAGCCTGATACGTGACGGTAGCCCGCCCCTGAGCTCCGCTCGTCGCCGTGACTTCCTGTGCAGTTCGCGACCCATTGTCGAGCGTGCCGCTGCCGCTCACGCTCAGGTTCACCGTCTCCCCGCTCACGGGGTTGTTGAATCGATCGCGGACTTCGACGGTGATCTCCTGTGAGCCGTCCGTCTGGACTGTTCCACCGCCCTCGACGTCCGTAAGGTACAGATCCTCGGTTTCCTCGGTCACGCCCGAGCCGACGCCGACCTTCGCCATCCGTAGGTTGTACGTCTTCGACCCGTCAAGCTGGATGGTGAGTTCGTTGAACTCGCCTGGACCGTTCTTCTGGTAACTGGTCCCGACGACGTTGCCGTCGGTCCGGGCCTCCGAGAGCGCCTCGTCCCAGGTGGCTTTGTTCAACTGGGTCGGGATGGTGATGTTGATCGGCTTCGACCCGTCCCGGCCGGTGACCGCGACCGCGTTCTGCGACGTGCTGACCGCCCGGACGGAGACCGACGCGCTCCCCGAGGCCGACGTCGAGAGGCTCCCGTTGAGCGCGACGAGCGTGATCTGTCGGCCGTCGACGATCCGCTGGTCCGAGAGGGTGACGTTCGCGCCGTCGAAGCGGTTGTACAGCAGCGACTGCTCGTACACCGTCGTGGGCGCGTTTCGATACTCGCTGTACTGCGGTTCGTACTCGATCGCGCCGGTGTCGAACGTCCGGGCGTCGCCGTTCCAGTAGTCGTTGGTCTCGCCGGCCGCCTTCGCGTTGTCGACGGTGATGTTCACGTCGTCGGTGCCGGTGCCGACCGTCCGCAGGCTTCCGCTGGGCGCGGGCGGGTTGACGAACAGCGTACGGGAGGGGAACCGCGTGCCGAGGTCGACGGTGACCGCCTTCCCGTTGCCGCCGCCGGGGACGGAGACGACGGCGTTCCGGAGCTCCTGGAGCTGGCCCTGGACCTCCTGGTTGTGGTTGTACTCGACCTCGGCGTTCTGGTCGGGGACGACGGTGGCCTGATAGAGGGCCATCGAGACGATGATCATGCCGAACAGCAGCGTCGCTCCGACCTGGATCGCCGCTGCTCGTTCGTCGCCCCCGAACTGCATGGAGGGTGGTAGTCCCGGCGGGAGTAAAACACTTGTTGCCCGAGACAGGTCGGACCGCTGGTGGGTCGGGCGGCGCAAACGCCGTCGCTGGCCGCCCGGAACGCCGGAGAAAGGACTACGCCCGCGTATCGGGTCCCGGGGTCAGTCGTCGTCCTCTTCGACGACTTCGGGGTCGCTCATGGCACTTTGCAGGCTGTCGAGGCCGTTGACCCACTCCGTGACGAGCCCGTAGTCGACCTCCTCCGCCAGCGAGATGTCGAGTTCCTGCCCGTCGATGATCAGCGTGCCGGCCTGGGCGACGTAGCCGAGCGCGGCGTCGACGTTCTCCTCGGCCTCGGCGTCGGCCGCGGCGCGGACGTACTCCTCGACGCTCGCCTCGTCGGCGGGGCCGTCGGCGATGAACTCCTCCGCGGCGTAGAACACGCAGACGAGGCTGGTCTGGACGCCGTCGATGAGCATCAGCTTCTCCTCGTCCTCGAACTCGACCTCGCTCAGGACGATGTCGCGGATGTCGGCGATCTCTTCCAGGGCCTCCTCCTGCTCCAGTTGACCCTCGTCGTAGGCGGAGACGACCTTCGCCACGGCGATGGCGGCGTCGTCCTGCAGGTTGAGCAGGAGGCGCGCGGAGTCCTCGTCCTCGGGATCGATCTCCTCGTCCCTGATGCGGTCGACCCAGTTGTTCCAGCGGTCCTCGGAGTAGAACTCCTGCGGGGGCTCGCTCATACTTGAGGGTACATTGGCCGCTTGAAATGCCTTTCTCTCTCAGCGGTGCGTCCGACGCGATCCGACACGTCAGGGACGCGGCGTGTTCCGGCGTGCGTGGCGTCAGCGCGTGTCACACGCCGCGTCACGCCCCGTCGAGCGTCCCGCGGAGGTCCAGCCCGTACACCCGTTCGGGCGTCGTCACGTGGGCGCGCTCGACGGCGTCGTCGTACCCCTCCGACAGCAGCCAGCGGACGCGCCGCGGGACGGTTTTCGGCCCGAGCACCGCACCCGGCCGGTCAGGGTCGTCGACGAAGTCGGTCTCCATGAGGAACGGCTTGCCGGACTCCGCGGCCGTCTCCAGCCGTTCCTTCTCGCTCATCACGCTCGGCGTCGGGCCGGCGAGGCGGCCCGCGGCGTAGTGCTTGACGACGCGCTCGCGGGGCAGGCCGGCGTCCTCGGCCCACTCGGCCACCTCGGTGAGGTCCTCGCTGGCCTCGGTGTGCAGTTGGACCGCGCAGTCGACCGCCGCGCCGCGCTCGAAGGCGGTCCGCATCACCGCGTTGGAGGCTTCCCACACCGCGTCGCTCACGTCGTAGTGCGGGCGGCCGGACTTCAGCGCGACCGCGGGGCCGTCGGCGACGTACTCCGACGCGACTTCGATGCCGGCGGCCATCAGGTCGCGCGCGTCCGCCGGGGCCATGCCGCGGTCGTCGACGAGCCGCGAGATCAGTCCGGGATGGACGCCCAGAACCGGCCACGCGGTGCCGTCGAGGACGGCGCTCGCGCGCTCGACGACGGCGATGGTTCGGTCGAAGACGGCGCGGAAGTCCTCGCCGACCTTCGGTTCGACGCCGAGGTGCCACGACGGCTTGTTGACGACGAGCAGGTGGGTGCCGTCGCTGCGCGCGAAGTCCTCCACGGCGTCGATCCCGCGCCCGCGGTCCGGGTCGAGGTGGAGGTGGTTGTCCAGTATCGGCGTGTCGAGGTCGCTCATCGATAGCGGGTGGGAGCGCCAGCGACGAAAAGCCCGGCGGTCGTTCGCGGCGCGACGTGGGGTCGAGGGCGGTCCGCCGCCTACCCGTCCAGCGTGACCGCCTCGTCGGCGGCGTTGGCCAGCGCGTCCGAGTTGCCGTACTCGCCGGGCGCGATGGCGAGGGTCCGGACGCCGTTGCGGCCCGCCGTCTCAACGACCGGCTTGAAGTCCGTGTCCCGGGAGGCGACCGCCAGCGCGTCGATCCCGCCGTCGACGACTGCGGCGGCCGCGTCGACCGCGAGTTTCACGTCCACGTCGCCGCTGGTGACGACGACCTCGTACCCCCGGGCCTCCGCGGCCTGTATCAGCCCCGGCGTGGCGTGCTCGTCGACGTACAGCCGCGTGATCGCCAGGTCGCCGAACTCGTTTGCGGCGTCCCGCACGTCGTCCAAGTCCACGTCGAACTCGTCGCGCAACACGTTCGGGCCGTCGACGAACAGGCCGACCCGGGTTCCGCCGTCCCCGAACACCCGTCGCACCAATCCGGTCATGCGACCGGGTTGACGGCTGACGACGATAGGCGTGGCGGTCGCGGGTCGCCGCCGGTGCGCCGTCGGCGGCACCGTGATCGCGGGACGACAGCAGCCCGGACCTGTCGGCGACGGGGAATACGAACAACGTTGACAACGTTTGTTTTCGCGTCAGACGCGGCGTCCTGACGCGGAAATTAGCCACAGAACTCTAATTTTTAGTCCAGATATAACTTCTTACACGATTCAGAAAAGCTTAAATTATTAGTGTCAATACCTGTCATTCGCCATGTCAGATGATGGCACTCACCGATGGTCACGACGTACGTTCATCAAGGCGACGGGAGCCGCCGGCGCGTTGGGCGCGCTGGGCGGGGTCACGGCGGCGACGCCGGGGCGGGAACCGGGGCCGAAGAAAGACGAGATACTCGTCGGCGTGTCGGCGAGCGCCGACGAGCTGGAGGGGACCGTTCGGAGCGCCGTCCCGGGGAACGCCCGGGTCGTCCACAAGAACGAGAAACTCCGGTACGTGGCGGTGGAGTTCCCGAGCAGGGCCGCCGACGTCGCCCGCGAGAACTTCGTCGAGGCGGTCACGAAAAAGGAGGAGGTCAAGTACGCCGAGCCGAACGCGACGGTGCAGGCGTTCTACACGCCGAACGACCCGCAGTTCGGCAGCCAGTACGCGCCCCAGCAGGTCAACGCGCCGGGCGCGTGGGACACCACCCTCGGCGACTCGTCCGTAACGATCGCCGTGGTCGACCAGGGGGTCCAGTACGACCACCCGAACCTGGAGGGGAACATGGACGGGAGCGTCTCGAACTACGGCCGGGACTTCCCCGACAGCGACGGCGACCCCTACCCCGTCAACGCCGACGAGAACCACGGCACCCACGTCGGCGGCATCGCGGCGGGCGGGACCGACAACGGCACGGGCCACGCCGGCATCAGCAACTGTTCGATACTCAGCGCCCGCGCGCTTGACGAGAGCGGGAGCGGGTCCCTGTCGGACATCGCGGACGCGATCACCTGGTCGGCCGACCAGGGCGTGGACGTGATCAACCTCTCGCTGGGCGGCGGCGGCTACACGGACACGATGAAAAACGCCGTCTCCTACGCCTACGACAACGGCACGCTGCCGGTCGCCGCGGCCGGCAACGACTACGGGAGCCCCGTCTCCTACCCGGCGGCCTACGACGAGTGTCTCGCCGTCTCGGCGCTGAACGAGAGCGAGTCGCTCGCGAACTACTCCAACAAGGGGAGCAACGTCGAACTCGCCGCGCCGGGGTCGAACGTGCTGTCGACGGTGCCGTTCGGCAACTACGAGGAGCTGTCCGGCACGTCGATGGCGTCGCCGGTCGTCGCCGGCGTCGCCGGGCTGGCGCTCTCGTCGTGGGACCTCACGGCGGCCGACCTGCGGAGCCACCTCAAGAGCACCGCCGTGGACGTCGGGCTCCCGGCCGAGGAGCAGGGGAGCGGCCGCGTCGACGCCGACAACGCCGTCAACACGCAACCCGGCGACGGCGGAGACGGCGGAGACGGCGGGGACGGTGGCGACGGCGGCGACGGCGGCGGCGATTCGACCACCTCCTCGATTTCGGACTCCCTGTCGAGCTACTGGGACTCGGACTGCTGGTCCTACGGCTGGGAGTTCTCCTCGACGAGTCAGGTCGTCGTCGAACTCGACGGGCCGAGCGACGCCGACTTCGACCTGTACGCCAACACCGGAAACTCGGACTGTCCGTCGACGACCGACTACGACTACCGCTCGTGGACCACCGACAGCCAGGAGTCGATCACCGTCGACAACCCCGACACGTCGACGGACCTGCACCTGCTCGTCGACGTCTACAGCGGCAGCGGCGACTACACGCTGACGATCACCGAGAAGAGCTAACGCGTCCGCCGACCGCCCCCGACCGGGCGGGCGAGCGGTCGAGGCACCCCGAACCCGACGCGCCGTCTCGCTTTTTTCCGACCGACGAGGGTCGCTATCGTTTCCCCGGTCGAGCGTCGATTCCGTCCGCCGGCCGGGGCGTCGCGGATACGAAAACATTACTTCCCGGCGGCCGACGGTCCGGGTATGCCCCGACGGAGGCCGCCGCTGTACGCGGTCCACGACGAGCGCGACGCGTCGTTCACCGACTTCGGCGGCTGGGAGATGCCGGTCGAGTTCGACTCCATCCGGACCGAACACGAGGCCGTCCGCGAGGAAGCGGGGGTCTTCGACGTCTCGCACATGGGCGAGGTCACCGTCACCGGCCCGGACGCGACGGCGCTGACCCAGCGCCTCGTCACCAACGACGTGGCGGCGCTCGACCCGGGCGACTCCCAGTACGCGGCGATCACCGACGAGGACGGCGCGATCCTCGACGACACCGTCGTCTACCGGCTCCCCGACGACGGGGGGCGGCTTCCGGCGGTGGGCGGCGACCCGTCCCCGGCCGACGCCGACGGCCCGACGTACCTGTTCGTGCCCAACGCCGGCCACGACGCGGAGGCCGTCGACCGCTGGACGTCCCACCGGGACGAGTGGGGGCTGGACGCGACGGTGACGAACCGGACCGAATCCTTCGGCATGTTCGCCGTCCAGGGCCCCGAGGCCGCCGGCCTCGTCGACGACGCCGCGGCCGACCCGGTCACCGACCTCTCGCGGTTCGAGGCGCGGTGGGTGACCGTCGCCGGCGTCGACTGCTGGGTCGCCCGGACCGGCTACACCGGCGAGGACGGCTTCGAACTGATCGTCCCGTGGGACGACGCCGAGACGGTCTGGGCGGCGCTGGACTGCCAGCCCTGCGGGCTCGGCGCGCGGGACACGCTCCGCATCGAGGCAGGCTTTCTCCTGTCGGGGCAGGACTTCGACCCCGCGGAGAACCCGCGGACGCCGTACGAGGCCGGCATCGGCTTCACCGTGAAGCTGGACACCGAGTTCGTCGGCCGCGACGCGCTCGCGGCCCAGCAGGAGGCCGGCGTCGACGAGCGGTTCGTCGGCCTCACGCTGACCGAACGGGGCGTCCCGCGGCACGGCTACGAGATCACCGACCCGGACGGCGAGGCCATCGGGACGGTCACCAGCGGGACGATGAGTCCCACGCTCGACGAACCGATCGGGCTCGGCTACGTCCCGGTCGAGTACGACGAGCCGGGCACCGAGATACGGGTGGTCGTCCGCGACCGCCCGAAGGAAGCGCGGATTAGCGACACACCCTTCATACAATGAGCTTCGACGCACCCGACGACCGCGGCTACATGGAATCGCACGAGTGGGCGCTGAACGACGACGGCACCGTCCGCGTCGGCATCTCCGACTTCGCGCAGGACGAACTCGGCGACGTGGTGTTCGTCGAGGTGCCCGACGTCGGCGACGACGTGACCAAGGGCGAGGAGTTCGGCGTCATCGAGAGCATCAAGGCCGTCTCGGACCTGTACGCGCCCGTCTCGGGCGAGGTGACGGCCGTCAACGAGGCGCTGTTCGACGCGCCCGAACTGGTCAACGACGACCCCTTCGGCGAGGGGTGGATGCTGGAGATAGCCGCCGCGGACGAGGGCGAACTCGACGACCTCATGTCGGCCGCGGAGTACCGCGAACAGGTGGAGTGACCGGCCGGGGACGCCCCGGGGTCAGTCGTCCGCGGACGGGTCCCGGTCCGTCAGGAGCCCCTGTGCCATCAGCCGCCGCGAGATCACGACGAGCCCGTTGCCGAACCCCGTCCCGAAGACGGCCTGCTCCTCGCCGGTCTCCGGAATGATCGTACTGACGAGGATCGTCGACCGGTCGACCAGCAGGAGGCGGCCGATCGCCGTCTCGTGGTCCCCGTCGCTCCCGTCGTCCTCGCTCTGGAGCCAGTCCAGCCCCGAGACGAACGTCTCGGCGTTCGGAACGGCGTCCTCGACCCGCTTTCGCAGGTCGTCGGTCACCGCGCCGACCAGCAGGTCGGTCCCCTCGCCGACGGCGTTCAGCGCGTCGACCAGGCCCTCCGTCAGGAGTCCCTGGCTGGCGACGACCAGCACTACCTCCGTCTCGGCCTCCTCGATGAGCTCGTGCGCCCGGTTCGCGACGGCCGTCTTCCCGGACATCGACCACACCTCCTGAACGGGGTCGTCGTCCCCGGCGTCGACCGGCTCGGCCGCGGCGAGCGCGTTCCGGAGGCGGTCCACGCGGCTCTCGTACTGGGTTCGGAGCGTCTCCGTCGCCTCGTCGAGCGGCACCGCCCGGAACCGCTGCGGGCTGGTGTGTTGTACCTCCACGAGTCCCTGCGCCTCCAGCACGCGTATCGCGTCGTAGATGCGCGTCCGGGGCACGTCGACGACCTCGCTCAACTGCTTTGCCGTGCTTGTCGACATGCGCGTCAGCCCCACGAAGCACTTCGCCTCGTACTCCTTGAGGCCGAACTGCTGAAGCACGTCTATCGCCTCCTCAACCGTGTTCTCCCTAACCATGTGTCCCAACCTTCGAACCGGGGTGACCCGGTAGTCCCCGGAGTTTCTCCCCCGAGGCAGATAGGCGTTGTTACTGTAAGCCGGCGTTCACGGCGACGGCACGGACGGCGGAGCAGTCGGGCGTGCCCGTAGCGACACGCCGGGGGACGTATGGTCGGTTACCCGTCACCCACTACGCGTCGGTCGTACCGTCTCCGAAGCCGGGGACGTCATCCCCGTCCGACACGCTGTACCACGGCCCAGTCAAGCCGTTTACTCAGTTGATCACAAAATCGTTATACGCAGGGAGCGCGAGCGACTAACTGGCACGCGGCCCGGAAATGTGTCCCAACCACTGATCCGCTGCGTGCCGACTCCGTCCGCATTTCGCGGCGGAGTTTCTCGAACGGTCTCCGTGTAACTCGAATAGGAACAACAGTGACACGAACACTATTGTCGCGGTGTCCCGTGTGTCCACTCGATGGCCGACGGAGGACCCGCTCCCGACGACAGCACGGTTCGTCGCCGCTACGAGTGGTCGACGACGTCGCCGACCGTCGCCGTCGCCGAGACGGTTGCGGACGCGGCCGGCAGGGACCCCACGGCGCTGCCGCCGCTGTTCGGTGACGTCGACGCGGCCGCACTCGACGCGTTTCTCCGGTCGGACGGGACGGCGGATCCGACGGTGTCGTTCACTTCGGGGGGCTACGAGATAACCGTCCGCGGGGGCGGACTGGTGCTCGTGCGGCCCGCCGACGGTCGAACGTCGACGGACTGACCCCACGCTGCGTCGCCACCGTCAGTCGTCGGCGGGAGCCAGTTCGAGCAAGGCCTCCAGCGACGCGGCGGTCCGTTCGTCCGGTTCGTACCGGGCAGTCCGGGCCTCGGCGTCGTACGTGACGATCCCCTGGGACGCCAGTTTCGGCAGGTGCACGTGGTGAAGCTGGATCACGACGGTTTCCTTGTCCCGGGGCCGCTCGCCGTCCGGCGGGGGTTTGTACACCTTCTCGGCGAGTTCGTCCAACGACACCGGCCTCGGATCCCTGGACTGCAGGTGTTCGACCACCCGCCGTCTGTCGCAGTCTTCGAGCAATCCCATCCGTATCAGCCGCTGGTCAACGTCCATCGTGTGCTAATAAGTGACGCACACGGTTCAGGAGTTGCGGTTTTAACACTATCCGAGGTATTGATTAACCGAGTCACAACCCGCCCGCCGGGGTGAACGGGGACCGCGCCAAACCGGGGCCATCATAAGGACCGGGTCGTTAGGTGTCCATACCCGTGCTTTCGACCATCGCCCGCGGTCCGTCGCGGGCCACGCGACTTTCTCTCCCCGGCAACGGGACTTCCAGCCAACCATGACCGGACACGACACAGCGGCAGGCAGCCCGTTCGCACCGCACACGCCAGAGGAAACCGCCGCGATGCTCGACGCCGTCGGCGTCGACGACGAGGCGGATCTGTTCGACATCCCCGACGCGGTCCGCTTCGACGGCGAGTTCGGCATCGAGCAGCGCAGCGAGCGCGCGGTCAGGCGCGAACTCCGCGGGACGCTCGGCGACAACGACGACCTGACGGAGTTCCTCGGCCGGGGGCACTACGACCACTACGTGCCCTCGCCCGTCGACCACCTCTCGCTCCGCTCGGAGTTTCTCACGTCCTACACCCAGTACCAGCCCGAGATCACGCAGGGTTTCCTGCAGGTGCTGTTCGAGTACCAGTCGATGCTCGTCGAGTTGACCGGCCTCGGGATCGCCAACTGCTCGATGTACGACGCCGCGACGGCGCTCGGCGAGGCCGCGACGCTGGCCGACCGCGTCCGCGCGACCAGCGGCCACCGCGTCCTCGTCCCCGAACTGCTCCGCGAGGAGCGCCGCGACGTGCTGGAGAACTACGTCGCTGGCACCGACCTCGTCGTCGAGGACGTGCCCGACGACGACGGCAACCTCGACGTGGACGCGCTGGCCGACCTCGCGGACGACGAGACGGTGATGGTGTACGCCGAGAACCCCTCGGTCCGCGGGACGATAGAGGAGCGACTCGCCGAGATAGGCGACCTCGCGGACGACCACGACGCGCTGTTCGTCCTCGGCACCGATCTCGTCGCGCTGGGCCTGCTCCAGCGGCCGGCCGACGTGGGCGCCGACGTCGTCGTCGGCGACGCCAGCCTCGGCCTCCCGACGAGTTACGGGATGGGGATGGGCCTCTTCGCCACCCGCGAGGAGTACGTCCGGCAGGTGCCGGGGCGCCTCGTCGGCGCGAGCGACGACGAGTCCGGCCGCCGGGCGTACACGCTCACGCTCCAGACCCGCGAGCAGCACATCCGCCGGGAGCGCGCGACGAGCAACATCTGCACGAACCAGGCGTGGGTCGCGCTCCGCACGGCGATCCACGTCGCCTCGCTCGGCCCCTCGGGGCTGGTCGACCTCGCCGAGACCTGCGTGACCGAGGCCCGCGACCTCGCGAGCGCGGTCGACGACGTCGACGGCGTGCAGGCCCCCGTCCACGACCGCCACCACTTCCGGGAGTTCGTCGCCCACACCGACCAGCCCGCGCCGGCGGTCGCCGACGATCTGGAGGCCGAGGGCTTCGCGGTCCACGCCCTCGGCGACCACGAACTGCAGTTCTGCGTCACGGACGCCAACGCCGGGTCGACCGATGAACTGGTCGCCGCCCTCGGGGAGGTGGCCCGATGACGACGTTCGACCAGGCTCGCTGGTCGGACGACGACGGCGACGGCTACGAGCCGCTCCTCTCGGAGAAGGACGCGACCGAAGTCGACACGGACGGGTCGCCGCTCCCCGACGACCTCACCCGCGACGCCGTCGAACTCCCCGAACTCTCCGAGCCCGAGATCGCCCGCCACTACACGCGGCTCTCGGAGATGAACTACGGCGTCGACAGCGGGCCGTACCCGCTCGGGTCGTGCACGATGAAGTACAACCCCAAGTTCACGGAGGACGTGGCGGCGCTGCCCGACGCCGCGGTCCACCCGGACCGCTCGGAGGGCTCCGTGCAGGGCTCGCTCGAACTCCTCTACGACCTGCAGGACTACCTCGCCCGCATCGGCGGGATGGACGCCGTCACGCTCCAGCCCCCGGCCGGCGCGGCCGGCGAGTTCACCGGCATCCTGGTCGCGAAGGCGTACCACGAGGCCAACGGCGAGGGGGACCGCAACGAGGTGATCGTCCCCGAGAGCGCCCACGGCACCAACTTCGCCAGCGCGGCGCTCGGCGGCTACGACGTCGTGGAACTCCCCGGCGGCGACGACGGGCGCGTCGACCTAGAGGCCCTCGAAGCCGCGCTCTCGGAGGACACCGCGGCGCTGATGCTCACCAACCCCAACACGCTCGGCCTCTTCGAGCGCGACATCGAGGAAATCGCCGATATGGTCCACGACGTGGGCGGCCTGCTGTACTACGACGGCGCCAATCTGAACGCGCTGCTCGGCCGCGCCCGCCCCGGCGACATGGGCTTCGACATCATGCACTACAACGTCCACAAGACGTTCGCCACGCCCCACGGCGGCGGCGGCCCCGGTGCCGGCCCGGTCGGCGTCGTCTCCGACCTCGAACCGTTCCTCCCGACCCCGCGGGTCCGCGAGGGCGAGGACGGGTACGAACTGTTCGAACCGGCGGAGACGATCGGCAAGGTCCACGGCTTCCAGGGCAACTGGCTCGTGCTGGTGAAGGCGTACGCCTACATCGCCCGGCTCGGCGACGCGGGCCTGCGCGACGCCAGCGCGAAGGCCGTCCTCAACGCCAACTACCTCGGCGAGCGGATCGACTACGACGTGCCGTACGGCCCGTACCACCACGAGTTCGTCGCCAGCGCCGGCGACCAGGACGCCGCCGACGTCGCAAAGCGCATGCTTGACTACGGCGTCCACCCGCCGACGACGAAGTGGCCGGAGATCGTCCCCGAGGCGCTGATGACCGAGCCGACGGAGATCGAGAACCGCGAGACGCTGGACCAGCTCGCGGCTGCGTTCGACGCCGTCGCGGACGAGGACGACGACGCGCTCGCGTCCGCCCCCGAGCGGACGGCGGCGCGGCGGATCGACCAGACCTCGGCGGCCCGCGACCTGCGCCTCTCCTGGCAGTCCCTGGAGGAGTAGGCCCGCCGTTTTGGGGCTCGCGGCCGTACCTCGGCCCGTGCCGGTGATCCACTTCGAGACCGCCGACTCGGCCGAGCGGACGCAGATCGGCGAGGGGATCGTGAAGTTCGCCGTGGCCGCCGGTCGGCTGGAGACCGGGCGGGACGGCGGGAAGTACTTCCTCCTGCACGACGACGGCTGTGCGGTCGACGGCGACCCCATCGAGGCGGGCGACTCGTTTTTCTTCGACACGGACGCGGGCGACGTGCTCTGTGAGCGCCATGGCAGCGAGCGTCGCGGATAGCGCTCGTATCCCTCGATTCGCGGCGACGACGGTACTGAGGGGCTACAAGCCAGATCCCCCGAATTTGATATAGCTGTATGTAATTTACCAGTTCCTGAACTGCCGCGCTTTCCGCCCCAAACAGGCCTGATATCGTCGAGATCCGTCAACGCGACCGAGGGACGTGTCTCGAACGATATCCCGGGGGTCACGGCGACGAAGAGGGTCACGGACGGATGTCCAGCCGTTTCGTTCAGCGACGTACTGAAACGCGGATGGCACCGGCGACCGCGCACAACCGCCGAAACCATGCTGGGTGAACGCGGACGCCGACGGGGAATCGTTCGGAGTCTCGTCATTGCCACAGCAGGTTCGCGACGCTTCCCGACGACCACCGGGGATCCGACTCCGTTCTCTGAATCAGTTCCCGATCCGTGACCGTCGGTCGCTGCTAGAATCCAGACAGCACCACTCGCTCGATTCCGTCGGTACGGTCCCGGGAGCGGAGCGACGGATCGTGATCCGGCCGGCGAGTCCCGCCTCAACTCGCTACTCATCTATGTATCGTCTCTCATTTGTGACATTTTCGTCACGCGGACGGAAAGCAACGATAAGTGATACGCGCACGCGAGGGAGCGCGACACGAGAGGCCGGGGCGACGCTGGCGCTTCCAGGACGAAACGGAAAGAACGGTGTTGCTGGTTCGGCGCTGGTCGGCCTCGAAGTCCGGTGAAGTTACGCCTCGACGTCCGCGTCGCTGGAGTCGATGCCGTCGATCAGGACGAACGCGTAGTCACACTCCGGGCAGCGCCACTTGACCTTCTCGCCGAGGTGGAGGTTCGTGCTCGCGGCGCGCCAGAACGTCCGGTCGTCCTCGCAGGACGGACAGTAGTGGTCGAGCTCCTGAGCCATGGCCGGCGGTACCGGCGGGACGGAGTTTAACATGTTGGTTTCGAGCGGTTCGACGGGAGCGTGTAAATCACATATCGATATACCGAATGTTCCCTGAGCGTATTTGGCGCTCGTCGTGGTAGTTCGATCCGTGATAGTGGACCTCTACCAGTACAAACACGAGGAAGTCCAGTTCGACGACAACCGGACGACGGGGGAGTCCCAGACGGAGGACTCCCTCGACAAGGGCGGCGAGGAGTACTTCGGCGCGGACGTCGAGGAGTTCGAGGGCGACACCTGGGAGACCGTGGAGTACGACGGCGACCCGATCCAGCGCCGCGAGATATCGGTGACGGGGGTCACCGCCGTCTCCGTCCCGGCGGACCCGACCGACGAGGGCGACGGGGACCTCCCCGGTTCGACGGTCCAGCTCCGGCTCGGCGGCGGCGTCGAACACGTCGAACACGCCGCGGTGATCGAGGCACAGGACCCGAACCCGCAGGGCGAGGAGCCGGCCGGGAAGGTCTCGGTGGACGACGAGGCGGAGTAATCCGGACACGGCGCTTGCGTCCCCGGACTCGCTGACGGGTTCGCGGTGGATACTAAGTGCGGGCCGACCGTGGGTGGACGCATGAAGATCTACACCGGCCGCGGCGACGAGGGGATGACGGACCTGCGGGACATGTCCCGCGTCTCGAAGACCAGCGCGCGGATCGAGGCCTACGGCACGGTCGACGAACTGAACGCGCTGGTCGGGACGGTGACGCCGACGGGCCACGACGACGTCGACGAGAAGCTGACCGGCGTCCAGAACCACCTCCACGTCGTGCAGGCCGACCTGGCGAACCCGGACCCCGACGAGGGCGACCCCGTGGTGGCCGAGGAACACGTCGACCGGGTCGAGTCGTGGATCGACGGGTACGACGACGAACTGGAGCCTCTGGAGTCCTTCATCCTCCCCGGCGGCAGCGAGAAGGGGGCGCGGCTCCACCACGCGCGGACGGTCTGTCGCCGCGCGGAGCGACGCGTCGTAGCGCTGGCGGGCGAGGAGGAGATAAACGACTTCGCCGTCGAGTACCTGAACCGCCTCTCGGACGGCCTCTTTACGTTCGCCCGCGTCGTCAACGAGCGCGAGGGGATCACCGGCGAGAGCCCGACGTACTGACGCGCGGGCGCTACTCGTCGGGCGTCAGCCCGACCACGTCGCGCTCGAACACGTCCGCGTAGCCCGACGTCGTCAGCTTCAGCGACGGCACGCCGAGGAAATCAAGGGTCTGGACCGCCAGCAGCGGCCGGGCGACGTCGGCCCCCAGCCCGCGGACCGCCTCGTCGACCGCGGCGAACCGCTCCGCGGTCTCGGCGACGGGCCGGTCCGACGCGACGCCGGCGACGCGGAGCGGGAGGTCGGCCAGGACTTCGCCGTCCCGGACGGCCGCCCAGCCGCCGCCCATCTCCGCGACGCGGCCGACCGCCCGCGCCATCGCGTCGTCGTCGACGCCGACGACGGCGACGGCGGGCGTCTCCCAGGAGAGGCTCGTCGCGGCGGCGCCCGACTCCAGCCCGAGGCCGGCGATGAAGCCGGTGAAAGCGGCGTCCTCGCCCGGTCGGCGGTCGAGCAGGGCGGCCTTCGCCACGTCGTCCGCGGGCGCCGCAGTCAGCGCGTCGCCGTCGACCACCGGACGGACGGTCGTCTCGGTCGTGATCAGCCCGTGGCGGTACGCGAGCGCGCGGACCGCGCCGTCCCGCGCGGCGCGTTCGGGCACGCGGAACGTCTCCGGCGTCGGGGAGAGGGCGACGGAGTCGTAGAACGCGTCCGGGTAGTCGTGGTCCCGCGGGCCGACCGTCGCGCTCCCGTCCCGGACGACGACGTCGCCGCCGGCGACGACCGCGTCGACGGCGACCGATTCGAGGTCGTCCAGCACGAGGATGTCGGCGACGTTGCCGGGCGCGACCGAGCCGCGGGCGTCGAGCCCGAAGTGTCGGGCGGGCGCGAGCGTCGCCATCCGGATGGCTTCTGCCGGGTCGACGCCGTGGTCGATCACCCGACGGACCGCACCGTCCATCGCCTCGCCGTCGGCCAGCGCGGCCGGCCAGACGCCGTCGGTCGACAGCGAGAAATCGGCGTCGTGACGCGCGACGGCGTCGGCGATGGCCTCGCTGTCGTCCCGGACGGAGCCGCTCCGGCCGACCGGGTGGATCCCGCGTTCGAGGCGGTCGGTCACCTCCTCGCCCGCGATGGCTTCGTGGTCGTTGTCGACGACCGTCGCGAAGGCGCTGAGCTTCTCGTCGGCGCAGCCGGCCCCGTGGCCGATGACGCGCTTCCCGCGCTCGTGGGCGCGGTCGTACAGTTCGTCGGCGGGCGATTCCCGGCCGACGACGTGGACCCAGTCGGACTCGCCGACGCCGACCACGCGATCGTCGTCGAGCAGGTCGAGCAGGGCGGCCCGGGTCGCCTCGTCCGCTGGCTCGCCGAACGTGTCGAAGAAGGCGTGGGGCGGCACCGTGGGTCGGACGGCGACCGGGAGGTCGGCCGCGGCGGCCAGCAGTTCGCGGACGCCGTCGGCACCGAACGCGCCGCCGATAGCCGAAGCCTCGGTCACCACCGCCGTCGTCCCGCCCTCCAGCAGGCTCGGGTACGCCGTCTCGACGGTCTGGAACACGTCGACGTGCGTATGCGCATCGACGAACCCCGGGACGACGGCCCGGCCCTCGGCGTCGACGACAACGGTGTCGTCGCCGACGACGGCGCTCGCGTCCTCGGGGAGGGCGGCGACCCGGTCGCCGACGACCGCCACGTCGCGCTCGCGGAACTCGCCCGTCTCGGTCAGCAGGACGCGGCCGTGTTGGACGACCAGGTCCGCGGTGCCCGCGCCGAGTGCGACCGCCTGATCCCGCCTCATGCGCGCTCGTACACCACCACGCCGCCGCGCTCGGAGCGGGTCACCTCGCCGCGGAGTTCGAGCACGTCGAGGTGGCCGACCGCCTCGCTCATGCCGGGGAACAGTTCGGTCAGCGGCAGGTCGCCGAACAGTTCCTCCATCACGTCCACGGCGGTCGTCTTCCCGTCGACCGCCGCGAGCACGTTCTCGGTGCGGTCCTCGTGTTCGGCCCGGATGTCGGCGATGCGCTCGGACGGCGAGTCGATGATCTCCCGGTGACCGGGGAGGACGCGGTCGTAGCCGACCTCTCGCAGGGAGTCCAGCGAGTCGTTGAACGCCGGGAGGACGCGCGGGCGCTCGTCGCCCCGCTCCAGCGGCGGCTGGAGCAGCGGGTTCGGCGTGATGTCGGGGAGCACCTGGTCGCCGACGACCGCCTCCCGGCCGTCGGCGCCGTCGTACTCGAAGACGAGTTCGCCCTGGGCGTGGCCCGCGGCGGCCCGGACGTCGACCGGCTCGTCGGCGACGGTGATCCGGTCGCCGTCGGCGAGGACCCGGTCCGTCTCGCAGGAGGGCGCGTACTCAAGATACACCTCGGGGAGTTCGAGCACGGACTCGGCGGTCGACCGGGCCATCCCGTGGCGCTCGAAGCAGTCGACGAAGAACTCCTGTTCGTACGCCAGCCGTCCGGCGAAGTCGCCGACGATGTCGGCCGACGCCTCGCTGGCGATGATCCGCGCGCCCGACTCCCGGAAGCGGTTCGCGAGGCCGAAGTGGTCGGGATGCGGGTGGGTGACAAGCACCCGCTCGACGTCGCCGGGCGCGAGGTCGCGCTTTTCCAGTTCCGCGAGGAGGGCCGACCACGCCTCCTCGCTGTCCGGGCCGGGGTCGACGAGCGTCCGGCCGGCGAGGTAGGCGTTGACCGGCCCCACCTGGAACGGCGTCGGGATGGAGAGCCGACTGAACATTATGCCCTCGCTACGTCCGGCCACGGCTAAAGAGGTTGTGCAACCGGGAACCGCAAAAGACGAGTTGATGGCACCGAACCGGCACGGCCGAACGCCGGGACCTGCGTCCGCCCGTGGATACCCACGGTCAGTACCCTTACAGAGACGGCGGGACGGCGGTGAGACGGCATGACCCGAATCGCTCCGCGTCGGCGGGCGCCCCGCGCGATTTTAGGTTGGCCTAAGAAATAGAAAAAGCCTTCGGTTTAGGCGCGCCTAAAAGATCGCGTGGGCGACGACACCTGTCGGACGCGAATTCTGTTCTCCCACAAAGGATATATTCTCTCCCCGACTACTATCGAGTATGAACAAGCACTTCGAGGACGCGCAGTACTACATCAAGCGAGCCGGCGAACAGGCCAAGAAGGGCGTCAGCGAGGAACTCGAACCGGTCGAGGAACGGTTCCGCGAGCTGACCGGCCGCGAGGATGAGCCGGAGCCGAGCCGCCTCGACAAGGTCCGCGAGGACCTGGAGGAGATAGAGAAGCGCGCCGAGGGCGAGGCCAAGGAGGCCGTCGCCGACGCCCGCGAGCGGCTCCGCCGCTACCGGGAGGACTGACTTCGGAACCCTTTTTACCGCGACGGCGGTACGCTCTCGTGCGGGTTGGTGGTCTAGCCCGGTTATGACGGCTCCTTCACACGGAGCAGGTCGGCGGTTCGACTCCGCCCCAACCCACTACGCGTTTTGCGACGAACGGACGGACAAACCGGTCAGTCGTTCGGCTCCGAGTGGGTAACGGCAGTCCGGACACCCTTCGGGACCCAGCGGACCCAGAGATCCCGGAGCGTCTCGTTGGGATGCTGGACGAGCCGTTTACAGAGCGGGAGGATATCGTGTCTGAGCGCGTTCGCCGTCATGATGGCCGTCCAGCCGGCCACCCCGAGGAACACCAATACGAAGACGGACACGACGGTGGCGTCGTTTCCCGACCAGAGCCGCGTGCCGAGGAGGCGGTCGGACGTCCAGAAGACCGCACTCAGGAGGAAGCCAAGCGCCCCGACCCCCATCAGCCGGTTGGCGTACGACGTCCAGCGGTTCCAGGCCAACCTTTCCGCCGTCTCCGTTTCGGCCCGGTCCCGGATCTCGGGTTCGGTTCGAAGGGTGAGATCGTCGAGCGAACGCAGGCCGGCCCGTGTCTCGGCACGATCCGCCGCCCGGCCCCGGGCGTTCTCGATCAGTTCGTCGCGGGGATACTCCTCGAGTTCGCGGATCCGCTCGATAGTTAGATACGCGTCGGAAAGCGCGTCCCGCAACTCCTCGTCGTCGGCCCCGTCGAAGGCGAGTTCGAGCTGGTCGTCCGGGAGGTCGACGAGCAGTCGGAAGTCGAGCGTGCCCGCGCGGAGTCGGTCGCGGATCCGCTGTTGGTCCCGTCGCTTTTTCGTCTCGTCCAACTCCTCGAAGTCGTTTCGGAGGCGTCGCCGTTGCGTCTTGGTGAGGAGTGACGCCGACTTCCGACTCATTTCCCCTGTATCGGTCTTTCACCCGGTTATACCCTCCGAAGTCGGGCGTTCATGGCGCGCCGTGATATCCGAATACACCGCCGTCAGCCCCCGTCCGGCCCGTCGTCGGGGGCCTGTTCGGAGCGCACCTAAGACGCCGAAAATACGGGTGTATGGGCCTCTACCGTTGATACAGGCGCGAAAACGGTCTCCGGCGTTTATGCCGTCCGTTCGGATAGGGGAAGTCGCATGTCGGCGATCGAAACGACGGATCTCACGAAGCGGTACGGCGACGTGGCCGCGGTGCAAGGACTGAACCTCACCGTCCACGAGGGCGAGGTGTTCGGCTTTCTCGGCCCGAACGGCGCCGGGAAGTCGACGACGATCGATATGTTACTCGGGTTCCTGCGTCCGACGAGCGGGCACGCCACGGTCTTGGGCCACGACGTAGTCGACGGATCGAGCACCCTGCGGAGTCGGGTCGGCCTCCTCCCGGAGGGGTTCTCGCCGTACGAGAACCTCTCGGGTCGCCGGCACGTGCGGTCGGCGATACGGACGAAGGGGGCCGACGACGATCCCGACGACCTCGTCGCTCGTGTCGGATTGGACTCCGCCGACGCGGAGCGCCCGGCGAGCGACTACTCGAAGGGGATGCGACAGCGGCTGGCGCTGGCCGTCGCGCTCGTCGGCGACCCGGACCTGCTCGTGCTTGACGAGCCGACGAGCGGACTGGATCCGGGGGGATCAAACGCGTTCGCGGGATCATCCGCGAGGAAGCGTCCCGCGGGACCACCGTCTTCGTCTGTTCGCACCACCTCGAACAGGTCGAGAAGATCTGTGGCCGCGTCGGCATCATGCGTGACGGGTCGCTCGCGATGGCCGGCGAGGTCGACTCGCTGCGTGCGAAAGCGGGGTCGACCGTCGAGGCGACCGTCGAACCGCCCGTGGACGCGGACCGCATCCGCGACATCGACGGCGTGTCCGACGTGGCGGTAAACGGTGCGACGCTCCGGTTGTCATGTACGCCGGACGCGGAGAAGGTCAACGTCTTGAACCGACTGGACACGTTCACGACGGTTCGCGAGTTCGAATCGGCGGGGTCGTCGCTCGAATCGCTCTTCGGGGCGATCACCGGTGACGACGCCGTTCCGAACGGCGACGACCGGTCCGTCGACGGCGCGGAGGGTGAGTGAGCATGGGCGTCTGTACCGTCGCCCGGGACGACTTCAGAAACGGCCTGCAGTCGTACTTCGTCCTCGGCGTCGTTCTCGTGTTCGTCGGGGTGACCGCGCTCGTGTTCACCGCCGAGATAGCCATCTACGACCATCCGGCGCGCGCCCTCTGGGACGTTCAGCAGGCGGTCATCCTCGTCGAACCCGTCCTCGTGGCCGCACTGTGCTATCGGGCGGTCGTGGGTGACCGAACGAGCGGCCGGGTCAGGTTCAGCCTGGGGCTCCCGAACACCCGCGCCGAGTACTTCGTCGGGAAAGTTCTGGCGCGGGCTGGGATCGTGACCCTCGCGACGGTGGCCAGCCTCGCTGCGGGCTACCTCGTCGCCCTGTTCGCGTTCGCGAAGCCCCCGAGTATCGTCGACTTCGCCCTGTTCGCGGGGACGACGACCGCGTTCCTGCTCTCGCTCACGTCCCTCTTCATGGCCATCTCCGCCGTCGTGGACAGCCGGCCGGCGGCGATGGTCGGTGCCTTCGCGGCGTATTTCCTGCTCGTTCCCTTCGTCCTCGGCATCACGCCGTTCATGAGCCTCGGAACGCTGCTGAACGCGTTGAGCGACCTCACCGGTGCGTCGATCGGCCCGTCCACGCAACAGCTCGTCAAGAGCGCGACCCCGTATCCGGCGTACGGCGGTATCACGAACCGGGTCTTCCTCGACATCGCGGACCAGTACGACCATCTCCCGACCCCGACGGAGAGCCAGCGGACGAAGCTTCACGCGCAAGTGTGGTTCCAGCTGCTGGTTCTCGTCGGCTGGTCGCTCGGGTCGATCGTCGTCGGCTACGTCGGGTTCAAACGGAAAGACCTCACCTGACCGGGTACGGTCATCTGACCTCCGACGACCGGGCCGGTGCCACGAACCCGTACAGGATCGACAGCATCCCGGCCATCTCGCCGGCCTGCGTGATGATCCCCACGACGGCGGTGGGGATCGGGACGACCTGTGCGAGCAGGTAAATCCCGCCCGGGACGCCGAACGTCAGGACGAATCCGGCGGCGATAAACGCCATCGGGCGGCTGTCGTTTCTGGTGGCCCCGGTGTACGCGACGTAGGCGATGACGAGTCCGAGCGCGACGACGACGTAGTCGATCAGGAGAAACAGGAGCTGAAGGGGGGTGAGTTCAGTCATAGAGTCCCTCCACGAAGTCGGTAAAGCGGTCGGCGGCGCGCTGGCGCGTCGTCACGGTGACTTCGAGGCCGTCGTCCGTGAGGTCGACGACCACCTTATCCAGTGTCGCCGCGTACACGGTTCGCTGCTGGCCGTCGGCGT
Organism: Halostella litorea; assembly: GCF_004785955.1. Taxonomy (NCBI): domain Archaea; kingdom Methanobacteriati; phylum Methanobacteriota; class Halobacteria; order Halobacteriales; family Natronoarchaeaceae; genus Halostella; species Halostella litorea. The sequence goes on along the minus strand of NZ_SJER01000001.1, from coordinate 336,700 downwards.
CGAGTTCCGTCCGCTTTTCCAGCAGGCCCTGGTCGGTGAGGTCGTCCAGCCGACGGTACACCGTCGCGCGGGACGCCGAGCACGTGTCCGTGAGTTCCGCCGCCGTCATGGGTTGGTCGTGTGTCCGTGTCAGGATCGTCTGCGTGCAGTCGTCTTCGAGGAGCCGCGCGACGGTGTCCAGTCGGTTCGACTGCGCCACGATACCGGTTCGTGCCGAGGGGAATATAAAATCGGGGCACGTCTCAGCGCGTGAGACGTCCCGGGGAGCTTTATCGACACACCGGGCGAACCGTCGCGCATGCAGGTCCCCGAATCGATCGCGGTCGAATGGCTCGCTTCCGGGGCGCTCGTCGTCGCGTTCGGCGTGCTCGTCCGGTTCCGGAACTGGACGTTCCTCGTGGCGGGGTACGACGAAAGCACGGCAGTCCCGGAGGACGTGGTCGCAAACGTCGTGGGCAACATGCTGTTGCGCGTCGGGATCGCCGTCGCGGCGTTCGGCGCCGTCGCGTCGTACGTCGACCCGCCGACCTACCTCGCGACGGTCGTGGGGGTCCTGGTCGCGGTCGAGGCGGCCCGGACGATCTACCGCCTGAACACCTACGCGCCGGCCGACGGATGACCCGGACCGCGCTCCGCAGGCGGACGCTCCTCCGGGCCGCCGGTGCCGGCGGACTCGCCGCCCTCGCGGGCTGTAGCGGGTCGGGCGACGAGGACCCGACCGACGGGTCGGAACCGACGACGACGCTGCTGACGACGGCCGACGGCACGTCGGCGATGCCGACGACGCGACCCGGTACCGAAACGCAGTCGCCCGCCGGGACGACGACCGGCGGAGCGACCGTCGCCGAGATGGACGCCACGGCCCGGGACTTCGTCGCCGACCTCGCCAGCGGCGACTACGAGGCGGCGCGGAACGCCTTCTCGCCGGACGCCCGCGAACAGGTGACCGCCGCGCAGCTCGAGGAGGTGTGGACCTCACTCGTCGGGTCGGCCGGCCGCTTCGTCAGGCTCGCCGAGACGGAGCACGCGACCGTCCAGGGCCGGGACGCGATCCGGGCGACGGTGCAGTTCCGGAACGCCAGGCAGGTCCTGGTCGTCGTGTTCGACGACGGGGGAGCCGTGGCCGGCTTCCGGCTCGCCGGGTCGCCGGACCCGGGCGAGTCGTGGTCGCCGCCGCCGTACGCGGACCGCGACGCGTTCGCCGAGACCGACCTGAGTCTGTCGGCGAACAACTCGTGTACGCTCCCCGGGACACTCACGATGCCGGCCGGCGAAGGGGCGGTGCCGGGCGTCGTGCTCGTCCACGGGTCGGGGCCGACCGACCGCGACGGCACCTTCGGCCCGAACAAGCCGCTGAAGGACCTCGCCTGGGGGCTGGCGAGTCGGGGCGTGGCCGTCCTCAGGTACGACAAGCGGACGGCGGCCTGCCGGGTCGACCCGACGGCCGTGACGATCGACGACGAGGTGACCGACGACGCGCTCGCGGCGCTGGACCGCCTCGGCCGGGCCGAGCGGGTCAGTCCCTCCGACACCTTCGTCGTCGGCCACAGCCTCGGCGCGATGCTCGCGCCGCGGATCGCGGCCCGGGCGGAGCGACTCGCCGGGGCCGTCATGCTCGCGCCGCCGGCGCGCTCGCTGCTCGACATGCAGATCCAGCAACACGAGTACCTGGCGAACCTGGACGGCACCGTCACCGAGCCGGAGCGCGAACGGCTCCGCGCGGTGCGGGAGGCCGTCGAGCGGTTCCGCGCGGGCGACGTCGCGGCGGACGAACTCGTCCTCAACGCGCCGGCCCGGTACTGGGAGGGTCTGGCGTCGTACGACCAGGTCGAGACGGCGGCCTCACTCTCCCGGCCGCTGTTTATCGCGCAGGGCGGGCGCGACTACCAGGTCACCGTCGAGGACGACTACCGGCGGTGGCGGGACGCGCTGACGCGGGAGAACGTCGCGTTCGAGCGCTACCCCGACCTCAATCACCTGTTCATGCCGGGCGAGGGGCCGCCGTCCCCGAGCGAGTACTACCGGCCGAACCACGTCGCGGAGTCGGTCGTGGCCGACGTGGCGTCGTGGGTCCACGGGGTCGCGGGGACGGCGGCCGGGTCCGGGGGCGACACGTCGGCCGAGTAGCCGGGGCGCTCCTGGCGACGCGAACGCGGTGTACGCTCTGACCGCCACCCGACTCCGGTAGCGAACGCCGTCCCGTCCCGGCCGACCGTCGCGTCCCTCGGAAGACATTTATCCCGCCGCGTGCACTCACCGGCAGCCAATGTCCGACGACCAACCCGAAGTGCCCGTCGTCTGCACCGAGTGCGACACCCGGACGCAGATACCGTTAGACGACGTCGCCGACGCGGTCGACCGACACAACGACCAGATACACGACGGCGAGGCGGTCGCGGAGGTCGACCCCGCCATCAGGGAACACCTGGCCGACCGGGTCGCGGCGGACATCGGCCTGCTGGACTGACCGGCCGCGCCGTCGACCGCCGCCGGTGGAGCCCGCGTCGCCGTCAGTCGCGGACGAGCACGTCGACCACCGACGGCCCGTCCGTCGCCACCGCGTCCGCGATGGCGGGTTCGACCTCCTCCGTTCGCTCGACCTGCGTCGCGGTCGCGCCGTGGCTCTCCGCGTTCTTCACGAGGTCGACGGCCGGGTCGAAGTCGACGCCGACCAGCGACTCGGCGGCGTCGTCGCCGAGCAGGTCGGCGGCGTTGTCCTTCAGGATGCGGTAGTTGCGGTTGTCCGATACGACCACGGTGAGGTCGAGGTCGTGGCGCGCCGCGGAGTAGACGGCCTGTGGGTAGTAGAGGTAGGAGCCGTCCCCGACGAAGCCGACCACGTCCCGCGGGTCGTCGCGATCGCGCTCGGCGACCGCCGCGCCCACCGCCGCCGAGAGGCCGTAGCCCAGCCCGCCGCCCTTGTTCGAGATCAGTCCGGCTTCCTCCAGGGGCCAGCGCGCCAGCAGCGGGTACTTCGCGGTGACGCCCTCGTCGACGAGGTAGGCGTCGGGCGCGGCCGCGAGCAGTTCGTCGACGAGTTCCGCCTTCGACGGCCGCGGGTCGTCCGGCCCCTCGGCCCGGCCCATCGACGCGACCGTGTCGGCCAGCGACTCCCGAACCGCCCGCGCCCCCTCCACGCGCTCCCGGCGGACGGCGTCGTCGAGGCGGTCCCGCACGGCGTCGGCCAGGGCCGACAGGACGAGTCCGGGGTCGCCGAGGACGGCGGCGTCGGCGGGCTGGTTCTTCCCGACCTGCCAGGCGTCGTCGCTCACGTGCAGGCAGGTCGTCCCCGGGTCGACCAGCGCGCGCTCGTGGCGGGTCAGCGTCGTGTTGGTCGAACAGCCCGCGAACACCAGCGTGTCGGTCTCCATGAGCGTCGACGCCAGCCCCTCGTCCGGCGGGATGAACGTGGCCCACTGCTCGTGCTCGGTCGGGAAGTCCACCTCAGAGGCGAGTATCTCGCCGAACACCCGGAGCCCGGCGGCCTCCGCGAGTTCGACCGCCGCGTCGACGCCGCCCTCGGAGCGGGCGACGCCGTCGCCGACGACCATCGCGGGGGAGTCGGCCGCGGCCAGCAGGTCGGCGGCGCGCTCGACCTGCCCGGGATCCCCGCGGCCCGCGTTCGGGATCGGCCCCAGCGGCTCCGGGTCGGCGTCGGTCTCGGCGGTCGTCACGTCGAGCGGGAGCGCGAGGAACACGGGGCCGGTCGGCGGCGTGAGCGCGACGCGGAACGCCCGCCGGAGCATCGTCGGGAGCGCCGAGACGTCCAGCACCTCCGCGCTCCACTTCGTGAAGTTCTCCGCGAGGTCGACCAGGTCGCCCGAGAGGATCGGCTCCTCGTGGCGGAAGTCGGTGCTGTGGTTGCCGGCGGTGACGACGACGGGCGCGCCCGCGACCCGCGCGGCGTAGAGGTTGCCGAGGCCGTGGGCGAGGCCCGGCGCGATGTGGAGGTTCGCGACGCCGACCGGCGTCACGTCCGGGTCGTCGTGGGCGTGGTAGCGGCGCGTGCTCGCGTACCCAGACGCCATCCCGACCGCAACGTCCTCGTGGAGGCCGAGCACGTACTCCAGGTCGCTCTCCCCGAGCGCCGATACGAGCGGGAGCTCCGTCGTCCCGGGGTTGCCGAAGACGCGCTCGACGCCGTACCGCTCCAGGCTCTCGACGAACAGCTCCGCGCCGGTGCGTGTCGTTCCCATGCGACACGGGTCGCGGGCGATCACCAAAGGCGCTGGCCTGCCGGCAGCGTGGGACGGTCAGGAACGGACCGGCCGCGGGGACCAGCCGTCGCCCCGCCACAGCAGGCCGAGCGAGCAGGCCCACAGCACCGCCGTCGCGGGCGCGGCGTGGCCGCCGAGGACGACGCCGAGGTACTCCGCCGAGAGCGGGTACAGCAGGGGCACGCCCATCGGCGTCGTCGCGTCGATGGCGAGGTGGGCGGCGTACGCGCCGCCGAACCCGAGTCCCTGCCGGCGGCCGGCGACGGCCGTCACGAGCGCGGTCACGGCGGCGAGCGCGAGCAGCGTGTGGGTGAGCCCGCGGTGAACGAGCGGGAACCCCCACGCCGCCGGCAGCAGGAAGTCGGCGTCGGCGAGCACGCCGCCGACGAGGCCCGCCAGGGGCGCGTCGGCCAGCCGCTCGCCGAGCGCGTAGCCGACGAGCGCGTGGGTGGCGACGGCGACGGCGAGAAACGCCGCGTGCCCGCCGGGGAGGGAGTGAAACAGCGTCACATCCGGACGTATTCGTAAACTTACAAAGTGGTTTCGCCGGGCGGCGCCGACGGGCGTTTTTTACCCGTCCGCCCCCACCCTTCGTTCGCGAATGTCGACCCCGCCCCGCCTGACCGTCCTGTCCAGCGCACTCGTCGAGCGCCTCGACGCGCCGCGGCTCCGCGACGCGCTCGACTACGCCGACCCGGACGCCCTCTGTCTGCCCGTGCCGGGCGCGCTCGTCCGGCTCCGGGCGACGGCCCCCGGCCTCCTCGACGAGTACGGCCCGCCGCTGGTGCTCGGCGGCGGAACCGGCGGCGGCACAGGTACGCCCGGCGACGGTCCCGGCAACGCAGACACCGCCCCCGACCACCGCCGGCTCCGCGGCGTCGACGTCGTCGCGGCGTCGTCGGACGGGGACCTCGGCGGCGTCCGGGCGCTCGAACGCGAGGGCCGCCTCGACCCGGCCACGGAGACGTACGTTCTCACCGACCGCCTCGACGTGTCGGTCGATCTCACGGAACTCGACGCGTCGCTGGGCGGGCGCGCGGCGTACCGCGATGCCCTCGCGCCGGCGGACCTGGCCGGCTCGTACACCCACGTCTCGACGGCCGCGCCGGTCGGCTACTACCGCGAGTGGGACGGCCTCGCCGTTGCCGGCGCGGACCCCGACGGCGACGACGCGCCGGGCGGCGAGCGCGGCGGGAGCGAAGTCCCCACGCTCACCCTCCACCCGGACGGGACGGTCTGCTCGTCGGGGATCGGGACGGACCGGCTCGGCCTGCGGGCGCTCCCCGGCGTCGGCGAGGTGCGGGCCGGCCGCCTGCGGGAGGCGGGCTACCGGACGCCCGGCGACGTGGCCGCCGCGTCGGTCGCCGACCTCCGCGAGGTGGCGGGGATCGGCCGCGACGCCGCGGCGACGGTCGGCGACGGCGCGCGGGCGCTGGCGGAGGGCGAAGTCGTCCGGGACGGCGACGGGTCCCTCCCGGACGGGGAACCGGTGTTCATCGACATCGAGACGGACGGGCTGACGCCGACGGTCGTCTGGCTGGTCGGCGTGCTCGACCGGGCGGGCGAGGAGCGGTACCTCTCCTTCCTGAACCGCGACCCCGACGACCCCGGGCGGGCGGTTGAGGCGTTCGTCTCGTGGTACGCCGCCAACGCCGCGGGCCGGCCAGTCGTCGCGTACAACGGCCTCTCCTTCGACTTCCCCGCAGTCGCCGAGCAAATCGAGCGCCACTGCCCGGCCCTGCTGGACGACTGGGAGGCGGCGTACACGTTCGACCCGTACCACTGGGCGGTCCGGGACGACAACGCCGTCCTGCCGGGCCGGACGAACAAACTCGGCGACGTGGCCGCCGCGCTCGGGCGGGACGGGGACGGCGGCGGCCTCACCGGGGCGGCGGTCGGCCGCGCCTACCGGCGGTGGATGCGCGAACGCACGCCCGCGGCGGAGCCCGACTGGGAGCGCCACGAGCGCTACTGCGAGGACGACGTGCGGGCGCTGGCGTTCGTGTACGACGCGCTCGCGGAGGCCGGCGGCGCGGACGGCGCGGCGGACGGCGACGGGTCGACCGGAACGAACACCACACAGGGCACCCTGGGGGAGTTCTGAATGGCCGACGACGCTTCCGGGTGGAGCGAGCGGGCGGACGTGCTCTCGCCGGACCACCTGCGCGAGCGGTTCCCGGGCTACGAGGACCAGATCGAACACGTCGCGACCCAGCCCGGCGCCGAGGCAGAGTACGTCGACGCCGCGTCCGTGCTGGGCGCGGACCTGGCCGACGCGCTCGGCCACGACCTCTACACACACCAGGCCGCGGCCATCGAGCGCCTGCTGGACGGCGAGAACGTCGCCGTCGCCACGTCGACGGCGTCCGGGAAGACGTACGTGTACGCGCTGTACTTCGCGCTGCTGAAGCGCCGCGACCCGGACGCCCGCGCGCTGTTTTGCTACCCGACGAAGGCGCTGTCCCGCGACCAGGAGCGCGCGCTGAACGACCTGTACGACGACCTGGGGATGGACGTGACCGTGGCGGTGTACGACGGCGACACCCCGCGGGACCGCCGCCGGGCGATCCGGGAGGGCGCGGACGTGGTCGTCTCGAACTTCGCGGGGATCAACGTCTACCTCGCCCACCACCGCAAGTGGCGCGACGCGTTCGCGAACTGCCGCCTGCTGGCGGTCGACGAGTCCCACAGCTACACCGGCGTCCACGGGATGCACGTCGCGTGGACGCTCCGCCGCCTGCGCCGCGTCCTCGACTACTACGGCAGCGACCCGCGGATCGTCTGCACGACGGCGACCATCGGCAACCCCGTCGAGCACGCCGAGGCGCTGACCGGCGCGCCCTTCGTCGCCGTCGACGACGACGGCAGCCCCCACGGCCGCCGGCGGATCGTCCTCTGGGACCCGCCGTTCGACGACGACGTGGCCGAGGAGTTCGACATCGACGAGTTCCTCGGCGCGAAGCGAAGCGCCAACGACGAGGCCGCGAGCGTGCTCGCCCACCTCGGCCTCAACGGCGTCCAGACGCTCACGTTCGCCCGCTCGCGGCAGGGCGTCGAACTCGCCGCGAAGGCCGCCGAGCGCGCCGCCGGCGAGCACCCATCGGGCAACTACCTCTCGGTCGAACCGTACCATGCGGGCCACGGGAAGGAGAGCCGCCGCGGCACGGAACACCGGCTCAAGTCGGGCGACCTCGACGGCGTCGTCTCGACGAACGCGCTGGAACTGGGCATCGACGTGGGCTCGGTCGACGCCGCCGTGACGGCCGGCTACCCCGGCACGCGCCAGTCGTTCTGGCAGCAGGTCGGCCGCGCCGGCCGCGGGACGGCCGACGCGCTCGGCGTGCTGGTCGCACGCGCCGACGCCATCGACCAGTACGTGCTGGAGAACCCCGACTACCTGCTGGGCGACGCCATGGAGGACGCAGTCGTCGACCTCGACAACGACGTCGTGTACGCCCGGCACCTGCTGTGTGCCGCCCAGGAACTGCCGCTGGACCGCGACGACGCCCGCTGGTTCGGCGGCGCGGACCGCCTGGAGCGGGCCGTCGGGATGTGGCGGGCCGCCGGCCGGTTCGTCGGCCACCTCGACCACGGCGTCCAGTACGACGGCGCGCCGCGGCCCCAGGCCGACATCTCGATGTACGCCGCTTCGGGCGAGCAGTTCGACGTGCGCTGCGAGAACGGCGAGATAGAGATGGAGCCGATCGACCGCCAGCGCGCGTACCGTGACTTCCACCCCGGCGCGCTCGCGCTCCACGACGGGGCGGAGTACGAGGTGACCGACCTCGTCGAGGACGTCCCGCAGCCGTACGTCTCGGTCCGGGAGGTCCGGACGAACGAGTACACCCGGACGCAGTCCGAGAAGAGCGTCTCGGACGTCGAGCGCGAGCGCGTCCGCGACCTGGGCGGCGGCTACCGCCTCTGTTTCGGCACCGGCACCGTCTCGGTCCACTACAGCCACTACGAGCGGGTCGACGTCTCGACGGGCAAGCCGAAGGGACCGCCGGAGGCGACGGGCCTGCCGCCGGTCGACCTGCGGACGCAGCTCATGTGGGTCGAGACGCCCCGGGACCTGTTCGAGCGCGTCGTCGCGGCGATTCCGGACGACAAGCTCGCGGAGCCGTCCGGTGCGGCGTCGCTCGGCACGAAGGAGTGGACGTTCCTCGGCGGCCTCCACGGGGCCGAGCACGCGATGATCAAGCTCGCGCCGCTGGAACTGCGGATGGACAAGGGCGACATGGGCGGCCTGAGCGTCAACCGCCACCCCGAGACGGGCGTCCCGACGTGGTTCATCCACGACACCGTCGAGGGCGGCATCGGCTTCGCGAAGGGGATCTACGAGCACGCCGACGCCGTGCTGGCCCGCACCCGAGAGCGCGTCGCCGACTGCGACTGCGGCGGCGTCAACGGCTGTCCCGCCTGTCTGATGGACGTCCAGTGTGGCAACGGCAACGAGCCGCTCCACGCGCCCGCGACCGTCGAGGTGCTCGACGCGGTGCTGGAGCGGCTGGACTGACCCCGGCGGTGCTCGCGCGGGCCGCACCGCACGAACACGTTCGGCGAAACCCGCCAGTGCCGCGCTCCCCTCGACACTGCCGTGTCACGACCGACCGACTCCGCGCGGCCGCCGGCGGCGCTAGTCCGGGCCGCGGCCGCCCGGCCCGGCTACGCGCTCGGGGTCGCCGGCCTCGCAGTCGGAGCCGCTGTCGCCGGCGTCGAGGGGGCCTGCTTCGGCGCGCTCCTCGGGTTCTTCGCCGGGAAGTCGCTGTTGAGCACGCTGTGGGCGGTGGGCCGCTGAGCGGCCCGCCGGGTTCGGACAAAGGATATACCGGCCGGCCCGGAACGTGTTTCACATGTCCTGGTCCCCCCAATCGACGCGACGGCGGCTCCTCTCCGCGCTGACAGTCACCGGTTCGATCGCTCTCTCCGGCTGTTCGGCAGTAACGGGGCTGTTCGGCGAGTCGGACGCGAAGAGCGGCCCCCACGGCGCGACGGACGTCGTCGCGGTGAACGTCGGCAGCGAGCGGAAACGCGTGTCGATGACCATCACGGACGCCGGGGACGGGTCCCGCCACACGGCCCGGACGCTCCAACTCGACCCCGCCGAGAGAGCCGACCCGGTGAACGACGGCAAGCTTCCGACGAACGGGGAGTACACGGTCGAGGCGGACGTCGAGGACGGGCCGCGGGAAACGTTCGAGTGGGACGACCCGGAACTGGCCCGCGCGCCGCTCTGGGTGCTCGTCGACGACAGCGAGAATGTCCGGTTCCTGTTGCAGGCGGGGTAGGCCGGTCCGCGACCGGTTCGGCGCTCGCCGGCCGTCGCGAAACAATCATTTGAACGCCGTCGATACCACCGTCCATGGGCCCCGAGCTCTGGATCGTACTCATGCTGTTCGTCGTGGTCACGGTCCCCGTGTTCGTCGGTGCGGTCGCCCTGGTCAACCGGCGGACGGGTCGAAGCAGGGACGACGAGATAGAGGAGCTGAAAGAGCGGGTGGACGAGCTCGAATCGAAGCTGGACTGACGCTCCCCGCGGGCGCTCGGTCCCGGGAGCCACGGGGGGACGGCCCGATGCCCGCCGCTCGGAACGTGTCCCTTTTGGTTCCGTGGTCCCCCGGAACTGGTATGCAGAACGTCGACGCCGCCGGGCTGGGGATCGGCGACGACCACCCGCCCCGGATCATGGGCGTGCTGAACGTCAGCGAGGAGTCGCCGTACGACCCCTCGGTGTACGACGACCCGGGGGAGGCGGCTGCCTACGTCGACGAGGAGCTGATCGGCGAGGGCGCGGACATCGTCGACGTCGGGCTGGAGTCGGCCAACAAGCGCTTCGAGGTGCTGTCGGCCGAGGAGGAACTGGACCGGCTCGACACGGCCGTCGAGGCGATGGAGAGCACGAGCGGCGACGCCGTCTTCTCCATCGAGACGCGCTACGCCGAGGTGGCCGACGCGGCGCTGTCGCGCGGGTTCGACATGGTCAACGACATCTGTGGCTTCGCCGACCCGGAGATGCCCGCGGTCTGTGCGGACCACGACGTCGCGGTCGCCAAGATGGCGAGCCCGCCGGACCTCGAACGCCCGGGCGCGGTCGAGGAGGTCGACGACATCTACGACGCGCTGACGCGCAACGGCCTCACCGACAAGACCATCGTCGACCCCGCGTTCGGCGGGTGGAGCGAGGCCAAGACCCTCGAACACGACCGCGAGACGCTCCGCCGCCTGCGGGAGTTCCGCGGGCTGGACCGCCCGATCCTCGTCTCGATCAACCGCAAGAACTTCCTCCGGGAGGTCGCCGGGCGCTCGACCGAGGAAGCGCTCCCCGTCAGCCTCGCAGCCACGTCGATAGCCGTCGAGCGCGGCGCACACGTCGTCCGGACCCACGACGTGGCCGAGACGCGCGACGCGGCGCTCGTCGGCGCGGAGTTCGCCCGGGACCGGCTCCGGGGCGGCGACGACGTGACCGTCGAGGAACTCGACGTGACGGCGGTCGGCGAGGCGCGGCGACACGTCGAACGGCTCGGCGGCGACGCGGACGCCGCCGCGGACTGCGTGACCCGGGTGTTCGAACTCGACGGGCTGGCAGAACCCACGGCGACGGCGCTGGCGTCGGCGGCGGCCGAGCGGGGCGCGACGGTCGTCCGGGGGCGCGGGAGCGCGCTCCTGGCCGGCACGCCGACCGAAATCGCCGGCGTCGCGGCCGCTGTCGCCGAACGTGAGCCCACGTTCCGGCCGACCGAGCGACTCCTTCGCGAGGCCCTCACCTAAGAGAAAACTTATACCGGATGGCTGTGAAGGCCCGCGTGGTAGCCGGAAGGGCATCCGGGTAGGGGTACTTGGAACGCCACTCCGGCTCACGAAATCAAGCGGTTCTCACCGACCTACGTACACCAGCAACAGCTATGGACTTCGACGAGTGGCTCCCCGTCTACGAGGCGATCCTCGCCGACTTCGGCTTCGCACGGGCGGCCGACGAACGCGCGCGCGACGAACTGGCCGAACTGGCGACGCCGTTCGACGCCGGCCGACTGCCGCGGTTCGAGGGCGCGACGGTCGCCGTCGCCGGCGCGGGACCGTCCCTGTCGGACGAACTCGCGGTCGCCCGCGACGCGGACGTGGTCGTCGCCGCCTCGACGGCCGCGGACACCCTCGCCGAGCGCGGCGTCGGCGTCGACCTGATGACCACGGACCTGGACAAGAACGTCGACACCGCCGTCGCCCTCTCGGAGCGGGGCGTCCCCGTCGCGGTCCACGCCCACGGCGACAACGTGCCCGCCGTGCGGTCGGCCGTCCCCGAGTTCGACCCCGACTACCTGTTGCCGACGACGCAGGCCGCGCCCGCCGGCCCGGTCCGGAACTTCGGCGGGTTCACGGACGGCGACCGCGGCGCGTTCCTCGCGGACCACTTCGGGGCCGCCGACCTCCGGTTCCCCGGCTGGGACTTCGACGACCCCGCCGTGGACGACCTGAAGGCCCGCAAACTCGACTGGGCCGAACGGCTCCTGTACTGGCTGGAGCGCCGCCGCGGCGAGCGCTTCGCGGTGCTCGACGGGCGGCGGGACGGCCTCGTCCACGCGCCGGACGCGTAGGCGGACGGGGCCGCCGCGGGCGTCGCTCCGCGGGATTTATGTGCGTTCCCTGACCACTCAGTCGGACGTATGCCCTCCACAGCCGCCGAACCCTCCGAACCCCGCGAAGGCGGGACGATGAACTCGCCGGACAGGACGCTCGACTGGGTCCTCTCCGTCCTGCTCGTGTTGCAGGGCCTGTTGCTCGTCGTCGTCGGGGTCGCCGTCCGCCGCTTTGCCTCCCCGGAGCGTAGCCGCGAGATCGTCGCCGAGATGGAGGTCAAATCGACGGTGATCCCCGAGGTCGACCTCGTCGAGACGGTCACCCAACTGCTGACGTGGACCGGCGTCGGCACGGCCGCCGCCGGCGCGCTGTTGCTCGCGCTCGGCGCGGCGTTCCCCTTCTACCGGGGTCGTCTCCGGCGGCGGACGGGCGAGGCCGCGCCGCCGGTCGACGACCCGACTGCCTTCGTCGCCGGCGCGGCGGCGTCCGGCCTCACCGGGTCGGTCCCGCTCGGCCCGGCGGTCGTCGGCGGGGCGCTCGGCTACTACTGCGGCGCGGACCGCTCGGACGGCCTCAGGCTCGGCCTCATCGGGGGCCTCGGCGTCGCGGCGCCAACCGTCGTGCTCGTCGCCTTCCCGACCGCGGCGACCGCGACCGGGCCGGCGGCCCCCGTCGCGGCGGTACTGGCCGTCGCGGCGTTCGTGGCCGCCCTCTACGCGGTCTTGGTGAGCGCGCTCGGCGGGGTCCTGGGCGTCGTGATCGCCGAGTGGGACTGAGAACGGACGCTGTGACGCGGCCCCGGTGGCCGCTACTCCGGCGTCAGGACGACCTTCCCCGTCGACCCGCGGTTCTCGATGAACTCGTGGGCCTCGGCGGCGTCGGCAAGCGGGAACGTCTCGCCGACGATCACCTCCAGTTCGCCCGCCTGCAGCCCCTGCTGAAGGTCGGGGACGGCCTTGAGCACGCGGTTCGGGTCGGTCGCCATCGCGCGTCCGAGGTGGTAGCCGATGACGGACTTGTTGCCGAAGAGGAGCGTCCCGGTGTCGACCTCGCCGGGGCGGCCGCTGGCCGCGCCGTAGGCGACGATGCGCCCGAACTGCGGGATGGCGTCGAGGCTGTCGCCGAACGTGTCGCCGCCGACGCCGTCCAGCACGAGGTCGACGCCCTCGCCGTCGGTGAGTTCGTCGACGCGCTCGACGAAGTCCTCCTCGACGTAGTTGATCGGGTGGTCGCAGCCGAGTTCCGCCGCCAGGTCGAGTTTCTCCCGGCTGCTCGCGGTGCCGAACACCTCCGCGCCGGCCCGCGAGGCGAGCTGGACCGCGGCGGTGCCGACGCCACCCGCGGCGGCATGGATCAGCACGCGCTCGCCTTCTTCGAGGCCGCCCCACTCGAACAGGCAGCCGTGGGCGGTGAGGAACTGCACGGGAAAGCCCGCGGCCTCCGCGAACGACATGCCCTCGGGGATCGGGAACACCGACGCCGGGTCGGTCGTGACGTAGTCGGCGTACGCCCCGCCGTTCGTCATGGCGACGACGCGGTCGCCCTCGTCCAGCCCGACGCCCTCGCCGACGGCGTCGACGGTTCCGGCGGCCTCCATCCCCGGGACGTACGGCGGCTCCGGGCCGCCCTGGTAGTGGCCGCGGCGCTGCATCACGTCGGCGAAGTTGATCCCCGCGGCCTCGACGGCGATCCGGACCTCGCCCGCGCCGGGCTCGGGCGTCTCCCGATCGACGACGGCCAGCGCGTCGCTCGTGCCGAACTCCTGAACCTCGATGGCCTGCATGGGTACGGCGTACGGCCGAACGCCGGAAAAAGGTGCGTGAACGGCCGAAAACACCGGTTCCGTTTCACGCGCTTCCGCGGGGTCAGGAGAGCTCCGCGGCGACGCCCTCCAGGTGGTCGATGCCGACCACCGCGAGCGCGTCGCCCTCCCGCCGCAGGTCGGAAAGCTTCGCGGCCATGCACGCCTCGCGGGTGGCGTCCCGCAGGTGGACCGGTTCGGGCGGTTCGAACGCCCGCGTGAGCGAGAGGCTCCGGGTCGCCTGGCGCCGCTCGTCGGCCGCCTGCGCGTCGGGCGCGTCCCGGCGCGTGCAGTCGTGTTCTATCGGCTCGTCCAGTTCGACGGTCCGCCCGGTCAGGCGGGCGAGGGCCGCGCCGGCCCGGCAGGTCAGCGCGTGGCGGGTGACGCCGGCGACGCCGCGGAGGACGCGGGCCACCGTGCCGGGCGCGGGCCGCTCGTCGCGGATCCGCGCCGCGAGGCGGCGGAGGAAGGCGACGCTCGGCGCGTCGATGCCGACGACGTCGCAGTCCGCGGCGTCGACCGCCGCGCTCATCTCGCCGCCGTACTCCGGAGGGTCGTCCGCCTCGGCGTCCGTGGCGTACGCCTCGAACAGCGGGAGCGCGAGCGGCGACAGTTCGAGCGCGACGGTGTCGGGGTCGCGCTCGGCGATCAGCGACCGGACGCGGTGGACGCTGGCGGGGTGGTCGTGGACGACGCCGACGAGCGTCACGTCGTCGTCGGGGCCGTCGCCGGGGAGGGTCCGCACGTACTCGTCGTGGAGGCGGGGGTCGTCGCGGGGCGGAACCATTCGCTATCTCCCCCTACGCGTGGAGACGCATAACGGTTGCTTTCCGGCGGGGTAATCGAGGTTTCGACAGGTCAGTCGGAGCGACCGCCCCCGCCCCGGGATCGGCGGGGGGAAGAAGGAGGCGATTACCGGCAGTTCGCGGGCGGAAAGCCCGGATTACCGGAGCGCCCGCGGCGCGAAACGCCGGCCTGCCGACCGCAACTGCCGGAACGATAGCCCTCGCTTATTGGGTCGCCCGTCCCGGATACAGTCGCTATGCGCAGCAACATCACGGACGACGACGAGGGCAAGCCCGTAGTCAACGCCGACGGCGACACGGTCGGAATGGTGAAAGACGTCAGCACGGGGACAGCACACGTCGACCCGGACCCGGGGATGACGGACAAGATCAAATCGAAACTCGGCTGGGGCGACATGGACGAGGACACGTACCCGCTGCAGGAGGCGAACGTCGACGCGGTCACGGACGACGAGATCCGACTGAAGCGGGACCTGTAAGCCGGACCGACCCGCAGCTACTTCTCCGGCGCGAGCGCCTCCAGCGTCTCGCGCGCTTCGTCGACAGTCGCGCCGCGCGGGAAGCCGACCGCGATGGCGTCGACGCCGTCTATCGACTCGAACTTCGCCAGCCGTTCGCGGGCCTCCTCGGGCGTGCCGACCGCCGCGAGGTCGTCGATCAGTTCCTCGTCGAGCAGTTCGTTGGCGCGCTCGCGGTCGCCGCTGGCCCACGCGGCCGCCACCTCGTTGGCGACCTCCTCGTGGCCCTGCCGGGCGAGCGAGTCGCGGTAGTACGTGCCCATCCCGCCGACGTAGAACGCGCAGTGCTGGAGGCCCAGTTGCCGGGCGCGCTCGCCGTCCGCCAGCGCGCAGGCGGTCAGCGACAGCGTGACGCGGACGTCGTCGGGGTCGCGGCCGCCGAGTTCGGCCCCGCGGCGCAGGTCCTCTAACCGCTCGCGGATGCCGTCGGGGGTAAACACCGTCGCGTGCCACCCGTCTGCGAAGCGGCCACAGAGTTCGACGGCCTTCGGCCCCATCCCGGCGGCGTCGATCGGCGGCGCGGGGTCGGGCGGGTCCGACCGGAGGCGGAAGCCCGCGAGGTTGAAGATGTCGCCGTCGTAGTTCAGTTCCTCGCCGGCGAGCACCTTCCGCATGATATCGACGTACTCGCGGGTGCGCCGGAGCGGGCGCTCGAAGTCGACGCCGTGCCACCCCTCGATGACGGCGGGGCCGCTCGGGCCGATGCCGAGGCGGAGGCGGCCGTCCGACACCTCCTGCAGCGTCGCCGCGGTCTGGCCCATCAGGGCCGGCGAGCGGGAGTAGACGTTGAGGATGCTCGGCCCGATGCCGATTTCGTCGGTGCCGTGGGCGATGCTGGTCAGCGCGGTGACGGCGTCCCGGCCCCACGTCTCCGGGAGCCACGCGCGCTCGTAGCCGAGGTCCTCGGCCCGACTGGAGAGGTCGACGAGCGTGTCGACGCTGGGCTGTGCGGCGACGGGCAGGTGGACGGTTCGGTCGGTCATACGTCGGGGTTCTCCATGATGTCCGGCAGGCCGGCCGGGGTGATCGTCTGCCCGACCACGTAGGACGCGGCGGGGCTGGCGAGGAACTGCGCGACGTCGGCTATCTCCTCGCTGGTGCCGATGCGGCGCTCGACCTCCTCGCGGTCGATGTCGTCGGCGCTGACGCCCATCTGGCTCTCGACGCCGGGCGTGGCGACGAAGCCGGGCGAGATGCAGTTGACGCGGACGCCGTCGCCCGCCCACTCGTGGGCCAGCGTCGTCGTGAGGTTGATCACGCCGGCCTTCGCCGCGGCGTAGTGGCTCATGTACGGCGCGCCCTGCTCGCCGGCGACGCTGGCGAGGTTGACGACGCTGCCGCCGCCGTCCTTCAGGTGCTCGCCCGCGACCTGCGTGCAGTGGTAGGTGCCCGTCAGGTTGATGTCGACGATGGTCCCCCAGCCGTTCGGGGAGATGTCGTCGAAGTTCGCCATGAAGCTCGCGCCGGCGTTGTTCACCAGCACGTCCAGCCCGCCGAACTCCTCGACGGTTGCTTCGACCAGCGCCTCGACGGCGTCGCGGTCGGT
Source organism: Halostella litorea (assembly GCF_004785955.1). Lineage (NCBI taxonomy): Archaea > Methanobacteriati > Methanobacteriota > Halobacteria > Halobacteriales > Natronoarchaeaceae > Halostella > Halostella litorea. The sequence goes on along the minus strand of NZ_SJER01000001.1, from coordinate 320,240 downwards.
CACGTCGCACTCGACGGCCAGCGCGTCGCCCGGCCGGTCGCTGTCCTCGATCCCGTCGGCGACCGGCTCGACGTTGTCGATGTCGCGCGAGCAGACGACGACGTCGACGCCGTCGGCGGCGAAGCGCTCGGCGATCCGCTTGCCGATGCCGCTGGACGCGCCCGTCACCACCGCCGTCTCGCCGTCGACGTGGAACTGTTCGACCGTCACGCCTGCCCCTCCGTGCGTGCCATTGTCACGATTTTATACACAGTCAACGCCCATAAAGTTGTACGGTCCCCTGAAACGGACATCGCGCCGGAAGTTTATTCGGCACCCCAGCCGTGTGGTGCCACATGGCGGACGACTACTACGAGCGGCTCGTCGACGAGGACGCGCTCCGGGCCTACCTCGAATCGGAGCTCGGCCCGGCCGACGGGTTCGACGTCCAGCGCCACCGCGAGGGCCACTCCAACGAGACGCTGTTTCTCCGCTGGGGCGACCGCGACCTGGTCGTCCGGCGGCCGCCGCCGGGCGAGACGGCCGACAAGGCCCACGACGTGCTCCGCGAGTACCGCGTCGTCGACGCGCTGCAGGGCGGCCCGGTGCCGGTGCCCACCACCGTGCTCGCCTGCGAGGACGAGGGCGTGATCGGCGACGAGTTCTACCTGATGGAGCGGGTCGCGGGCGACGTGATCCGCGAGGCGGAGCCCGAGCGCTTCGCGGCGCCCGACCGGCGGCGACGCCTCGGCGAGGAACTGGTCGACGGCCTCGCGGCGATCCACGGCGTCGACTACGAGGCGGTCGGCCTCGGCGAGTTCGGCCACCCGGAGGGCTTTGCCGAGCGGCAGGTGCGGCGCTGGTCCGAACAGCTCACCTGGGCGTTCTCGAAGACGGCCGACGAGCGCGAGGTGCCCGTGCTGTACGACGTGATGGAGTGGCTCACGGACAACGCGCCGGAGGACCACCCGCACACGCTGGTCCACGGCGACTACAAGCTCGACAACGTGATGTTCGCCCCCGGCGACGAGCCGGAACTCGTCGGCGTGTTCGACTGGGAGATGAGCACGCTCGGCGACCCGCTGACGGATCTGGGCTGGATGCTGTCGGTGTGGCGCGACCCGAAAGACCCCGAGCCGCCGGCGTCGAACATGGTGACCCGCGTGATGGAGGCGGATGGCTACCCCACCCGGCGGGACCTCGTGGAGCGCTACGAGGCGGCGACCGGCATCGAGTACGAGAACGACCGCTTCTACCGCGCGCTGGCGGTGTACAAGCTCGCGGCGCTGGGCGAGATGTTCTTCGCGCGCTATCTCGAGGGCGACGCCGACGACCCGCTGTACCCGAAGATGCGGGAGACGGTGCCCGGGCTGGGCGAGCGCGCCATGCGGATCGTCGAGGGCGACGAGCCGCTCTGAGCGTCCCCGTATCGAAACCGAGGGCCGGCGACGCTCCCGCCGGGCTTTTGCCGATACCGTCCTCAGGAGTGGTATGCGACTCCACTGGCACCGGCGGGACCTGCGCGTCGCCGACAACCGCGCGCTGTCGGAAGCGGCCGACGACGGCCCCGTCGTCCCGGTCTTCGTCTTCGACCCGGACGTGCTGGCCCACGGCTCGCCGCCGCGGGTCGCGTTCATGCTGGATGCCCTCGCCGCGCTCCGCGAATCGTACCGCGAGCGCGGGGGCGACCTGGTCGTCCGACGCGGCGACCCGCGCGAGGTCCTGCCCGACCTGGCGGCCGCCTGCGGCGCTGACGGCGTCACGTGGGCGAAGGACTACTCCGGGCTGGCCCGGGAGCGCGACGCCGCGGTCCGCCGGGCGCTGGACGACGCGGACGTGGCCCGCGAGAGTCATCACGACGCCGTCCACCACCCGCCCGGATCGATCACCACCAACGACGGTGACCCGTACTCGGTGTTCACCTACTTCGGCCGCAAGTGGCTGGACCGGGAGAAGGAGCCGCCGTACGACCCGCCGGCCGCCGCGGATCTGGCCGCCCCCGACGCCGTTGCCCCCGGGGACCTCCCGACGCTTTCCGACCTGGGGTTCGACGAGCCCGAAGCCGACGTGCCGCCGGCGGGCACCGAGCGCGCCCGGGACCTGCTCGACGCGTTCCTCGACGGGCCGATCTACGAGTACGAGCAACGCCGCGACTACCCCGCCGATGGGGCGACGTCGCGGCTGTCGGCCCACCTCAAGTGGGGAACGATAGGGGTCCGGGAGGTGTCGGCGGCGGTCGAGGATGCGATGGCCGCGGCGGAGTCGAAACCGGAGGCCGCGGCGGAGTCCGTCGAGGAGTTCCGGTCGCAACTCGCCTGGCGGGAGTTCTACGCGCACGTCCTCTTCTACAACCCGGAGGTGGTGCAGGAGAACTACAAGGAGTACGAGCGTGACATCGAGTGGCGCGACGACCCCGAGGCGCTGCGGGCGTGGAAGGACGGCGAAACGGGCTACCCGCTGGTCGACGCCGGGATGCGCCAGCTCCGCGCGGAGGGGTGGATGCACAACCGCGTGCGGATGGTCGTCGCCGCGTTCCTCACGAAGGACCTGCTGATCGACTGGCGCGAGGGGTACGACTGGTTCCGCGAGAAGCTCGTCGACCACGACACGGCAAACGACAACGGCGGCTGGCAGTGGGCGGCCTCGACCGGCACGGACGCCCAGCCGTACTTCCGGATCTTCAATCCGACGAGCCAGTGCGAGCGCTACGACCCGGACGGCGAGTACGTCCGGGAGTACGTCCCCGAACTGGCGAACGCGACGGCCGAGCAGATCCACGAGTGGCCCGACCTGTCGCTGACCGAGCGCGAGCGGACCGCGCCCGGCTACCCCGCGCCGATCGTCGACCACGGCGAGCGCCGGGAGGCCGCCATCGAGATGTTCGAGCGGGCGCGCGGCGACGACTGACCGCCCCCGGACACCTCACGCAGTCGGACAAAGTAGTTAGGTTGCCCGGTGTGGGAGGGCGGACGGGTGACACAATGCGCGACGAGAGCGGCAGCGAACGGCGGTCCGGGGTCGGGCGACGGGCGTTTCTCGCTGGAGCAGCCGGGGTCGTCGGGGGCGTCGGGGCCGTGGCGGGCGGGGCGGTCCCAGCCGCGGCCCAGGAGGCCCCCGCGACCCGGGAACTGGTACTGGAGGAGCAGGGCGAACCGTGGGCGGGGAACTACGAGGGACAGATCGTGATCGCGACCTACCGCCCCGACCGCGAGGGCAACCCCGCCGCGGTCGACAACTGCGAGGTGGACTGGTCGCCGACGGAGACGGAACTGTACAACGGCATCCTCGTCGACCGGCTCCGGCAGGAGCCACAGAAGCGGACGGTCGACCTGTACGCCGACGCCACCGAGGCGCGGATAGAGCGCGGGACGCCGTTACTGATCTCCCGGAAGTTCGACTGTGAGGGGGAGTACATCCACCTCACGGGCGAACAGATCCCGGAGGACGGGCTGGTCCGGAACGCGTCGGGACCGACGGTAGAGGGCACGCCGTCGGACGGCACCGAGACCGAAACCGAGGGCGGCGACACCGACACCGGGACCGGGCTGCCGGGGTTCGGCGCGCTCGTCGGGGCCGCGGGCGTCGCCGGCGGCCTGGCGGCCCGCGCGCTGAGCGGGGCCGACGAGCGGTAGAACCCGACGGCGGCCGAAGCGATCGTTTCACCTGCGTTACTTTAATTTCGTTTCGGAGACGGTGGCCGGTTCATGCAGGTTTAACTTGGCCCGCGAACAACAGATCAGTGGAGGAATTTACTATGGCAGACCACGAACTCCCGCCGCTCCCGTACGACTACGACGCGCTCGAACCGGCCATCAGCGAACAGGTGCTCACGTGGCATCACGACACCCACCACCAGGGGTACGTCAACGGCCTCAACTCGGCCGAGGAGACGCTGGCCGAGAACCGCGAGTCCGGCGACTACGGCTCCACGGCCGGCGCGCTCGGCAACGTAACCCACAACGGCAGCGGTCACTATCTCCACACGCTGTTCTGGGAGAACATGGCCCCCAACGGCGGGGGCGAACCCGAGGGCGACCTCCTCGACCGCATCGAGGAGGACTTCGGCTCCTACGAGGGCTGGAAGGGCGAGTTCGAGGCCGCCGCCGGCGCCGCGGGCGGCTGGGCGCTGCTGGTGTACGACCCCGTCGCCAAGCAGCTCCGCAACATCGCGGTCGACAAGCACGACCAGGGCGCGCTCTGGGGCGCACACCCCATCCTCGCGCTGGACGTCTGGGAACACTCCTACTACTACGACTACGGCCCGGACCGCGGCAGCTTCATCGACGGCTTCTTCGACGTGGTCGACTGGGATGCCGTCGCCGAGAACTACCACGACGTGGCCGAGCTGTTCGAGTGACTCCCGTCGCCTGACGACGAGCCGTTCACCATCGACGTTTTTTCGCCGCCGCGACGCCGACAGCGCCGCCGCCATCGCCTCGCGAGCGGTCCGGAGCGCTCCGTAGCTCTAAATATATTATTACCGACATCTTTTTCGGTCGGCACGTCCCACCCGTAACTGCGGACGCGGCGCGCTACCGTCGCCGCCCGCGCCCGACCCCGCAAGGCCCGTCGGATCGTCACCATCTGTCACCCGGGGGTGACCCGCCCCCACACCCTGCCTTTCGACACCGTGCGATTTACCCCCGCCTCCCGCGTAGCGGGTCGCATGCCCGTCCCGAAATCGGAGTTCGACGAACTCCACCCCTGTGACTTCTACACGGCGGAGGAACTGCTCGACGAGGACCGGATGTACACCGTCTACGAGATCGCACGCATGCTGCAGGAACTGGACCCCGACGCCGAGATAGACGTGGAGACCGAGGAGGTGCTGCTCGACTGGGCGATCCCGTGGATCGTGAACAACGCGGACGACCTCGTCGTCGCGGAGCCCCGCGACGAGGAGGAGCCGGGCTACTACGGCCTCGCATGAGGCACTTGGTCGTCGGGAGCGACCGCGTCGACGCCGGCAAGACGACGTTCTCGACCGGGCTGCTCGAACGCGTCGGCGGCGTCGGGTTCAAGCCCCGCGCCGGCAACGACTACTGGTTCGACCACGACGACGTCCGGCGGGCGGTCGCGGACGGCCGCCTCTACGGGAAGGACGCCCAGCGCCTCGCGGCGGCCAGCGCCGCCGACGTCGCGCCCGAGGCGATAAACCCCGTCCACCGCCTCTGGCGGCCCGCCCCGGGCGGCGGCACGGGGATCGTCGGCCGCGGCGACCGACAGTTCGTCGCGGACCGCCTGCGGATACCGGGGGGCGACGACGCGTTCGTGGTCGGCGGCGCGGCCGACGTCCCCGCGGGCGTCCGCGAGGCGCTCCCGCTGGACGGCGCGACGGTCGTCGACTCGGCGGCGGCGCTGGACGAGGTGACCCGCGAGCGGTACCTGCCGGCGCTGTCCCGCCTCGCCGAGCGCGTCCGGAACCGCGACCGCGCCGTGGTCGAGTCCTACGGCGACGTGGCGCGCCCGCTCCGGGACGTGACGTTCGACGCCGTCGTCGCGGTCGAACCGGGGCGCGCCCGGGTGTTCGACGGCGAGCGCTACGCCCGGGCCTGCGAGGTGGTCGGCGGCAGCGCCCGCGGCGGCCGGCTGGAGGAGTCGGTCGGCGACGTGACCGACGTGGTCGACCCGACTGCCACGGTCGCGCTGCCGGCGCTTTCCGACAGCGAGCGGACCGACCCGGCGGCGGTCGCGGACGCCTACGAGGTGGCGCTCGACGCGGCCGTCGCCGCGGCGCTCGACTGAGTTCGGGCCAACCGCCGGCGTCGGCGGCGCACGCCCGATATTACCCGTAACCGTACACGAAATAAACGAAGAACGGTTTCGTGTTTTTAAGTTTACCGCGGCCTGTCCCCGGTGTAATGGCACCCCGACAGGACGGAACCGAATCCGGAACCGACGCCCCGGGCGTCCACACCGTCCGGGTCGACCTGGACGCGGGCGGGTCGCCGAGCGACGCGGTCGTGACGGCCGTCGCCAGCGTGCGCGGCGAGGACCCGACCGCGCTCGACCCGCTCCACGAATCGATCGACGGCGACGCGCTCGACACCCTCTTCGCCGACGTATCGGACGACGCCGGCGGCTACGTCGAGTTCACGTACGCCGGATACGACGTGATCGTCAAGGGGGACGGTCGGGTCGTCGTCGCCGAGACCGAGTAACCGCGTCCGTCGGCGCGAACCGTCGCGACGAACGGCTCCGCAGCCGTTACGGCGTGTGTCGGGCCGCCTCCGACGCCAGTTCGACGTGGGAGTAGGCGTTGCGCGAGACGCTCGGCCCGTGGCCGACGTGGAGTTCCCCAAGGTCCCCGCTCACCCTGCTCTCGACGCGCTCGATGCTCTCTATCAGCGTCCCGCGGTCGCCCTCCTCCAAGTCCGTCCGGCCGAAGCTACCGTTCGGGAAGATCAGGTCGCCGGCGAAGAGGACGCCGGCGCCGGCCGAGTAAAAGCAGAGGTGGTCGTCCTTGTGGCCCGGCGTGTGGAGGGCGACGTACTCGTCGTCGCCGAGCGTCACTGTCCCCTCGTCGGCGATGGCGTGGTCCACCCCGTCCGCCTCGGGGTCGAACCCCCACACGTCGACGCCGAACGCCTCGACGACGTCCGGGAGGTTGCCGACGTGGTCGGGGTGGGTGTGGGTCAACACGAGGGCGTCGACGTCGTCGACGCGCTCCTCGACGCGCGAGACCACGTCGAAGTTCGCCCCCGCGTCGACCAGCACGGTCCGCTCGCCGTCGACGAGGAACGCGTTGCTGGTAAACGCCTGGACGCCCGCCGCGAGGTTGTGTATCATGGCCGGCGGTAGTCGCCCCCGTCGCTTGTGTCTTGCCGTCCGCGACGGCGTCGAGAACCGCCCGACTGCGTCGGGGCAGGGCGACGAAGGAAACCTTTTGTCGGCCGAGCGTGACTGGCAACGCAGTGACCCAGCATGGAAGTCGAACTGCTTGAGGCGACCGAGGACCCCGAGCGGCTCCTCTGTACGGCGGCGCGAAACGATTACATGGGGGAGTTCGTCGGCGACCTGTCGTTCGAGGAGGTCATGGCGACCACCGACGGCGACACGATGGAGGAGAAAAAGCGGACGCTCATCGGCCACCTGCTCGACCACGGCCACTTCGGCCCGTTCGAGCATCCGCAGGCGACGTTCGCGGTGAAGGGGATCAGCCGCTCCTGCATGGCCCAGATCACCCGTCACCGGCACGTGAGCTTCGACGTGCAGTCGATGCGCTACGTCTCGTTCGACGAAGTCGACCCCGCCGCGGTCGAGGACGGCGAGATGGTCGTCACGCCGCCCTCGGCGACTGACCCCGACTGGGTCGGCCGCAACCAGCAGGCCGGGCAGGTCGACGAGGGGACGGTCGAGCGCCGCGAGGAACTGTTCCGCGAGTCGGTCCGGCGCTCCGTCGAGGACTACCAGGAACTGCTCGAACTGGGCATGCCGCCGGAGGACGCCCGCTTCGTCCTCCCCATCGGGACGGAGGTGAACATGGTGATGTCGATGAACGCGCGGATGCTGATGCACGTCGCCGACATGCGCGCGGCCGCGGACGCCCAGTGGGAGATCCGCGAGATGACCGAGGAAGTGCTGGACCTGGCCGCCGACTGGTGTCCGATCACCTTCGAGCACTACGAGGAGCACATGAAGGGTCGGAAGAACCGTCTCGCGCCCTGACACGGACGCGTCGATCCCGGACCGACGGGAGCGGGCGCGTCGCGCCGGCGAGCGGTCGCCGGTCGCAAGGCATTTGACATCGCCCCGAATTTGCTTACACGAATGAACCGGGCGCACGGCGTCGGCGTCGCTCTCCTGGTCTGTCTCGCCGGCGTCCACGGGGTCGCCGCCGTCGGCGCGGCCGGGGTCGACGCCCCGGACCCAACCGCCGAACCGGGGGCGCTCGCCCCCGACCCGATGGGGGTCGACGCGCAGGGGTTCGATTACACCGAGTTCCGGGTCCAAGTAGCCAAGAACGGCTCGGCCCGGTGGACGTTTCACTACGAGCGCCGCCTGACGAACGAGTCCGAGCGCCGCGAGTTCCGGGCGTTCGCGTCCGAGTTCGAGGCAAACGAGACGGAACTGTACGCCGGCTTCCGCGAGCGCGCCCGAGCGCTCGCCGCGGCGGGCGAGAACGCGACCGACAGGACGATGCGCGCGAAGGCGTTCTCCCGGCGCGCGGAGGTCGACGAGGAACTCGGGACCGACACCAGCACCGGCGTCGTCGAAATGTCGTTCACGTGGACCGGATTTGCCGCGACCGACGGCGACCGCGTCGTCGTCGGCGACGTGTTCGATGGCGGCCTGTACGTCGGACCGGACCAGGCGCTCGTCCTCGTCGCCGGCGAGGGCCTCGCCTTCGCCGCCGTTTCCCCGGACGGCGAGCAGTCCGCCGGCACCCTCGCCGACAGCGACACCGTGACCTGGCGGGGCGAGCGGCGTTTCACCGACAACCGACCGCGCGCGGTGCTCGAACCGCCTGCGCTCGCGACGGAGACGACCACGGACGACGGGTCGACCTCGCCCGGCGACGGGACGGACGGCACGGGGACGACAGACGCCGGAGACCCCTCGGACGCGGGCGACGAGTCGTCGACCGACGGGCTGTTGCCGATGGTCGGCGTGGTGGTCCTGCTCGTCGCCGGCGTCGTCGCGGCCGTCGCGCTGGGCCGGGGGGACGCGCTGTTCGACCGCGGCGGGACGGACGTCGACGACGGTGACGGCGACGGCGGGACGCCCGGGGCCGCCGGCGACGCCGACGGAGGGACCGACGCGGCGGCCGAACCGGCGGTCGACGAGGCCGAGATGCTCTCCGACGAGGACCGCGTCGTCGCGCTGCTGGAGGAGAACGGCGGCCGGATGAAGCAGGTCAACATCGTCGAGGAGACCGAGTGGTCGAAGTCGAAGGTGAGCATGCTGCTCTCGGAGATGGACGAGGAGGGCACGATAAGCAAGCTCCGCGTCGGCCGCGAGAACATCATCAGCCTCGAGGGCAACGAACCGGCGGCGGCCGGTTCGCCGTTCGACGAGGAGTGATAGCGTTTGCGCTCACTGGTTGTCGGGGCTTGTACCGTATCGGCGAGCGTCGGCGCTTGGCGAGCGCGAACACTATGATACGGTGAACCGCCACACGGCGGCGACGAAGCGCAACCGTTAAATTACCAGCCCGGTTTAGCATAGGATGCGCTCTGGTGGTGTAGTCCGGCCAATCATCTTGCCCTCTCACGGCAAGCGTGATTAAACGGAAAAAAGGACTTCACCCATTTTCATCGGCCTCAGCACCCAAAACGGTAGTATGCGTCTTCGCGCAACACGAAACAAAACCCACTATCTGCGACAAGAAAGTGGGTTGTTAACAAATAGAGGCCGACTCAATGAAAAACGAAATCGATTTGTCACAATTCCCAGTCATCACGCAGAACTCAGAGGATCAACTGCCAGAAAAGCAGTTAATGGACTATCGAACTGAACGAGAACAGTTCATCACATGGCTCCTCAAAGAGGGCAAGGACCCCGGCAAGTGGGAAGGATACTCCGAAAATACCGTCACTAATACTGCCTACCGAACTGACCAATTTTATCGATGGGTGTGGTCACAAGAAGACCGATATTTCACTGCCATCGACAACGACCATGCAAACCAATATCTCAAACATCTTCATCGAGGGGACGAAGCTGGCAGCAGCAAAGCTACCGTGCAAACTGCCCTCAAACGTCTCTACAAATGGCGACAGCTCACTTACAATGGTCCTGAACTCGATTTTGAACGGAATTTTAAGGACAATTCCGGCAACCGCCTAAAGGACATCCTCCGTCCCGAAGAAGTACGGAAACTTCGTGCGGCTGCCCGCGACTATGCCACAGTTCCTCGATACAGCGACCTCAGTCCAGACCAACGAGATCGGTGGAAAGGCCACCTCGCTCAACGGTTCGACAAGCCCAAGCACGAAGTCAAACCCGATGACTGGAAAAAAGCTAATGGCTGGAAAATCACTTCACTCGTTTATGCGAGTACCGATGCGGGCCTTCGACCCATTGAGGTGGAACGCGCCAAGACCTACTGGGTTGATACGAAAAATAGTGTCCTCCGAATCCCCGCCGATGAGTCCAGTAAAAACACAGAGAACTGGACCGTGGGACTCAACGAAAAGACTTCAGCCGCTCTCGAACGCTGGCTTGATGAACGTGAACTCTATCCGAAGTACACCGATAGCGACCTGCTCTGGTTGACCCGAGAGGACAATCCTTACAGTTCGTCTTCCCTCCGCTATCTCATCCAAAAACTCATCGAGGAAGCAAGCATTGATCCTGCCGGTCGGACAATGAGCTGGTACACTCTTCGCCATAGTGTTGCCACCGCAATGACTAAGAAACGTGATCTAAAGGCAACAAAAGAACAATTGCGTCATAAAAATATTGAAACTACTGCTCGCTATGATAACGTTAGCCCGGAAGATCGTAGTAAAACTCTAAATCAACTCTGGTGAAGACGAAAATCCGGTCTATGTGAAGGACAAAATCACCTCATTCATACAACTCTCGACTCCAAATGGATGCTTCTTCAATTATTGATTCAGCTACTTCTGATGGGTCTGAGAGATATGGTGCTATGACTTCCTCGATTGTGTCTTTCTGCATATTTGCTAATTCTTTCAGATTCGGATCACCCAGATTGGATTCAATTTCATCCTGATTATCGTGTATGGTATCTAACTCAGAAGTTGTAATTGATTTGGAAGCAAAAAATGCAATGTCCCCTTCTTCTATCATTTTTGTGAGATTAACGCCTTTTGATGCCAATAGCTTTGAAAAGTCATTCTCATTAAATATCTCTTCTAAATCAAGCTCTTCGTCAATTGTGCTAAAGAACGATACTCTATCTTCTTTGGAATGGTCGGTTCTTGAATAGACGTTACGGAGATCCACAACGCCAGCAAAGCAAATCGTTGAGCGAGCTTTAGGGTTCTCTTCATAGAAGTCTGTCTTAATCCATTCCCTGATGTCTTCCCGTGTATTTCGATTCTTTTTCAGTACATCGGGTACGTCAGCAGGAGGAATAATATAGGTAAAACCAGTGAGACGGTGTAGAGTATATTTCTCCTCTAATTTATCTCTTATAAACTTCTTTGTATTTCCATCACTATCCTTTTGGGATGCAAAGCAAATTAGGACTGCATGTAGAGGTTTCCAATATCTTTCTATCAGTCGCTCCCTTGCTAAGCTATCTTGCTTCAGTGATCGAGTGATTCGCTCATAGTCGGTTAACCGATCTTCTACTTCTTGGATCTTCTTGTCCTTTTTTCAATTGCTTTCTTCTTCTCCTCTCTAAGGCGGTCCATTTTCTCAAGAACTTGGGAGTTGTCAGCTTGGTCATCGCGACCAATTGTGTCGGCTTTGACGCGATCAACTCCTCCTTCTGCCAATATTGACCCCACTCGATTTGCAAATCCATACCCAACCGCACCTATACCAGCGAAAGCAAGATACTGAACATACTCAATCATTAGAATCTATCCTGATAAGATGATGGCATTCTATTAATAATTTTCTGCTGACCATACCGTCAGGAGATATTCTATCTGCGGTACCGATAGTGAGTTATGATTCATTGATGTCGGATATTGTTTAACCCAAAGGTGTAGTGACCAGCTCAGTTCATGTTTCAATTAGCCTGTTGGAATACATTGAGTCGGCAAAACCACTATATCAGATTAAAAGGGGGATTTATAATTCTTATTATATATTCCCTCAGTCTTGATAGCTTGGAACAAGGAAGTTCGCAAGAAGTAATGGGGGATAGTCTGTCCAGTGAACCGGCTATGTTTTTGAGACAATTTCGTGCCATTTATATACGAACGGTGCGTTCAATCGAGTGCGGAAGACGAAGACGCCCGATGATGGGTGTCTGAGGCCAACAGATGCGAAATGCTCTGGTGGTGTAGTCCGGCCAATCATCTTGCCCTCTCACGGCAAGGACCAGGGTTCAAATCCCTGCCGGAGCACTTTTCAGCGAACTACCCGACGAGCGACGCGTCGAGTATCTCGACGAGTGAATCCGGTCGCACGACGAGGAGCGACACGTCGACGGCGGGGTTCGTCGCGTCGGGAGCGCCTCCGTAGAGGATTGTATGTTCTCTACACAAGTCTTATAACCGCCTGGGGCCTACGCTCTCGTGATACTGATGCCGGATTCGATGAGCGAACAACTCCAGCGGGACATGGAGTGCGAGGGGCTTCTCGAGTGTTTCCACGGGCTCAAACAGCTCGACAGGGACGTGTTTCAGACGCTGGTCGGTACCGAGGACCCCCTGACCGTCGACGAGATCGCGGACGCCGTCGACCGGGAGCGGTCGACCGCATACCGCGCCGTTCAGCGGCTGCTGCAGGCCGGCTTCATCCAGAAGGAGCAGGTCAACTACGAGCAGGGCGGCTACTACCACGTCTACCGGCCGACGGACCCGTCGCAGATCGCCGGGAACATGCAGCGGCTGCTCAACGACTGGTACGCCAAGATGGGCCAGCTCATCCAGGAGTTCGAGACGAAGTACGAGGACGCGGACGCGTCCACCCCCTCGGTCGAAGGGTAGCCCCTCCCGTTTTCGCTCCCGATAGCGTCGCTTTCGCTCCGTCCACGCGTGGCGGCCCGTGGTATTGTACTTTCTTCCCAAAACTGTTAACTACTACTGGACCGTACTAACAGGTGATGACAGTCGATTCCGCGGAGACGAACGCCGCAACGCCCCCTGAACCCGTCCACGTCGACGGCCGTTCGGATCTCGATACGATCGTCGAGGCCAACGACATCGTGCTCGTCGACTTCTACGCCGACTGGTGCGGGCCGTGTCGGATGCTCGAACCGGTCGTCGAGACGCTGGCCGCCGACACCGAGGCCGCGGTCGCGAAGGTCGACGTGGACGCGAACCAGCGACTCGCCGACGCCCACGGCGTCCGCGGCGTCCCCACGCTGGCCCTGTTCGCCGACGGCGAGCAGGTCGAGGAGGTCGTCGGGGTGCAAAGCGAGGACCGGCTCCGGTCCCTGATCGACCGCCACGCCGAGTAGGGGGTCCCGCCGAGGGGACGCGGGCCTTCACAGGTCGGCCACCCGGCTAGTCCGCCCGATCAGTCCAGCCGATCGATGAGCGCGTTTATCCGCCCGACCTCGTCGTCGTTGATCGCGTGGCCCAGGTCGTCGTAGAGCCTGTACTCCGCGTCGCCGCCGAGGCGCTCGAAGGCGGCCGCTGACTCGCGGACGCGCTCGGCGGCGACGTACGGGTCCTCGGAACTGCACCCCAGGAAGACGGGCGTCCCGTCGAGCGAGCCGGCGTAGTCGGCCCCCGGCTCCGGGCCGAGCAGGCTCCCGGACAGCACCACGAGGCCGCCGTATCGCTCGGGGTTTCGCGCGACGTACTCGGCGGCGAGACAGCCGCCCTGCGAGAATCCGAGGAGCACCGTCCGCTCCGCGGGCACGCCGGCGTCGGCGGCGGTTTCCATCGCGCGGTCGATGCGGGCGAGCGCCGAGGTGATCCACGGCTCGTTGTCGTCGAGCGGCGCGTACCCCGAGCGGGGGTACCAGGAGCTGTGTGCCGCCTGCGGGGCGAGGTACATCGCGCCGTGGTGGAGGAACTCGTCGATGAGCGTGAGGACGTTCCCGGCCGTCGACCCGCGGCCGTGGAGCATGACGACCGCCGTCTCCGCGGCCTGCGGCGGTGCGCCCGCCGTCTCGATCGGTTGGCCCCGGTGCGGGTCCTCGTTCGGGCCGGCCGAGTCGGCGTTCCCGTCCATCACTCCGGCTCCGATCCGGTGGCGGGGTCGAGCGGGGGCAGTTGCCCCTCGATCATCTCCCGGTCCTCCTCGAGCCACGGCGGCAGGAACAGCGACTCCGCGGGTTCGTCGGTCCCGGCGTCGGCGGCGAGTCCCGGCGTCTCCGTGGCGAGTTCGAACAGGATCCCGCCCGGCTCGCGGACGTACAGCGAGTGGAAGAAGTGGCGGTCTTTCACCCGCGACACGTCGTACTCGCGGTCCCGGAACAGGTCGTGCCACTCGTAGAGCTGGTCCTTCTCTGGGACGCGGACGGCGACGTGGTGGATGGTCCCGGCCCCCTCGCGGCCGAACTCGGCGTCCCGGTCGAGCAGGTCGACGACCGTCGCGCGGTCGCCCGCCGCCCGATACCTGACCCGGTCGCCCGCCTGGCCGACGAGGTCGAACCCGAGCGTCTCCAGCACGCTCGCGGTGACGTAGACGCTCGTCGAGAGCAACGTGACGCCGTGGATCCCGCGGATGGCGTGCTCGGCCGGGACCGGTCCGTCCGCCCACGGCTCGACGTCGGACTCGCCGGTGACGAGTTCGATCCGCGTGCCGTCGGGGTCGGACGCCCGGAGGACCGTCTCGCCGAGCCGCTCGAACGGGCCGTCGACGGCGACGCCGCGGTCCGCGAGTCGGTCCCGCCAGTAGGACACCGAGCCCCGCGGGATCGTCACCGCGGCGGCGGTGATCTGGGGCTTGCCGGGCCGGCCGTCCTCCTCGCCTGGGTACGGGAAGAACGTCAGGACGGTCCCCGGCGATCCCGTCTCGTCGCCGTAGAAGAGGTGCCGCGTGAACTTGTCGTTGAAGTTCACCGTCCGCTTGACTGGGCGGAGGCCGAGCACCTCCCCGTAGAAGTCGATGTTCGCCCGCGCGCTGCGGACGATCCCCGTGACGTGGTGGATCCCGGAAGTGTCCCTGAGCATGTACGGGTGTTGGACGCCGGCGGTGATGCCTCTGTCCCTCGGGCGAGGATCCGTCGAAGACGCCCGTGCGAGGCCGCACCGTCGGCGGCGTGCACGCCGTGCACATCGCCCGCCCGATAACATAATCTACCTGTCTTCCCGTCCAGTGTACATGACCGACGAAGGCGTCTCCCGACGGTGGCTGCTCGCGGCGGTCGGGGGAACCGGCTCGCTCGCGGGCTGTTCCGGCGTCCTCGACGACGCCGCGGGGACGAGCGCGACGTCGCCGGCGGAGGGTGAATCGACGTCGTCCCCCACGCGGGACCGGACAGCGACAGCGACGCCGCAGGCGTCCGTCGAGATAACGGCCCTCGAAGCCGACCCCGCCCCGGCCCGACAGACCGACACGGTCACGGTCAAACTCACCGCGCACAACCCCGGACCGGACGCGTTCGACGGGCAGTTGACCCTCGGGACTGCGGAGGGCGTCGTCGCGACCAAGGACGTCTCCATCCCGGCCGAGGGGACCGAAACGCTCGCGGCCGAGCGGGAGGTGCTGCGCGTCGGCGAGCGGCGGTTCGAGGGCGCGGTCAGCGCGGACGGCTCCGAACTCGCCCGGGCGCGGACGAGCGTCCGGGTCGAGCAGTCCCCGGCGTCGTTCGTCGGCGTCGACGGGACGTCGTTCGCGCTCGACGACGGGACGTTCTACCTCTCGGGGGTGAACCCGAGCGGGGAGTTCACGTTCGGGTTCGGCCACCCGCATCACGACCGCATGCGGCCCTACATGTTCGAGGGGCTCGACCGCGTTGGCGCGACCGTCGCCCGCGCCTTCGGCTGGAACGTGCCCGTCCAGTACGGCGGGCCGTTCCCCGGCGAGGACAACGCGGAGTTCTTCAGCCGGTTCGACGAGGTGATCGTCCGGGCGAAGCGCCGCAACGTCCGGCTGGCGGTCCCCATCGTCAGCGGCGCGCCGAGCTACCGCACCGACCCCGAGGAGAACCTCGCGGCCAACGTCCCCGGGTTCGTCCATCGGTCGGACACCGCCGAGGGGATAAACGACTTCTACCACGACGAGGGGTGCATCGAGCTGTACAAGCAGTGGGTCGAGGAGCTGTTGACCCACGAGAACCGGTTCACCGGGGTCGAGTACCGCGACGACCCCACGATCATGCTGTGGGAACTCGGCAACGAGGTCGAGTACCTCAACGCGTGGGAGCGCGACAGCCAGACGATCCGGCCGTGGATCGAGGAGGTGGGGCCGTACGTGAAGGAACTGGCCGGCGACCAGCTGCTGACGACGGGCACCCACGGCTGGCCCGACGGCCGGAACGACTTCGTCGAGGACCACCGCCCGGACTGCATCGACGCGTGCTCGCTCCACTGGTGGGTCGGCGAGGCCCACTACGACCTCCCGGCCGACGAGGCCGCCGCGCTGCTCGACGAGAAGATAGCGGCGGCCCACGACACCCTGGGGAAGCCGCTGTGGTTCAGCGAGTACAACTGGGGGTACCCCGGCGGCGACTCCGAGGGGATCGAGGCGTCGTTCCTCGAGGAGCGCAACCGCAAGCTCCGGCAGTTGCACGACCGGCTCGACGAGGCCGACGTCGCGGCCGCCGCGCTCCACGAACTGTCGTCGAAACACGTCCTGGAGAACATGGCGGGCCGAACGCGGGAACAGGAAAGCACGGAGGTGTACGCGGACGCAGACACCGGCACCGTCGACGAACTCCGCCGATACGCACGGATCACGCGGGAGAAGTCCACCGCCTCGACCGTCCCGGACCTCCCGCCCGACGAGTTTCGGGTGGACCGGGAGACGTGGCAGTGACGGGGCCCGCGGGGTCACCCTGAACCGGTTCGTGGCGGATACGACGCCACAGAATTGTACTACAAGAACAAGACTACTGCTCGGCCGGTATCGCTTCCGCGACGCGGTCGACCAGTTCCGGCGACCCGAGGACGGTCGGGGTACGCTGATGCAGGTTCGTCGGCTCAACGTCGAGGATCGACCCCGTCCCGTCGGAGGACGCGCCGCCCGCTCGCTCGACGATGTACGCCACCGGGTTCGACTCGTACTGCAGGCGGAGGTCGCCCTCCGGCGCCGACGACCGGGCAGGATACACCAGAACGCCCCCGTGGGTTAGCAACTGGGCGGCGTCGGCGACCATCGCACCGCTGTACCGGACCTTCCGCGTCCGTCCGACCTCGTCGAGGACCGCCTGGAGGTCGTCGGACGTCTCCGCCCGGGTGCTGGCGTAGCCGTAGATATCGCCCCGGTCGGGCATCGCCACCGGATCGCGGTCGACGACCCTGCCGTCGGAGACGACGTGACGCGTCACGCCGTCGTCCGTCGCGACCGTCACCGTCGTGTACGACCCGAACAGGACGATCGCCCCCGCGACGAGGTCGCGGCCCCGCGCGGGAAGCGGCGCGTCGTACACGCCGATCGCCGCACCGGTGACGGAGTTCGAGAGCAGGTTCGACGACCCGTCCAGCGGGTCGATGGTGAGTCCGTATCCGTCCCCGACGTCGACGACGTCCGACCGCTCCTCGCTGGCGTACTCGCCGACGAACCCCGCGTCGACGAACTCCTCGTAGAACAGGCCGTCCGCCCAGTCGTCCGCCGCGACCTGCGTGTCGCCGGACGGGTTTTCGGCGTCGATCTTCCGTCGGTACTCGTGGAGCCGTTCCCTGATGGGTTCCGTGGCTCGGGCGATCGAACCGATAAGCGGGTCGGTATCCATGTCGGTGGTCGTCGGGTCGTTCAACCCGACCACGTATCCCCGTTTCGCTCAGGGTAACGAACGCCGTTCCGGCCCCTGGCGGAGGTGCAGGGCGGCCCCGGCGCGCTTTCCTCGTCGAAGCGGCTGTGGCTGTCCTTCGACTCACCGGGGGACTCCCGGGCGGCGTCGACCAAGCGTTCGCCGCCGTCGCGCCGTTGTGGCCGACGGCGGTCGCTACTGCCCGGCCGGTCGCTACTCGCCGACCTCGGTTTTCACGACGGTGGCTGGCCGGGTGGTCAACCGGAGGACGCGGTCGGTGACGCTCCCCAGCAGGGCGCGGTACTCGTCCGGCCGCCGCTTGGTCCCGAGCACGAGCAGGTCCAGGTCGTGGTCGTCCGCGTATCCCACGATGGTCTCCGCTGGCTGGCCGTGTCGTATCGACGTCTCGACGTCGACGCCGGCCTCCGCTGCGCGGCGGCGGAGTTCCGACAGCGTCTCCTCCGCGCGTTCCTCGAGGCCGTGCTCGGGGCTTTCGGCTTCGTCGACGTACTCGTCGCCGCTGTAGGCGGTCACGACGTCCTCGTCGACGACGTAGAGTACGTGGAGGACGGCGTCGTGAGCGGCGGCGAGGTCGAGCGCGTGTGACTCGGCCCGTTCGGACGCGACCGTACCGTCCGTCGAGAGCAGGATTCGGTCGTACATCAATTTAAATATTCAAACGCACAGACATTGAATGTTACCCTGTGCATGGCGGCGCGGGTCCCGTTTTCAGGGACGACCGACCCGCTATGCGAGCGGACCCATGATTCGTGTTAGAGTTTTCCACACCACCGGGGATTTCATACGACACGGCTCGGTCGTACGAGTGATGATAGTCGTCCATTCGAGCATCCCGATCGACCCGGACCGCTTCGACGAGGCGAAGGAGTTCATCGCGACCCTCGCGGAGCGGTCGCGGGCGGAGGACGGGACGGTCCGGTATCGGGCGATGGTCGACATCGAGGCGTCCGCTACCGTGCGGTTCTTCGAACAGTACGAGGACGAAGCGGCCTGGACGGCACACACCGAGTCCGAGCATTACGAGGAGTTCATGGATCGGCTTCCGGACCTGGTCGACGGCCCGATGGAGACGGTCAACGTCGTGAACGGGGAGGCCCACGTTCACCGCTTTACCGCGGACGACCTCGACGGGGATTCGGCCTGACGGGCCGTCGCGATACCTGGCGGACGCGTCCTTCGCCTTCGGTCCGTGCCGGAGACGGGGCGGAGCCACCTACCAGTCGACTGCGAAATCCAGCGTTTCCGTCCCCCGCGTCGCGGACTCGTACTCGCTGCGGACGATACTGAACCGGTGCTGGTCGGTCACCTCGCCGTTCGGGCGCGGTGAGTGGTGCCGCAACAGCCCTTCGTGGCGGCCGCCGTACCGCTCGACGTATTTCTCGATCATGCGCCGCGAGGGGTCATTGTCGGCGGCGCAGGTCGTGTAGTAGGCGTCGAGGTCGTACCGCTCGAACGTCAGTTCGATAAACGCCGACGCCCGTTCGACCCCGTACTCCCGCCCCCAGTACTGTTTCGCCAGCACGATACCCGACCCCGCCCGCCGCGACTCCCAGTCGGGGCTGTAGGCGGTGGTGCCGACGATGTCGCCGCCCTCGTCCTTCGAGCGCAGGAGGTAGCGCGCGGCGTCCCAGTCGTCCCACTGCCGTTCGGCCTCGTCGACGAACTCCTCGACCTGGTCCACCCGCTGGAACCGGAACCACGGCATGTGTTCGGTCGCGTCGCCCTGCCAGTCGTCCCGGGAGACGAACTCGTAGAGTTCGAACGGGTCGACGGTCCCGTGGCGCAGGCGTTCGAAGACGAGGCGGCTCGTTTCGATCCGGTCGGGAAAGAGGTTCCGCGTCATCGGTGTTCCGTTCATCCATCGAATCCGTGGGATACAAGCCCTGTCGGTACCGATCAGATGAACCGGAAGGCTCAAAGGTATTTTACGTGTAGTAATGACCGAGTTTCTGAACAGCGTTGTCGGAAACGCGTTTCGGTGCCGCCCGTTCCCGCAGCGCTACGCCCGCCGATATCGGTAACCGGCTCCTGTGTTGGTCACTCGTGAGCGCTCGCGGCGGGCGCGACGGGGTCGGTCGCGCGCGGGACGTCCTGGCCGATGCGAGCGCCGTCTCCGCGCTCGTGTTCAGCATCCAGAGCTTCGTCACGTTGATCTTCGGCGATATCCCCGGCGGGACGACGCTGCTGACGCGGCTGCTCAGTTCCGCACAGGGGTTCCTTGGGGCGTTCTTCATCGCGCTGTTCGTGTTCACGCTCACGCGCCGGATCCATCGCTGAGCGGTCCCTCGTACGGGGTTCGAAGGAGAGTTGGGTTGTCCCTTCGAGTCGTGCTCCCAGCCGAGCAAGACCCGATGAGTCATCAAACGGCGCGAGCGTCACGAACGGGGGCAACGGGCCAGGGTACAGAAATATACTTCTGCGCGGACTTATTGTGCCCTCGGCCGTTCCTGTGGGCATGTCGTACGACTCCGACGACTTCCGCATCGAGTTCTGCGGCGAAGTCGTCCGGCGCAACGGAACGTTCGTCTTCGAAGTCGACCACACCGCGACCCGAGGGTCCCGGACACGATGAGCGACCACACGCACGACTCGTCGGAGGTCATCGAGTCGGTGACCGACCCCGAAACGCTCGCCGAGCGAAGCGACGTCGCCGTCGAGGAGGAAACCGACTCGCTTCCCCCATCAGGCCTCGACCACTGGCGAGGAAAAGCCGGTCTCGTCGGAGTCGGCGTCACGAGCGAATCCGGGGAGTTGCTGCTCTGGGACGGCGTTCACGGCTGGACGCTCCCGTACGTCGAAGTCGCGGAGGGGGAGGACTTCGCGGCCCGGGCGCGGGAGGCCGTCGAGACGCTGACCGGCGTGACCCCGACCATCGTCGGGGTCGAGCGGGCGACACGGGTGACGTACCAGCAAGCGGACGGCGACGACTCGGCGACCGTACACCAGTTCGTCTTCCGTGCAAGCCCCGTCGATGCGGAGACGGCGAGTGAGATGGCCGAAGGCGAGGACGCAGCCGTCAAGTGGGTGACCGAACTGGACGAGGCGGCGATTCGGGCGGAGGACCCGGACGACATCGAGGCGGAAGCGGCGGACATCAGGCTGTTTCTCGACTAGTCGTCACCGGGAGTTCGTCGCCGAGCGTCTTCGTGAACGTGTCATCACCGAGCGTGTGCGTGATCGTGACGCGGGTCGCGTCGGGCCCGTCAATCTCGACGTCGTAGTTGTGGAGCGCCCCGTAGAGTTCCATCGTGGAGTCCGGCGCGACCGGGTTGATGCCGTGTGCGAGGAGATGCGAGAGGAAATCGGCATCCGAAAACAGCGCCATCACGGGACCGCCACCCGTCGCGAAGTTACACACGCGACACCGCGCCGAGAACAGCACCTCCCGGCGGTGCCCACACGTCGAACAGATCCCGTCGTCCGCGTGGTGGTCCGGACACGCCCGGAGTTCGCGGGACACCGTCGCCGAACACCGGGGACAGACGCCCTGGCTCGCTGCTACGTACTCGCTTTGGCCGAGCGTCGTCGCGGCCAGGAGCACCTCTTCGGGATCGCGATCCCGAACGCCGGCGGGCGGGAGCGGAAGTGCACCGAGCCAGCCGAAATCCGCCGGCAGATCGAGCGTACTCGATTCGAGCGACTCCCCTAGTCGCCCGTCACACTCCGTGCAGTGAATGTCGACCTGTTCCTGCTGGTAGCTGATGGCCACGGTCCCGCCGCAGAAGTGGCACTCCTGGTCGATCTCCGTCGGCTCGACGACGGGCGCGTCAGTGACCGTCCCGGAGAGAATGGCTTCGACCACCCGCTGGCCGGTCTGGCTGAGGACGTACTCGCTCTCGACCTGCCGAACGAAGTGTCCCCGGAGTTCGTCGAGGTGGTAATTGAACTGGCCCGAGTCCCGCATCCCGACCCGGTCTTTCAACTCCGAGAACGGGAGGGGACGATCGGCGTCGCCCAGCACTCGAAGCGTTTCGATCCGGGTTTCGTTGCCCAGCGCGGCGAACGCGTCGTCCGGTGACATCCCCGCCGGATCAGTCGGCCGATCTGACGACATGCAGTACTACAAACGATCCCATCGGGTGTTAGAAACGTTTCGCCGGTTCGGTCCCCCTTCCTAGACCCGAAGCGTGGCAGAACTCCCGGCCCCTCCACGACGCCGGAAGCGTCACTCCGGCGTGTGACAGTGTCTCGAACTGGGGGAACGTTCATACTCCACCCCGGAGCAACGTGGGCCAATGCCGGACCACAGGCGCGAAAACCGACGGCTGTGGGACGAGTGGAGCGACGCGTTCCAGTCCACCTGGAACGCCGACACGGCAGACGGGGACCTCCCGCCCGCGCCGTCGCCGTTCGCGCCGGACGCTCCGGGCGGCCACCAGCCGGAGATCCTCGACTCCGTCGAGGGGAAGGATTACGTCGAACTCGGCTGCGGCGGCGGACAGGGAAGCGTCGGAACCGCGGGGTTGGGGGCTGACACCGTCGTCGGCGTCGATTTCTCGGGCGAACAACTGCGACACGCGAGGCGGTTGCGGGACTTCTACGGCGTCGACGCGCGGTTCGTCCAGGGCGACGTGACGAACGTCCCACTCGCCGACGACGGGTTCGACGTCGCGTCGTCCGAGGCGGCGTTCCAGATGGTCGACCGCCTCGACGAGGCAGTCGGCGAGGCACGGCGCGTACTCCGGGACGAGGGGGTCTTCGTTCTGAGCGTGCCCCACCCCCTCTACGAGGCCCTCGATGCGGAGTCGGGGCGTATAGACGGGAGCTACATGGATTCGGGCCCCCGGGAGATATCGATTGACGACTACGACTCGGTGCTGACGGTGTTCGACCGAACCGTGGCCGACCTTCACAACGCGCTCGTCGACGCCGGGTTCGAGGTCCGGCGGCTGATCGAACACCAGCGACACGAGGTCGTCGAGAACGACCCGGCCGACAGTTCACTCCCCGAGATACTGTGGGACGTCCCCCAGAGCGTTCGGTTCTGGGCGGTCGCACGCTAGTGGGCGCGAGTCTCCAACACGTCATCCGGCGGTAACGACCCCCGAATCCCTCGGTAGATATATCTGACAGCACGGCTATGGTCCCCGTTAGCATGTTCCGTCGCGTCTGGGACGACCCGACCACGCGCCGGTGGGTCGGCTGGGCGGCCCTCGCCGGCGCGTTCGTCCTCGTCAACTTCCACCGCGTCTCGACGGGCGTCCTCGCGGACACCCTCAGCCGGGTGTTCGACACGACGGGCGCGGAGCTCGGCTTGCTCCACTCGGCGTTTTTCTACATCTACGCCCCGATGCAGTTGTTCGCGGGCATCCTCACCGACCGGTGGGGAACGCGCCGGGTCGCGACGCTCGGTTCGGCCGTGATGGGCCTCGGCGTCGTCTGGTTCTCGTTCAGCGGCACCTACCTTGCCGGCTTTCTCGCCCGCGTGCTCATCGGGCTCGGCGGCGGCGTCATCTACATCGCGACGCTGCGGTACTGTGCCAACTGGTTCCGGGCCGACGAGTTCGCGACCGTGACGGGGCTGACGCTCTCGGCGTCGGCGGTCGGCGGGCTCCTCGCGGCGACGCCGCTCGCCGTCCTCGTCGCGGCCGTCGGCTGGCGCGACGGCCTGCTCGGCGTCGGCCTGGCCGGGTTCGCCCTCACCGCGGCGGTGTTCGTCCTCGTCCGGGACACGCCGGCCGACGCCGGGCTGGCGGCCGTCGAGGGCACGCCCGAATCCACCGAACAGAGCTTCTCGGAGGTGCTCGACGGCGTCAGGGCGGTGTTCGACAGGCGCGACACCTGGATCATGGGTACGATGCTGTTTTTCGCCGCGGGGATGAACTTCACCGTCATGGGGCTGTGGGGCGTGCCCTACGTCGTGCAAGCCTACGACGTCTCCGTCCGGACCGCGTCGCTGTACACGCTCGCCGGCAACGCCGGCCTCGTGTTCGGGTCGCCTATCCTCGGGTGGCTCTCGGACCGACTGAAAGAGCGGACCGGGATCATCCTCGTCTCCGCCGTGGTGTACTTCCTCGCGTACGCGAGCATCGTCGTTCTCGGGACGCCGCCGCTGTGGTACGTCGGGCTGGTCTTCTTCGGCGTGATGTTCCTGCTCGGCGGGTTCACGCTCTCCTACACCGTCATCAAGGAGCGCCATACGGCGGCGCGGTCGGGCACCGCGACGGGCACGATAAACGGGCTGAGCTTCCTCGGCGCGGCCGTCTTGCCGGGCGTCATGGGCTGGGCCCTCGACGTCTTCTGGACGGGCGAGACGGTGGCGGGCAGTCGGGTGTACACGCTGCTCGGCTATCGCGTCGCGTTCGGCATCGCCGCCGTGAGCGGACTCGTCGCGCTCGGCTGTGCGGCGTGGCTCCACCATCGCGCGGGGTAGCCGGACACCACACCTCGGGGGACGGCTCTTATCCGGGGGCTGCCAACGAGGTGATGAGAGATCAGCCTGCTGGTCGTTCAATTTTCGGCGGCGTCGGTTCCGGGCCGGTAACCGCAGGCGTCACTGAACCGCCTTCACGGGCGAGGGCAGCATCCCGACGTAGTCGTCGAGATCCAGCGCGAACCCGCGGTCTGCCGGCAGGTCGACCCAGCTGTATTCGAACCGCTTGCCCGCCTCGTCGCCGTCGCCGGTGACGACGTGCGTCCAGGTGTCAAGGGTGTCTTTGACGGTCGCGTGGTAGAAGTGCCGAACGTAGTACTTCGACTGCCGACGGGCCCAGATGTCCCGGGCGACACAGTCGACCGAGGTCGGGAGGTCCAGCCCGCTTTCCTCCTTGACCTCCCGGAGGAGCGCCTCTTGCAGTGTCTCGCCGGGCTCGACCGTTCCCTTCGGAACCTGCAGTCCCGCGTGGTCGGGGCCTTCGAACACGAGGAGTTCGCTCCCGCCGCCGCGAGTAACGTATGCACACACTTTGGGGACGTACCGCACGCGCTCCGAACCCATAGTGTATTGACATTAGTTGCGAGAGTAAAAACGTTCTGGATACGAGGAGATTATTCGAAATTCGTCCAGAAGAATATATTTATAGCATGTATTCAGCGATATCTTCGCAGCCACAGTTCGGACACGTGGTATCATCCTCCTCGGTACGCAATGTGGTCCCACACCGACGACACTCCCGGATGGTTCGGGAATCGTCCCCGAACACGAGCGAGAAAACGGCGGAAAGATCGACCATTGGGGACCTACGCCCGGCTAACACCGTTCAAATAAATAACTATTGTGGCGGGAGCGTGGTCCGCTCGCGGACGATGAAAATTCGGCTTACTTCGTGATCATCGCCGGTACGTCCGTCAGCACCGCTCTGAGCGTCGCAAGTCCGGGCGTGCCGTCACGGACCCAGACAACTAGGGCAACGGCCGACAGCGCGATCTGAAACAGGAAAAACGGCCCCCGCTTGAAGTGACCGAACCGTTGGTTATTTTTCATGCCTGCAGAAACAGGTCGTCCGGAATGATAGTCGTTCACGCGGCCTTCCCGATCGATCCGGATCACTGGGACGAAGCGATGGATCTCGTGGAGACGCTCGTCGCGGAGTCCAACGAGGAACCGGGAACGATCGACTACCGGGCGACCACGGACGTGGTCGACGAGAACACGATCCGCTTCGTCGAGCGGTACGAGGACGGGGACGCCTTCGAGTCCCACATCGGGACTGACCACTTCCAGGCGTTCGAGGACCGGCTGCCCGACCTGCTGGCCGGCGAGCCCGAAGTCATGCGGTTCGAAGTGAGCGACGCGACCGAACTGGAGGTGTAACCGTGGCCACGATCGACCGTCCGGGAACCCGCCGCGAGGAGCGAGGGGGTCCGGTCGTCGCCGGGAACGAACGATTCGGGAAGGCGGCCCGCTGGGAGCTTGCTCAGACCGTCCCCGTACTAGCCATCATGATGGTCGGAATCCGGCGGCGGATCTGACGATGACCTGCGACCCGCTGGCGCTCAAGGAGGACTTCCCGGCGCTGGACCGGACGGTCGAGGGATCGCCGCTCGTCTACCTCGACAACGCCGCGACCACCCAGACCCCCGAGCAGGTGTACGACGTCTTCGAGGAGTTCTACGGCGGCTACAACGCCAACGTCCATCGCGGCATCCACGCCCTCAGCCACGAAGCTTCGGTCGCCTACGAGGAGGCCCACGACCGAGTCGCCGATTTCCTCGGAGCGAACGGCGGCCGCGAGGAGCTGGTGTTTACGAAAAATGCCACCGAGAGCGTGAACCTCGTTGCGCATGGGCTCGGCCTAACCGAACTCGGTCCGGGCGACGCGATCGTGACGACCGAGATGGAACACCACGCCACGCTCGTCACTTGGCAACAGGTCGCCGAACGGACGGGAGCCGACATCCGGTTCGTCCGGGTAGATGACGACGGACGGCTCGACATGGATCACGCCGCAGAGTTAGTCGGTGACGACACCGCCGTCGTCGCGGTCACCCACGTCTCGAACGTGCTCGGGACGGTCAACCCCGTCGGCGAACTCGCGGACCTCGCCCACGAGCACGACGCTCGTATCCTCGTCGACGGCGCGCAGTCGGCCCCGACACGACCCGTCGACGTCGAGGCACTGGACCTCGATTTCTTCGCCTTCTCCGGGCACAAGATGGCAGGTCCTACCGGGATCGGCGGGCTCTACGGGAAGCGCCACCTCCTTGAGGAGATGGAGCCGTTCCTGTACGGCGGTGGGATGATCGACCGTGTCTCACTCGACGAGGCTACCTGGAACGGGCTACCCTGGAAGTTCGAGGCCGGGACGCCGCCGATAGCCGAGGGGATCGCGCTCGCTGCGGCGGTCGACTACCTAGAAGACATCGGCATGGACGCCGTTCGTGAGCACGAAAACGAACTGGCCCAGTACGCCCTGGAGCGCCTGGCGACTAGGGACCACGTGGAAACGTACGGTCCGCCGGCGGGGCGGGAACGAACGGGGCTCGTCTCGTTCAACGTCGACGGGGTCCACGGTCACGACCTCTCGTCGTTGCTGAACGCCCGGGGGATCGCCGTCCGCGCGGGCGACCACTGTACGCAGCCGCTCCACGACGCGATGGACGTGCCCGGTTCCGTCCGGGCCTCGTTTTACGTCTACAACACGAAAGCCGAGGTCGACGCGCTGGTCGCCGCGGTCGACGGAGCGCAGGAGGAACTGCCGGCCCACCTCGCTTCGGACCGCTACCACGGGAAGATCGCCGAACACCACGCCGAGGGGAGCGGCGACGCGACGGTTGACGACCCGACGATCCGGATCTCGCGCCGGGAACTGACCTGCGGCGACGAGGCGTCGTTCGCCGTATCGGTCTCCCCGGAGGGAGTCGTCGAGGGGATCGCCGTCGACGCCGAAAGCTGTGCGGTCAGCCGGGCCGTCTCGGACATCCTGCGCTCGCACTTCCGCGGACGGTCCGTCGAGGAGATCGCCGCCGGCGAACCGGTGATCCCGGAGCTCCTTGCCGGGCAGTTCCCGGACCTCCGACGCGACTGCGTCCTCGGGCCCGAGGAGGCGCTCCGGGCCGGGGTCGCGGACTACCTCGACCGACAGGACCGCGTCGGAGCCTCCGACGACGCGTAGCCGACGACCGACCCCGACGGCCGGTCCCGGTGAGCACCGACGACTCCTCCTGCGGCGTTCGGTGGTCGAGAAAATTGAACTGGTCGCCACCGTTGAGGTGTTACTACATCTCCTCGGTTCATCACCTTGTGGTTCCAGGCGGAGAGTACGTTAGCACCGCAACAGCCTCGACGGATGGATCAGTAACGGAGTGTTCGAAGGATAGTAGAGAGTAGGCAATCGCCGTGACGGGCCGTACACGAAGTCGGCGTATCCGCAATTGGTAGTGGTCTCACCCCGTGTACTCGGCTATGTTCGGCGATGCAGATCAACATCCGTGTTCCAGCAGAGCATGCAACGAGTATCCGGGCATATCGGACAATATGCGGCCTCTCGCAGTCTCTTAGAGCAATGACGACAGAACGCTACGACGGCCCACCAAGCACACACCTCGCTCGTCTCCGCATGCAATCCGCACATACCCGTACAATCGCACTGAAACCCCCGAAAACATCGCTTGAACGAATTCGGCACCGACAGACCCCCGAACACCATACGCGACCCAAAAAACCCCCGAGAACAGCCATAGCGGCCGAATGGGAAACTGCCGGGGCTCGCACAAACTGACACAACTGAGAGATATACCTGTCAATACGGGCATCCCAAATTCGTACAACCGGATACCGTCACTCGGTTTCCGATCCGAATTAATTCCTGTCCGATCGCAGTACTACCGGAGAAGCCCCACTGAAAACGGCCGTCTCCGGGCCTCGGACTGCGGGGAAACCCACACCGTATCATTCCCTCGGAGTGGCCGGGTCCCCATGACCGTCCACACATCATACAATCGTCCACGAAACGGCTTCTCTCCGGAGCATACGGGAGATGTACACCACCGGAGCGAGAGCGAGAACACCTACCCGGCCCGTACAACCCCTCTCTCGCCCAGTAGTGGCGTGTAGAAACACCCAAGAACCACCACGTGAATCGGACCGTATCGACCCGATGTACACCCCCACGAACGTGCATACACCAATCAGGTGTGTGGACTCACTGAGAACGGATCGCACGCACCTGAGTGGCGAATGAGACCCCAACGATGACAGCCTCCCAAACACCCCCATCGACGGCGACCGTTCCCGAGGTGTTGCGTACGAGAGATCAGTGGCTCTGCTGGCGTGAGCAGACGCGTGACGGGAAATCGACCAAGGTCCCCATCGACGCCGCGACGGGCCAGTACGCCTCTGCCACAGACCCGGACACCTGGGGACGCTACCAGGATGCACAGGCGACACTGGAACCGGCGACTGCAGTCCGCAACGAGACGGCAGACGGCCTGGGATTCGTGTTCACCGCCGAGGATCCGTTCGTCGGCGTCGACCTCGATAGCTGTCGTGACCCCGAGACCGGACACCCCGACACGTGGGCCAAGTCCGTGATTTCGACGCTTGCCTCCTACACCGAAGTGAGCCCATCCGGAACCGGGTATCACGTGCTCGTTCGCGGCCGGCTTCCGGGAGAGCGCAATCGAAGCGGCGATATCGAACTGTACGAGGACGCCCGGTATTTCACCGTCACTGGCGACCACGTCGCCGGCACTCCGGAGACGGTCGAACTGCGGACGACGGAACTGGAAACCGTGTACGCAGAGTACCTCGCGCCCGACCGATCCGATACCGTCGAATCGACGGCTCCCGGGACAGACACTAGAGAATCGAACCCGCGAACCAACGCCGACACGGGATCGGGGACAGAAACGGAAACGACCACAGGAACACAATCACCGACAGCAGCGTCGCTCTCCGATACGGCCTTGCTCGACCGAGCACGAGCTGCGGCCAACGGTGAAAAGTTCGCCAGACTGTGGCAGGGGAACACCAGCGGCTACGACAGCCACTCCGAGGCCGACATGGCGCTCTGTTCCATGCTCGCGTTCTGGACCGGCGGCGACACCGACCGCGTGAACCGACTGTTCGCACGCTCCGGTCTGCATCGCGAGAAATGGGACGAAGTCCACTTCAGCGACGGGTCCACGTACGGCGAGAAGACGGCCGAACGTGCAACCGCCGGCACCAGCGAGTTCTACGAGCCCACCGGTTCCCGCACGGATACGGAGCCGACCCCAAGAACGGATGCTAATCCTCGTCGGTCTCACTCCCAGTCACGGTCGACCCCCGACTCGACAGTCCGCCGTGAATCACCGGGAACAGATACCGATGGGTCGTCGGACGATCCCGACGGTACCGTCAGTGACCAACAAACCCGTCGGGAGGCCACACTCCACGAACTCCGAGAACGAAACGCAACACACCTAGAGACGATAGCGGAATTAACAGCCCGTATCAAAGACCTCGAACGGCGGAACGAACGACTCGTGAGAGCACGACAGGCTGCAGACGACCGCTGTGCCGAACGCGAAGCAGCCCAACAGAGCGGTCGAAGCAAATCGCGAGTCTGGACACTTTTCCAACGGATAATCAGCAGGTGACCGGTATGGGTAAAGTGGTATCGATTCATCCCTGCCTGTCCACGGTTCGGTGGATACTACTAACGCCGAGTTCCAGCGACCCGCGTGATCGTATCGATATGAGTTGCGCAGTAGGTTCGATATATAGCTAACCGGCCAAACCTATATTAAGATAAGCTGCGAATCGTGATACATGACTGCAGACGAAGCAAATCCCGAGTGGGGAGGTTTGGATCAGGAAACTACCGGGGAAGACCGGGTGCGGATGGTCGCCCGACAGCTCTCGGAGCCACAAACGGCAAATTGGATCGCCACGGAAGCCGATTGGTCACACGAGCCGACCAAGCGTGTCCTCGAGCGGCTTGTAGCCGACGGTATCCTTCGTCGTGATGAGAGTGCCACTCACACCACCTACTACCCTGATTACCGCCGGCAGGCGATGCAGGAGGCAATGCGTCTTCGGGATAGCGGGCACTCCGTCGAGGAACTCACGGACCGTCTCGCCGAAATGAAGGCACAGATCCGCGACTGGGAGGACGAATTCGACGTCGAATCGCCGAATCAGCTTCGCGGGACGCTCGCCGATCAGCGCCTCGATGGCGACGAAGAAGATCACCGCCGGGCGATCGCACGCGAGTGGGAGCATTTGCAGCGGCGCGTCCGAATCGTCGGATTCGCCATTCGCGAATGGGACTTCCTGGCCCCAACCACGGAGTTCGCCGAGGCCAGTAACTGACGGATGTCAGTCCCCCATCCCGGTAGTGACCCAAACGCAAACCTGTACTCCCAATTAAAGCAGGACGTCCTCGATCGTATCCCACAGATCGCTGCAGTGGAATACATCCCGGACGAAATCGAGGCCAAGCGACTCCAAGCAAGTTTTGAACCAGCACGACTGACCCCACCGACGGGGCCCCAACCGCCGGAGCTATCCGTCACGTGGTATCGACAGAATCCGCACGATTGGTTTCGCGTCGACTATACTGACCCGAATACGGGGTTTCATGCTGGATGGCATCAAGACGAGGACCACCCAAACCTCGGTCGAGCTCATTTTCAGTACAGGGCCGCCAACGAAGCAGACCGCTGGGAGCGTAGGTTCGAACACGAGACACCCTCGCTGATCCTCTGGGAAATCGTCGAGGAACTCCTCGAAACCGTACGCCCGACATACCAATCCCTGGACTCCCAGTGACGTCCTCCGCGCCGTTTACGGCAGGATTTTCTCCTCGTAGAAAGATAACTGGGTCAATTGTCGGGGAGACACGGTTCATTCTGTACCTCGCTCCAGAACAGAGACTAGTTGCAAAAGAAAGCCGGTCCAACCCAGGAGAATAGAGAAAATCCGGATCTGAACACTACGACAACAGTGAGTCCCGGACGTACTGCACCGTGTGTATCTCGGTCAGTCCGGGCGTGTCGATGGTAAAGCGCTGTGGCGGGCTGTTTCTGGAGTAGGTCTTCTCGACGCGGGCCGGGCCGTCGAGTGGATCGTTCAGCGCCTCGAGCACGTCGTGGGCGGCGTCGCGGTTCTTCACGACCCAGATGGCCGCCTCGGGAGCC
This sequence comes from Halostella litorea, assembly GCF_004785955.1. NCBI lineage: Archaea > Methanobacteriati > Methanobacteriota > Halobacteria > Halobacteriales > Natronoarchaeaceae > Halostella > Halostella litorea. The sequence goes on along the minus strand of NZ_SJER01000001.1, from coordinate 289,222 downwards.
AGCCCGGCCATCTTATCGTAATCGTCGGGAACCGCCCGGGCCCGGTCGTTGTTCATGCGTTCTGCTTCGAGCGTGACGACCACGTTGCCGTTCTCGTCGATGCCCGCGGCGTCCAGGCGATGCTCGCCGACCTCGTAGTACGAGACGGCCTCGGCGACCTCTGTGTCCTCGTCGTCGACGAACGCCTGCTCGATGTACCGCTTCCCGACTTCGACCATCAGGACGTGCAAGCTCGACTCGCTCAGGTCCCCCTTGCCGTCGCCGTAGGCGATCCCCTCGCGGTGGCTGATACCGATCGCATCCCGACCTTCGGGCGTAACCGTGTACAGCCGGTGGGGGAAGTTGCCGTCCTGTGAGAGCAATCCACCCTCGATGAGTTCCTGGATGGACTCGTCGTCGATACCGACGTACTCCTGGAGCCGGACCATGCTGTCGGTGACGAGGTCGTACTCCACGTCAGGGTCGTAGTGGCCGTGTTGGGCAGCATAGACCGCCTGCAGGAAATACGGCTTGCGACCAGTGAGGTCGCGTTCGATACGTTCGTCTGGCGTGAGCTTCAGGTTCGACGTGAGGACGGGGATGTCCTCGCGGTCGACATCTTCCAGCGAGTGACAGCACTCGATTGCCCTGGTGAGACCATCGAGCGTCGCATCGTACCGGCGGTCACAGGCTCCACAGCAGATCGCGTGTGCGTTCCGATCGTAGTCGATACAACTGGGGAACCGTTTCGTATACGGCAGCAGTGAGTTACTCGGACCACCGGCTGTCGGCTCGCTCTCGGCCGCACTTTGCCCGCTGGGGGCCGTCGAGGTATCGGATGGCGGATCACCGGACGGGGCGGTTGCGTGCTTGGAGGCCGTCGACAGTGTCGTCTCCGCAACGTCGATGCCACACGCCAGTTTCGTCCGGCTCTCGACCACGGTGAGTGCTGCCTGGAACGCCCGTTCCTCGGCCGACGAAAGTGAGTCATCTCCTCCGGGGTGCCCGGGAGGAAGCGGCGCGGACTCGACGAGAAACGGCCGGGGCTCGGGCTCGCCGAAGGCTGCGGGCAAGCGGACGAGCCACTGGCCCCGTCTGATCGCTCGCAACCGTGTGCCCATCGCTTTGGCGTCGATATCCGCGGTGGCTACACGTTCTGCCAGATCGCGGTCGACGGCGACGTTCCCCGTGACGATAGTCGAGACGTTGTTCAGCAGCTCGGCGTAGGCCTTCGGGTCCCGGTCTCGGAGTTGGCCGGGAAACTGCATCGCAAGCGTCACCGAGAGCCCGAAGCTTCGGGACTGTGCGAGCAAGTCGGCCATCAGTCCCGTCGTGGCGACGCCCGCGGCCTCCTCGACCACGAGGTTGACGAGCGGGCGGTCCACGTCGGTGGCGTCTCCACCCTCGCTCGTGTCCGTGTCATCGCCACCGAGCCCGTGGGTGTCGAATCGGCGGTCTTCTTCCGCCGCGCGGCGTTTGAGCGCGGTAAAGAGCTGTGAGAGCATGACGAGGGTGATCGCCCGCTGGCTCTCCGTGCGGAGGCCACCCGTGTCGAAGACGATGACCACGTCCTCGTCCAGCAGTGCCCGGAGGTCGAAGTGAGGATCGTCGCCCGCAGGGACGTGATTGAACAGGCGGGCCAGTCGGTCGTCGACGGGGACCTTTTCGATGCGGTTCGAGACGCCTTTCATCACCGCGTCGTAGGACCGCTGGTCGCCCGTAGTGACACCGGCCAGCATCGCATCCAGGTTCGGGTCGCTCACCGTTGGCGGATCCCGCGTGGCCCGCATCCGGTCCGTGGCAGCAAGCAGGTCGTCGTACGTGTACGCATCCGACCCGTGGACCGGGTCGAACAGCGCCTTCACGAGATAGCGGATGATGTCCGGCGAGCGGACCGCCCGCTCGAACTGTTCAGTGCCCATGAGCGCTTTGAGCACCTCGATGTGGTGGTCGACGACGTCTGCGACCGCCGTAGTTCGGCTGATGCCTGCGTCCAGTTGTTCCCGAATGTCGAAAAAGGAGATCGCCGGCAGGAGCCTCGAACAGTCGAAATAGTACACGTCGTCGAGCGAGCCATAGCGGCGCTTGTGGGCCCGCATGTACGTCTCGGGCATGCCGTCGCCTTTCCGGTCGATGAGGATCGTCGCGCCGTCGGAAGCGGCGTGATTGTCTAGGATCGCGTTCAGCAGAGCGATGCTCTTTCCGGACCCCGTCTTGCCGAGCCACGCGAGGTGGAGCGACTGGAGTCCGGGCGGCAGGGCAATGGAGGTCGGATCGCCCGTCCCGTCCTGTGTGAGCGGGCGACCAAGCGTCAGCCCCTCGGTGTGGTACCGTTCGAGTTCACTCGCCGGCGGACGGGGGAGTGCCGTCCGTTCGGACGGCGGCGACGCAAGCGCCCGGGCGGCGTCAGTGGGCAACCGACTGCCGTCGACGAGCGTGAAGTTCCCCACCTCCTGCGGATCGGCGACGATTCCCGGCGTCTCCGAGCGGACGCCGGGCAATCGAGAGCGAAGCGTGCGTGATGGCGGTTGAACCGTCCGGTCGCGGATAGCCCGGGCGACGGTGAGTGCGTCCGCGCCGGTCCGCAGTCGCCCCCGGATCGGATAGCAGGTGCGGCCAACGGGCGTAAAGGCCGTCTCGAGGCCGCCGAGATCCGGCATTGGACGGTCGTCTGGTAAGTCGTCCGGCGAGTCGGCCGACGAGCGGGCGACGACGCGGGCGTTGACCACGAAACAGTGGCGAGTCTCTCTCGCCGCCAGCTCGTCGAGTCGGACGCGGTCGCTGTCCGGGAGAATGGATCGTTCAGCAGCCGGATCCGGCGGGCCGGTAATGGCGTTTCGCAGTTGGTCGCCGGTGGTGTCTGCGGCCGCTTCGAGCGCTTGCATTCTGGCTTCGGCGTCGCTCGTCCAATCGCGCTTCGGTCGGAGGAGTGTCTGATACACCATCGACCCGGACTGTGTCGCCATCGCCTCCAGGACGCCTGCGAGCGGCGGCCGGTCGGTGTCGTCCGATAGAAACGCCTCGAAGGGCGTCAGCTGGGTTTGCCAGTCAGCGGGACGTTCCGGTCGTGCACGGAACTCGACCGCCGCTATAGGCGGCTCTGTGGGTTGTAGTTGCTCCTCGGACGTGGGATGGCTCTGAGGTACTGGCTGCTCGTCAGGGGTGTCGGCCGGTTCGCTGGTCGCGGGAGTGGCAAGCCCGAGCAGGTGTGGCAGTGCCGTTGCGATGCGGTCGTCCCGTCGCAGTTCGTACGTGTTCGGAAAGAGCCCGCGGAGAATCCGCTGCAGTGGGTCGAGTGCCGACGGATCGGAGATCCCGAAGTAGTACCGCGTCGGGCGGTCGTCGTCGTCGGTCGTGACGAGTAAGCATTCGAGCGTGAGTGAATCGTCGGCTCCAAAGAGTCGGGAAAACAGCCCACCGTCGTCATCGCTCGTCGTGAGACGGTGGAGTCGCTCGAAGTGTGTCTTCGCCGTTTCGACCGACAGCGGCGTCTCGGTCGGCGTGACTCGGATGTACTGGGGCGATTCGGATTCGGAATGGCTCGTGTCTGTCCTGTCATCTCTAGTCGGTTGTGAAACGACTGATTCGTCGAAACGGGAAGGCTGATCGGCGGTATCTTCGTCCGAATCCGGACCGGCGGGAGGTCGCTCAGGTGACCGGAGCGGATCCGGCGTGTCGTCAGTAGGTGGATTTGGCTTCGGCATTGGTCAGGGAAACGTCACGGCGGACGTCGGAGTACGCCTCCCTTCGCTGAAGATTGCATAAACGTCCCGATTAGTGGGCCGTGTCGTTAACCTAGACGACCCCGTGGGTGGAATTCTTCTCCACATCGATCCGTGGAATTCGGACGCTACCCAAACGGTTATCTTGTTCCCACTTGAAGTGGGAACATGGCGAAAGTGGATTCAAAAGGGCGAATCGTCCTCCCACAGGAGGTACGAGAGCGTCTCGGGATTACGCCCGGCACGGAAGTAGCCATTCACGAAGAAGACGGGAAAGCAGTCGTCGAACCCGAAGACGATCCGGACGAAATCCTCGAACGGATGGAACAACTCGTCGAGGAAACGGCTTCGGAGCGTGGAGAGACGACTCCACTTACTGAAGGGGCCGATCCCATTGCCCGGAGTCACCGAGAGGCTATTCGTCGCGGCACGGAGAACGACGGCGATGAGTGACGTCCGTGGCCCGTACCTTTTCGATGTCGGGGTCATTGCACTTGCACACACAACAGCCCCGGGCCGTGATGCTGCGCTCTCGTACGTCCGAGACGCCATCACTGGTGACATCGATGCGGTAGTCCCGTATCCTGCGCTGTTCGGTGCACACACCGTTTTGACGACGTACTACGGGCACTCAAACGCGGATGCGTCCCGACTACTACAGAATTTCATGGATGCAAAGCGAATCCACTGGTATGATGAGATGCCCGAAGAGATAGTTTCTGACGGGTTATCTGCGGCCAGTGACGCAAATATTGGCGGGTGGGACGGTTACTATGCCCAAGTAGCGATCGACGAAGGGGTGAATACGGTCCTGACGATAGATCACGACTTCGAGCGGTTTGATGCGTTCGATACCGAGGTTATTCTCTCTCCGGCCGAATTCGATCGGTTGAATCGGTTTCTTGAGAACTGATCCCCCACAGAGTCCGATTACGTAAGGGGGAGAAAGCCCCCGCCGTCTCGACTGTCGGGACTCGCTGCGGTCCTCGTCGCTCGCCGGTGCTCGCTCCTGTGGTCCTTGTGTCGTCCGGGAACGTCGAGACGGCGGCCCCTTTCAGTCCCACCCGTTGGGTTAGTGGGGTACTCAGAGACGCGACCAATAGAGACGCTTGTTGTGCTGTTGTTTACTGCTTCTTGTACAGGCCGTGTGGTGCTTACATATGGGGTACACTACAAGGACAATTTACTGGTCGGTGTGTCGTTTCTTTATGAGCAAAGACGAACGTGGAGACAGCGAACGATATACTGAGACCGTCACGCTCGATGACGTTCTCGGTGTCTTTGCGGATGTAAAGGGCCAGTAGTCACATCTAGTGATGTGCTGGGGCGTTCTACGCCCGAGCGGGCGAAGATGACACACATCATGGATCTGCTATCCGGCTTTTTGACAGCATCCGCTCTGGTGATGTTGCTTATCGCCCACTTTTCACCACACAGTCCATCCTTTCTAAACTGCTACCCCCACACTGTACAAACTCGTCCGCAGGGATGCTATTCGAGCTCTGAACGCGATCCGGTATTCGGAGAGTATCAATGTCATTCCAGTAGGTCAAGCTACCTTTGGGACAGCGGCTAGACATTCATTTTAACATATTTAAGAACCTATGTAGTTTGATACTAAATAACATAAGTAAATCGCGATTTTAGCCACCCAACTCTTTTTGTTTCGAGAGGATCCCCTGAATCACATGCATCGGCGAACCCTGCTCGGGGTCTGCGTCGGCACCCTTTCGAGTGGGTGTCTCGGTCTCATGGGGCCGCCAAAAAAGACGATCCCCTGGCTCCGCCTCAAAAACGAGCGTGATGAATCCACTTCCCTCGATGTAACCATCGAGAGAAACGACGAGGAAGTCTTCGCCGATGTTTACCAACTCGGAACTACTCCCGATCAGGAAACAGTCCGAATAGACGACCCTGTGGAAACTCCGGGACGGTATTCGGTATACATCGATGCCGCGCATCTTCACCCGTCGGAGTTTTCCCAACACGATCTCTCCGAACCCTGTATCGGTATCGAGTACACACTTCACGAAGATGGAACGACCGGCTTCGGTTTTGAACCGATTCAGGAGTGTTAGCTCCCACCCGATAGTTACCGTATCCTCAAAGGAAAGAACCAGTTTGTAAATCACTCGTGTCTTCTCCTCATGCAGTACTATCTTTCGGAGAATGCAGAACCGGTGACAATTCCCGGGACTCCAGACGCTGAACCACCTGTTTAGTGAGCGGGCTTATATCACTGATTAGATCTTGAATTTGGTCTTTACTATATACCAATACCAACCGTGGCACTTTTGTGTCGTTTCTAAATCATCTATGTATGGTTCATCACTACCTGGGAGCTATCGAATCATACTCTGCGAAGTTTGGATTATATTTAATCTACGCCATCCCAATTATAGCATTTTATTCAGTTTATCACTATTCAGAAACATTGTTACTGCTGATCGCTTACGCCCTCGCCATTTCTTTTCTTCTATTTGTGAGCTTTGTTTCCTTTATTGCCCAAACTAAAATTTCGCCAACTATAGAGTAGGTTAATATTCGCGTTTTAAGTCGTCTTTATTGCCAATCCCGTAAACCATATTCAGTTTGTCTTAGTTATCCCATTGAGAATTTTGCAGACGTCACCAGCAATCCTTAATAATGAGACTTTATAAACACATACTATGAAACTAAGACGGTTTCAGACAAGACGGTGGAGGATTATTCTTCTCATATTGTTCGTTGCTGCAATCATTTTGCGCCTTATAGACATAACTGATGCACTATGGTTGGATGAAGCGTTTACACTACACTTCCTCCGCGAATACTCCTATATTGGATTGGTTCTGGAGCTGCCAGTCGATGACGTGCATCCCCCACTCTACTACGTCCTTCTCAAGCCGATCGTCACTGTATTTGGTACCTCAGAACTTGCCCTTCGTTCTCTCTCAATTGTTGCGAGTGCTGCCACAGTCCCTGTGATAGCCGAAATTGGCCGAAAAATCCATTCACGTCAAAGTGGCCTTATCGCAGCTATCGTTGTGGTGGTTGCCCCGTACCAGGTTCTATTCGCACAAGAAGCGCGGATGTATGCACTACTTATACTATTAACAGCGGTATCGTATCTTACGCTTCTGGGTAGTATTTCACAGCCCTCTTGGAGGCGGATAGTCGTTTACACCGTGTCAACATTTCTTTTGGCGATGACCCACGCTTTTGCGCTGTTTGTAGTCGTTGCTCAAAACGTGACTATTGCAACGATACTGGTTTCTCGATGGATTTCTGATTCAGAGCGACATGGGGTGGCTGATATTTTCAGCTATCTCCAAGAAGAGTCGCTTGTGGTGAGGTGGGCTGTTAGCCAGGTTGCTCTATTGACTCTTATCTCACCCTGGATTTATATCCTCGCCACCAAATCAAGCAATCAAGAGGGGGCAAGGACCTTTCTTCCAGGCGTGAAAGAACTGTTCGCTCCACTAATCCAATATTTTGGTCCGCTTCCATTTTCTGCGCTCAATTATGCGCTTGCAGTAGGCATCGCACTATTAATCCTCGTCGCGATCTTGGTACTTTTCCCAAGGCTCCGTGGTGCGGCTGTCTCACCGTCCAAAGTTGGCTCTGAAGAAAAGAGCCTACTGCAAGGGGCGGTATTAGTTCCGTGGGCAGCCATGCCGATCATTCTGCCGTTCATGATTTCCTATCTTGCTATACCGATTTATACCGTCCGATATACTGCACCGGCATCTCTTGGAATTTATTTGCTTGTTGCCATCGGCGTAACTCAAATCAATCGCGACTATGCTCGAATTGCTCTCGTCTGTGTTTTAATCGTGACTGCATTGATCCCACTTTCAGGAATCTATATGAATGAGGAACGGGGAGAGTGGCGGCAAGCAACCAATCACATCGAATCAAATACAGACGCAACAGATAGATTGATCTACCTGACAAATTCATACACTGAACCCAACTTTAGATATTACTATAGTGGCGATCTGACGGTTAAAACACAGGCCTCCCCAGAAGCTCAAAATAGACTTCCACCATCGGTAAAACAATCAAACTCAGTGTGGGCTGTGTTTTCGTACACTCATGGTAGAAATGATGAAATCATGAATAATTTCAACGACACACATTTGCTTGTTGGATGTGAAGAATATCAACGGGTTGTTGTCTGTAAGTATAATTCGGCGTAGATTTGTTACTGAAAGCCCCGATCTCGCATCTTAGCGTCCACTTTTGCTGGCCAAACCTTGTTGCGAGAGATGGTTCAAGCAGTTTTGATACAATGCACACAAAACGCCATCAAGAATTGGGTTGAAGAACGATGTCTGTGTGGTTGTAGTTGCCATCAAGTTCGTCAAACAAATTATACAACTCTTTTTTGGTGATTTTATTTAAACCATCATCCGTCAATTGTTGGAAAGAATAACCAATATCTGAAAGGTATTCGATCGTATCTTCGGGGTCAGATTCCCACAAAGTCGGATTTAACTCCATTAGTATCTTTGGCTGATGACTCTCTAAACAATCCTCCGCTCCTGAAATAATTCTAGGTTCGGCCCCTTCTGCATCTATTTTCATAAAATCAACCACAGTATCAGTGAAGTAAGTGTCAATTGTGGTGGTTTGCACCGTGCCCAATTCTTCATCGTTTTCGTGTACGGGTGATAGAATACTCGAGTGTCCTCGTTGATTTTCATTTCCAAATATAGCCGTCTCACCCCCACTGTCCGATACTGCAGCATGTTCGATAGTGACATTACTGTGGCCATTTGTAGAGAGATTCTTGTTCAGGATATCAACACTCTCGGCCACTGGTTCAAACGCATATACGTGCCCTTGATTTCCTACCAAACTGGCAAACACGACAGTAAAATAGCCGATATTCGCCCCAATGTCTACTATAGTCATGCCAGGTTCAATATTCGACTTGTAAAACTCCAGCTCCCCTCGGTTTACAATTTCACCTCTGGAGATTGCCTTCGCAGTATACGAGCAGTCATTGGGATCGATATAAAGTTGATTTCCGTACACCTGGCCGGCAGGTGCGTTAGATGATACACTCGCCCGGTGAAGAATATCTGAAAGCTGGTCTGAAAATGGAACGTATTGGCCTATCCCCCGGCCGCCAACTGCCTGGAATATTCGCTGTGAAAGGTTCATAGTATCAGTTCACAATGGATACACTTCTATCTGTGGTTAGGTTCATCGGCTACTCTCTGACGGCAGGCCCAGCCCCTTTAGCTGGCGAAGTGTTGAACCGTTATTTTGCGAATTTAATTTCGGATTGGGGCTGAGGCGCTCACACTTTCCGGCCGTCCGTACCGCCGTCGTATCCTGTGAAGGTGGATTTTTTGTAAACACCATCGCCCTCACAGAAGACCGGGGCGGATAAGACGCCTCCTGTGAGATTATCTAATTGCGCGGCTGTGCCGCCCCAAGTCCACGGATTGCCGCTATCATTGAATATAGCGCAACGAGAATTATTGATAGTGATATTGGCGTCTATTTTTGCCGGTCGAACTTCAGTCCCAACCGCGGGGTCTAAGCTAAAGACCTCATCAATGCTATAACTCGCGCCCTTATCGTTCACTCTTCCAGGGCCAATGTCCCATTGACCACTTCCACGGAATACTTTACTTGATGAATTTTTCCCAACTGGCTCGTAGTTCCACATTGACACGCTAACCTGTGTTCCAGTATCTGCCCTGACCAATTCTGCAAGAGTCCCGCCGACGTTTATAACATCAATGTTTTCCGGACCGAACCCCCCTGTGCCGTCATTACGAAGGAACCGGGAGTCGCTCCCCGATCCATCATCGACAGGCTTCCCAGAAAGAAAATGCCATGTCTCGGGGGCACCCCCGTCACGAGACACGATGACTCCCGGTGCGCCTCCAGCGTCCACGTTGGTGAATCGAAGGTGGGTAAATTCGTTGTCGTAATTCGCCGCGCCTTGACGCTCCAGCCACGCGGCCCCGTCCCAGTTTCTAACGGTTTGCCCGTCCCAGATACATTCCGCAAAGCCGTCGACTTGTTCAACGGCATATCCGCCCTGCCCGGAGTTGGGGCCCTGGCCCTTGATCGTGAGGCTCCCCTCGATGTCAAACTTGTACGTCAGCTCTCCGCTGCTGTCAACAGCGGCAGCGCTCAGGTCTGATATCAGTCCGCCTTGGTCGCCCGTGATTTCGACGGTGCATCTGTTCCCGACGACCGTGACGCGCGGTCGGGCGAATATCGGGCCGGTGTCGATGATGTGACCATGGTAAGGCAGCACAATTGTCGCGTCACCGATATCCTCAGCAATCGCCAGCGCATCTTCGACAGGTGAATCTGTGTCATTCGGGTCTACATAATCATCAATATCAGCACCACGGCCCGGCCCGAATATCGCGATTTTGCCATCCGCTCCGAACTGTGCTTTAGAGGAGCCGATACGTTGCACATCTCTATATACCACTCTTCCAGAACCGGCTGTCGGGGAATGCAGAGTCGGTGGTAATTTCGGGACACCTATCGCTGCATCTCTTGTGTAATGAGATGTCGGATTTATCTGTATCTAAGAAAAAGCGTAGGGGGAAAGAGACTAATCTGGACGGGGAAGTTCAACGTGAAATACGGATCCTGTCGGGGTATTTTTACTAACCTCGATATCTCCAGCATACTGTTCAAGGAGTTCTTTGACTAGATAGAGCCCATACCGGTTCCTGAACTGCCTATCCCCTTCTGTCCTTCTTCAAACAGCGACTCTCTCAGTTCACGGGGGGATCCCCGGCCCATTATCCGCGATGTGAATCGTGACGCTCTCACCCTGTGTCTCTACACGAACTTCGATAACAGGTTCACTTTTGTCGTTGTGTTGGACCGCATTATTCAACAAATTACGGAAGACAGAGGACAACATCTCATTTGCCATCACTTCGACATCCGGGATCTCGCTGGTAACGTTGAACTCCGCCTGTGGAAAGAACTCGCGTCGAAGCTCAATTTCCTGTGTAAGAATCGGATGGAGCGAAACCGGTTTGATTTCCATCTGCTCAGTGCTTCCAATCGTCTCAGCGTAATCCCGTGCAATCTCGGTGAGTTCCACGACGTGGTCTGAAGCTGACATCATCTTCTCCAGTAGGTCCTCTCCCTCGCTATCAACGTGTGCTTCGAGAATCTCTCCCCATCCCAGGACGACGCTCATATCATTACGGATATCGTGGCGGAGAACTCGATTGAGAGCTTCAAATTCTTGCTCACGGCGCTTTTGTTCGGTGATATCTGTACAGATGCCGATTATTCTCTGTAGCGTGCCGTCGTCGTCTCGTAGTGGGATCTGCCGAGTGTGGACCCAACGTATCGTCCCATCCGGATGTACAGCCCGACTCTCATACGATTCCTCAGAAACCTGTTCGGGACCGGCTTCCATTTGCGACAGCACAGTTTCAACGTCTTCCGGGTGGATGCGTTCAACTAACTTGGACGGATCATTCTGTATGGTCTCAGCAGAGATCCCCCAAATTCCCTCCGCACCAGAACTGATATACTCAAACTCATCTGGCTCAGAATAGATCCAAATCGCTATCCCGTCAAGATAGTCAACCAGCGATTGAAAATCTGCCTCAGTTACCCCACTCATGGATTTACCGAACCAATACAGAACACTATGAAAAATTCCCGGCCAATACGTCGAAGCGGGCAATACATTCAGGGACTACGATGCGTCCTATTTCGTAGCTCCACTGTATCTAACGATAGATAGGACTCAACACCGTTATAGTGTGTGAACTCTTTTATGACGCCTTCAATATATACCGGCTTCGCGTGGGAAAACACTTGCGGAGCCTGTGCAACAGCACATCGCGCTCTGAACACAAACGTCTCAACGCCCCACAGGAGTTTATCGCGTCTCACGGGGTGGAGACGCAAATTCAATGGCCAACAAACTACCGACTGAGTCGAATCCGAACCGGCTCACCCCGGCACAGCGACTCTCGACGGATCCACGGTTGCTTCGCGCCGGGATCGAGACCATCGACGACATGGAGACGCTTCGGGCGTGCGTTGCCCACGAGAACAGCCACGAAGCTCGACTGGCGGTCCTTGAACGACTCAAACGGCGAGCGGATGTGCTTCGACGGCAACGAGCGCGATCCCGATGAGGCGGGGGAGACGCAGTCTTGGTACGTTTCCTCGTGAACGCCGAGAGCTCGTTCCGGCAGTATCCCACACCAACCGGTGGCTCTAATGCCGGGCGAGCAGACGACACTGGCGGACGAACGATTTCGGATGGACTCCACAGACGAGTCGGTTGAGACGAAAGCGACGACCCGATCGGCCAGCGAAGGCGCGTCGGCCAGGACAGCATCCGCCCCGACGACGCGGGCGGAGTTCCTCGAACGTGCCCGGTCGTACGCCGAATCGGTCGCCATCGACGTCGACACCGACTCGGTCGAGTGGGAACTTTCGGAGCGTGCCAAGCGACGGGCGGGGGTGTGTCTGTTCGACCGTCAGTCGGAGTCGGTGACGATCCGACTCACCTGGGCAGCCTACGAGGAGTACGGATGGAAGGAGTTCACCGAGGTGATCCGCCACGAACTCGTCCACGCCTGGGAGTTCCAGCACTTTGGCGAGTCGACGCACGGCGAACGATTCCAAGCGAAAGCAGCTGAACTCGATGTGCCGAGGCACTGCCGGTCGTTCAGCGACGCGCGGCTGGTACTTCGCTGTACTGACCCGGCGTGTTCGTGGCGCGCCGACCGGCATCGAGCCTCAGAGAGCGTGACCGACCCCGAACAGCGTCGCTGCGGTGCCTGTCGGGGACGCTACGTCGTCGAACACGTCGATACGGGCATACGCTGGCGGACGAACGAGGGGTACGAAGACGCCCGGGAACGGATCGGCGACGACTGGTAGTGGCGTGAACGGGAAACTCGCTGCGTGCCAACTCGTCATAGCCCGACGATGAACTCCGTGTCCTCGATTGGCGTGGCACCCGCTTCGATCGCTTCCGTTACGGTGAGTTCGTCCGGGAGCAAGAAGAAGAGATTCCCACGTCGCTCCCAAGTCGCGACTGACTCTCGAAGAATGTCCGCGTGTTTCGTGTATTTCTCCTTTACTACGCAGTATGGTTCGAGGTCTTCAACGAGTACCGGATCGTAGTAGGCGTCTTCGAGTCGGGAGGTGATATCGTCGATCTCGTCTGCGGGTACGGCGAAGCGATACTGGTCGGGGTCGTAGTACGGATTGAGGTCCTGAAAGAGTTCATCTTGGTCGAAGTACTCCGAGAAGATGTACTCGAAGCCGACGTGAAACAGGTTGATCCGCTCTCGATCGATATCGAAAGTAGGCACGACTGTTACTCCGGTTGTGGCCGGACTACGTCCTGACACTGCGGACATTCGGCGTAGTGTTTCTGCCCGGCAGCCGTCTCGTACTCCACGAGGACGTGCCGGCGGGAGAGCATCGTTTCGCAGTGCGGACAGTCACCGAGGGAGTCCGTGTTCGCGTTTGCGTTTTCGTCTGAGGTCATCGGATCTCGCTTGGCTGAGGGCATTCTCGTGCGTTTCAGTTCCGTGTATGACGGGATCTCAGATATAGCTCCGGATACCGAGGTGGAAGTAGTCCAAACGGAGCGTGGTACGAAGCAAGTCGGCCACAAAAAGCAGTGGTTAGATAAACGTTGTCACAGAGGAGATCGATAATGACCGAGGAGCCGAAGTCACTCAGCTATCTGTCGGCTGCTGATATCCGTGAGATTCACCGATTAATCGTAGAGTCGAACACGGATACAGCGGCTGGTATCTCCTCACCAGACGATATCGAATACACCGTTGAACACATTCAAGAGGGGCATTTCGGTCACGTTCCCGAGTCGCTCCATGAGAACGCATTGCAGCTGCTTCGGCTCATAGTGGCAAATCATCCATTCGTGGATGAGAATAAGCGAACGGCGCTCATGTCGACCCGGATTTTCTACGCCCTCAATGGCCACCGGTTCGACTACGATCGAAGGGTCAAAGAGATTCTGAAGGCGTTCGCGACGGACGAGGCCAGTGTCAATGAGGACGATGTGATCGAATATCTGCAAGCGCACACAGAGCCGCTCGCACCGGAATATGAAGCGACGATCAACCTTTGGCTATCCCGTATCGACGGCACAACCCAGTTGTCGGGGACGGAAGAGCACGAAGCAACTGATGAGAGCTCATCCAACGAACCGAACGGTTATGAACAGGACCCTCATAGTGGAAGCTAAGCATGGCCACTGGAAGCGATCAACCAGAGATCCCTGATGAGATGTCCCCCGAAGAGGCGCGGCGGTATCTCATCCGTTTTCTTGGCCGACAGGATCTCGACGAACACGAGGATATCTACGACGAACTTGCGACCGAGTAGCGGATTCCCGGAGGATCCAGCGGACCTGTTCCCGAGGAGAGTGTCCTCCCCTCGATGATACCGTGCGATACACGCTGCTGTCGGTCACAAAATCCGGTATGAGACCCTCTACTCAGCGGACCACAGTGTCTCTATGCGTTGCTCTATTGCCGTGCAGACGGTAGAGTATACTTCGAGTGGATGAAGCGAAAGCAGTTCGAGATCGGTGGTTTCGGTGGTTGACGGTGGCTCATGAAAGTGTAACCGGGTGTTGTGCGTGTTCGGGTGACGGTCCCAGCGACACTCCCAGCGTTCCCCGCTCTCGTGTTCCTCGACGTAGTGGACCGAGAAATCACCGGTTGTGAACCATCGAATGTCGAGTCGGGCTGCAGTCACCGAGTCCGGGTATCGGCCAGCCTCAAGCAATCCACGAAGCAATCGGGGTTCATAGGAATCCGGGTCAAACGCAGTTTCGGCGACGAGTGAATCCGACACAAGATGGCGCTCCAGCAGGAGTAGCGTCTGTCGATCCGGTGGGCCTGTCGATCGGGGCGCTTTATCTTCCGGCGGCGGATTCATTTAAGCCGGAATCAGATGCCCGTCGTTTTGGGAAAGTTGGCGAGCAAGTTCGTACAGCCTGATGTCCCGAATCACTCCCTGCCACTCGCTCACTGCGGTCATCCGCTCGTGGATGGTTTCGTGATCACCGTGGTCAAAGACGTTGACGGCTGTTGGATCATCCGTCTCGAACTGCGCTTCGTATTCCGTCCGCTGCGCTTCAAGCGCCTCAACTCGGTCGATGATCTCCTCGACAGAGAGTTCGGACGCGATCCGGGTGGCATCCTGCCATTCGAGATATCCTTCGTTTCGCTCGTATGTCGCCGGGCGGCTGTCTCTATTGGCTCGAGTGATGCCCATCTCCGCTAAGCGTTCAAGGTGCTTTTTCGCGGCGTTCGGAGAACAGTCCGCAAGCTCAGCGATCTCGGTGTATGCAGTTGGAGACGTAATCCCGAGGACGACATCGTAGACACGACCAAACGTGTCTGTTCGGGTCTGCCACCGTCGCTGGGTATCGTCGGACTCCGGGGCCGGATCGAACTCAGTCATACCTATCTGTAGGAACCTATCCTCAATATATCTTCGTATCTTTCAAATATATGTGCACACGCTGGATTAGGCTATACAACGAGCTCGTTGCTGTCGGTCTTATTGAGAAGCGCCGATGTCCCGAGCGAGGACAGGACGGACTGTATGCGTACTACTGAGCAACCGTGTTCGGAGAGGTAACGCTCACTGAAGGCATGGATGAGTTGATCCGAGGAGAGCAGGAATTCGAAGCGATATACGACAGTACCACGGAGAACTAATCACAGCGTTCGTCCACAGGTGGAGGGACTAGTGTCAGGAACTAGTATAAAATGTGACTTGGTAGACCTTACTACCGTGTGATATGGTGACCTTCGTGAAGATAGACGAAGAAACGAAATCCCGCCTTGAACGATTACAGGCGGAGATCCGGGTGAAGACGGGGACAAAGGTTACGCAGCAAGAATTACTCGAACGACTCGTCAACGAAGCAGTCGCCTCAAAAACGGACTTGATCGAGTCGTTTCGCGAGGAACGCGTGCCGATATCAGGAACAACCAAAGCGGCATTTCACGAGGGGACAGTCGAGTCAGGAAAAGAAACCGACGAATCGGATATCGACGATATACTCTACGAATGAGTGTCTTCATCGATACAGGGGTGTTATGTACACCACGATGTAGACGCGACCCGACATGACGAAGCATACGGGTTTTTCGAGCGGCTACTTGATGGGGAATTCGGTCAGCCCTACACGAACGACTACTCCTTCGACGAAGTCATCACGCTCACCCGGAAACGAACTGGTAGCTTTGAAGCGGCACGCACAGTTGGTGATCGAATTCTCGGCAAGAGGGACTTCCCGGACGTGTTTCGGTTGGAATTCGTCGAGCCCGACATCTTCGACGCTGCACTCGATGTATTCGAAACGTACGCAGATCAGTCACTGAGCTTTACCGATGCCGTTTCCGTTGCTCACTGTCAGTTGCGTTCCATCGACCGAATCGTGAGCTTCGACGACGATTTCGACGGCATTTTCGAACGCCTCGATCCAGAACTGGTAGTCAGATCTGAGTAGGCACAGTACCGCCGTAGTGGTTTCCTGCTTCTGACTATTCTAGCTCGCCCCGCGCGCCTCCTTTCGCCCGCCGCCCGCTCACGGCGACGAGTCGCCGTTCGCAGCCGAGGCACGACCGCAGTGCCTCGGAACGCTCGCGACCGACCAGTCCGGGCTTTCGCGGCCTCGGGGGCTCGGCCACGGTCCGGGCGTGTGGTTTCGACGCCAGCACCAAGCGCGCTTTCGGTCCGGCCGTTCTCGCTGCGCTCGAACCGACGGGACCGACAACCGGCTTGTGTGCTGGTCGCTCGCGGCGGGCCTGACGGCGGCGCGGTGCTGGATGGTTCCATCTCGGGAGCGCGCCACTCGCGCCCGAGGGCGCTCGTGAAGGCGCGAGCGGCGCGCAAGCGGTGACGGTGTCGATGAGTCTGTCGGTGTGTGTAGAAAACCGCGATTAGTGTCGCGGTCGTCGGCGCGGTGAGCGCCTTCGGAATCGGAGAGATTGGCTCTGTTGAAATCCTCTTCTTTAGAGAATTGTTCACGTGAATCTACTGAACACTACACGTGCATAATAACCGGAAAAAACCAGTTGGCGAGTGTATGTAACACAGATGGTTTTTTTAGCCGCAGTAACCACAGTTCGGGATATGCGTCGTGCCCTCCGGTACGCTGTGTCACTACTTGTTGGACTGTTAGTTACGGCATCCGTCGCAGAATTCGCTGCGACAGATCACTTGCTTACAATCTCACTATTACCGCTCTATGTGGCTGTGAGTTCAATGATGATAGCACATCGCCGAACGTTTATTTCTCTCTCTCGTGAGGCCGCCCCGGCAAGGAAGCGTGGAGCTATTGTTGGCGGTGTTAGTGCGTTCACCGGCGGATTCCTCCTACAGAGCTCGATCCCGGCAGGTGCCGCTGGGTTTGGGTTGATGTTTCTAGGCATGGCGACTACCGTTGCTGACTTCGACGACTTATAAGAAGTTGTGTAGGTTGATTCGGTCGCTGTACCGAACGATCTGTGGGTCGCCTGTACTGGTCGTTAGATTGCTTTGTCAAGATTGTGGACGATACACGCAAGAGCGAGTTCACGGAACTGCTTCCACCAGCGTCGTGACCGGACGAATGCGCCGTACTTCCGCTTGAGTGTTGAGTTGACTGTCTCTGATTGACTCCGTTGACCGTAGAGATCGGCGTCTAAGCGTGCATTCCATGCCTTGTGAAGCGATGTGAACTCACGATGCTTGATTAGTGGACGAATCCCGTGTTGACGGGCAAGCCGTCTAATTTTCTGGTCGTCGTAACCTTTGTCCCCGAGCAGGATGTCGATAGTCTCGGGATTGCGTTTGATCAACGACGGAGCGATCTGGCTATCGTGTTTTCGTGTCGTCGTCACATGTAAATCGAGGACAGCGTTCACTTTGGAATCGACCAGCAGTGTTACTTTGAGTTGCTGAATCGTGAGTTTGGCTCGTTTCGTGTAGTGCTTCGAGGCGTGACTGCGGTCAAACCCTGAGGCGTCGACCCCCGTAACACCGTTAGTCGGAAGCAGTGAAACAGAGAGATTGAGCAGCACTCGCCAGACAGCCATATCGAGTCTATCGAACGCTTTGCATAGCGTAGATGGCGCAGGGAGTTCACTGAGATTGATCGCGTTCCGAATACGGGGCATCTCGATGAGTTCGTCGAGGAGTGTGCGATACGTTGTGTTCTTCCGAACTTTGAGACAGAGGAGAACGATGTGCTGATGGAGCGTATAGCGTTGTTTCGAGAACTTCGAGGAGTACCGAGCTACGGCACGTTGGGCTAACTGAAATGCTTCCTCGACAAATCGGAGCAACCGAGACTTTGGGAGGGGCTGCATCTACTCAAACTACCGACTGAACCTGTAACTCACTAAGGAATTCAACAGAGCCGAGAGATTCCAATGTCAAGTACGAACCTACGCGGTAATGAACCTGCGGGTCGGGCACAGACGAGTGAACACGAAGCGGGCGCGGAGGGAGTCGAGCAAAGCGAGGGCCGACTGGACCTGCGAGCGAGCGTCGCACAGGAGATTCAGGCAAAGATCGACTACGCGGACGAGCGGGCGGTCGAGGGGCGATTGTTCGGGCAAACGTTGGAAGCCCAGGAGCGACTGGAAGCGCGGGCGTGGGAAGTCGAACGGACGAGGACTCGGGGCGACAGGGAACAGGAATCAGACAGAGAGAAACGGACCCGACGGGCGGTGGCGGCGGATAGCGACGAGTGGCGGGCGGCGTTCGAGAAACGAGCGGGGAGCGTCGACCCGTGGTTGGACCCGGAGCGGGCGGACCCACAAACGGAGTTGTCGCGTGAAGAACTGGGAGCGGTGAACGAGCAGGCGATGCGGTTGGACGAGAAGCTGGCAGGATGGTCGCGGGCGGCGATCAGTCGGCGGCTGGCAGAGCGTGTTGCGGACGGCACGGAGATCACGAGCGCAGTCGTGGGCGTGTACGAGGAGTTGGAGCAGGCACCGGGACAGGTAGTTCCGATCGCAGCCGTACAGGACGTCTCGCGGCGAGAAGTGGATATTCGGGGAACTGTGACCCAACTGTGGAATCCAAGTAACCCCGCAATCCAGCAGGTCGGACTCATTGAAGACGAGAGCGGCCGGATCAAGTTCACGGTCTGGCGAAAGAGCAGGCAGGGGATGGTGCGGGAAGGCGAAGACGTGACGTTCAGAGGGGTCGCCAAGAACTGGTACCAGGGGCGAGTGTCGGTCGCACTGACGGGGTGGTCGCGGATCGTCTCACACGGAGTAAGGGGCCAACGGTAGCCAGCCTCGTCTCTTTTTTGCTGTTAGAGGATGGGAGAGTGGGTATGAACCATCCAAATCGTAGGAGCCATACAAACCGCATGCAAGCTTACGGTTTGATATGTTCTCGACCTCGTCGCCTCGCGTGCCGGTGGACAAGGGTTGTGGACTGAGTTCCGACCAAACGACAATGATGCCTGCTCACGAAGGATTCCTGTGGGCGAAGGCCTCAATCCGGAGACTCGGACAGCGGTGATCAAGCACGTCCTCAGAGAACTCTATCCGAAGCGCGAAGAGGGAACGATACTTGAGACAGTGACGCTCCCCAACGGCGTACTGGTCGGCGTGAAAGTCGCGCCGAAGGGGTACATTTCAACCGCGAAATACGCGCTCGTGACCGTCGAGGACGGCAAGGTCATCAATGCGAAACGCTGCTCGGGGAAGACGCTTCGTCGAGAACTCACAGAGCAGGCAGAAGAATGATCGCTCCCTACTCACTTTTCCAGAGTGCTGCGATCCGGTCTTCGATCTCCTCGAGAACTAGCTCAACGACGTCACGATGGTCGTCCGGCCACGATACATCTTCGCCTGGTGTCGGGGCAGTAGGAGGTGGATGAAAGTGGTCCCGTGTATTGTGGGGGTTCGGGTGTCGATCCCACCGGCATTCCCAGTCGTGGCCAGTGTGTTCCTCTCGATAGTGGAATTTGAAGTCGTCATTCGTGTACCAACGGACGGTCAACTGTACTTCGTCGACGGTCTCCGGGTAGTACGACGGGGCAAAGATGACCTGAAGCTCCAGATGTCCGCTCGCGTCCGTGACGGTCGCTCGGGAGATCTGCCTCGTCGCTTGGAGCCGCGTCTGGAGGAACTCGAGGATGGGACGGTCGATGGGAGCAGGACTCCCACCATCACCTGACGGTGGTACCATCGGGAGACTACCCGGAGGCCTGTTCGCGCTTGCCACCTGTGCGCTGCTGGCGAGCGCGTTCGTAGCGCTCACGCTCCTCACGAGCGGTCGCCCAATCGGCGAGGTCGCTGTACACGTCGTCGATGGTTCGTTCGTCGCTGGCCTCCGCGGCGGCGACGGCATCGACAGCGGCCGGTGACGCGGCATCGTACGTGTCTTCGTACTCGGCGATGCGCGTCGTCATCTCACGAACGAGTTCTTGGAGTTCCTCGACGGAGTGGTCGCCTGCGAGCTGGTTGATGCGTCGCCACTCGAAATACGCATCATTCCGTTCGTAGGTGGCCGGATGACTATCGTGCCGGGTGACGATCCCCAAATCGTCGAACCAGCCAAGGTACTTCCGGGCGGTCTTCGGGTCGCAGTCGGCGGCATCAGCAATGGCACTCGCAGTCGTCGGCTCACGGGTCTGCAGGATAGTGCCGTAGATGCGTTGTTCGACGTCGTCGCTGGCGAACGCATCTTCGAAAGGGGGCGGCCCATCCTCGGGGTCTGTCTTGGACATACCTGAGTTTGCAGGGCTAAAGATATAATTCTTACTTCGAGGAATAGTTTCCTGACAGATGCACCTGCTGGGCTGTTCGCAAGCAGGTTAACCAACAACAGCGTAACTTTGCACCCGCCGTTGGTTAATTCTCGTCTCTGGATGCTGTCGATTCTCCCCTTCTCGATGATGTAGACGTAGACAACACTTCTGCCAGTGCGGACTAGAAGATTGTTTGTTGCCCCTCCGAAGAGAGCAAGGACCGTTAGAAACCTCTCGTGGGAACGCATGGTGCAATAGCTATCAGATCTGTCTCGCTGTACTCCACCCGCCGGTCGTTTATCGTCCCCTGAGGGGTGCGGGCGATTCCTCGCCTGCACCGACCAATGACAGCACCACTAGCGAGATTGGACGTGACGAAGCGAGTGATCAAACGCGCCCAGTACGAGGCCTTCGAGTTCTCGATCGAAGCCGAAGGCGTTCGCGTACGAAACGGGAGCCACGCCGACCCGGAAAACCACGAGTACCTCGTGACAGTCGAAGACGGGCTTCCAAGTGACTGTGAGTGCCCTGCCAACGCCGCGTACGACGGCGCGTGCAAACACCGCGTCGCGGTGGCGATCCGAAACCCCGTCCTCGACGCCGCAATAGACAGGCAGGTCGCTGCGGACGGTGGTGTCCCGACGAAAGAGCCGAGCGCGACACCCGAATCCACTGAAACGGACAGGATGGCGGAGGGACCAACCGACTGTGAGTGTTCCGAACTCAGTACCGACTTTCCGTGTTGGGAATGCGTTAGAACGGGATATCGTTCCCTTTCGAACGACGAGCAGTGAGAACGCGGTGTAGAACTCACGGACACGCCCCACCTCCAACACGGAGAAAGCGCGTAGGGTAGGAGGGTTTTCAGGTGCTACGTTTGCCGTCGTTTGGGCGAGGAACGGACTCACCCGAATCGGATGACGCTCCCCGCAGTAGTTTATCGCCCCCTGAGGGGTGCGGGGCGGGCGAATTCGTCCGTCTCGATACGAACTATGTCGCTCAGAGACACCTACGACAGTGGCTTCGACGAAGACCTGCCCCTAGAGACAACTTCATCCGAAAATCCCGGGACGGCGTGTCCGGACTGTGACGGGACGCTTCGCACGGCGGACGGCGAGACGGCTTGTACCGAATGCGGGCTCATCACAGACGAGTACCGACTCGACCACGCTGCGACGCCGCGGGACCGCAACGACACAGAGACCCGTGAACAGACTGGCGCGCCGTTGACGCCCGCACGACACGACCGCGGACTCGTCACGTCCATCGGTTACCGACGGGACGGAAACGGGAACAAACTGAGCCAGCGGAAACGCCGGACGCTCAACCGATTGCGGATCCAACAGCGTCGGGGACAGTTCGACGGGACAGCGGACCGAAACCTCGCACACGCCTGCGGAGAGATAGCCAGGTTGACCAGTAGCCTCGACCTCTCGTTTGCCTGTCGTGAGGAGGCGAGCCGGGTGTTCCGAGAGGCTCAGTCCGAATCACTGCTTGTCGGACGGTCGGTCGAGTCGATGGCGGCCGCAAGCGTGTACGCGGCGTGTCGGTGCCGAGAGACGCTCCTTACCGTCGGAGAACTCGCGGCGGTGTCCTCGTGTGAGGAACGAGACATCTGGCGGGCATACGGCGTTCTCAACACCGAACTCGGCTTAGACGTCCCCGTTCGGCGGCCGCAGGCGTTCGTCGCGAGCTGTGCGTCGGCGTGCAGGGAGTTGGTTCCGGCGCGTGTTCGCCGTCGTGCGCTCGAATTGGCGACGCGTTCGGAGAAGCACGGGTTGGCGAACGGACGCAATCCCGCGGGCGTTGCAGCGGGTTGTCTGTACTACGCGGGTGTCGAACAGGATGTCTCGCTCACCCAGGCGGCGTTAGCCGAAGCGGGCAACGTGAGTGAGAATACGCTTCGGAAGCGGTCTGCCGAACTCGATGGGATACTTGGGTAAGGAATTTTCAATTCACACGTCATTCCACTCGTAACACTACTATTACCTCCTTATAGTATTGTGCTATAATCACATCTCTAAGGACTACTAGCCCGCCTCTATTTACTCTTTGAATGGGGGTTAGTATTACTAATAAGGCTATTCTGGTGGGGGTTCTACTGGACTCGATGAACCTCTCAGGTTCACTTACCGGACGTATAGTAGTTCATAATTATCTATATTCTATAAGTGGATTAACTGATTTCCAGATAGAAAAGACTAGAGCGCCAAATACGGACCTACCGCGAACAGGACGACTCCGAGGGCAACCTTCAACCGGTTCGGATCGATCAGGTGGGCGACCTTCCACCCGGCGACGACGCCCACGAGAAGCGGCGTCCCGACCAGGATAGCGAGCGGGAGCGACACGTTCCCCTGCGCCAGATAGCCCGTGGTCGCGAACACGGCGATGAAGATCGACTGGAACTGCGCGACGGCGACCGCAAGCAGCATCGGTACGCCGACGAGCACGAGCGCCGGCACGGCGATCACCGGCCCGCCGACGCCGAGGAGCCCACTCGCGACCCCGAGAGCGAACCCCAGAACTCCGAGGACGAGGCGGCCCTGCGGTTCTGTCGCATCGAGTTCATACAGCGGGCTGAGCTGCCGGCGTTCGCGATACACGATGGTGATGCCTGTCGCCATCGCCAGTACCCCGAGGAGAACGCCGAACACCGATCGCGGGACGAAGGAGTTCACGTACGCGCCGATCAGCGCCCCGACGACGCTGGCGAGGCTGAGGATGATCGCCATGACGCGCCCCTCGCCGGTCCGCATCTCGCCGGAGTGGACGTACGCTGCGCTCCCGACAAGCCCCGTGGCGATAAACGTCGAGTGTGCCGTCCCCGCGACCATGTTCGAGGAAAGCGGCGTTAGCGAGTACAACGCGATCGTCACGAAGATCCCGCCCGGCCCGATCGTGGTGATGCCGATGCCCGAGAACAGGGCGATGACGACCAGCAGGACCTGGAGCGGCGGGTCGAACGGGAAGGTCAACATCGGCCCTCAGGTCGTATCCCGTTCCGTGTCGTATCGAGCAGCCGCCGTCGAGTCACGAGCTGTGTGGGACTCATGCGTGCTGTTCGGGGGCCTCGTCTGCGAACACCTCGTCGACGAGGACGTCGGCCATCCGCTCGTTCGTCTCGGGGCTGTAGTGGCCGCCCTCGCCGCGATCGACGTACAGGGACTCGACGTCGCCGCCTCCGCCGAGATGGTTCGCCATATCGATCGTGACGAGATCCG
The DNA here is from genome assembly GCF_004785955.1 of Halostella litorea. Taxonomy (NCBI): domain Archaea; kingdom Methanobacteriati; phylum Methanobacteriota; class Halobacteria; order Halobacteriales; family Natronoarchaeaceae; genus Halostella; species Halostella litorea. The sequence continues at coordinate 265,538 of NZ_SJER01000001.1, read as the reverse complement.
AGTACTGCTCGTCGATCCGGTCGAGGAGGTCGCCGTAGATCGCCCCGTGTTCCTCCTCATACGTCGCGTAGCGCAACTGCTGGACCATCACGAACACGGGCGTGAAGTCCTGCTCCTCGGCGTAGGAAACGAACTCGCCGAGGATGGCGGTGAACAGGTCCTCGTGCTCGTCGAACAGATCCTCGTGGTATCTGACCCGGGGCTGTTCCAGCCGCACGTTGGCCTGTGCGATCCGCTCGCCGCAGTCGATGCCGGGGACGTCGATCTCGAACTTCTCCTCGACCTCCTTGAGCGCCGAGTACAGCGAGTAGCGGACGTGGTCCGAGTTCCGCAGGAAGTCGTCCGTGTACGGGAACGACGCCAGGTGCGGCTTGAACCAGTGTTCGTAGTGGTAGTCGTTGCTCCGGAGGAAGTCGGCGTACCCCCGCAGGTGTCGGAGGTCTTCCTTCTCGGATATCGGGTTCTCGATGAGCTTCAGTTCGCCGTCCTCGAGGGTGTAGCGCGGCTTGACCGCGAGGACGTTGCCGAACTCCTGATAGTGCTTCCAGACGCTCAGGATGCGTGCGATAGAGGAGGCGGTGACGATCATGCAGACGTAGTCCGAAGGGTCGTCCGGATACACCCGCTTCAGTCGGAGCAGGGCCTGGTCGAGCCCGTAGTTCCCGCCGCCGTAGTTGCCGACGTGCGTATCGAGGTTCTTCGCGAGGTAGTTCTGGAACGTCTCGTCGTCGTCGACCTCGCGACAGAAACAGTAGGAGTCGCCGAACGTCGACACCGTCAGGTCGGCGTCCGGGTCCCGGTCCCGCGCCGGACAGACGCGGCTACCGTACTCGTCCGTGGAGTACGTGACCACCGTCCTGACCTCCTCGCCGGGGAGGTGTTCGCCGGTGTCTTTCTGCTTCGTCGTGTTCGGCTGAGGTGCCCAGCCGAGTTCCGGGTCGAAGCTGCTGAACTTCTCCAGTAGTTCCTTGTCGATCTCGGGGAACTCCTCCATCACGACCGTCGGGATGCTGTTTAACCCCCTCCCGTACCGATCGAGCGAGAGGTACGAGACGAGTTCCACGAGCGCCACACCTGCGACGACTGTGATACGTCTAGCTGCGGATCGGAGCCTGCGCATCAGCGGTATTTGATATCCGAATGTGTATATAATTTTGGGGCGTGTTCACACCCCTGACGCGGGGTGCGCTTCGAGTCGTCGCAGTTCAACCGCCCCCACGACCCGACTATCCCGGCGGAAACACGACGAGATACAGACCGACGCCGATCAGGACGACGCCGAGCGCGGCTTTCAGCCGGTCCGGGTCGACGCGGTGGGCGACGACCCACCCGCCGAGCGCGCCGACCACGAGCGGAACGCCGACGAGGAGCGCGTAACGGCCCGAGACGGCGTCCTGTGTGAGGTACTCCGCGGTCGCGAACCCCGAGATAAAGACGGCCTGCACCTGCGCGACGGCGACCGCGAGCAGCATCGGCACGCCGAACAGCACCAGCGCCGGCACGGCGAAGACGGGGCCGCCGACGCCGACGAGGCCGGCCGTCACGCCGAGCGAGAACCCGAGCGTCCCGAACGCGACTCTGCCGCGCCACTCGCCAGGGTCGAGGGCGACGACCGAGTCCAGTTCGGTCCGTCGGCGGTAGAGCAAGGCGACCCCGGTGACCCCGGCGACCACGCCGAGGACGATGCCGAACAGCCGCCTGGAGACGTAGGTGTTCATCCGGGCACCGGCGACCGCGCCGAGGATGCTCGTTCCGCTCAGGATCCCCGCCAGCAGAGGACCGTCCGTACTGGCTAACTCCCCCGACCGAGCGTACGCGGCCGCGCCGAGCACGCCCACGGCGATGAACGTGACATGTGCCGTCCCCGCGACCTCGGCGGACGAGAGCGGCGTCAGCAGGTACAGCGCGACCGTGACGAAGATCCCGCCCGGCCCGATCGTCGTACAGCCGACTCCCGAAACCAATGCGATCGCGACCAACACCAGCGCCAGTTCGAGCGGGACGCCGATGACCATGGCACTACGTCGCACGCTCCCGATAAGAAGGTTCCCCCGTCCGCACGCGATGGGGCGCGAAACTCCGACCAAAAGGAGTTAGAACGCGATCAGCAACGCGATCACGACGAGGGAGACGTAGGCGGTCACGGCGGCCGCGTACCTGACGTACTCACGCCAGTCGAACCCGTACACCGTCGTGATGATCCCGACGAACAGGAAGCCGAGCCAGAGGTTCGAGACGCCAGCCCCATACATCACGGAGACGAGCGACGGGACCAGGTCGGCCCCGGCCGCGACGAGCGCGGGCCCCTGGATGACCCAGACCGACCCGGGACTGGGGACGAACGTGCCGAGGACGAGCGCCGCGAGGTAGGAGACGGCCTGCGTGAACCCGGTCGCGGCGAACGCGTCGCCGATGCCCGCGTACAGCCCCGCCGCCGACAGCAGCGCGAACACGACGGCGTACAGCAGGAACGGGATCGCGACGTGGTTCGCCCACCGCGTCGCATCGGTGACCTTCTCCGCGAAGGCCATCGGCCGCCCGTGGACGAGGATCCCGACCATCATCAGCCCGAACAGGAGCCACAGCAGCGTCAACCGCCCGCCCTCGAGGAAGTACCCGCCGAACGAGATCGCACCCAGCAGGAACGTGACGACGGCGATCGCCCGGGACTGTTCGAGCCTGTCGGCGAACACCCAGTCCTCGCGGGGCGGCGGCGAGTAGTAATCGAGCGCCTCCGCGATGCTCCCCCGGCCAACGTCGGCGAAGGCCGAAACCGGCGTGCGGTCGGCCTCGGCGCTCGGCGCGAGAACCGCCAGCAGCGCGGGCAGGGTGAGCACGAAGACGACGACGGAGATGGCGGTCGCCGGATGCGTCAGGAACGGCACCATGTTGACGACGACGTCCCCGACCTCCGGATCGACGAGGAAGTTCGTCGTCCCGGAGCTATCGGCCATCATGAGCGCGCCGGGACTCGAAAGGCCGACGTTCGTGACGACGAGCGAGAGCAGCGCCGCGGTCAGCACCGCCGGGTAGTGGACGCGGGTCCCGGCCGCCTCCGCGCGCTGACAGAGCCGTCGCCCGATCCAGAACGCGCCGATGAGCCCGAGCGCCCAGTTGATCCACCCGAACACCAGCGCGACGACGCCGGTGGCGTAGATAACCGCCCCCTGACTCCCCGTCGGGAGGACGCCGACGAGCCAGTCGAAGGCCCGCCCCATCCGTTCGGACTCGACGATAGTCGCCGAGAGGACCCACAGGAGGATGAGCGGCATCTGGACCGTAAACAGCGCGAAGAACCCAGTCGAGAACAGTTCGAACTGTTCGACGACGCCGAGGTAAGGCGTCGTCGCGAGCAGCGCCAGGACCGCGAGCAGCGCCGCAAGCGTCAGCGATTCCGGGAAGAACTGCCCGAGGAACGGAACGAAGTCCTCCTCGGCGTCTCCCTGACCGGCGTCCGTGGTGTCGGTTTCGGTTGCCATAGCATCTCACCTCCTAGAGTACCCCCAGTCCCATGAGCAGCGCACCGACGCCCATCACTGCGCCGCTGAACAGGAACAGCACACCGACGTAGCCCATGATGTCCCGTATCGACAGCCCCGCGATGCCGAGGGCGGGGAGCGCCCAGAAGGGCTGGATCATGTTCGTCCACTGGTCGCCCATCGCGAACGCGATCATCGTCTTGTCGAGGGCGACGCCGGGGATGCCCTGCGCGGCGTCGATCATCACCTGGCCCGTGACGACCCACTGGCCGCCGCCGGAGGGGACGAAGAAGTTGACGGTGCCCGCCGAGAGGAACGCCGCGAGGTACCACGTGGTCTCCGTGGAGTACTGGGCGGCCGTCTGCGCGATGAGCGTCGCGAGCCCCGACCACGCCATGATCCCCATGATCCCGCCGTAGAACTGGAACTGGATGAGGATCTGGCTCGCACCCCGTATCGCGTCCCGGAACACGTCGATGTAACTCCGGAGGGTCCCGTGGAAAATGAACCCGAGCCCGAACATCACGGAGATGAAGATGTTCAGGTTGAACACGTCCATGAAGTCGTTCGTCGCGAACATGTAGCCCAGATACGCCCAGATGAGCAACCCGAGGCCGACGCCGACCGCCTTGGTGTCCAACAGGAGCCGCTTGTAGCCGGCATCCCGGAGACGGTGGGGGCTCGCCGCCTCGCCGCCCCCGTCCGTGACCGGTTGCTGGACCTTCTGGAGCTGGTCCTCGGGAACGGTGATCACGTTCTCCTTCTTGTCCGGGGCCATCAACGGCATGACGACGACCGTCACCAGCACGACGCCGGCGACGATGATCAGGTTCGCGGGGTTGAAGATCGTCTGTGACACCGGAATGACGCCGATCTCGCCCGCGAGGAAGTGATCGGGCGTCGCGACCAGCAGCAGCGACGCGCCGGAGAGCCCCTGGTGCCACGGCAACAGTCCGGCATAGCCCGTCGCGACCAGCAGCGGGTAGTGGACGTCGATCCCCTTCTGTTCCATCGCGATCCCGATCTCGCGGGCGAAGATCGCCCCCGCGACGAGCACGACGCCCCAGTGGAACAGCCCGAACAGCTGTCCGACGACCGCGGTCGCGAATATCGCCTGCCGCTGCGTGCTCGGGATGTCCGCGATTCTCCCCAGTACGCGTTTGATCGGCGGTGAGTCGGCGAAGGCCCACCCCGTGAGCAGGGCCAGCGAGGCCTGCATCGAGAAGGCGAGGACGTACCAGAACCCCTCGCCCCAGTGCGTGACGACGCCTACTGGCCCCTTGTCGGTGAGGAGGACCGCGAGGATCATCGTCAGGAACGTGAGCATCAGCGCGAAGATGAACGCGTCGGGCAGGAACCGCTGGACGAGCGCACTTGCACCGTCGCCGAGCCTCGTGAAGAGCCCCCTGTTCGTACTTGTACTCATCTACTGACACCTCTCCCTGACCGCGTTGCGATTGGCATCCCAGTCATATGGGAACACTACACGAGGAAGGGCTTCAAGAAGGGATATAAAGATTATGTAAAATACAAAAACCATTATTCATGAACTATTTCCGACCGGCTCGTACTTCCGGGCTCGGTCGAGTGGAAACGGGAGACAAGCGGTCCGGGGTTCATCGTCCCACGCTGCTGAACGCACTCGCAATATTTGCGGGGCAGATCACGAACTCTGCTGGGCGTGGGTGACGTTGACCTCGATCTCGTTCGAACTCCCGAGCAGGAGGTCGATGATCTCGTTTTTCATCCGTTCGCCTTTCATCCGGTGTGTTGGTCCCGAGACGCTCAGAACGCCCAGTAGCTTGCCGTTCGGATACCGTATCGGCGCGGCGAGCGCCCAGAGTCCAAGCATCGACTCCTCGTCGTTCTGGGCGTATCCCCGTTCGCGGACCCGTTCGAGTTCCGCGTGGAGTTGCTCCCGGTCGGTGATCGTGTTCTCCGTGTACGCCTCCAGCGTGTTCTCTTCGAGGAACGCTTCGAGTTCCGACTCGGGGAGGTGAGCGAGGATCGCTTTCCCGGCCGCCACCGCGTGGAGGTCGGTCCGACGCGTCCCAGCGTTCGTGCCGTTCTCCACGGCGTTCGCGCCGGTCTTCGTGTGGACGTGGATCGCGTGGCGACGCTCCTCGACGACGAAGTGTGCTCGTTCGTCGGTCTTCTCCGCGATCTCCTCGACCTTCGGCTCTATTTTCTCGTAGATGTCCCGCTTGTACTTCACGAAGCTTCCGAGTTCCAGAAACCGGAGCCCGAGGTGATACTCGCCGTTCTCTTTTACCACCAGCGCTTGCTCGCGTAGCGTCTTGAGCTGGTTGAACACGGTGCTTTTCGGCAGGTCCATGCTCTCGGCTAACTCCGTCACGCCCGCCCCCTCCTGGTCGCGAAGTTCCTCGATCACCCTGAACGCGGTATCAACGGATTGTATCGTCGGGTGGTCGTCGGTTTTCGCCATGCTCCGTGATCACTGTCATCACACATAAATTCACTCCTCGGGGACGGACATTTCCACGAAACGAATTGGGGCGAAGGAGTCGATGAGCGGCACTCAGGCCGTGTGAAGGGACAGTAAGAGAACCGCGATGGCCAGTGCGGTCACGATGTAATTGTTACTGGCGCTTGTTCGGGGGTGAGAACGCCTCTACGAGGTGATCAGCCGATGTGGGTATGAACTGAATAGAGTACTCTCCGTCCCACGATACGGGACGACAGTTTCAGTGGGGATATGCCGGGGGACGGATTCGATTACAAATATAGTGGTGTAAACCGTGGCAGCTTGGATTACAGCGCTAATGGTGTAATCGTTACAGATAGCAGCTACTCATTGCCGGATCGGCTGTGTTTGTCTGTTTCGTATGATCTGGGTGTTGCCGAGCCTGTTCTAGTGACATTTCGACTTGTTTCTATTCGAGATGAGGATCGAAACCCATTGATCGCAACACTGGCCATAATATTGTTATTTTAGTGAACAACCAATATAATAAGATAAATAGTCTGTTGCTATCTATTCCACTTCCATATACCCAAGTGTCCTAACTATCAATTAGTTATATCCGCTATTTTGGCCATGAAAGGGTATTTTTCAACCTTATAGTAGAACTTTTAATTATATAGTATCGAATTTATAGATGTTATTGCGACACCAAGCCATGATATATTCTATACTATATTATATTCTAAGGTAGTATTGTTCTAAATATGGTTATCTAAGATGTTCTGTTCGGGTGTCTACGCATGATTTAGCAAGAAGAGCTCACAACGGATACGGTCCGAACAGCAAGTCATGCCCAAGCGTGATAGCTGAGAGTCCTCCGGGCTGAACGACGTTACTCTGGCGGATTAATCGGCCCTCCTGATTCAAGTTCCTCAGAAACGATGTCTCGGCCATCGATTGTGAGTCTGTAGGCCGGATCCTCCTCGTGACGTTCCGTGAGTCCCTGTTCGACGTACACCCGGCACCGCTGTGCGATCCACTGCCTGCTGAACTCGGTGTTCAGTTCGAGGTTCTTGGGAGTGTGCCATCCCTCGTATGCGGCCAACTCGGACAGGATGTACGGGTCGGCCGGGACCGCCCACTCAACCTCGCGGTACATTGTTGGTAACTATCTCTAGCTATCACCCACATAAATCAGCAGGGCAGAGACTTGCGGTATCGGATGGTCTACAATACGAACAGAATCTAAAGCATTCGTTCGAATGGTAATACTTATGTTCAGATACTCCAGTCTCACACCTACGACGTCGCTCGCCGGTATGTCTGCGGTCGATGGGGATTCGGCTCTGGACCTGCCGTGAGTGATATCTCAAACACGAAATGCCAGCCCGAAATTCCACCGCTGACGATCCGGATCGCCCACCAATCACGTCTCACCTGTGTTCTCGACGAGTTCGCCGGCTCATGCTCGGAGCGATCGCCTTCAGTCTCGTCGCCGTCGAACCGGTCCTTGCCCAATCCGCCGGGACCGCGTTCTGTGACACCGACATGGCAGAGACCATCAAGAACCTGTTTACGCTCATCCAGTTCGGCGGCCCGCTGCTCGGCGGCGTCATTGCACTCGGCGCAACGGTCGTTACGCCGATGATCAGGCGGGCGGACCAGAAACTCGAACTGAAGGAGGCCCGCAATCAGGCCGTCGTCTGGGGGATCATCGTCGCCCCGCTCGGGACGGCGATCGTCCAGTTCCTGCTCAACAACGTCGTCGCGGGTGGCACGAGTTGCGGGTTATAAGCCCGTGGGCACTGCTGGTCGGCGCTGTCTTTGCGGTCTCGCTAGTCGGCAGCTCGACTGTGTATGCCGCGAGTACGGCCCAGTCGTTCGACCCGCCGAACGAAACCGACCACGGCCTGAACGACTCGACGTTTCGGACGCTCTGGTCGGGCGACGAGGACGACCCCGACCCGGAGGAACTCGCAAACAGAAGCGACGCCGAACTGGCCGAGCTCGCAGCGCTCACCGACATTCCGTTCAACGCCCCACCCCGTGCGGTCGAACAGTGGAACAGCGGCGACCACCGGGAGTTCCCCGAGACGAACCGGACGGTATCTGTCCATCCCCCGAACACCACGCTCTCGGACGGCCGATTCGTGAAAGACGCCTACGTGGCGGTCTTTGCGGTCCAGCCCTCGACGCGGGCGAAACTGTCACGGACGGATCAGCCCCACTACGTCGCACCGAACGGGAGCGTGCTTGCGACGGCCGACTATCGCGTCGCCGTCCCACGCGATACGGCATCGACGGAACGACAAAGCGAATGGTCGCTTACGTTCCACCGGATCGCAGAGACGCGACTGCTCGTCGACGGCGCTGTCGAGACGACAGCAGGGGCAACACACACGCCGACACTGACCTACGCCAACCTCGATGCGTATTCGGGGACTGACCACACGCTCTCGGTCGAGACGGACGTCGAAGTGCGGCTTCGCCATCGCGTGTCCGTCTGTGTCGCCGGGAACGACACGGCGACGGAGACGAACGGCTCCATAGAGAACGCGAGTGCGGATCCCAAGGAGGGCTGTGATGAATGGGACACCACCGTCACGTATCAGACCGAGACCCACACCGTCGAGACGGCGGTCGACGTCACTGTGTACGCGCTTCGAGTCTCTGGGTTCACCGGGCGCTACCCGAACGGCGACCTCGGGCTCGTCGCGTACAAGAACCAGCCGTGGGCGGGCTACTCGCTACCAGGCGGTCAGGTGCAGGGTGTCTGGCGGTTTTACTCGGCCCGCGACCCCCGCTGGGACGCACTCGTCTATCGGAACGATGACGACACCAAGACGGTACGATCGCCGCTCCACCCCCTGCACGTCGTTGCGTATCCGAGCGAAACGGGACCGTCCAGTTCCGCCCGCCGAAACGTCACGCTGCTCGAAACCTACGGCGAGGAGATCGCGCCCCCCGAGCTCCCCGAGGACGTTGCACTCGACGTCGTCACTGATCCCTACACCGGGAGTTACGGGATCGCGACCCGGACGAAGATCGATGACCCGGACCGGCGGAACCTGATCGATTCGTCGGTGACGGCGGCAGGGCTCGTCCGGGGCGTCTCGACGAACGTGACGGCCGATACCTTCGCGGAAATTCCCATCGCGGAGAGCAACCTCACCGTGACGCTCACCAACGTGACCGAGGAGACCGTCACCGCACGGGTCACGCTCAGGGACGCAGAAACGGGCGAGCCGATCGACACGACGCGGCGATACGGCGCGGTCGTCCTTGCGGGCCAGACTGTCCAGACGAACGAGTCCGGGATCGCCGTTCTGACGATCCCGAGCCCTGGCGGCGGGGTGACGGCACGATACGAGCCCGGGCGCTGGTGGCAGAACCCGCCCAGTTACGTCGCCGATTCGGATACGGCCTACGTTCGCGGGACGGTCATCGACGTGCTCGAAACGCTGTACGGGATGGCCATCCCGGTACTGACCGTACTGGTCGCCGTGTACATTCTGGACCGCGTGACCGGGTGGGGGATCTGGCCGCCGTGGCGAGGTGTCTGAATGGGGGCGCTCACCGATGCGATCGTCGACGCGCTCACGGAGTTCGTCTCGCTGCTGTTCAGTCCCATCACGTCGCTCATCGAGACGTACGTCGACGACCTGGTTCGGACGGTCGTCGGGACGCCCCACCCCAACGCCGTCTTCGCCGCGCCGACGAACGGCGTGTGGCCGGGGATGTACGAATACTACTGGGAAGCGATCGTCCCGCTCTCGCTCATGCTGTGGGCGCTCTCCATCGGGATCGTCATCCTGCTTGAGACGACGAGTCACCTCTTCGGCGGCTATCACCGAGCGAAGTTGAAGCGACGCGCGTTCTCCGGGCTGCTCGGCGTGCTCGCGTGGTGGTGGCTGGCCGCCATTTCGCTGCGATTCGTGAGCGCGCTCACGGGGTTTCTCGTCCCCGACCTCTCCGAAGTCTCGCTGTTTCAAACGCTGTCGTTCAGTGCACTCGGCGTCCTCGGACTCGCGATCACCCTGACCGTGGACCTGACGCTGTTTCTCCTGCTCGCGCTCATCTACTACGTGCGCCAGGTCGTCCTCTACATGTTCGTCCTGTTGATGCCGGTCCTGATCGTCCTCTGGATCCCGGGCGTCGGGCCCTTCGCTCTCGTCTCGCGGTTCATGCGCCGCCTGGCCGGCTTCTACGTTCCGTTCCTGTTCATGACCCTCCCCGTGGCGATCCTGTTCAGACTCGGTGCGATCCTCGGCGGGGGGCTGGACCTCACGATGGGCGGCCTCGGCGCGTGGCTCTCGGCGCTCGTGATCCCCATCGTCGCCGTCGCCGCACCGGTCGTCCTGTTCTGGCAGGCCGGCGCGCTGTTTTTCGCCGCCGATAGGGCGTCCCGTCGAACCTCGTCACACCGCGCCCGAGCGCGTATCGACCGAACACGGACGGGCGGACAGACAGCGGTCCAGGGCGGCCGGAACTTCAGGCGAGGGGCACAGGGTGACCCCGCGGTTGACCGCAGCGGACAGACGTCGCTCGGATCGAGTGGTTCCCGCGCCCACGCGATGGGCTCGCGCGTCCACGCGACGCGGGCCGGCCTCAAAGACGTGTTCAGCCGACCGGGAGCCGACCAGGGAGATACCACACAGGGCAATACGGGCGGAACCGCTTCGAGTCGGTCGAACGACGGGCCATCTGCGCTACCGGGGCGGACTGACGGCGTCGACCCGATGCGGGAGCGCGGTGACGGCCCGTCGTCCGGGCAAGGACCAACCACCCCGGATCCGACTGACGCAGAGACAACTGACCGGATGGACGACCCGTCGAGCGGCCAGTCGACGTTCGATAGACCACCTGCGGATGCGACGCGGCGCGAGGACCCATGAGTCACACCGACCCCACGAAACGAATCCCGAAATCGCTCGGTACAGGCACGAAACTGTTCGGCAGATACACGCTGACGGACCTGGCGGTCGGGATGGCCCCCGGCGTCGTCGTCATCCTCGTCACGCAGGTCCTGTTGCCACCGTCGCTGTCGGTCGGTGGCTACCCGGTCCAGACGTTCGCGCTCCCGCTCGCACTCTGTGCGATGGCGGTCGGCGGGCTTTTCGTCTCGCTGACGCCGGCCTACACGACCAGTCTCGACTGGATCGGGACCGTCCTCGGATTTCACCGGAGCGACCGGGAGATCGCACACGACGCCGCGAAGGGCTACACCGCGATCGAGCGCGTCCATTCCGACCAGCAAGCGCTCGAACGAACGGACGGGGCGCTCGTGGGACTCATCCAGGTCAGCGGGCCGACGATGGCGCTCGCGACCGACGAACAGTGGCGCGAACAGGCAGAAGCGTTTCAGGACCTGTTAAACACCGTCGTCGAGTTCCCCATCCAGATCTACTCGACGACCCAACCGTTCCCCGTTTCGGAGTACCTCTCACACTACGAAGCGCGGTTGAGTGACGACGACGTCGCGGACAATTCGCAGTTGCAAGCCCTCATCGAGCACTACGTCGCGTGGTACCGTCGGGACCTCGAAGATCGGCGCATGACGATCCGGGACCACTACGTCGTCGTCCCCGTGATCCCCGCCGAGGTGCAGTTCGAACGCGAGAGCGTGAGTCAGAAGCTGACTGCGGTGCCCGTCCTCGGGCTGTTCGTCCAGGCGTGGTTCGCCCCCGCGAAGGCCGCCCAGCACGAAGCGATGTCGAGCGCGCTCTCGGAACGCTGTCGGCGGCTCGAAGGCGGCATCCGCGAGATGGACGGCTGTAGTGCGACTCGTGTGGCGACTGCTGACGCCGTGAAATTGCTCGGCGAGTACTGGTCCGGCGAGCGTCCCGAGTACGGCGACATGGAACGGGTGCTTCGAACGCGCCCGGTGGTGAGTCGGCGCGACCGTGAGACGACCGCAACCGCGGGGGCAACACAATGAGGCTTCGAGATAGACTGCCGTTTCTCGGCTCCAGGACGGAGGACGTTGCAGAAGACGGACCAAACAGGGAGACGAGACAGCCGGAACCGATGGATTCGGACGGCGACGAACAGGACCGCCACGCCACGACGGCGGGCACAGCGACAGTCGCCTACGAGGCGGGAGCGACGTCACTCGATGGGATCCCGGATATCCACCAGTCGGTCGTTGCGCCGGCGTGTATCGAACACCGCTCGGGGGCCGTCCGGACCGGCGATACGTGGACGAAGTCGTTCTGGGTCAGCGAGTTCCCTGACTCGCCGGCAGACGGACTCTTTGAGGGGCTGTACGCGACGGCGGAGACGCGGACCACGGACATCTCGCTGCATCTTGCACCGCGGGATACGAACGCTACCCTGGATTCGCTGGAGAACCAGATCGAGGACCTTGAGGCCGACGAGGAGTACCTCGCTGAGAAACGGCGAGCGGGCGCTCGCGGTGTGCAAAAGGATCTGGCGGACTACCGCGAACTCTACGACGTCCTGCGGAACACCCAGATGAAGGCCTTCGACGCGTCGATGTATCTCACCGTTCGCGGCGATAGCGAAGAGGACGTCAACGCGACTGCTGTGGCAAACACCGCACGACGCTCGCCGGCGAACCTCACGCCGGTCCTACCACGGTGGAACCAACTTGCGACGCTGTCGTCTGGCGCTCCCGTTGCTGTGGACCGGCTCGCGGAGTCGATGGAGACGACGGTTCCCGTGCTCGGCGGCGCGGTCGGTGCGATGTTTCCCTTCGTCGCCGGGACGTTTGCGGAGCCGGGTATCGAGTATGGCACCTACGCGCTGAACGAGAGCCCCGTAATTCTCGATCGGTTCAACCGCGAGACGGGATACTGTACAATGGTTATCGGGCAACTCGGCGCGGGCAAATCATTCTCGACGAAACTCCAGCTCGTCAGGCGGGCGATGTACGACCCGGACACCCATATCATCATGCTCGACCCGCTGGAGGGCTTTGCGGGCGTGAACGAGGCCCTCGGCGGCGAACGCGTCACGGTCGGCGGGAAGCGCGGGTTCAACCCGCTTGAACTGCAGCCGACGCCCGAGTCGGTGCTGGCGAGCGTCCCCGACCTCGACCCGTGGGCAGAACAGATCACGTGGGTCCTCACGTTCTTCGAGACGTTTTTCGCCCACGTCGCGAACAATCCCCTTGCGGAGCGAAAGCAAACGCTCAGGCGGGCCGTCCAGGTCGCCTACGAGCGCCAGGGGATCACGAGAGAGCCGGAGACGCATTCGAACGAGTCGCCGACCGTCCGCACCGTGATTTCGGTGTTGGAGGATCTACTTTCGGAGCCCGGACAGTTCGGGTACGCTACCGAGGGAGAACAGGAGAGTGTGCGCACCGATTCCCAGTCGCTGCTCAAAGACCTCCGCCCGTCGTTCCGAGAGGGTGGGGACCTGGCGAACCTGGCCGCGCCGACGGAGCTGGATTTGGACTCGAAGGTGCTCTATCTCGATTTGAACCAGGAAGAGGGCGTTCGTGGCCGGACCGAGACGAGTCTGATGATGCAGGTGATCTTCAACGCTGTATACGAGCGTGCGAAACAGGCCGACGAGAAGGTAGTTTTCGTCGTCGACGAGGCCCACTACCTGATGGGCGATTCGACATCATTGGAGTTCTTGGAGATGGCCGTCCGGCACAGCAGACACTACGACCTGTCGTTGCACTTTATCACGCAGACTGGCGGTGAGTTCTCCCTGACGCCCGAAGCCCAGACGATCGCGAATCTCTGTTCGATGACGGTGATTCATCGTGTGCAGGAGGAAACAGAGAAACTCGCGGAGTGGTTCGGGTTGAGCGAGCGTGAAGTAGAGTGGGTACGGAGCGCGAAGGCTGGCAACGAAGAAGACGGATTCTCGGAGGCGTTGTTGGGGGTTGACGGAGAAGGGTGGTTTCCGTTGCGGGTGCGGGCGAGTGAGTACGAGGCTGAGATGGTCGATTGAGGACAGAGATGAGAAATATATAGGAAGCGGAGCCTCGTCTCCAGGGCGGTGTCTAAGCGATAGGCTCGGTCGAATAGCCTCCGACATCCTGCCCGGCCAGGGTCCCCGTTGACAGCGGCATGGATGAGCATCCTGCGCCACGTCAGATTATTCTCATCCTTCACGAATGTGATGCTGAACCTTTCACACGTGCCTACAGCAAAATGTGAATGCTGCTCTGTCGGGGACCCCACCATGTCCGCATAATTCATAGAGAAATTGAGGGGGGAGGGGAGTGTTGTGAAGAGTCTCTTGTGCCATGGGAATTCGGTAGTATATTAACAGACGGAATGGGGTAGTCGTTCTTCACTCCCAGAATGAAGACGCTCCGAACACCATGATTTTATAAATAGTGTACATAGACTCTTGGTCACCTGAGGAAGTTCCAGAGCGTGAAACGGAACTAGATGATCTCCACAATGTCCTTGCGCCCACGGCGAGAGGGGCTTTCCCGCACAACACATTCGTCTACGGGAAGAAAATAAAGGAAAACCGTCGGTGCCACATACAGATCAGAGGACTTGCGTGCGTTCGCCGACAGCAAGTATATCGACCTCTATAACGTTCGGTATTCGTGCACCAAGGACAATACGAGCTATCAGGTCACCTCAAACTTAGTTGCAGAACTGTTGGGCGAGAAGCACGAGGGTGCGATAAGAAGACGGTCTTCGACCTTCTCTACGTGTAACGGCGCCAATGAGGGCAACACGAGCATCCGCGGAGGCAGGGGAGGCCAAGGCTTCCTCTATGCCATTGTCGAATAGTTCCATAATCCATTCTGCGAACACTTCTGGCGTTCGACTGTCATGACTAACTGAGCTCATGAATCGTCGCTGGCTGCACTGTCATCCGGAGAATCTGCTTTCTGAGCGTCGGTCCACTCATTGCGGTAAAGCCAAGCCTGAGTTGACTGTCTCTGGGGGTTGGAGATGTATCGGTGGACGCTTACTTGATGGCGTAACCATCATTAGTTACAGCCAATCCAATGGCCGATAGAAGCGTTCTACACCGAAGGGGCTATATCGATACCACATTGAACTATAGGCCCGCCGTGAATGCGTAAATCCATGATGTCCCTCAGCCAAACTATTTGGCGATCCATCGGTCATCTCTACCATGAATCCAGACGATATATCGATTTCTCACCGGTTGACCGGGTCATCCTCCTATACCATTCGATAGGTGAGAAACCGTGGAGTGAAACATCAGTCAAGGAATTTGAAAAGCAAATCCAATTCCTGAAAAACCACTACGAGATCGTCGACCTTGATGAGCTGTTCGATACTAAGCGGGGGGTAGTGCTGACATTTGACGACGGCTACAGAGACTTCTACGACACTGTTGTCCCTCTCCTTGAAGAGTACAACGTACCGGCGACGGTATTCATGAACGGAGCGTTTATCGATGATCGTTCAGAGATATTGTATTCACGGCTGGGAGTCCCCGAGGGAGAGAAAGGCGTAATCATGAGTACAGACCAGGTCAGAGAGTTAGCAGAACACGACCTCGTTACCATCGGAAATCACACGTATTCACACCCCAACCTGAACGACCTCTCCAAAACGGAGATCAAGGAAGAAATCGTCAGGGGCAAACACGTATTGGAAGAGGAATTCGATCTAACGATTGAACGATTCGCGTATCCTTACGGGAGATATAACGAGGAGTCACACGCGGTCGTTGAAGCGACACATCGATGCGGCCTTATAGCGGATCGGTCGACCAACATCTCTTCGGATCCTGTTCTCTTGCCGCGAGTAGGTGCTCCAGCCACTGTAACACAATTAGACTGGCAACTCTCTCGGTTTGCCGATAAATTCAAGAGAAGCCTAGGTCTGTGAAGCATCCGATATAGGGCCCTCTCGCGTATCGATATCGGATCTCGCAGAGAACCCATGAAATCAGACTGGGAGTACTGAGTTACTAACCCCTTTCGGGCGAAAAGCCTAGAAATTCCCTACCGGCCGCTGGGTTCTCGCCGCAATCCATCCGTTCACTCTGCGCTGTTCTCGTAATATTCGAAAAGCTGGTCTGCAACGACCTCTTTACCGAATTTAGAGACTGCCCGCTCTCGACCATTCTTCCCCAGTCTACTTCGTAGTTGAGAGGATTCGAGCAACTCTACGAGAGCTGACACGATCTGATCGACTGATCGTTCCTGAATCACCTTGGATGTCTCTTCCGCCTCCACGACGTAAGGGAGGCCGCCGACGTCGGTAACGACCGTCGGTAAGCCACAGGCCATCGCTTCGATGACAGCTACTCCGAACTGTTCTTGGTTGTTCACCATCGTCACGCTCGGAAGGATAGATATGTCGGAAATATTGTATACCTTGGGCATTTCCGAGTAGGGAATACGTTCTTGCCAGATGATGTCATCCGAATTTCGTATCATCTCGGTCCGATCTTCGGACAGTTTGTCTTCACCGAGAAGGATAAGGCGAGCGTCAAAGTTCGTTCGGATATGTTCGAAGGCATCCAACAGATACGGAACTCCTTTCTGTTCATTGAGACCGTGGACGAACAGTATATTCAACGAATCCTCGATATCATTTGGTAGACTCAGGTCGGAAATATCGGGATCAGAGGTTGGTTTAAATTTCGAAGTATCGACGGCATTTGGGATCACCGATATCTTCTTATGATCCACCCCCTCGTGGATCAGCGCCCGTTTCGCCATTGGAGTCGTCGTATTCACTGCATCAACGGAGTCGTTTACGAACTTCTTTGTCCACCACTGCAGGGGATTTCGCTGGTACAGTGGATATGGAATATTTTCCCCAGCTGACATGAAGAGATGCGTATCCGATCTCCGCGCAACGATAGCGGCCTGTAACGAGAACACATGGTAATTCTCCAGAATGTGGATGACGTCGTACTCACTCAGTTTCCGGATTCCAGTCAAGATATTAGACGGGAGACGGAGTTTCGTCAAAGCTTTCGCAAAGAAGTACTTATGGCCGAATAAACTTGCTTTACCGTCGATCCAGTGTAACTTTTCGACGGGGACAGAGAGGGTTGATGTATCGAACTTCGATGGCTTGCTCTCGAAGGCAGTGACGTCAACCTCACTGTTGTTGTGTAGATGTTCCCATGGTTTGATACTATCAGGAGATAGGTACGGCCCTGCGATGAGTGCAACCTCTTTCATGACTGTATTATTCGTTCGATATCCCGCTCATGTGTTGTCTCTCTCGGCATATCCCAAGGCTTCTAGCCGTTCCTGAATACTGTCGAGTTCATCCTCGTCAATTTCGGCCGACTTCGAGGATTCGGCCTCGACTGTGTTTATTTGCCGTTCTAACTCGCGGTCTAGCTGTTTCCGAAGATAACGGACGGTGGAAGGGTTCTGATCAGCTACGTTTCTCCGTTCATTCGGATCTTCATCCAGATCATAGAGTTCGAATTCGCCGTCTTCCTGGTACCAGTATTCCGACTTCAGATCTTCTCTCTTTCTCGTTTGGATTAATTTCCAGTCTTCCGTACGAATCATGGCCATCGTCTGTTCGATCGTCTCCGCGAAGGCGAACTCGTGGACTGCAGGGAGGACGTTACCCCGTAAGTTATCAGGCATTTCGAGCCCTAGAGAGTCCAAAACGGTCGGAACGATGTCGATATGCTGGACGATACCGCTCACCCGTTCCGCGGGTTTTTCCGGATGATGGACGACGAGTGGAACGTGGATCGAAGTGTCGTAGAGTCCAGAGTTATCTGAGAAGATACCGTGTTCTCCGAAATTGTGACCGTGGTCAGCAGTAAGCACGATCATGGTATCTTCCATCAACTCCTTTCTTTCAAGATAGTCGATCAATCTACCGATCTGTTGATCGACCCATCGGACGGTTCCGTCGTATGCCTCCTTCGCATCCCCCATTGTTTCGTGCTCTCCCCGTGCATACATCTGATACTCGGCGGAAAGTGGTCCTTTCGCGTCTGGACCGAAATATTTCGAAAGGTTATCGCCATCTTCGTGATCGAACATTGCTTTGTGTTCTTCGGGTGGAATGTAGGGGGGATGGACGTCCCAGTAGTGAGTCATCAGGAAAAATGGTTCCTGTACCGAGTCCAACCGTCGAATAGCGATGTCGGTCAGCTCCTCACAGTCAACTCTGAGATCTCTCCGACCGAACCGATTGTAGTACTGAGAGAGGAGAGGTCGTAGTATAGGCTCTGGGAGTTCCTTGACCTTGCTCATCAGTTTCTGCCGTAACATCTCTCCGATCGCCTCCTCATCACCCTCTGCACCCGTGTCATCGACACCGTACGTATCGTATCCCCAACTATGCCAACGACCCATCCAATCGACACCAATCGTCTCGTATCCACTCTCAGCCAGGATTTCGGGGAGGAAATCGGTGTTTCGCTCGTTTATGCGGCTCAGATTATCTTTGGTGTACGCGGTACCGTGATGAGTGACGCCGTGCTCTCGCGGCGCCTTCCCGGAAAAAATACTTGACATACACGCATCCGTATAGTTCGACATTGAGAAGCAGTTCTCAAATACAAGCGATCGTTCGGCGAGAGAGTCGATATTCGGAGTGATCTCCTCGGATCGTCCCATATATCCGACGTCAGAAGCTCTCAGCGCATCAATAACGATGACAACTACATTCATGGCGTAGATTTTGGTTCGTCCTGCCGTATCAACTTGTCGAATCGCTCTTATGAAGCACATCGTTGATTTTCAGATCGTACCGTGGGATACATGTCTATCCCTCCGACGGTTGGTCTTCCGAAACTCAACTGTGGTATATGCCAGAGGGATATACACAATATATAATAATACTGTTACTATCTAATTGAGTTAGTTTGGGATGAAGCTCTCAGATTTGTTCACCGATAGCTATGAACCGATTTTAGAAGAATTTTGAGAAAATGAGCGGACGGCGAACGCCTAAATGGGTGTTCGCCGTCCGCCTCCACGGAACTGGTTTTTCGATTAGGGAACGACAACAATTATCACTAAATTAGGCGTTCATCGCTCGCATGGCACTTTTAGAACTGTGCATGTAGGATGTATTACAGGGTCTGTGGCTGTTTCCGGTGCAACCCAGGTGGGGCGCGATTGACAAGACTGCTGTTAAGATTAACGACGAGTGGACTTGGTTGTATGCTGCAATATATATCGAGACAAATTCAACCCTTTACGCCGCGTTATTTGGGTCGCATGGTATCGATCCAGCGACTGCGTTCCTCGCTGGACTTCGCGAGAAACATGATCTCTCCGAGGCTGAGTTTCTCTCCGATCAGTTCGGGTATCAGACTGACCTTGCTTGGTTAGGGTTAAGCAGTCGGGTCAATCACACCGATCGAAACCTCATCGAAAAATGGTTTTACACCCTCAAAATGCGAGTTGACTGCTTCTATAACTCGTGGGTAGGCAGTCGGTTGAGCGTCAGTGAGTATCCTGAACAGCTCATGCATTATACGACCGTCAGAGACTGCATCAAGCTCTCGACGGCAAGACGTCGGTCAAGGAGGTGCTGAACCAGACAGTGCCATCATACTATTCGTCTTTAGCTAAGACTTACACCTCGGTTGCGTAGCGGTAGCGAGCGTCTCTTGTATGATCGGCTTTGCTGGTGAATTTTCTGTGTGTCTTTGATCAGCTGTTTCAACAGCAGCAGTGGGGACTAGCCTCGATAAGCTGCCGCTGGTCACGTGTTCTCCTCTTAGGTAAAGACAGATGATAATCATACTTACTCGCTAAGATGAATACCGGGGCCGAAGCTGCCCTGCTCGGTGAACTAAACCTCGCTATCATCGAAATCATCATATCGGTCGATGACGCTAGTTGAATTGCTTGTTCTTTGTTGGAACTTGTATGGAACGTGACGAAATGTCGAATCCGAAGTAGTACCGGACGAGTCCATGCTGGAGTTCTTGTGCAACCGAACATGTGCCGTAGATGTCCTTGTAGTAGCAGTGCAGAAACCCGCAAAAGAAGACTGATGGTTGGTAAACTCGTGTTCCCCTCTTAGTATTCGACGACCCCATCAAATGTGTGATGACCCGCGCCCGAGTATCCGATTAAAAACAATTAATTCCGGCCATGTTTCTTCGATACTGTGCGGAAGAACTCCCGCATCTGCCGTTTCCATCGCTCTAGCGTGAAGTAGTCGACTACCCGTCGCCTCGCATTATTTCCTAGACGATCTCGCAAAGCTGGATCTTCAACTAGCTTCTCAACCGCAGTGGCGAGAGCCTCCGCCGTGGGTTTGACCTTGAACCCGCCGTCCACTTTGTCGTGATAGATGATTTCCTTGAGTCCGCCGACGTCAGTGACCACAACCGGCCGACCGCACGCCATCGCCTCAAGACACGATAATGAGGTCCCCTCTGAGTGGTATGACGGAATCGCGACGATGTCAGCAGCGGCGTAATAGCGAGGCATCTCCTCATGGGGAACGTGTCCAAGAAACTCTACCATATCGGCTAGGTCGTTTCGTTCGATCTGGTTACGAATCACTGATGCATCAGTAATATTTTCAGCGCCTAAGAACCAGAGAGACACATCATACCCCTTTGACTGTAGTTCGGATAGTGCGTCAACGATCAAGTGTGCTCCTCTCGCAAGTCGGAGCGTTCGCGGGAAGAGTACCACCGTACCCTCCGTCGCTGAGTCAGTAAGGCTATTGACCGGATCTACGTCCGGTGAGAACACTGTCGTATCGACCCCGTTCGGTACTGGAAAGACATCGTTCCGTGCAGTCGGATGCTCGGATTGGACGTAGGTTAGGAACGCGTTGTCGGTGCACCGAACGAGCGTCTTCTCCGTGAGGAGTTGACCGAGAAAATACCGCTTCACTCTAGTTGTGAGGTCTCTAGAAGATGGTGCGTCCCATGTGATTCCCTGTTGATTTAGTGCGTCTACCGACCTTAAGTTCGGGATCGCGTACTCCGGCGAGTGAACGTAGACGATTTCGTCTTTGGGGACGACCCGCTGCCACTGAAGGTTGAATGTCAGGAGTTCCATGATTCCAGATCCAGCGGTCGACAGATACTCAATCTCGATTCCGTCGTATTCGTTGTTCGGGTTCCCGGTATCCTGCTGGTAGACAGTTACCTCATGACCTTCATCAAGCAGGATCTGACCCATCCGATATAGGTTCACTTCGGCTCCCCCGATCATATCACTCGCTTCGACACCACTGTAGTGCGATGGGTTTCCCAGGAATGTGTCCGTGACGAGAGCGAACTGTTCGGTCATAATGGATGATCCTACCGTGCTGGTACCTAAGTATTTACAGTTTCGGTACTTCCCCACCTGCATATTTAGTTAAAGATGAAGAGAGAGGCGAGGCGGTTTTCCGAGTGTCTATAGCAGGAATCTCTCGCAACAGTAGTCATAGCGACTGGATAGACCTAGATTTTGTGGACTGAGAGTGGACACTAGAGCCGCTAATGGCCCTTGGTATTCGCCTCCAATTGGCTGGATTTTCACTCTTGAATACCATCAAAGACTTTGTGAAAATTGGTATCAAACGATCACGAAAATCCATCCACGACTGGAAACAGAAGGCCGATCTACAACCAGCTAGCGATGCGAGTCCGGATCACTTTGCACTCAACGAAAAGTTATCCGGAATTAACTATCAACAGTATTCGCCTTTAGTTAACAGAACGCAGAATACCAGTACAATTTCCAGTATACCAGCGTCATAGAGGGCTGATTTCAATAATATTCTAACCAGAATTAAAATGAAGCAATCCTCGTAGCATATTTGCAAAGAGGTGTGTGGGAAATAGAAAAGACGTGTGAGCTGGTTATCCGCAACAGAAAGCGATCTAGCTCGTAGAGATGCCTGTGCATCTGGTGCGCGGACTTCTTAGATTTTATCCGATATTAAAAGTGAGTAGATCTATATCACCGCTGAGGTTAGTGGATAGAAAACTCGTCTCTGCCGTCTAATCCCGTCGCTGAGTTGCGGTTGTGCCCTTAACTAAAGTCGAATGTATTGTTCATTTTCAGAGCGCGGCGTCAAGAGCAGAATTGAGTGTTTCTGTAGAGTTCATGCCAAAGTTCGAAGGCTCTGGCTACAGTGTTTCAACCGCAACTCTCGTCGTCAATAATCTTCTTCCCAAGTGCGTTATATTCTCACGGGCTTCGTATTCTAGGTTCTCAGATACCGCCAGAGATATAGCCGGACACTGTCGACAAACAAACTGTAAATGAGTACGATTGAAGAGGGAACGACATATAGTCAGGAGTACTTCGTAGAAACGCTACTCCTCAGTGCAGTTGTTCTGGCTGTCCCGTTCTATGGCTGGGCGTTGTTCAGAATCGGGCCGTTCCCAGTAGGCCGCCCGGACCTGCTGGCAATCGGAGTCCTCACTATCTACGTTACCGTATGCGTGCTATTCCGTCATCAACTCCGACTGGACGTCCCTAGTCTGCTACTACTCGGATGGGTAGCCGAAATCATCGGAATCGGCTTTTGGGTTTTCTTGACCGGCAAACACATACTCGACTTCACAACAGTGTTCGTACAATTGGTGTTGTTAGTCGGTACCTATGTAGCCGTGGTAAATGTCACACTCTCGGAGAATGGTGTAATAGCGCTTCTTCGTCTCTGGACACTCTCGGCCATCTCCATGGCACTGTTCGGGTTCTACCAGGGCGTCGCACGAGTCTTTTCGCTACCGTTCGCGTATCTCCGATTCAATATCCCCGAACCCGGTACTGTACAGCGTGCCGGCTACGACCCGTTGTTCCCTGAAGTATTCAGGGTCGCTAGTGTGTTCGCAGAGCCGTCCTGGTACGGTGCCCACTTGCTTCCGCCGACAGTACTTTGTCTGGTACTCGTGGCCCAGGGGAGCCGGAAGACACTATTTCATTCGCGGTGGTCGTTAGTGGGAGCGACCGCAATACTAGTCGCCGGTATTGTACAGTCAGCCTCTACGACTTCCTACATAGCCCTCGTGGGGGCTATATTCGCGTATGTTGTACCGGTATCCATCTACCGTGGTCCGTTCCAACTCCGTCACGTGCTGGGTGCCACCACTGCTGGAGCACTCGTCGTAGCCAACGTCCCAAGTCTACGACTCGTCGCTTTGGAACTCGTCGAGTTGTCTCGGGAGACCGTCGTCTGGCTCCAAACAGGGAACGAGGCCGTTCTCTCGTTTGCCTCCGCAACCTATCGATTTACCAATAACTACCAGACCCTGCAGTACTGGGCCTCTCTAGACCCAGTTCATATGCTCTTCGGGCAAGGGTTAAATCACCTTGCGAACACGTCGGCAGTGCAAGGTACCTCCAGCAGTAATTCATACCTCCAACTATTGGTCGATACTGGTGCTGTCGGCGTTGGGCTGTTCATCTTGTTCATATCATATCTGTTCTGTAAGCTCGTCGTCACCCCTCTAGAACACTCTTCACGAGCCCAAGTCGCGGACCTCGGCGTCGCTCTGGCTGGCAGTGTACTCGCGGGAGCCATGATCTTGTTCCAGACGGGTTACATCCGTCCGGCGAGGTGGGTCGCGTTCCTGTTGGCGGGACTGTTCCTCGTAACAGTGAATCGATCCCAGTTTGACGATACCGATAGAAAACGGAGCAAAGAGCAGTAGACCGATGACCAGAGACAGAGTTGCAGTAATCGACCCGTCGAATTTCACACCACCGTACGACCACCACCTCTGTGAAGGGCTCGCGGATAACGGCTGGAAAGTCAAGCTGTTCACCTCGGGAAAGACAAACTGGACACCCAGAGACTACGAACGCGTTCAAGCGTTCTACCCGCTCACAGAGGGCCGTGTTGGCGACGCTCTCCCTGAAAAAATTCGGGTGCTCGGGAAAGGAACGGAACACATCATCGGTATGTTGGAACTGGTGAAACGTCTCAATCGGTGGGACCCCGACATCGTCCACTTCCAGTGGCTCCCGCTCCCGTTCGTCGACGTCCCACTGGTGCGTCTCATAGGACACATTGCTCCGACAGTACTCACTGTCCACGACAGTACTCCATTTCAGGGGTCCGCCACATCCCGCCTGCAGCGGTTTATGACCGAAAAGGGCCCCCAAGTTGTCGACGAAGTCATCGTCCACACAGAGGAAACCAAAGCCAAACTCGTCGAGGCTAGCGTCCCCGAAAAGGATATCTCTGTCATACCACATGGTGTGATCCGGTATCCCATAACAGCCCATCTGCCGACAAATAATTCCGAGAAGACCACCGTGTTGTTCTTTGGGAATGTGAAACCCTACAAGGGCGTTGACGTGCTAATTGACGCCGTCGCTCGTCTCCCGCCGGAGGTTAGACAGAAGTCGCGTATCGTTATTGCTGGGCGTCCACATGGATCTGCTGACAAACTTAAGCAAAGAGCCCGCAAACAAGGCGTCACTGAATCGATTACTTGGGAACTCGGGTTTATTGAGCACGAATGTGTTGGCGCATACTTCAAAGAGAGTGATATTGTTGTTTTCCCATATAGACATATCGACCAAAGCGGCGCGCTAATGACGGCTCTCCCGTTTGGGAAGCCCGTGATCGCCACAGAAGTAGGTGGCTTCGCAGATGTACTTACCGACGGTGTGCACGGTCGGCTAGTACCACCCGACAACGCCGACGCACTCAGTAATGCCCTAGCTGACGTTCTCACGGATAAAGATCGGCGGGCTGAAATGGGAGATGCCGTTGCAGAGCTTGCCGATAACACATACTCGTGGGAGAGGATCGCTGAGATGACTACGGAGCTATATGGAGAAGCGCTACGCAATCAGCGAGAGTAAGGTGATCAGACAAATTCATATTCGAAGACGGGGCGGCTCAGACTGTGCCGTGGTTTTACCCACTTGGTGAAGGCTACTATTGATGTTAACTGTTTAGCTTGATTAATGAGTCGCCAGCAGAGACAGGCCGTAGAAACTTGTTCGAATATTTACTACTTTGGGGCGAAATGATCTATTAGATTTTTGTCTACTTGTTCTAACCCAAACACATATAATGAGATCAGATATATGCTCAACCCAAGTGGGATTCCTACATATGACAACGGTGTCGTTAGGAAGGACCGGATCGAGAACATGACAAGAAACGCTACACTAAGAGCAGGAAGGAATTTCAGAAATGAACTGTCATAGGGAAATATTCTCTCTAGCATATATATTTCGACGACACGAATAATGTTCAAAGAGGCAAATATAAGCGCGGTTGCTACTGCGGCACCGATTGGACCATATTCAATCAATAATAAATAGTTGAGAGCTATATTGGATATACCCATACTCACCTGATTGGCTAACAGGACATACCGATGATCCGTCATGGCCAAGAGGTGATCCGCCGGACCGGCGGCCGAATTCACCAACTGGCCGACGGCTAAAACGACTAAAATTTTGGCCCCTGCGGTGTAGTCAGATCCAAAAATGGTGAGTAACTCTGTGCGATAGATAACAAGTCCTACAAATCCTGCGGAAGTCAGCATAACGGACCACCTTGTCACAGTACTGTAGAGTTCTTCGAGTTGGTTTATGTCTGACTTTTCGTATAATCTTGAGGCAACTGGTGGGAATAACTGACTGAATGCGGCCAAAGGGAGTAATAACGTCCCGGAGAGAAGGAGTGAAACATTATATACCCCTACTGCTGTCGAGACAGACAGATAGCTTAGCATAAAAATGTCAATTCTCTTAAATAAAAGCGACGATGAATGCGAAAGTGACATCAAAAAAGAGTATTCGAAATAGTCGCTCACGATGGACCATGAGTCACTTAATGAGGGAACGCGATTAGTGTATACTACAAATAGAACCGCACTCAGCCCGAGGGTTGCAATGCTGGCGCCGACAAGTCCTTGCACGACACGCTTGAGTGACGGATCAAACAGGGCGATGCCGCCGACAATGATAAACAGAACTCCAGGTCGAATGATCTTTTCGATGAGAATCTTCAACCGAATCAGTTCCAGTGCCCGAAATGCACCACCTAAAGTCTTGACTGCGGAGAGAAGCGGAATCGTGGCAGCTACTACTCGGACAATTCCAGCCGTCAGTTCGCCGGTGAAAGTCAGGGCTGACAGCACCGGTGCCAATATGTATAGGGTGACGCCGATAAGGACACTTCCACCAATAGAGAACACGAGTGATAGGCCCAGTACACTGTCCTGTTTGGACGGTTCATCAGTGTACTTCGGAAGGTACCTGTTAAGAGCCGTATTGGAACCTCCTGGAAATAGTCCGGCTGACAGCGCAATCAGCTTTCTGATAAACGCATAAACGCCGTATGAGGCGGTTGAGAGGGAATTAGTCAACAAAATCTGCGTCAAGAAGCCAGCTATATACTCAAACATCCAACCGAGCAAGAACCAGTAGCTACCGGATGAGATCGACTCCAGTTCAGACGTAATCGTCTCTTGATCCTTGGACATCGTGTTCTCTCATCCCGGCCACTGTAGTCCGAACCTATACCGGCTCGGTAATGACTTCGTAGCCCGGGCGGCTTCTGTCTTGATGGAATGGCTGCCATATGAAAAAACAGGCGACTTTCGACAGAGACTTACCTAAAAAGTGCTAGCACTTCTTTGACTACTGGCTGTGTCCGAATTAACCCGTCTATTCAGTGTTTATCGAGCCGATGTCTCACCGAAACGGGCCCACCAGTCCGCGTGAACAACCACAGGGGTGACGTCAAGCTCCGGTAAGAACGAGAGATTTATCAACGTAGTTTAACTACCAATTAATAACTGAGTATGACTGATCGACAGACAATTGCGCTGGTCCTCGGTACCCGACCCGAAATAATTAAGATCGCTCCGGTCCTCCGCGAATTAGAGTCCCGGGACCACCCATATACCCTGATACACACCGGCCAACACTACTCGGGTAATCTGAGCTCGGTGTTCTTTGACCAGTTAAATCTCAACCCTCCAGACTACAACCTTGGGGTTGGCTCTGGCAGCCACGGCGAACAGACTGGTGCAATGATCCGGGAAGTGGAGGCGGCCCTCCATGAGATTGACCCAGCTTGGGTGCTGGTGCAGGGTGACACGAACTCCGTTCTCGCCGGTGCCATCGTGACAAGCAAGATGGACGCGAAACTTGGTCATATTGAAGCTGGTCTCCGGAGCTACGATAGGACAATGCCGGAAGAAATAAACAGGATTTTGACAGACCACGCGAGTGACCACCTCTTCGCTCCGACGGAATCAGCGGAAGCAAACCTCGCTACTGAGGGAATAACTGACCGCGTAACCGTTACTGGCAACACCGTAGTTGATGCGGTGGATCAACACAGTAACCTCGCAGCGTCCCAGAGTTCCGTTCTCGACAGATTCGACCTTTCTCCGGGGGAATATCTCGTCCTGACTGCCCATCGATCCGAGAACGTCGACGAAAAAGAACGGTTCCAATCTATTGTCAAGGGAGTCTCAAGAGCAGCTGACAATATAGGATTCCCAGTAATTTATCCCATCCACCCGCGTGCCGAGGAGCGCTTATCTGAATTCGACCTCTCGATTCCGGAGAACATTCGGCTTGCGGAACCGCTCGATTATCTCGATTTTCTCCACCTTCAACAACATGCGGCCACGATGGTGACTGACTCCGGTGGCGTACAGGAAGAAAGTTGTATCCTTGAAACACCATGTGTCACTGTCAGAACCAGCACGGAACGTCCGGAGACTGTCACGGTAGGGGCCAACGAACTCGTCGGAGTGGATCCGACAGAAATTGTCGCCGCAGTCAATGCTGCGGTCGAAACCGACGGAGACTGGAAAAATCCGTTCGGAGACGGGACCGCTGCCGAACAGATCTTGGACATCGTCTGTGGAACACTCCCTTGTCAGTAACGTTCCATCAACTGATATGATCTAAGTGATTAACATTTGGTAAGATCACATACACCATTGTTGTTTTATGGATTGCTTGAATAGTCCGTCGAAGAATGATCAGTAGTGGACCGGATCTGCGTACTTCACCAACCGAAGAGGGAATGGTGTCTCTAACCTCACCTCGTCTACCTCATCTACTGATTCTCATACCGGTTGCTGCCTACACTTATCACCCGATCTATAGGATTCAAGGTTCGCGGGACCTTGAGCCCTCATTTTCAGTTCAAGAGCGAGGTGAAGCCGCTGAATTCGGCAAGAAAATCTTTACCAGAGAGGACAGATAACGACTTTTTGATATGGAAAATATCTCTGTTGTGGTCTGCGTCTATAGTGGGGATGATGCAGATGAATTCGAGACATCGCTCAACAGCATAGTCTCCCAAACGCGTCCTCCGGATGAACTCTTAATTGTTGAAGATGGTCCACTCACGTCCGCCCTCAACGAGACATTGGAGCGCATCCAATCGACAGTCGAGGTACCAGTCTGTCGGGTAAGACACGCTGAGAATCGTGGACATGGCGCGGCGCGGCGGACTGGCATTGATAATGCGAGCCATGAACTTGTCGCAATTCATGACGCCGATGATATAGCCGTTCCTAAGCGACTGGAATGGTCGCTAGACAAACTGAAG
Source organism: Halostella litorea (assembly GCF_004785955.1). NCBI lineage: Archaea > Methanobacteriati > Methanobacteriota > Halobacteria > Halobacteriales > Natronoarchaeaceae > Halostella > Halostella litorea. The sequence continues at coordinate 237,210 of NZ_SJER01000001.1, read as the reverse complement.
GCGACGGACGCTGACCTCGTGGGCGGCTATATCGAAGAATTTGATACTGATCCTGACGAACCTTATGCTGTTCGTGAGGTGCCATGTGAGCCAGAGGAAATCCACAAGATGGCAAAACTTCGCAGTCCGGTTAACCAGACAACCGTCTTAGCGAATCGAGAGGCGATTCTTGAGGCGGGGAACTACCGTCCAGTTGGCCAGATGGAAGATTACGAACTATGGGCTCGAATGTTAGTTAATGATTGCAAATTCGTGAATATCCCGCGCATATTGGCGAAGGTTCGAGCTGGTGACGATTTGTATCATCGCCGTGGTGGTTTAGACCATGTTCACGAAGAGTGGCGTCTTCAACGCCATTTCGCCACAATCGGATTTGTATCATCACCACGAGCAGGCATGAACTTCATCATACGATCTATACCGAAGTTACTACCAAACAAGCTGCGAGAGGGGATCTACACAACGCTTTTCCGTCAACCGTTTAGCGAAGAGAGACCATGACGATCGCAAACTCTCTACACGCCCAGTTAGATATACAGAATCAAAACGCTTGGAAAGAATGAGTGTGCCCTCACGTATCCATTGTTTTGCGGCTCAACTCCAACGCTAGGTCTCTCACTCCATGTATTCGCGGCCCTTTTATATTGTTCGATGTGATTCACTTCCATCAGGGGTATGGAACCAGAAAAGTCACTTACCGAATCACAGAATGACTCGCCGGCAGGAGTCGTGATCTATGACAGCCATCTTCGACCCAGTTAGTCGTTTTTAACTAGCCCAGAGACATCAAGAAACACCTTCCATATCTGTCGAATGACTAATTTCATATCGAACCAGAATGACTGTTGTTTCACGTACTGTAGATCCAAACGAAGCTTCTCTTGTGGGTCCGTGCTTTTCGCATCGTTTACTTGTGCTAATCCAGTCAATCCGGGCTTCACAAACCAGCGTTGCCGCCACGACTGTGCCTGTGACTCAAGCAGTGATTCCTCTTCGGTCCACACTGCTCGTGGTCCGACAACACTCATGTCTCCGATGAGAATTGACCACAACTGTGGGACCTCGTCGAGATGGGTCCAACGCAATATCCGACCGAAATCAGTAATTCGGTCATTCTCATCATCATCAATGGGCTCTACTGATTCCCCCTCCGGAATCATCGTCCGAAACTTGTACACCGAAAATGTCTCTCCTAACACTGCAGTCCGTTCCTGCTCGTACAAAACAGGCCCAGGACTGTCCAGCTTAATCGCCACAGCGACCACGGCCATCACCGGTGCCCACAAGAGCAACCCAAACCCGGCAAAACAAACGTCAAATATGCGCTTCAGTATGTAATCCTGCCAGTCCCACGGCTCCACCTGTACGTCCACTAGCGGTCCAGCCGCACCTTCAGGGGTCAACACAGAATCCGCGTAGTCCCGATGAACTTTCGCCGAGACACCTCGCTCGTAACAGGCGTCTAACGCACCGAAGAACTCCCCTCTATCAGCCTGCTCGAACGCCAACACGACGGTATCAACGTCGTGGTCGTCGAGTACGTCCTCGACACGGGACAGGCCGCCCAGATGATCCAGATCCTCTAGCCCTTCGATCGCCCCGCCATCTGCAATAATCTGCCGCGGGTTCTCCACAGGCAACGCGGCGGTTGGACAGAGATACCCGAGCAGGTCCCCGTCAATGGCCTCCCGGACGCTTCGCATCTGTTCGACGTCGTCGCCGACCAGTATCGTCCGGTCGAGTTCCCCCGCGACTGGACGGCGAATTACCACGAACCAGGCGGGCAACACGACGATCGAGATCCCAGTAAACATCACCAGCGTCGCCCGAGGCAAGCGGTGGGACCACTCGAAGAATCCGACGGTCGCAAGCGCCAGCCCGCTCACGAGCACCCGCTTCTGGGTGAGAAACACCACGTCGAGGATCCGCCGCGGGCGGGGCTTGTACATCGGAACGAGCGATCCGACGGTGAACACCACGCTCAGCAGAAGCACCCGCCAGAAGTACTGGCCCTCCATCACGTTCGGCTCCAGATTGTTGAACTGCGGGACGTACGTCGTAAACAGGTACTGCGGGACTGCGTGGTTCGCCACGAGCACGGCTACCGCGGTCAACACGGCGACCCCGCCCACCGAGAGTACGCGGTAGCGCCAGCCCGTGGTCATCTACCCATGACACGTTGTTTTAGAAATATAAGCACTTCGTTACTCGCGCTGCGAGTCGAACGACACGCCGTCTCCCCCCGATATGTACCTTGTGGCCGAACGATACACAGGAGGAAATGAATGAGTAACGATAGGAACGTCACGAACTATTGTTCCCCCACCCACTAGTTCTAGCGCCGGACCCGAATCAGGCTATAGCGAGAACAAAGAACTCCGATCGACCGTTCACAAAGCACGGTCGACCACGAGACGATCAAGCGGCGCAGTTGTTCGGTCCGAGTTCGAGTTCGGTCGCCTCCCCTTCGCTATCGGGCGATGCCCGACCAGTATTTATCGCGATGATCTGCTCGTAGTTCGGCGGTTTCTCGGGCACGTCGTCGGTAAGCCTGTCGACGAACGCCTTCTTCTCCAGACCCAGCAAGTCGAGTGACTCTCGAAGATTTCCCAACGAGGCCGCAATAGGCTCGCCCGGAGTACCGTGCTTGAACTGGCCGCCCGCCGACACCGAGACGTGGCCGGGGAGGACCGTGGTGTCGTCCGACGACTCAAGCAGTCTCTCGTGTAGCGTCCCATAGAGCAACTCCGCACCGCGGGCCGCATCCGCCTCGCCAAACTGCAATTCCGTCCGACCGACCGACTCGACGAACAGCGTGTCCCCCGTCAGCAGGAGCTCGTCGGCCACCCGGTAGTTCATCATCTCCCCGGTGTGGCCCGGCGCGTGGATCGCCCGGATCTCCACGTCGCCGACCGTGAGGACGTCCCCGTCGGCGACCGGTTCGTAGTCGTACTCGACGTCGCGGTCGGTGGCTGCGTCCCCGAGGTAGTACGGGGCATCCACGGTGGCCGCCAGCGACGGGCCGCCGGAGATGTGGTCGGCGTGGACGTGCGTATCGAAGACGGCGTCGATCGTCAGGCCGGCCGATTCGGCGGCGACGGCGAAGGTGTCGGTCTGTCTGGTCGCGTCGAACACGGCAGCCTCGCCCGTCCCCTTCGACCCGACGACGTACCCCAGACAGCCCTTTCCGCGGCGCTGTATCTGGCGGACGACGAGGTCGTCGGTCGACGTCTCGATCGGCACCGCGTCGTACACCCTGCTCCACTCCTCCATGCCGCCCTTGACGACCGTCACGTCGTCGATACCGCGCTCTTCGAGTTCGAACGCAAACGATGTCGACGTGAGTCCCTTGCCGCAGATGGTCGTGACGGGGCCGTCGCCGGCGACATCTCGTATTCGGTCGAACGCCTCGTCGTCGATTCCCTCCCGCGGGTCGTAGGGGACGTTTTCGGCACCGGCGATGTGCCACCCGTCGAAGCTGTCCGACGGCCGCGTGTCCACGAGCGTAAGCGGTTCCCCGGCGTCGAGCCGCTCGGCCAGCTCCGAGGCAGTCATCTGGTCGACCATTGGTCTACTAACACCGGAATACGACGCAGGGGCGCAAAGGCGTTTTTCGGGAAACGGTGAAAGGATCCCTCAGTCGGCGGCCTGTGGCTCGCGTGGAGCGGTCACGCCCGGGAGGTCAGGCACGCTAAGGTCGACACGCCGGAGAAGCTGCGCGTTGATCGCGACGATCACCGTCGACAGCGACATCAGGAGCGCGCCGACCGCCGGCGAGAGGAGGACGCCGACCGGGGCCAGGACGCCCGCCGCCAGCGGGATGGCGAACACGTTGTACCCGGCCGCCCAGACGATGTTCTCCTGCATCTTCCGGTAGCTCGCCTTGCTCAGCGTGACGAGGCGGACGACGTCGAGCGGGTTGTTCTGGACGAGGACCACGTCCGCCGACTGGACGGCCACGTCCGTCCCGCTGCCGATGGCGACCCCCACGTCGGCGCGGGTCAGCGCGGGCGCGTCGTTCACGCCGTCGCCGACCATCGCGACGAGTTTGCCTTGGGTCTGGAGCTCCCGGATCTTCTCGTCTTTGTCCTCGGGCAGCACCTCGGCGAACACCGTGTCGATGCCCAGTTCCTCTGCGACGGCGGTGGCCACGTCCCGCGAGTCGCCGGTCAGCATCGCCACCTCGATGCCGAGGTCCTGGAGGGCCTCGACGACCCGGTAGCTCTCCTCGCGGATCACGTCGGCCATCGCGAAGGCGGCGATCGGGTCGCTGACCCGGCTTGCAGCGTCGCCGCTCGCTCCGGAGCCCTCGCGGACCAGATACACGACCGTCTGCCCGTTCTCGCCGGCGTCGTCGGCGAAGGACCGGAGCGGAGTCGGGACGTCGCTGTCGAGGCTGGCGAGCAGGTTCGGCCCGCCGACGTACACGTCGTCGCCGTCGACGGTCGCCCGGACGCCGCGACCCTTGATCGCCTCGAAACCGTCTGCGTCGGGCGGGGCTAGTCCGCGGTCCGCGGCGGCCTCCCGGAGCGCGCGGGCGATCATGTGCTCGGAGTCGCCCTCGACCGCCGCGGCGAGAGCGAGCGCGTCGTCCGCATCGACGCCGTCGACGGTCTCCATCCCCACGAGACCGTGTTCGCCCTCGGTGAGCGTCCCGGTTTTGTCGAAGACGATGGTATCGAGGTCGCGCGCCCGTTCCATCGCGATGCGGTCCCGGACGAGCATTCCGTTGCGCGCCGCGAGCGACGTGTTGATCGCGACGACGAGCGGGACGGCGAGTCCGAGGGCGTGCGGGCAGGCGATGACGAGCACCGTGACGACGCGCTCGACGACGGCCGCGTCGAACGAGGTGGCGACGGTCCAGGCGACCGCCGTCACCGCCGCGGACCCGACGGCGGCGTAGAACAGCCAGCCCGCGGCCCGGTCGGCGAGCACCTGCGTCCGGGACTTGCTCTCGCGGGCCTGCTCGACGAGGCGCATGATCCCCGCGAGCGTCGTCTCCTCGCCAGTCGCGTCGACCCGGACCCGGAGGCTGCCGTCGCCGTTGACTGTCCCGCCTATCACCTCGTCGCCCGGCTCCTTCGAGACAGGGGCCGACTCGCCGGTGATCATCGACTCGTTGACATCCGAGTCGCCCTCCTCGACGACGCCGTCGGCGGGGACGCTCGCACCCGGCCGCACGAGCACAAGGTCACCCGCCGCGAGGTCGCTGACGGGGACCCGCTCCGTGTCACCGACCTCCGTGACGCGCTCGGCCGTGTCGGGCATGAGCTTCGCCAATTCGTCGAGCGCGCTGGACGCGCGTCGCACGGAGCGCATCTCGGTCCAGTGTCCGAGCAGCATGACGTCGATGAGCGTCACGAGCTCCCAGAAGAACGCTGACTGCGTCGGGCGGACGACGCTCGCCAGGCTGTAGACGAACGCGACCGTGATGGCCATCGAGATGAGCGTCATCATCCCGGGCGAGCGGTCCCGCAGTTCGGGGCCCGCCATCCGCAGGAACGGCACCCCGCCGTACGCGAAGACGACGACGGCGAAGACCGGGTTGATCCACTCGCTCCCCGGGAACCCCGGGACGGAAAAGCCAAGCCACGCCTGCAGGGCCTCGCTGTAGAGCAAAACGGGGATCGATAGCAGCGTCGAAACGGCGAAGCGCCGGCGGAACATCGCCTCGTGGCCGGCGTGCATCCCGTCGTCGTGGTCGTCGCCGTGCGTTCCGCCGCCGTGGCCGCCACCGCGGGACTCGTGGCCCGCGTGGCGTTCGTGGTCGGCGGCCGCTCCCTCGGCCTCGTCTTCGAGGAGCGCTTGCTCCCGCGGGGTGGCTCCCTCGGCGTTCTCGCGTTCGGCGTGGTCGGCGGAATCGTCCCGCTCCCCGGGCATCGTCTCCCGTTCACCCCGAACGCCCTTCAAACCGCGTGAGAACCGCAGGGTGAAATCGGGCCGATCGTGGCGTTTCGTCCACGTCGCTGGGTGGGACCTGCCGGTGACGGACAGCGGGCAGCAGTGGCCGTCGAAACGAGCCCTGGTTTGCGTACCGAAGTGGCCGCGACCGGAACCGCACGCATCCAAGGAACGGATGGTCGAATCCGACGGTGTCGAAAGAACAACTGCATTGAGTCCCGGTCCCGTAGTACACAGTGACGGCAGAAGGAACCATGACAACCAACACGAACTCGCTCGTCACAGCCGGGTTGATCGTCGTCGGGGCGCTCCTCGTCCTCCCGCTTGCCGGCATGGGCGGGATGATGGGGACGGGGGCGGGGCCGATGATGGGTGGCTGGGGGTCCGGAATGGGCGGCGCGGCCCCGGGCTGGATGCTGCTGTTCGGCGTCCTGATGCAGTTGCTGTTCCTGGGCGCGCTCGTCGGCGCTGGCTACCTCGTCTACCGCGCGCTGACGGGGGCCGACGGTGACGACCCGGCGGTCGAGGAACTGCGCCTCGCGTACGCCCGCGGCGACCTCACCGACGAGGAGTACGACCAGCGACGCGACGCGCTCGAACGGGATAGCTGACCGAACCGATGACCGAAACCGGCGACCCTGTGCACGACTCCGGATGGACCCCGCACTCCCCCGCCGGGTTCCCCGCCTGGCTGACCGCGTACGTGCGATGGGCGCTCTACGGGCTCGCCCTCGGGACGGCCCTCTGTCTCCTCGCGCTGTTCACGAACCCCGTCCCCGACCCGTCCTTCCCCTGGGCCACGCTCCCGGCGTCGCTGCGCCTGCCCGTGACACAGCCCCGGATCGAACACTGGCCCGCGACGTACACGGTCGGCATCTGGCTGTGGGTCGCCGGGTTTCCCGCGCTGTTTCTCGCCGGGTACCGGCGCTACGGGGCCGACGCCCGGTTCGGGTCGACGCTGTGGCTCGCCGGCCTCCCGGCCCTCGCGATGCTCGGGTGGACGACGTACTGCCGGTTCTTCTGGCCGAAGCTCCACCCGCCGACCTGGAACGCGCCATCCTACACGTTCGCCTGCTGGCTGTACTGCTCCTCGTACGACCCGCTCTGGAGCAACCTCGCGTACGCGATCGCCGGGTTCGGCGTCGCCGCGACCGCGGTCGCTGTGCGCCGGCGGACCGCGGGCGGGTACGCGCTCCTCGGGTTCGGCGCGTTGGCGCTCCCGCTCGGGCTCCCGGCGCTGTACGAGGGGTATCGGCGGACGGCGGCGACGGACGGCTGATCGACCTGCGTCGGTGATCGAGTCTCCCCGGTGGTCCCATGCCTCACTCCGTGATCGCGGTTCGAAGTCCGCCCAGCGTCGCCCTGAGCGCGTCGACGCCGGGCGTGCCGTCGCGGACCCAGACGGCGAGCGCGACCGCCGAGAGGCCGATCTCGAACAGGAACAGGGGCGTCGGCTCGATGCCGAGGAAGTGCGCGGCGAAGCTCGGGTCGGTGTCGTACTCCACGGCGGGCAGGAGCGGCCACGCGAGAAACGCGAGGTCGGCGTACCGGCCCGCCGCGAGCGTCGGCAGCGCGTCGGTGGCGAGGTGGACGCCGTACCCGACGCCGAAGGCGACCCCGAGAACCGGACGGTCGCGACGGCGAGCGAGCGCCACGGCGACCGCGACGACCGCCGCCGCGACGAACATCGAGTGGGCGAGCGACCGGCCGTTCGGGAGCACACCGAGCGACCAGGCCAGCGGCTTGTCGACGAGGTCAGGGAACTGCGTCCCGACGGCGAGCAGGACCGCCTCGGCACCCGTCGGCGGCCGGAACCGGCGCTCGCGTACGAGGGCTGTCCACAGCAGGTAGCCGGCAGCGAGGTGTCCCCAGGGCCACATCGGGGACGGGTACGACGGGAAAGCGGAAACCCACTTCGGTCATTGCCGTCGGTGCTACCGTGGCGGCACGACGACCGACAGGGCTGGAAAGCGATCGATCCTCCCTCCGCTACGAACTGAACTGGTCGGGGCCCTCGCCGTACTCGACGGTCAGTTCGACGTTCCGGGGGCCGAACTGATCGCGTTCGGCCGCTATCGCGTCGAGTGACTGTTTGACGGGGAAGAAATCCGGCTTCTCGAACGCGTCCTCCGTCGCCCACGCGTAGCGGATCGTCCGATCGGAGTCGACGACGAAGACGGCACGCTGGGGGATGCGCTCGTGGGACTCCCACTCCTCGTAGCAGACGTCGTACGACTCGGCCACGCGCCCGGCGCAGTCGCTGAGCAGCGGAAAGTTGAAATCGTACTTCTCGGCGAACGTCCGGTGGGCGTAGACGCTGTCCCCGGAGATGGCCCACACGTCTATCTCCGGCGTCAGCTGGAACCACTCGGCGTCGCGGATCGCACACAGTTCGTTCGTACAGACCGGGCTGAAATCGAAGGGGAAGAACACGAGCAACGCGACCCTGTCCCGCGCGAGGGTCTCGTCCAGGCTGAAGTCGGCCATCTCGCCGTCGATACACCCCGGGAGGGAAAACCTCGGTGCGGACGACCCTTCCTCTAACACGTGATGACATAGCATACAGAGAGGGAATACTCTTGTGGTTGAAAATACAGCCGAACAAATTAGTCCGAGGAAGGATGACGAAAACCCGGCGGAGACTCGACGTCGCGGAGCCGACACCGGACGGCGACCTACCGGACGCGGGCCGGCGGCCCGGGCGGCGTCACGCCGTGTCGCCGTCGGAGCCGGCCGCCCCGTACAGCGTCCGTTCCGTGCGGTCGAGCAGCCGCTCGTAGAACGGGCTCGGGTCGTTTGCCCGCACGCGGGCCGCGAACTCGTCGACCCACTGCCGGAGGTGCTCGTCGAGGAACTGGTCGAGCCGGTGGTCGGGTTCGGTCTCCGCCAGGGTGGCGGCGAACTCCAGTTCCGTCGCGATGTGGTCGGGGGGCGCGGACCACTCCTCCCGGGTCCGGAGGTCGTACTCGTCGTACCAGCGGGCGACGGCCTGCGTCGACGGCCCGTACACGGGGCCGAGCGCGTCCGCCTCGTCCTCCTCGGCGTCCCGGTAGACGCTCTCGTAGGGCGGACACTGCGCCGGGCCGGGGCCGAGGAACAGCCGCGTGTACTCCACGCGGAGCGACTGCTCGTCGACCCCGTCGGCGGACTCGCCGAACGCGCCCGCGTCGACGGCCTCGACGAGTTCGGCGGTCGGCTCCTGCCAGCAGACGGCCAGCGCCGCAAGCCGCTCGGCCGGCGGGAGTTCCCGGGCGTCGCGGGCCGTCGCGGTCGTCCCCTCAGTCATGCTCGTCGACACCCCCGTCGGTCGCGTACGTCGTCCCCGTCGACGGCTCCTGCAGGGGGAGGTAGCGGAGCCCGACGGTCACGATCAGGGCCCCCAGCGCGACGATCCCGAGGGAGATGGCGACCTCGACCAGCGTCGGCGTGTAGCTCCCCGACGTCGCCCAGATGTCGGTCGTCACGCCGGCATACTCGCCGCCCACGGGGATGCCCGGGCTGGCGTCGATGTTCACGCTGTGATAGCCGGTGAACACCAGCCTGACGCCCTCGAACAGCGTCCCGAACACCGCGAGGGCGCTCGCCGCGAAGATGACCGGGATCCGCTTCCGGAGCGACGGGACCGCAAGCAGCGCGAGCGGGACGGCCCCGCCGAGGCCCGTCCACAGCCAGAAGTACACCGACTCGCCGACGAGGAACTCGCTCGTGATCCCCCAGAACCCGAAGTGGTTCGCCCAGGCGTGCGGGAGGCGTTCGGCCGCCAGCAGGTAGACGACGTGGAACGCGAGGAACACGCCCAGTATCTTCCCGAGGCTCGTCAGTTCACCGCGGTCGGCCTCGAACTCGGTGTAGCGGTCGACGAGGACGGCGACCACGAGCAGGAGACCGAGCCCGGAGACCAGCGCCTTCGCGATGAACACCGGCGCGACCAGCGGGCTGAACCAGTCTCCCCGGCCGACCTGCGTCGCGAAGATCCACCCGGTGACCGAGTGGAGCGCGACCGCCGCCGGCAGCGCGACGGCGGCCGTCCAGAACAGCAGCCGGCGGTCACGCTCCCGGCCCGCCTCGGTGTCCTCGACGCCCAGCGCGAACCGCGACCCGCGTGCGGCCAGGTCGCGGCGCGTCAGCAGCCAGAGGTACCAGAGGTTCAACGCGCCGTACAGCATGACGATGCCGAAGTCCCAGACCATCGGCGACCGGAAGTCCGGCGAGGTGAAAAACTGATAGAGCCGCTCCGGGCGACCGATGTCGGGGAGGATGAGCAGCCCCGCGACGACGATGCACGCGAAGCTCACCAGCACGCCGAGGCGCGCGAACCCCTCGTAGCGGTCCGAGTGGAAGAACTTCGGCGCGCTCGAGATGATGAGTCCGCCCGCCGACAGCCCGACGAACATGACGAACAGCATGATGTACAGCCCCCACGAGAACACGTTGCGCATCCCCGTGACCACCAGCCCCTCGCGTATCTGGTAGGCCCACGCGACCAGCCCCACGACGAGGAGGAGGCCGAGGACGCCGATCCAGGCCTTCCACCGCGTGCCGAACGAGGGGACGACCGGCTTCCGGCGTTCGGTCTCGGCCGCCGACTCGCTCATCAGTCGTCACCTCCGCCGGCCTCCGCCGGGACGTGTGGCACCGGCTCGTCGCCGGCGGCGTCGTCGGCCGACACCGACTCCGCCGACGGGTCATCGTCGAGTTCCGATTCCAGGTCGTCGCTCGTCCACGTCCGGCCGGGCGTCATCTCCCCCTGGACGTAGTAGGTGTTCGGGTCCGTCCCCTTCTCCTCGAGCAGCTGTTCGGTGTTGTAGTTGGCGACGTACTCGGAGACGGTGCTGCTGTCGTCGTCGAGGTCGCCGAAGATGCGGGCGTCGGCCGGACAGTTCACGACGCAGGCGGGGTCGAGGCCCTCGTCGACGCGGTGGCTGCAGAACGTGCACTTCTCGACGACGCCCTGCGGGCGCTCCGCGACGTCGCCCGTCCCGTCGTCCGGGCGGTGTTCGGGCTCGTCCCAGTTGAACACGCGGGCGTTGTACGGGCAGGCGGCCATGCAGTACCGGCAGCCGATGCACTTGTCGTAGTCTATCTCGACGATGCCGTCGTCGCGGGTGTACGTCGCGTTGACCGGACAGACCTTCACGCACGGCGCGTTCTCGCAGTGCTGGCACGCCGTCGGCTGGTACTGCATGTCGAGGTTGCCGGTCTCCCCGTCCTCGGGGTAGGAGCCCTCGGGCGTGTCTATGTGGTCGCCGCCCTCCGTCAGCACGCGGTTCCAGAACTGCCCCATCGGGACGTTGTTCTCCTGCTTGCAGGTCACCGCGCAGGTCTGACAGCCGATACACCGCTCCTGGTCGATGACGAGTCCGTAGTTGGTCACGGTTAATCACCTCCGGCAGCGCCGGCGTCCGCCCCGCGCGGGTTGTCCGACGTGTACTTGCTCGTGTCGACGTCGTCGGGCGCGGGTTCGACCTCGACGCGCGTGTCGTAGAACGCGAAGTTCCCCGTCGCCTCGCAGACGTCCATGTGGGTCAGGTTGTTGTGGTGGCCCTGCACGTAGTCGCGCACCCACCAGCCCTGGTCCGTGTTGACCATCTCGGGCCTGATCCCGTCGTTGTACTTCGCCTTCACGACCATCTCCCCGCGGTCGTTGTACACGCGGACGTAGTCCCCGTCGTCGATGCCGCGGCGCTTGGCGGTCTTGGGATTGATGTCGAGCTGGGGCTGGTCGTTTATCTCGCGCAGCCAGGGCTGGTACTCGTACTGGGAGTGGATCCGCCACTTCGAGTGTTTCTGCGTGAACGTGAGCGGGTACTCCTCCGCCTTCTCCCAGTCGTCGTCCGTCCGGCTCTCTATCGGCACCGGCACCTCGAAGGAAACCTCCTCGTCGAGGTCGTCGCCGTCCTCGACCGGCGCGTCCTCTTTGTATATCTCGAGCCGCCCCGACGGCGTGTTGAACTCGCCCTGGTAGAGCACGGGGTCGTCGTCGATGTGGACCGTCCCCTGCTCGACCAGCGTGTCGTAGTCGATGCGGTCGTCGTGGCCGATTATCTCCTCGATCGCCTCGCTCTTGTCGGCGACGAACTCGTCCCCGTAGCCGAGGCGTTCGGCCAGCCCGACGATGATGTCCCAGTCGTCGCGCGCCTCCCAGAGCGGCTCGTGTGCGGGCTCGCGATAGCTGACGTGGGGGTGGTTGGACCCGCCGACGACGTCCTCCCGCGTGAACCAGTGCGACGCCGGGAGGACGATGTCGGCGTGCTGGACGGTCGGCGTGTGGTGCATGTCCGCCACGGCGATGAGGTCCAGGTTCTCGGCGGCGTCGAGCCAGCGCTGCCGGTTCGGCAGCTGGTTGGCGAGGAAGTTCGACGCCTGCGCGTACATCATCTTGATCGGGTACGGGTCCCCGCTCTCCATCGCCGTGATGATGTCCGACTGGTACAGCGACGACGTTCCGACCGCGTCATCGCCGGTCGCGAAGAAGTCACCCGAACTGTAGCCGCTGCCGCTCGGGTGCGAGGCGTGGATCGTCCCGTGGCGGCCGTAGTCGCCCGTCAGGCTCAACAGCGTGGCGTACGCCTGGCCGAAGGCGTGGCCGTACTTGTAGCGGTCGACGCCGTAGCCCGAGGCGATCCCGCCGGGGCCGCGGGTGGCGAGCCACCGCGCCGCCGTCCGGACGTCCTCGGCCTGGACGCCGGCCAGATCCGAGACCTCCTCCGCCGGGTGGTTCGAGGCCTCACGCCGGAGCTCCGTCAGGCCGGTCGTCGTGGTCTCGCCCGCGACCGTGTACTCGCCGAACAGCTCGTACTCGCCGTAGGTTTCCGGTTCGAGCGGGACCGGCTCCCCAGTCTGGGCGTCCATCGCGACCGGCGTGCTGTCGTCGCCGTCCGCGAACACGTCGCCCGTCTTCAGCAGATTACCGTCCTCGCGGACGAGGGCTGGGGCGAGCGTCCGCTCCCGCAGGAACTCCGCGTCGTATAGCTCCTCGGAGAGCACGGTGTCTATCATCGCCATCGCGACGTAGGGGTCCTTCCCGGGCCGAACCGGCAGCCAGAGGTCGGCCTTCGACGCCGTCCCGGTGTAGACGGGGTCGACGACGACGAGCTTCGCGCCGCTCTCGATGGCGTCCAGGAGGATCGACGCGTCCTGCTGTAAGTTGCTCGCGAAGATGTCCGACCCCCAGACGATGACGGTGTTGGCGTGCTGCCAGTCCTCGCCGAAGTTCGTCTCGGCGTTGAAGTAGCCGGCCCCCGTCACCCGCCTGAAGCCGAGGCCGGTGTTGATGTCGATGGACCACGACATCTGCGTGCCGCCGAACAGGTCCGACAGCTTCGCCTGCATCGAGCCGCTGAGCCCCGAGTCGCCGGAGCCGGTCTCGAAGTAGACGCTGCGGGGCTCGTACTCCTCGCGGACCCGCTCCATCTGGTTGGCGATGTGGTCGAGCGCCTCACCCCAGCCGATGCGTTCGAACTGCGCGCCCTCGCCGCGCGCGCCGGGCTGGGGGTCGTCCGGCGACCAGCTGGCCCGCTTCATCGGGTACTTCAGCCGGGTCGAGTTGTACACCCGCTGGGTGTGGGAGAGGCCGAGGACGCAGCCGCGCTTGTAGCGTTCGTCCTCGGGGACCTGCGGCTGGACCTTCTTGACCTGCCCGTCGCGGACGAACGCCCGCAGCGGACACTTCCCCCGACAGTTGGGCGAACACGCGGTCTTGACGACGCGGTCCTCGCCGAGGAAGCTCGTGATCTGGTTGGCCTCGGCGTCGCCGCCGGCGCTTTCGAGCGTCGAGAACACGCTCGCACCGGTGCCGAAGCCGAGGGCGGCGACCGCCCCCGACTTGAGGACGTCCCGTCTGAGTCCGGTTAGCTTGTCGTCAGTCATCGTTCTCGGGGTCCGTCGGGCGGTCGTCCCGCCCGAACTCCGCTTTCACCTCCTCGTGATACCGTTCGTGGAACTCCGCCTCGGACAGTTCGCCGTTCGCGACGCGGATCGCGTCGTCGGCCATCCGCTTTCCGAGGTCGGCGTCGTAGTCGACGTCGGCGAGCATCGCGTCCGCCGTCTCGTCCCACGCCGGGATCCGCTCGTGGGGACCGTCTGGATTCTCAGCCATACACGGGAGACAACTCAGGGCACGTCGAAGGAGGTGCGTCTGTATAATAGCGGGCTTTTTGTGTCCTCTTTCGGACGTGTGGGATATCGGCCGGATCGCTTCGTGAGTATGTCCCGATACGCGAGTATATTTTAAAAACGAGACCGTAAAATCATGATTCGTTTCGACGCATTCTGTGGCGGAACGGACCGGTACGCGCCCTCGCCGGCCGTCGGACGGGACTGCCGAGGACGAAGCGCGTATACTTCGGCCGCGGCTACTCCCCCGTAATGGAACGGACCGAGACGCGGTCGCTCCGCGAGGCGGTCGCGGCGACCCGCGAGCCCGAACACGAGATAGACCCGCTGTTCGTCAACCGGTGGTCGGCGTACGCGATGACGGGGGAGCCGCTGCCCGAGTCGGAGTACCTTCCGCTGTTCGAGGCGGCGCGCTGGGCCCCGTCGTCGCGAAACAGCCAGCCGTGGCGGTTCGCGTACGCCGCGCGCGGCGACGAGGCCTGGGAGACGTTCCGGGGGTTCGTGAACGACTCCAACCGGCGGTGGGCGGACGACGCCGCCGTGCTCGCCGTGCTGTTTTCGACGACGACCGGCGACGACGGGCGCTCGCTGTCCTCGCACTCGTTCGACGCCGGGGCGGCGTGGGAGAACCTCGCGCTGGAAGGCACCCGGCGCGGCCTCGTCGTCCACCCGATGGGCGGGTTCGACCACGAGGCCGCGAGCGACGCGCTCGACGCGCCCGATGACTACGTCGCGGAGGTGATGGTCGCCATCGGCGAGCGCGCGTCCCCCGACACGCTGCCCGACGACCTCCGGGACCACGAGGAGCCAAACGGCCGGAAGCCGCTCGACGCCGTCGTCACGAGGGGCGGCTTCTGACCGACCGGCGGGAGCTACGACACCGCCCCAGCGTCGGTTTCCCCATCGTCCGGTGCCGCAAGCGGGAACGAAAGCTTCGCCCGCGTTCCGCCGAGCGGCGAGTCGGCGTCGATCGTAAACGTCCCGTCGCACTTCCGGGCGATCAGGTCGACCAGCCACAGCCCCACACCGGAGCCGTGTTGCAGGTCGGACTCCTCGTTGGCCTCCAGCGTCGCCACCTCGTGGGGGTCGATCCCCGGCCCGTCGTCGGCTACCACGAGCGTGCCCGTCGCCCCGTCCCGTCGAACGGTCACGCTGACGCGGACGTCGCCCGGGTGGTGCCGGACCGCGTTGTCCAGCAGTTCCCGGACGGCCTTCCCGACGGCCGGGTGACAGTCGACGTGGACGTCGTCGGGCAGGTCGGTCTCGATACTGAGGTCCGGATAGTCGGTCCGGACGGCCCGCACCTGCTCGGCCGCCACCGCCCCGAGGTCCGTGCGCACGGCCGTCGGCTCGGCGTCGATCACGCGCCGGAAGCTGATGGCCTTCTCCGCGTGGGCGAGTAACTGGTTCGTCGAGACGAGGATGCGCCCCGTCGGCTCGGCGAACGTCCCCGACTCGTCCAGTTCCGCTATCGCCCTCGCCTCCCCGTTCAACACGGTGAGTTCGTTCCGGATGTTGTGGCGGAAGACGCGCGAGAAGACCTGCTTGAGTAGGTCGAGTTCGCGTTCGCGCTCCCGCAGGCGGGTCACCTCCCGGAGGACGATGAGCGAGCCGGTGGCGGAGCCGCCCTGCTCGATCGGCCGGAGGTGAAAGGAGAAGTGTCTGGTCCGGCCGTCGGCGTCGAGGCTGACCTCCTCGGTCCGCTCCATGTTCGGCTCGTACAGCGAGATGATCTCGGGGTGGTCGCGGGCGAACTCGGAGAGGTGGGTCCCGACGGGTCGCCGGTCGACGCCGAAGAGGCGCTGTGCGGCCGGGTTGCTGTCCACGACCGTGCCGTCGGCGTCGACGGACACGACGGGGTCGGCCATCGTCTCGACCGTCGTCCGGCGGCTGACCGGCACCATGCCGAACAGCCGGTAGCGAAACACGGCCGCCCCCTAGAGGCCCGTGGCGACGATGAACGTGACCGGCGTCAGGTCGACGTACAGGGGGATCCAGTCGATCGTTCTGAACAGATGCGTCTGGAGCGCACCCGGGACGCCGACGGCCCAGCCGGCGAGCAACAACAGCAGTTGGCGGCGGTGGTCGCCGTGGGCCGAGCGCAGGTCGCTCAGGAGCACGCCCACGGGGAGCGTGACCAGCGCGACGGCGAACACGACGTGTGCGAGATACCCCGGACCGAGGACGAGGTCGCTGATTCCGGTGGGGTTCGCGGGCGACTCGGCGGCGAGGACGAGGTGGTGGGCGGGGTTCGTCGCCGTCAGCAGTATCGTGGCGACGGGGACGGCGAGGAGGGCGGCGACGCGGCTCGGGCGCAGGTGGACCCGGCCGCGCCGGGTGTACTCCCAGACGAGCAGCGGCCAGCCCAGGATGACCAGCGACTGGAAGAGAAACCGCAGGGCGGTGTTGAGATGGACCGGCAGTATCAGGTCCGGCCACGTTATCGTCGCGAGCATGACCGACCAGCCGGCCTCGCCGACGAGACAGAGCAGGAACCCGCGTGCGCCCGGTTTCTCACGGTTCCTGAACGCGTACGCCGCAAGCCCGGCTATCGGGACCGCACAGACGACCATCAGGAGCGCCATCGACTTCGCTGGGCCGCTCACCTGTCGGGAGAGACACGAAACGCGAATAAACCTATGGGTGCCCGGACAGGTCCGTAGCGGCGGCGACTCGGCCGTGTGGCGACGGTCCCCCCGCGGTCACGTCAGCCGAGCTGGGACTGAAGCACCGTGCCGAAGCCGGCGGCACCGACGACGAACGCGATGATGCCGCCGACCCCGGTGGCCGCGAGGCCGCCGTTTATGACGGCGCCGAGGAGGAGCGGCTTCAGCCAGCCGTCGTCCCGGCCGACCAGCCGCTCCCCGATGGTGAGGAACGCGACGGCGGAGCCGACGGCCCACGCGAGCCACGCGACCAGCGCGAGCGGGACGGCGGCCACGATGCCGATGAGGGAGAACACGAGCAAGACGATCAGGAGCACCAGGCCGACCAGACAGGCGAGCCCGTACACGAGCGCGTCCACCGGCTCGTCGGCCAGCGATTCCATCATGCGCTCCGTGTACTCCGGGACGACAGCGATCATGATCGCCCCCACGGCGAGCGTCGTCAGGAACGCGCCGACCGCGCCCCCGCCGAGGCCGGTGCCAAGGTCGATGTCGACGTGGAACCCCGAGTCGGGCTGGACCTGAAGCACCCGGAACAGGACGGGCCGAAGCGGTTCGAGCATGGGTCGGGATATGTCGGTGGTACGTATAAGTATGTGCGAGCGGTCGAACGCCTGACGAGCCGGGGAGCGGTTCTACTATAAATGTCTTTTCCAGCGTTGCCGCGCGAACGACACCCGGTCCGGTTTTAATGGACGTCCACACGGATCGGGACGTATGAGCGATACGCTGACGAGACGAACCCTGCTCGCGGGCGGCGTGACCGCCGCGCTGGGCGGGCTGGCCGGCTGTATCTCGACCTCCCGCGAAGCGGAGGAGACCGTCACGGAGACGATGGCCGTCGACGACGCGAACGCCCTGGTCGTCGAGGGTGCCGTCGGCGACGTCTCCGTCTCGGGGGAGGCCCGCGACGACGTCCGCGTCGAGGGGACGAAACGCGCCGCCGGCGAGGACGGGCTGGACCGCGTCGACGTCCGCGTCGAACGGAGTGGCGGGCGGATAACGGTCACCGTCGACCGGGAGACGGAGAACGGCCTGCTCCGGTTGTCGCCGTCCCCGATCGCGGTGCTCGACATCGCGGTGCCGGAGGCGTTTCAGGTGGCGGACGTCAGCGCAGACACGGCTGACGTCGGGGTCGACGGCGTGGCCGGCCCGACCGAACTGAAAACGGACACGGGCGACATCCGGGCGACCGCCGTCGACGGCGACCTCACGACGCGGAGCGACACGGGCGACCAGCGGGTCAACGTCGTCTCGGGCCGCCTGCACGCGACCGTCGACACCGGGGACGTCGGGGCGACCGGCGTGAACGGCCTCGGCGACATCGAGGCCGACACCGGCGACGTGGAGGTGACGGCGGCCACCGTCGGCGGGAACGCGTCCGTCGAGGCCGACACCGGCGACGTCTCGCTCGCCTTCACCGAGGCCATCAACGCCGCGGTGACCGTCACGTCCGACACCGGCGACATCGTCGTCGAGAACCTGGGCGAGGTCGACCGCGTCGAAACGGAGAATAGCTTCGAGGCGACGGTCGGCGAGGGGACGCACTCGCTGACCGTCCGGACGGACACCGGCGACGTGACGCTCACGGGCGGGTCGTAGCGCGTCAGCCCTGCACCGCGCCGCACTCGGTGCAGGTGAGTTCGAACGTGCCCTCGACCAGGTCGACGTCGTGGGTCCGCTCGGCCTCGCAGTCCGGGCAGTACACTCTGGACTGCAGTTCGTCCCAGTCGTGGGTCGCGCCGGGTGCGCCCAGCGCCCAGCCGACGACGCGCTCGTCGCCGTCGTTGTACCCCTTCTGGAACTGCCCGGGCGGGAACCGGATCAGCTCCCCCGCCTCAACGGTGACCGCCTCGCGGTCGAGGCCGACCTCGAACGTCGCGGTCCCGGACTCGACGTAGAACACCTCCTCCTGGTCGCCGTGGGCGTGAAGCCCGCCGGAGAAGGACTCGCCGGCGTCCAGTTCGAAGTAGTTCATCGCGAAGTGCTCGGTCCCGAGCGCCCCCGACACCGGCTTGCGGACGCTGTGGACCCCGAGCGGGTTGACCTGGTTGTCGACCTCGTCGATGGCGACTTTCTCCATGCGGGGACCGTCGGGGGAGAGCGCCAAAACCGTTCGTAAATCGTGAACGTTCCGCGCGCCGTTTCCGCCGGCCAGCAGCTACAGTTCCGTCCCGCAGGAGCCACAGAACTTCGCGTCGGGAGCGGTCTCGGACCCGCAACTCGGGCAGTAGTTCACCTGTACGTCCGGGTCGGACGTGTCGGAGGCGCCCCCGCTCGTCCCGCCGACGGGACCGATCTGCTCGTCGGCGAACTGCTGGAAGTCGCCGTAGTGGATCCACCCCATGAACGACTTCGAGGGGTTGTAGAACGTGCGGCCGTGGGTGGGGTCGACGGCGACCGGGAACTCGTAGGCCGACAGGTGGTTGTTCCGGTAGGAGCCGACCCAGTCGAGGAGGGCGTCGTCGAAGCGCTCGCCGACGACGACGGGGTAGACGACCAGCGCGGTGCCGATGATCCGCGGGAACAGCGACTTGTTCGCGAGGCCGTACTCGAAGGCGGCCTTGCTGAACGCCTCGGCGCGGTCCGGGGTCGCCGAGTCGAACCGCGCCACGACGACGAAGGTGTCGACGTAGCCGAGCTTCTTTATCGAGACCTTCCGCCGGTGAAACACCGTCGCGTCGTAGTTCTCCGGTGAGTCGTCGCGCTCGGAGAACCCCTTCGACCGGAGCCGTTCGCCCACGGCGGTGAGGTACTCCCGATACGCCGACGCGTCCGTGCCGGTCGCCTGCATGGGGGAGACGTTCGGACGCGACCGCAAATTCGTTGTGGTCCGCTGAGAGGTTCGCCGGGGCCGAGGCGGGCGCGAAGTCGGCCCGGCTACCGCCTGCCGATGCGCTTGTCGAACAGCCACTGCCAGACCATCGTCGGGATCGCGTACAGCAGCATCAGCGTCCCGGCGGTCAGGATGACGGCACCGCCGAGCTGGAGGTTGCCGTTGGCCGGCTGGAGCGCGCCGTGTGGTGCCATCCCGAATATGCCCGCGATGAGCAGGAGCTTCGACTTCTTGATCCGCCAGGAGCCGAACACGCCGAGGTTCGCGTACTCGTCGGCCAGGGAGAGCAACACCAGACCGCCCCAGAACACGACCCAGCCCCGCCACTGTGCCGGAACGTCCATGGGTGCGTAACTCGCACAGTCGTAACCGTACCGCCCCATCTCGGCGCATTTCATGTACCAGGTCGGGACGAACGCCGCGACCACAAACAGCCCCCCGGCCAGGCCCATGAACAGGAGCGCCACGAAGCTTATCTGCTCGCCCTGTTCGACGAGCGACTCCCGGACGTCCTCGGAGTACGCCTCCTCGGAGCGCTGGGCGTCACGGCCCGCGCCCCCGGACCCGCGGGACGGCGTCCCCGAGTGGCTCCCGCCGCCGGTCGTCGCACCACCGCCTCCGGACGCGCCGCCGGTCGACGCCCGCGCCTCGTCGACGTTCAGGCCGCAGTTCGGGCAGAACGCCGCCGAGTCCGGGAGGTTCTCGCCACACTCGATGCAGAACTGCATGTCCTCGGCCATTCGTTTTCGTGTCAGAACGAATGTGGAAAAACGTTGTCTTTCCGTGGTCCCGGCCGGCGAGGACGGTGCGGCCACGTGCGGTCCAGTAACCGCGGCGCGCGAGCGGTCGCGTCAGTCGAGCACCACCAGCACGTCGCCCATGTCGACGCTGTCGCCCTCGTCGATGGCGACCTGCGTGACCGTCCCGCCGCGCTCGGCGACGATGTCGTTCTCCATCTTCATCGCCTCCAGCACGCAGATCACGTCGCCGGCGGCGACCTCGTCGCCCTCCGCGACGTTGACGTCGAGGATGGTGCCCTGCATCTCCGCGGTCACCCGCTCGCCCTCGCCGGTGATCTCCGTGCCGCCGTCGTCGCTCCCGCTGCCGCCGGCGGCGTCGGGGCGCTCCGCGGTCGCGGAACCGCCGCCGCCGGAATCGACGGCGACCGGGGCCGCGCCGCGTTCCTCCAGGTTCACCTCGAAGCGCTTGCCGTTGACCTCGACGGTGAACTCGCGCTCGACGACCTCCTCGTCGTCGTCCGCGCTCCCGGCGTCCTCGGTGCCCCACTGCTCCTGGGCTTCCGCGATGCGGTCGCGGTCCAGTTCCTCGTCCAGGTACTTCGTGGTGTGCGTGCCGTTCGTGAACCGCTCGTCGGTGAGCATCAGGCGGTGGAACGGGACGATAGTGACGATGCCCTCGATGTCGTACTCGCGCAGCGCCCGGAGGCTCCGGGAGATGCACTCCTCGCGGTCCGACCCGTGGACGATGAGCTTCGCGACCATCGAGTCGTAGTCGGTCACGAGTTCGTCGCCCTGCCGGAGCGCGTCGTCGAGGCGGACGCCGATGCCGCCCGGCGGGTCGTACGTCGCGAGTTCGCCGCCCTGGGCCGGCGCGAACTCGTTGGCGGCGTTCTCGGCGTTGATCCGGAACTCGATGGCGTGGCCGTCGAACGTCACGTCGTCCTGCGCGAAGTCGAGTTCCTGGCCGGCCGCGACGCGGAGTTGCTCTTTCACGATGTCGATCCCGGTGATCTCCTCCGTGACGGTGTGTTCGACCTGAATTCGGGTGTTCACTTCGAGGAAGTAGAAGTTCGCGTCCGGGCCGAGCGGCTCGTCGGGGTCGCGGTCCTCCTCCTCGACGAGGAACTCGACGGTGCCGGCGTTGGTGTAGCCCGCCTCGCTGACGCCGCGGCGGGCCGCCTCGCCGATCTTCTCGCGGAGTTCGTCCGACAGCGCGGGGCTTGGCCCCTCCTCGATCACCTTCTGGTGGCGGCGCTGGAGCGAACAGTCGCGCTCGCCGAGGTGGCGGACGTTGCCGTGCTCGTCCGCGAGGATCTGCACCTCGATGTGCCGGGGGTTCTCCAGGTAGCGTTCGAGGTAGACCGAGTCGTTGTCGAAGTACGCCTCCCCCTCGCGCTTCGCGCTCTCCAGCTGGTCGGCGGCCTCGTCGGCGCTCTCGACGACCTTCATCCCGCGGCCGCCGCCGCCGCCCTCCGCCTTGATGGCGACGGGGTAGCCGTGCTCCTCGCCGAAGTCCTCGACCTCGGACACGTCGTCGACGGGATCGGTCGTCCCGGGGACGATCGGCACGTCGGCGGCGGCCATCGCCTTTCGGGCCTTCGTCTTCTCGCCCATCCGCTCCATCGCGTCGCTCGACGGGCCGACCCAGGTGATCTCGCTGTCCTCGACCCGGGCCGCGAACTCGGCGTTCTCGGCGAGGAAGCCGTACCCGGGGTGGATGGCGTCGGCGTCGGCCTTCCGGGCGGCCTCCATGATCGCCTCCTGGTCCAGGTAGGACTCGCTGGCTTTCGCCGGGCCGACGTTGTACGCCTCGTCGGCGTAGCGGACGTGCCCGCCGTTCCTGTCGGCCTCGCTGTAGACGGCGACGGTGCCGATGTTCAGTTCCTCACAGGCCCGCATCACGCGGACGGCGATCTCCCCGCGGTTCGCCACGAGAACCTTCCTGAACATTCTTACAAGTATCGACACGGACGGGCCACCATATAAAAACTGCGAGGCGGGGATGCCCGCCGTCGATGCGGCAATGTGCCCGCCGTCCCGGTCGTTCGCTCCCCGGCGTGTGCCCGCTGCGAGTTCGGCGTCTCCCGGCCTTCGGGACGGGCGTTTCGACGGGACCATTTTAGTAGATGGTTGTGAATTATGATGTACGAATGGCCGCGGAAGACCTGAACATCCGGGTAGACCACGTCGGCATCGCCGTCGAATCGGTCGAAGACGCCGAACCGCTGTTGACCACCTTCGGCTGCGAGAAACTCATCGACGACACCGTCGAGGACCGATTTCGCTACGCCTACTATCGACTCGGGGACGCCTCCCGAATCGAACTGATCGAACCGATCGCCGAGGAATCGTTTCTCACGGACTTCCTGGACCGTCACGGACGGGGCCTGCACCACGTGACGCTGGAAGTGGCGGATATCGATGCGGTGATCGACACGCTCGGCGCTGCGGACGTAGATGTCGTCGACAGGCGGTCCTACGAGGGCTGGACCGAAGCGTTCGTCTCCCCTCGCAACGACACCGGCGTCCTCTTTCAGTTGATGGAGTACCACGAACCCTTCGCGACGGAGCAGGGAATCGACCCGGGGACGTTGTACGTCGGTGGAGACAGACTCAGCGCTGACGAGTGACCCCGGTCGGACGGGGCTCGATCCACCTCGACATTAACTTAGTTTCTTCATTTGCCTATTCAGAATTACAATGGAAATCTATACCGAAGTTTTAAATGAGTATGTAAACAACACTCGGGATAGGATGTGGGAAGGCAACTCGTGGCAACGTGGTTTCGGACGCCTCCCCACGACAGGCTGATAACGGGTGAGCATCCATGCGCAAACCACTACTCACGACGGACTATTTGGACCGGGCGGTCGACCTGTTCGGTGACGATATCGGAGTCGTCGCCGACGACGGGACGGAGTACACGTACGGGGAGTTGGGTGAGCGTATCGACAGGCTCTCCGACGCGCTGGCCGACTGGGGAGTCGAGAAGGGGGACCGCGTCGCCCTGCTCTCGCCGAACTCCCACTACTTCATCGAGACGCTCTACGCGACGATGCAGATGGGCGCTCTGTTCGTTCCGCTGAACTTCCGCCTCCAGCCCGAGGAGTACGATTACCTCATCGACGACTGCGACCCCGACGTCGTCATCGCCGACTACGGCTTCGCGGAGAAACTCGCACATCTGCAGGGAGAGGAAGACGTTGAGGAGTGGGTCGTCTACGACGCGGAACGGTACGCCGAGCAGGGGGGAGACGTCTCGGAGTGGCACGACTACGAAGCCGCTCTGGACGGGGCCGACCCCGACGCGTTCGAACGCCCGGACATCAGCGAGGACGACGACGCCACCATACTCTACACGAGCGGGACGACCGGCGACCCCAAGGGGGTAGTTCACACGCACCGTATCCAGCACTACCACGCGCTCGTTCACGCCCACCACGTGGAGTTCGAGGACGACGACAACCTGCTGTGGACCTCCCCCATGTTCCACATCAACGGGTGGGGGCACATCTACGGTCTCACCGGCATCGGGGGAACGCACGTCATCCTCCGCGAGTTCGACCCGGCGGAGGTGTTCGAACGGGTCAACGAGTACGACATCTCGTTCCTCGGGGGCGCGCCGACGGTGCTCAACCTCCTGCTGGAGTACTACGAGGACGCGGACGTTCCCTCGACCGGGGACATGCCGGTCCGCGTCGAAACCGCGGCGAGTCCGCCGCCGAAGCAGACGATCCGGCGTACCGAGGACGAACTCGACTGGCGGATCATCCACGCCTACGGGGCGACGGAGACGGGACCGCTGATCACGACGAGCAACTCGCGGCGCAAGATCGACCGGGGCGACAAGTACGACATCATCAACAAGCCCGGCTTCGCGACGCTGAACACCGAGATCCGGGTCGTCGACGAGGACGGCGAGGACGTCCCGTACGACGACGAGACGAAGGGGGAGGTGATCACGCGCGGCAATCAGGTGCTGGACCGCTACTGGAACAAGCCCGACGCGACCGAGCGGGCGTTCCACGACCGCGTCGACGGGTGGTTCCACACCGGCGACATCGCGACGTGGGACGAGAACCGCATGATAACCATCGTCGACCGGAAGAAGGACATCATCATCTCGGGCGGCGAGAACATCTCCAGCATCGAGGTACAGGACACCATCTACGACCACCCCGACGTGCAAGTGGCGGCGGTCATCGGCGTCCCTCACGAGAAGTGGGGTGAAACGCCGAAGGCGCTCGTGGTCAAACGTGAGGGGTCGGACCTCGACGAGGAGAAACTCATCGAGTTCTGCCGCGAGCGGCTGGCACATTACAAGTGCCCGACCCGCGTCGAGTTCCGGGAGAGCCTCCCCCAGACGTCCACCGGCAAGATCCAGAAGTACGAGCTCCGCGAGGAGCACTGGGACGAGGAGGAGCGGAAAGTCAAGTGAGATGCCGCTCGTCTCGACGCCGGAGGACCGCTTTACGAAGGTTCCGGACTACGACTATCCCGTCGAACGCGTCGCGGTCGGCGACCCGGAAATGGCCTACGTCGACGCGCCCGGTAACGGGCCGGAGACGTTTCTCTGTCTGCACGGTGAACCGACGTGGGGTTACCTCTATCGGGGGCTAATCGACCGCCTCACCGATCGGGGGCGGGTCGTCGTCCCGGACGCTATCGGCTTCGGACGCTCGGACAAGTACACGGAGCGCGAGGAGTACGACTTCCGCCTCCACTACGACGCGCTGACCACCTTCATCGAGCGACTGAACCTCTCGAACATCACGTTGGTCTGTCAGGACTGGGGCGGGGCGCTCGGCCTGACCGCCGCGGCAAACCATCCCAAACGGTTCGCTCGGCTCGTACCGATGAACACCGATCTCCCGACAGGTGACCAGGAGATGCCCGCGGAGTGGCATCGCTTCCACGACTTCGTTGAGTCGGCGTCGGAGCTAGAGATCGGTCGACTCGTCCGGAACGGAACCGCGCGCAAACTGTCGGACGCCGAGGTCGCGGCGTACGACGCCCCATACGGGAGCGAAGCCGAGAAGGCCGGCGCCTACGAGTGGCCGAAGATGGTCCCTCGTCGGGGTGGCGGTGACGGGGGCTCCCTGACTGCGGCCGCCAGAGAGCGACTCGGGTCCTGGGAGAAGCCGGCCTTCGTGCTGTTCTCGGACGGCGATCCGATCACCCGTAATGCCCGGGACGACCTGCGAGCGCTGTTCCCGACGGCGACCGAACAACCGGACCGCTGGATATCGAACGCCGGCCACTACCTTCAGGAGGACGCTCCGGAGGAGATAGCCGAGTGCATCGTCCGCTTCGTCGACCGGACGTGACTGCAGCCCGATCCCCACGGAATCGGGCCACTTACACCGGTACGAACCGGTAGAAGACCCGGTCTTGCTCCCGCGGCCCGTCGATGTCGACGATCTTCAGCCGAACCGGGCTTCCGATCTCGAGGTCCTCGTGGGAGGCGTCGTCGATGCGGGCGGAGAGCTTCACCGGCCCGAGATCGACGACGCCCACGACGAACGGCGTGTCCTCGTTCATGCCGATCGCGGCGGTCCCCCGAACCTCGGTAAAGGAGTGCATCTCGCCCTCGTGGGGGAGGTCCGTGTACGCGAGGTCGTCGCTCAGACACTCGGGACAGACGATCCGCGGCGGGAAGTGAAGCGAGTCACAGTCCCGGCACCGAGTGGTCCTGAACTCGCCGTCCCGGAGTTCGTCGTAAAACCGGTGGATCCGCGTGTGTTCGGGGTCCTGTAGCTCGTAGAAGTCGAGCAGCCGCGGGAGCTCGACCTCGTCGGGGACCGAGACCGTTTCTCTCGGCGGTTCCTCGCCGCCGTCGGGCAGTGCAGCCGGGTCGGTGGTCGCGTTGTCGTCGCTCATTGTGGATCCCTCCCGAGCGTCATGACGCTGTGAACCGACCCGCTCCCGCTGAGGTTGTGGATCAGCCCCGTGTCGGGGTCGCCGGCTACGGCGCGGCTGCTCGGCACGTCGCCAGCGAACTGGCGGTATACCTCCAGGGCCTGCGAAACGCCGGTCGCACCGAGCGGATGCCCGCAGCCGAGCAGTCCGCCGCGGGGATTGACCGCGACGTCGCCGTCGAGTTCGCTTCGGCCCTCCTCGATGAACTCGCCGCCTTCACCCTCCTCGCAGAAGCCGAGCTGTTCGTACTCGATGATCTCGCTGATCGAGAAGCAGTCGTGGACCTCCGCGACGTCGATCTCCTCGAGCGGGTCCTCGATTCCGGCCTGATCGTAGGCCTCCCGTGAGGCCTCCCCGGCCTGCGGCCAGGTCGTGATCGAGGGGAGGTTGTTTATCGAATTGCTCGACATGCACGACTGACCGCTGCCGGTGATGTAGGCGGCCGTGTCGACACCCAGCTCCGCCGCCTTCTCGTCGCTGACGACGAGAACGCCCGTCGCACCGTCGGTTATGCCGCTGCAGTCAAGCAGGTTCAGCGGCGGCGCGATGGGGTACGAATCCAGAACGTCGTCGACGCTCACGTTCCGGGAGTAGTGAGCGAAGTCGGTCTCCGCTGCGTGGTTCTTGTTCTTCGCACTCACCATGGCGAGTTGTTCGCGCGTGGTGCCGTGCTCGTGCATGTGTCGCTGGGCGAACTGGGCGAAGTGTGAGGGGCCGTTGAGGCCGTTGACGCCGTCGAACTCCCGGTCGAGCACGTTCGTCATGTTCGACTGCATCTCGGGCATGTACTCCTTCCCGATGTTCATCTTCTCCACGCCCAACACGAGCGCCACGTCCAGTTGGCCCGCGGCGATCGCCAGCCACGCGTACCGCAGCGCCGCTTGCCCGCTGGCGCACGCAAGCTCCGTCCGGGCGATCATCTTGTTGGCGTCGATGCCGAGCAGTTCCGCGGCGAGGGGAGCGACGTGGCTCTGGAAGGCGAACCGTTCGGGTTGCACGGCCCCGACGAACAACCCCTCGACGTCGTCGGGTTCGAGGCCATCGACGTCGTCGAACGTCGCCTTCCCGGCCTCCTGGGCCAGATCCTTCCACGTGGCGTCGCGTTCGCCCCAATCGGTCGTCCCACCGCCGACGATAGCAGCGTTTCCTGACATCGTTAGCTCTCGAAGTCGGGCTCGCGGTCCTCGCGGAACGCCACGACGCCCTCGATCATGTCGTCAGTCGTAGTGAGCAGTCCGAACCCCTGGCTCTCCATCTTCAACCCGCTCTTCAGGCTCGCGTCCTGTCCCTCGTTGATGACCTGTTTCGCCACCTTGAGCGCGGTCTTGGGACCGGAGCTGAGGTCGTCGACGAACTCCTCGACGGTGTCGTCGAACTCCCCCTCGGGCACCGCGCGGTTGATGATGCCCCAGTCGGCCGCCTGCTCCGCGGGGAAGTGGTTGCCCCGGAAGATCAACTCCTTCGCCCGGGGTTCGCCCACGAGACGGGTGAGCCGCTGCGTGGACCCGCCGCCGGGGATCAGGCCGAGGTCGATCTCCGGGTTCCCGAACGTCGAGTTCTCGGTCGCGATGCGGATGTCGCAGGCGAGCATCAGTTCGAAGGCACCCCCGAGACAGAACCCGTCGATCGCGGCGATCGTCGGGCGGTCGAAGTCGTACACCCGCTCGATGGACTCCTCGACGTCCATGATCTCGGTCGGCTCCTTCGACATGAAGCCCGTCACGTCGACGCCGGCGGAGAACGCGCGGTCGCCCGCGCCGGAGAAGACGACACAGGAGACCTCCTCGGGGTTCGCATCGGCCAGCGCACGGTCGATCTCGGCGAACATCTCGTCGGAGAGGGCGTTGAGCCGTTCCGTCCGGTCGAACTCGATAGAGAGGACGCCCTCGTCGTCGAGTTCGAGGTTGAGGAACTGATAGGGCCACTCCCCGGTGTAGTCGTAGAAGCCCTCCCCGGCTTCCTCACCGGTCCTGCCCGACTCGACTAGCTCGACCAGGTACTCGGCGGGCTCGTAGCGGGCGTTTCCGGTCGCCTCGTGGAGGGCCTCCAGCTTCGAGAGGACGGCGTCGAGCCCGATCTTATCGCCGACGCGACAGGTACCGAGCGGGAATCGACCGCCGAGGCGAACGCCGACGTCGATATCCTCGGCCGTCGCGACGTCGTTGCCGATCAGTCGGGCCGCCTCGTTGATCATCCGCGCCTCGATGCGGAGGGTGTCGAAGCCCGCTCGGTCGCCGGGTTCGTAGGTGGGGCCCTCCCCGTCCTCGTATTCGTAGAACCCGCTCCCGGTTTTCCGCCCGAGGGTTTCGTGCTCGAACTTCCCCTCGATCGACGGGGGCACGTCGTACCCCGAGGCGTCGAGGAACTCGTAGGCGATGTCGATCCCGCTGTAGTCGTTGAGTTCGAACGGCCCCATCGGATAGCCCCGGTCGTACACCATCGCGGAGTCGGCCGCCTCGACGGTGCACTCGCCCTCGTCGAGCATCCACGCCGCTTCGCTCATGAACGGAACGAGGACGTTGTTGACGACGAACCCGTGGACGTCTTTCTTCACGTCGATGGGGGTCTTGCCGACGGATTCGACGTAGTCGTGCATCGCCTCCACGGTCTCAGAACTGGTCCGTTCCCCCTGAACGACCTCGACGAGATCCATCCGTAGCGGCGGGTTGAAGTAGTGCGTCCCGACGACCTGCTCGGGCCGATCGGTCGACGCCGCCATATCGGTGATCGAGAGGCCGGAGGTGTTGCTCGCGAGTATCGCATGATCCGGGGCGTACTCGTCCACCTCCGCGAACGTCTCCTTCTTCAGGTCGAGCCGCTCCGGGATCGCTTCGACGACCAGGTCGGCATCCCCGACGGCGGCCTGCAGGTCGGTGTAGCCGTCGACCCGGCCGAAGACCTCGTCGGCGGATTCCTCGATTCGACGTTTCTCCTCCAACTTGTCGAGACTCCACTCGATGTTGTCGAGTCCGTCATCGACGTACTCCTCCTCGACGTCCCGAAGTGCGACGTCGTACCCGGCGATCGCAGCGACTTCCGCGATCCCGTGACCCATGCTACCTGCGCCGAGAACCGCGACGCGCTGGATATCGGTGTTCTCCATCTACCTATATCTTGTTAACGGATCTAATCAATCTTCCGGATGTTGGTAATCTGGAAGGCAGTAATACAAATGATTGGAAAATAGTGTAGCGGTGCGTTGGCATCCTCTTCCGACGGGAAACGCGGAGGAAGAGAAAGTGGTCGCAGTTGCGGCCAAGAACCGGAACCCGATTGGATCCCGGACGGAAGGGGACTCACTCATCGCCCTTACGAGTATAATTTAACTATTCTTGTGTGAAGTGGGGTTCTATCTTACCAGTTGTTCTAATTAGTCTGGATATTCTAACCATCGAAAGACCTATCATAGGAGGACCTGAAAGAGAGAGTACAACATGAAAGATCATAATAGGAGGTCGTTCCTGAAGCGGGCGGGAGCGGCGTCAGCGGTTTCGATCGGAGGACTCGCCGGCTGTACCGGCGGCGGTGACGACGGGGACGGCGTCGGTGACGAGATCGTTATCGCGTGTCCCACGGCCCTCAGCGGGGCTTTCGCACCGTACGGGGAGGCGGAGCGTGACGGCGGCCGGCTGGCGGCACAACACCTCGAAGAGGAGTTCGACGTCTCGATAGAGGTCGTCACCGGCGACAGCGCCGCGAATCCGGACGAGGCGGTCAGTCAGATCGAAGGAATGGTCGTCGACGACGGCGCGCACATGGCGTTCGGCGGCGTCAGTTCCGCCGTCGGGATGGCCATGGGCAGTTGGGCCACCGAGAATCAGGTTCCGATCTGCGTTCACGGCGGCTCGGACGACATCACCGGGTCCCAGTGTGCGGAGTACATGTTCAGCACGTACATGTCGAACACGATGCAGCTCGGGCCCGTCGCCCCCGCGATGGCGGACCTCGAGGACGATTGGTACATCCTCTACTCGGATTACACCTGGGGGCAAACGGCGTTCGACGCGTACTCGCAGGCGCTCGAATCCGAGGGCGCGAACGTCGTCGGGAGCCAAGCCGTCCCGTTCCCCACACAGGAGTACAACCCGTATCTCAACAGCGCCGAAGAGTCCGATGCGGGCGGTATCGCGCTGCTGGTCGCCGGTCTGGACCAGCGGGCGTCGACCAGCCAGATCCTCAGCCGCGAGATGCAGGACGATTACTCGTTCATGATGCATCAGACGGAGGACGTCAGCCTCTGGGGTATCGACCCCCGGGCGACTGCCCTGCTCGACATTAACAGTCAGGGATGGAGCGCCGGCCTGGACGTCTCGGAGGACTGGCTGGAAGAGATCGCCGAGCTATCGGACCATGACCCGTTCGTTCGGCACTACATGGGCTACGTCTCGGTCGACCAGATGGTCCGTGCGTCGATGCGGGCCGAGTCGCTCGAGGGGGAGGCGATCAAGGACGAACTCAGCGGTCACGAGGTCGACAACGACGCGATTTACGACCTCCAGCCCACCGAGGAGACGATCTACTGGCGAGAGGGCGACCATCAGCTCGTCCAGCCCACCCACATGACGTCCGGGCGCGCCGTCAGCGAGCATCAGAACGACCCGTACAACGTCTGGTTCGACGTCGAACGAACGATGGAGGGCGAAGAGGCGTCTCCCGAACCCAGTGGCGCATGCGAGCTATAACGGAGGCACCCATGGCCGTGATCAGGGAACTGAACCTCGGGTCATGGTCGATGCCAGCAAAGGCGTTAGCGGTCATCGTCGTCGTGCTCCTGTCGGCCACGCTCGCGGTCTCCCCCGACCTGTTCATACAGAACCTGATCGGAGGTGTCGCGTACGGGATGGTCCTGGCTATCATCGCGCTCGGACTGGCGCTCATTCTCGGCCTCCTCGGGGTAGTCAACTTCGCCCACGGCGGGCTGTTCATGCTAGGTGCCTACGGCGCGTACGAGGTCGTCGCGCTTCAGGGGTTCTCCTTCTGGATGGCTCTCCTCGTCGTTCCGGTCGCCGTCGGGGCGCTCGGCGTCACGATGGAAGTCACTATTCTTCGGCGTCTCTACGGCGGGACCCCGATAATCGGGCTGCTTGCGACGTTCGGCGTCTTCGTGATGATCGAGGAAGCGACGCGAGCCAAATGGGGCGGGACGCCGCTCACCTTCGAGATCCCAGCCAGCCTCCAGGGATCCGTCCCGATCGGGGTCGGACAGATCGCGACGATCCGCCTGGCGACCGTTTTCGTCGCCACGCTTGTGATCGTCGGGACCTATCTCCTCATGTACCGGACGGACTTCGGCCTCACCATCCGGGCCGGCCTCCAGGACCGGGAGATGGCCGAATTCATCGGGATCGACATCCCGACGAGGTTCACCGTCGTCTTCTTTCTCGGCTCCGCGATCGCCGGGCTGGCTGGCGTCCTCCGGGGGGCTGAGACTGGAATGGACCTCTCTATGGGCTTCGAGTTCGTCCTGCTCGCGTTCGTCATCGTCATCGTCGGCGGCGTGGGCAGTATCTTCGGCAGCGTCGTGAGCGGGCTGCTGATCGGTATCAGCGTGTTCGTCGCGCCGGTCGCCGTCCGCTCGCTGGCCACCGTCACCGGGGTCGACGCGCTCGACGTCGCCGGGATCGGTGGCGTCGTCCCGTACATCGTGATGCTCGTCGTGCTGTTGATCAGACCGCGCGGGCTCTTCGGGGAGGAGGGGTTACTGGAATGAGCTACTTGTCCCGCTTCGAACGGATGAACGGCATCGTGAACGCCGAATGGATCCGGACGCTCCGCGCTCCGGTCGGTATCGTACTGGTCGCCCTGTTGACCAGGCCGGTTCTGGGCAACGAGTTCGTACTCGGCAGCCCGCACATCGCGACCACGATCCTCATCTGGATGCTGTTCGCCGCGTCCTTCAACCTCCTGTTCGGCTACGTGGGCCTGCTCTCGTTCGGCCACGCGATGTTTCTCGGGACCGGCGTGTACGTGACCGCCATCGGCCTCTCCGAGTTCGGGCTCCCGTTCTCGCTCATGACGCTGCTGGCCGTGGTCGTATCGAGCGCGCTCGCGTACGTGATCGGTCGGATAATCGTCCGGTACGGCGAGATATACTTCGCGATGCTGACGCTGGCGTTCGCGATGGGCGTTCACTTCGTCGTGAACGCCAACCCCTATGACTTGACCGGCGGGTCCGACGGGATCCGGTCGGGGACGACGCCGGAGTGGATCTCCAGTTTCCGCGGCCGGCGGTTGATCGACGTGGGGTGGGTCGACGGCCTGTTTGCCTCCGTCGGCCTCGAACCGAGCTACTACTGGTTCGTCGCGCTCGTGTTCGCAGCGACGATGTTGCTGTTGTGGCAGATCGTCCGATCGCCGTTCGGACGGACGCTCGTCGCCATCCGGGACAACGAGGAACTGGCGAGGGCGATGGGGATCTCGGTCGACCGCTACAAGGTCTGGACGTTAACCATGTCCGCCGGGTTCTCGGCGGTTGCCGGCGCGCTGCTGATGATCAACAACTACGGCGCGTCCCTGCGGAACTTCGGCCCGCAAACCAGCGCCGAAGTCCTCCTGATGACGATCTTCGGCGGCGTCCATTTCTTCTTCGGGCCGGTGGTGGGTGCCTTCAGCTGGTTCGGGATTCGGGAGTACTTGCAGACGTTCGAGGTCCTCTCGCTCCCGCTGGTCGGAGCGTTCGAAGCGGGGACCGTCCTCAGCTACTGGCGGTTCTTCTTCGGATTCGCCTTCGTGCTCGTCATCGTGCTGGCACCCAGCCGTGGGCTCTGGGGGTTGGTCCGCGGCTACGCGGCCGACGCGATCGCCGCCGTTCGCAGGAGGTTCGCCGATGAATAGCCCCCGCACGGACGCGACACCAACCGAGTTTCCATCCAACGATGACTGATACAGAAACTACTGCGACGACGACGGAGATCGACCCGTCACAGGCGGTCCTCGGAGCCGAAGGGCTCACACGCAGGTTCGGCGGGCTCATCGCCGTTGACCACGTCGACCTGGCCGTCCGGGAGAACGAGCTACGCTCGGTTATCGGCCCGAACGGCGCCGGCAAAACGACGCTGTTCAACGTTCTCACCAACGCCCTCGCCCCGTCGGAGGGGGACGTGTACTACCAGGGCACCAACATCACCGACGTGCCGCAGTACGAACGGCCGCACCTGGGGCTGGTCCGGTCGTTTCAGTCGAACCAGCTGTTCGAATCCAAATCGACGCTCGAGAACGTCCGGATAGTCGCACAGACGAACGAACGGGGGTCGTTCTCCTTCGACCTGTTCCGCGACGGTCGAAGCGTCGCCGAGGAGAAGGCCTACGACATCCTCGACCGTGTGGGTCTCGGATCGAAGGCGGACGAGCAGGCGGTGAACCTCTCGCACGGGAATCAGCGACGGCTCAGCATCGCGATGGCGCTGGCCACGGAGCCGTCGGTGTTACTGCTGGACGAGCCCACGAGCGGAATGGGTCCCACGGAGACGGAGGAGACCGCGGCGATGATCGAATCGATCCAATCCGAGTTCGGACTCACGTTACTGCTGATCGAACACGACATGAGCATCGTGCTCTCGATGAGCGACCGGATAACCGTCCTCGACCGCGGTCGGATACTGGCGACGGGGACGCCGGACGAGATCCAGAACAGCGACGAGGTCCAGAAGGCCTACCTCGGCGGCATGCGGGAGGAACTATGACCCTGCTGGCAGTCGACGGCCTCGAAGCCGGGTACGAAACGGGGCAGGTGTTGTTCGGCATCGATATCGAGGTCGACGAGGGCGAGGTTGTCTCCCTGCTGGGGCGGAACGGTGCCGGCAAAACGACCGCCATCCGAGCGGTCGTGGGCGCCGACGAGCCCCACGTGAGCGGCGGAACGATCGACTTTCGGGACCAAAACCTCCTCGAACGGGAGAGCTTCCAGATCGCGGATCTGGGGCTCGCCTACGTCCCCGAGGGCCGGCGGGTTTTCCCCCGTTTGACAGTCAGTGAGAACATCCACGTCGCGGCGACCGCTGTCGACGACCCCCTGCCGGAATCCGAGGTGTTCGATTTCTTCCCGGAACTCGACGAGGTCCGCGACCGGAACGGGAGCAAACTGAGCGGGGGGCAACAGCAGATGGTTGCGATCGCACGCGCACTCGTCGCGAACCCGGATCTGATGCTACTCGACGAGCCCTGCGAGGGACTCGCGCCGATGATCGTCAGGCAGGTCGAAGACGCCATCCAGCGCATCAACGACGAGCGCGACGTCACCGTCCTCATGGTCGAACAGAACGTCGCCGCGGCGATGGCCATCGCCGACCGACATTACATCATCGAGGAGGGGCATCTCGTGGACGAGGTGACGACCGAACGCCTCAGGGACGACGAGGAACTGCGTCGGAAGTACCTCGGCGTGTAGGATCCCGACCGGTGAGACGGATCCCCACTTCCGGTAGTTCGTGGGACTCGGCGACCCAAACGGGACGGGTAGCCAGTGATCGTATTTGTGCTCGCCTTGGCCTACACTCAAACTACGATCGGTGGGGAACGGCTGTATGCGGTCCGGTTCCGGGAACGTCGCGTTTCGCGGACCTAGTCATCGTCGGGCGTCCCCATGTGGTCGAACAGGCCCGGGGAGGTGCCGAATTTCAGCACGTTGGACATCGTCGAACTGCGGATGTTGTTGATGACTTTCCCGTGGTTCTTGTAGAACTCGTGTATCCACCGGGACTCCGTCTCCTGGTCCGGGAACATCATCACGGTCTTCCACTGGTACTCGCCGTCGGCCAGGAAGTAGAATATCGTGTACTGGCTGTCGCGGATGTACTCCATCGTTTCGCGCCAGTGTTCCGCGAAGTACTCGGGGTTGAACTTGAACTCCAGTAGCGCGAACGTGAAATACGACTCGTGGGGGAGGATCGCCTCCTGAAAGACGCCCTCCTCCCGCATATTGCGGATCGATTTGCTCACCGTGACGTGGCTCACGTCGATGTCGTGTTCCGTTTTCAATACGTCGGTGAGTTCCCGCGCCGACAGCTGTGGGTCGCGAGCCAACTCCTTGAGGATAATCACGTCCCGCTCTTTGAACTCCCAGTCCGGGGTCCTTTCGCTCATCCGTTATCCGACGTTGAATTCCACGTGCAGAGAGTTTTTCGATCCGGTAAGCCCGCACGATATTTATTTACCAATGGGTTTGGGGAGACACACTGGGCTTTTCAACGCAAGTCCTCCTCGGTCGGCATGAGTCGCGATCCGTCCCGGGCCTGCGCCGGTGTAGAGCATGTCCTCGGCTTGGGCGTGCCCTCGGCCGGCAGTCGGAACACCCGGGTGTGTACGGGAGTTTCCGCACCGCATCCGCCCGGTCACCGCGACCGGTCGCCTCGCTCACCGCCCCGCGACCCGCGTCATCACCGCCGCCTCCGCCTTCCGGAGGTGGTTCGAGGCGGTGCTCTCCGCACAGCCGAGTTCGGCCGCCACGTCGGCCAGCGACGCCGACCGCGGCACCTCGTAGTAGCCAAGATCCGCGGCGACCCGGACCGCCTCGGACTGGCGGTCGGTCAGCGCGCCCGCGAGCGTCGGCTCCCGCCGGTCGAACTCGCCGATGCCGTTGACCCGCACGTCGATCCCGGGCGGTAGCCCGTCGAGCATCGCCCGGACGTCCTCGCTCGCGCCGACGACGACCATCCGCATCGCCGCCTCGTCGTCGTACACGATGGGCGGGACGACAACGAGGTCGAGGGCGGCGAACGCCGAGCGCCAGTCCCGGTCGGCCTCGCGGGTCTCCTGGCAGACGTAGACGTGGAACGAATCCGGGTCGACCGCCGTGCAGTCGTACCAGCGCACGGAGTCGACGCCGTCCATGGCCGCCTCGTAGCGCTCGCGGTCGCCCTCGACGTAGAACAGCGCGTACTCGACGTCCCGCTCGGGGAGGACGTTCCAGGCGCGGAGTTCCTCGCGCTCGACCGCCTCGCCCTCGCGGATGAACGCCTGCATCGGGTGCAACATCCCGTCGGGCTGGCGCAGCCGGACGTCGACGTAGTTCACGCCACTCCCTGCGGGTGCGTCCGACTAAACGGTGGCGACACGACGTATAAACTCGCTAGCTGCGCCGACAGAACTGGCTTGGCCCGGTCCGCCCTGGTCACGGGTATGGGCACGTCACGCCACACCGGCGGGTCGGACGCGGCGGACGAGGGCGACGCGGAAAGCGACGGCGACGCCGGCGGCGGGTTCCCGCCCGGCCCGTCCGGGCTGCCGCTGCTCGGGAACACCCACCAGTTCAGCCGGGACCCCCACGGCTTCTACGAGACGCTGGCCGGGTACGGCGACGTGGTCGGCTACAGCGTCGCCGGCCAGGACATGGTGACGGTGCTCCACCCCGACCACGTCGAGCGGGTCCTCGTCACCGACGCCGACAGCTACGGGAAGTGGCAGCTACAGAACTTCGGAACGTCGTTCGCCCCGAACGGCCTGCTGTTCGCCGAGGGCGAGCAGTGGCGCACGCAGCGCACGCTCGCCCAGCCGGCGTTCCAGCTCGACCGGGTCCGGGCGTACGGCGACCGGATGACGGCGTTCGCCCACGAGATGGCCGCCGAGTGGGGCGACGGCGACCGCGTCGTCGCGAACGAGCGGTTCTCCGACCTGACGCTGCGGATCCTCGCCGACTCGCTGTTCGACGTGGACGTCGACGCCGACGGCCGGGGCGAGGCGATCACCCGCGCGGCCGACGAACTGAACCGCCGCGCGGACTCGTCGAGCGCCACGGCGTTCGTCCCGGAGTGGGTGCCGACGCCCGCGAACCGCCGGTTCAAGCGCGCCCAGGCCGACTTCGCCGACGCCGTCGACGAGCTGATCGCCGCCCGCCGCGCCGATCCGGAGGGCCACGACGACCTGCTGGCGATGCTGATGGCCGCCGGCGAGGACGGCGAGGGCATGAGCGACGAGGAACTGCGCGACACGACGCTCACCTTCCTCTTCGCCGGCCACGAGACCACCTCGCTCGCGCTCACCTACACCGCCTACCTGCTCGCCGAGCACCCCGACGTCCGTGAGCGGCTGGAAGCCGAACTGGACGACGCGCTCGGCGGCGGTCCCCCTGACGTGCTCGACCTCCCCGCGCTCGACTACCTCGATTCGGTCTGCCGGGAGTCGCTCCGGCTCTACCCGCCGGCGTACGTGATCTTCCGGGAGACCCGCGAGCCGGTCGAACTCGGCGGCTACCGGATCCCCGCCGACACGAAGATGACCCTCCCGCAGTTCAAGATCCACCGCGACGGGCGGTGGTACGATGACCCCGACGCGTTCCGCCCCGACCGCTGGACCGACGAGTTCGAGGCCGACCTCCCCGACTACGCCTACTTCCCCTTCGGCGGCGGCCCGCGCCACTGCATCGGGATGCGCTTCGCCCGGATGGAGCTGAAGCTGGTGCTCGCGACGCTGCTCCAGCGCGTGCGCTTCGACTACGTCGGCGACGAACCGCCCCAGCCGACGATGGCCGCGTCGTACCAGCCGGAGGGCGACGTGACGTTCCGCGTCGAGCGGCGGGAAGGGTAGCCGGTCCTGCGGTTCCTCTATTGAGGATAGGTTCCGACCCTCGATTTCGGGGGGCGGATCGAACGCCGTCGCTTCCCGGATAGCCGTTCGAAAAATTTCGGGTGTCGGTCGTCGCCGTGGGCGACGAGCGTTCGTGTTACTGCCGGACGACGTTCGCCGCGCGCGGGCCCTTCTCCGAGGACTCGATGTCGAACTCGACCTCGGTCCCTTCCGTCAGGTCCTCGCCGCCGACGTCCTCCATGTGGAAGAACACGTCCTCGTCATCGTCGAGGTCGCCGTCGTCAGTCGAAATGAAACCGTAGCCGCCAGTGTCGTTGAAGAAATCAACTTTGCCGTGTGCCATTGTAAACAAACGTTGGCGGCAGTGACGGATAACCCTTCCGAGGGTCCCGGTACCACGCCTCCTCCGGTAGCCTCGCGGCGCGGATCGCACGGACCGGGCGTTCGTCTGGACGGTCGGGCCGGCGTCGGAGGCAGGTATTTACCGTGCGGTCACCAGGGTAGCATGCATCGTCATGAAACCGTGCCAGAACTGTCGGACGGTCATCGACGAGTATCTCCTCGACAAACAGCTGGAACCCCTGCGCGAACTCACGGCCGACGACTTCGGCGTCTGTGCGGACTGCGCGACCGTCGTCGCGGATGCGTGCGTGAAATGTGGCGGCGCGGTGTACGTTCCCCGAAACGGCTCCGTCACCCCGGACTACTGTCCGGCGTGTCGGTCCGACCTCCTGGACCGCACCGGCCACGACCCCGGCTGGACGCGGGGCCAGGCGTCCACCTGACCGGCAGTCGATCTCGGACGCCGTTTTCGTGAGTGGTTCAGCGAGGAACGTCCGTGGTGGGACCGGCGTACTGGCTTCGCATAGTGACGTTTCGACCCGCTCACAGGGGTTTCGACCGTGTTGCAGAATACAGAACCCGCGCTATACTGGAAGGACGCGGGAGAACCTGCCCCGACGGTCAGAGCCGGTCGGCCCGCCCGGCCGCCGTCCAGCCGTCGGTGGGTGCGCCCTCGGGCACGCGGACCGTCCGGCCCTGCGTCGCCTCGACGCGGCCGGCGAAGGTCCAGCGCTCGCCGTCCCACCTCTCCTCGGTCGCGGCGGCGGCCTCGGCCGCGGCGACCTCGCGGTCCCGCAGGTGCGCGCCGACCGCCGCGGCGATGGCCGCGGCCTCCTGGGGCGACGCGTCGTCGGGCACGTCGAGGGTCACGTCGCCGGGCAGCAGGTCCGGCACCTCGCCGTCGGCGTCCGCCGCCCTCGCCTCAGAGCGGGATGTTTCCATGTTTCTTGTCGGGCCCGTCCTCGCGCTTCGAGCGCAGCATCTCCAGGTCCTGGATGAGCCGCGGCCGCGTCTCGGTCGGTTCGATCACGTCGTCGAGGAAGCCCCGATCGGCGGCGGTGTAGGGGTTGGCGAACTCCTCGCGGTACTCGTCGATGAGCTCCTGGCGGAGCGCCTCGGTGTCGTCGGCCGCCTCCAGTTCGTCGTCGTACAGCAGGTTCACCGCGCCCTGTGGCCCCATGACGGCGATCTCGGCGGTCGGCCAGGCGTAGTTGACGTCAGCGCCGAGGTGCTTCGAGGACATGACGCAGTACGCG
Organism: Halostella litorea; assembly: GCF_004785955.1. NCBI lineage: Archaea > Methanobacteriati > Methanobacteriota > Halobacteria > Halobacteriales > Natronoarchaeaceae > Halostella > Halostella litorea. The sequence goes on along the minus strand of NZ_SJER01000001.1, from coordinate 197,915 downwards.
CCGCCGTAGGCCTTCCGCGTGATGACGGTGAGCAGCGGCACGGTGGCCTCGCTGAACGCGTACAGCAGCTTCGCGCCGTGGCGGATGATCCCGCGGTGCTCCTGGTCCGTGCCGGGCATGTAGCCGGGCACGTCGACGAACGTCACGATGGGGACGTTGAAGGAGTCGCAGGTACGCACGAACCGCGAGGCCTTCATCGAGGCGTCGACGGTGAGCGTCCCCGCGTTGACCCGCGGCTGGTTGGCGACGACCCCGACCGAGCGGCCGTCGAGGCGGGCGAAGCCGACGACGACGTTCTTGGCGAAGTTGGCGTTCACCTCGAAGAACGACCCCTCGTCGACGACCGAGCCGATCACGTCGGTCATGTCGTAGGGCTTCTGCGGGCTGTCGGGGACGATGTCGGTCAGCGCGTCGTCGCGGCGCTCGGGGTCGTCCCACGGCTCGACGCGCGGGGGGTCCTCGACGTTGTTCTGCGGGAGGTAGGAGAGCAGCCGTCGGATGCGGTCAAGCGCCGCCTCGTCGTCCTCGCAGGCGAACTGCGCGATGCCGGTCTTCGAGGAGTGGGTCATCGCGCCGCCCAGTTCCTCGTGGGTCACCTCCTCGCCGGTGACCGTCTCGGTGACGCCGGGGCCGGTGATGTACATGTGGCTCGTGTCCTTCACCATGAAGATGAAGTCGGTGATCGAGGGGGAGTACACCGCGCCGCCGGCGCAGGGACCCATGATGCCGGATATCTGGGGGATGACGCCGCTTGCCTGCTGGTTGCGGTGGAAGATGTCGGCGAAGCCGCCGAGGCTGGCGACGCCCTCCTGGATGCGCGCGCCGGCGGAGTCGTTGAGGCCGACCAGCGGCGCGCCCACCTCCATGGCCATGTCCATGACCTTGCATATCTTCTCGGCGAACACCTCGCCCAGCGACCCGCCGAACACGGTGAAGTCGTGGGCGAACACGAACGTCTTCCGGCCGTTGACCTCGCCGTAGCCGGTGACGACCCCGTCGGTGAGCACCTGCTTTTCCTCCATCCCGAAGTTGTGCGAGCGGTGGGTGCGGAACTGGTCGAACTCGTTGAACGTTCCGTCGTCGAGGAAGTACTCGATCCGCTCGCGGGCGGTCATCTTCCCCTTCTCGTGCTGGGACTCGATCCGGGCCTCTCCGCCCCCCTGCTCGGCCTCCTCGCGGAGGTCCCGGAGCTCGTCGATGCGGTCGTCCATCGTCACGGTCTGACCCTCCCGTGTCTCATCGTTGACCGATCGCACTACCAGGGAAGGGAAAAGGTTTCCGTACGACGGAGTCGCGTCGCCGCCCCCGGACTACACCACCGACCCGGCCCGCCGGAGCGCGGCGAACGCGGCGAGGGCGGCCGCCGCGGTCAGCCCGACGACCGCGCCGGTGCCCAGCGAGACGCCCGCGATCCCGAGCACGCCCGTAATGACCGTGAAGATGAGAAACACGGGGAGCGCGACGCCGACGACGAACAGCCACGGCGTCGCGAGCGCGTCGCCGAGCGAGCCGGCGCCCTCGCGGAACTCCTCGACGGCGTCCCGGCCGAGCACCCAGCCCGCGAACAGCAGGAAGGCAAGCAGGCCGGCCGCCAGCAGCAGGTCCACGAGCGTCGAGGCGACGAAGTCGAACACCGCCGGCCGGAGCGCGTTGACCGCGCCGAGGACGAGAAACAGCGCTGAGAGGCCGGCCGTCGCGTCGCGCCGGGCGACGCCGTGTTCGTCCGCGAGGTAGGCGACGGGGAGTTCGAGCATGCTGATCGAACTCGACAGCGCCGCGAGCGTCATCACGGCGAAGAAGACGACGGCGACGACCCGGCCGCCGGGCAGCGTGGCGAAGGCGCTGGCGAGGCTGACGAAGAGCGCGCCGGGGCCGCTTCCGCCGACCGGCAGGTCGCCCGCGAACAGGAGCGGGAACACGACCAGCCCCGCGACGACGCCGACGAGCGTGTTGAGCACCGCGATGGTCGCGCCGTCGGCCGGGAGCGACCGGTCCTCACCGAGGTAGGAGGCGTAGGTGATCATCGTCCCGGCCCCGACCGAGAGGGTAAACAGCGCCTGCCCGAGCGCCGCGCCGAGCACCGACGCGAAGTTCGCCCGGAGGTAACCCAGATCGAAGGCGAGGAAGTACTCGAACCCGCCGGCGGCGCCGGGCAGCGTCGCGGCCCACGCGGCGAGGCCGACCAGCAGGGCGGCGATGGCGGGCATCATCACCTTCGTCGCCAGTTCGATCCCCTTGCGGACGCCCGCGAGGACGATGCCGGCCGTCAGCAGCAGGAAGACGGCGTGGTACCCGACGGCGGCGGGGCCGAAGGAGACGCTCTCGAAGTACGGCCCCGGCGCGTCGAAGTACGCGCCGCTGGCGCTGGCGACGAGGTAGCGCAGTATCCACCCGCCCACGACGCTGTAGAACGACAGCAACAGCACCGTCGTGACGACGGGGAGCAGGCCGACGACGCCCCACCGGTCGGAGTCCGACAGGGACGCCAGCGCGCCGACGGGGTTGCGCCGCGAGCGGCGGCCGATCACGAACTCGGCGAGCAGGCCGGGGACGCCGACGGCGAGCACCAGCGCGAGATACACCAGCAGGAACGCGCTCCCGCCGTTCTCCGCCGTCATCCATGGGAACCGCCAGACGTTCCCCAGCCCGACGGCGCTGCCCACCGCCGCGAGGATGAACCCCGTCCGCGTCGTCCACGATTCGCGTGTCACTGGGAACCACTCACCCGGGGTGACAAAAGAGCGTTGCGAATTTCGAGGTGTCGGGCGACAAACTACACGATCGTCGGGGATCAGTGCGAACGTCCCCGGCCGGCCTCAGTCCTCCTGCCGGTAGTGCAGCGACTCCCGCGACGCGGCGCAGGCGGGACAGCGCTCCGGCAGCGTCCCGCCGAGTTCGCCCATCTCCCCGCAGTCCCCGCACTGCCACATCGCGTGGTCCCGAGCGCCCAGCTCCCCTACCTCGCCGATCGGTATCTCCGTCTCGTCCTTGTTTCCCTCGACCCGGTTCCCCGTCCCCGGTCGCTCGTGTTCCAGGCTCATCGCGCTAGCCACTACGCACCACGCCATGTTAAACCATGCCACTATCGGGTGTAGTCGAACTGCACAGGTGACAGATACCCGAAAGAGCCGCTGGCCGGCGTCAGACCAGCGGGATCGCGGGCGCGGAATAGATCGACGTGACGCCGAGGTACAGCGTGGCGAACACGCCCAGCAGGACGAACGTGCGAACCGACCAGAGCCACGCCATCGCGAACGTCTCGCCGCCGCCGGTACCGCGCTTTATCTCGTCGACGGCCTCGGGACCGTACACCCACCCGACGAAGACGACGCCGAGCAGCACCGACACCGGCAACAGCACCTGATAGGCGAGCGTGTCGAACCAGGTGAGCCACGCGGTGTCCAGCGCCGAGAGCGTGCCGACGGCGAACAGGCCGCCCGCGAAGGCGAACGCCACCTTCTCGCGGGCGTAGCCGTAGTTGTCGACGAAGTACGCCGTCACGACTTCGAGCAGGCTGATCGCCGAGGACAGCGCGGCGATGAGGACGACGAGGAAGAACACGACGCCGAGCGCGCGGCCGGCCACCCCGAGGTCGGTAAACGCCTGCGCGACGGAGACGAACAGCGCGCCCGGGCCGCCGGCCGCCGCGGTCTCGGGCACGTCGCCGAACTGGACGAACAGCAGCGGCACGACGACCAGGCCCGCGAGCAGGCCCACCGCCGTGTTCAGCACCACGATGAGGCCGCCGTCGGCGGGCAGGCTGTCGTCCTCGCTCAGGTAGGAGGCGTACGTGATCATCGCGCCCATCCCAAGCGAGAGCGAGAAGAACGCCTGGCTGACGGCGAACGGCACGACCTCGCCGAGGTTGTTCGAAAGGTAGCCGAAGTCCGGCGAGAGGTAGAAGCCGTACGCCGGCCCCGCCCCGTCGAGCGTGAACGCGTAGACCGCGAGGCCGACGAGGATGACGACGATGGAGGGGACCATCAGCTTCGTCGCCCGCTCGATCCCCTCCTCGATGCCGAACGCGACGATGACGGCGGTCAGCCCCATGAACAGCGCGTGGAAGGCGACCGCGTCCCACCCGGCCGACACCGCGTTGAAGTAGGTGCCCGCGCCGTCGAAGTACGCGCCCGTCGCGCTGCCGACGATGTAGCGGATCACCCACCCGCCGACGACGCTGTAGTACGAGAGGATCCACATCCCGATGAACAGCCCCAGCGCGCCGACCACCGTCCACGCCGGCCGCCCGAGCCGTTTGAACGCCTCGACCGCGTTGATCTCCGCCCGTCGCCCCACGACGAACTCCCCGAGGATCGCGGGAAGCCCGATCAGCAGGGCCGCAAGCAGGTAGACGAAGACGAACGCCGCGCCCCCGTTCGTCGCCGTCTTGAAGGGGAACTGCCAGATGTTCCCCAGCCCGACTGCGCTCCCGACCGCCGCGAGGATGAACCCCAGACGGGTCCCCCACGCTTCGCGTTCAGCCATGTGTGCCGTGTTCTCAACGAAGGAACGGAAAACGACTTGCCATTCGCGGGCGGTTTGCCCGACGTTGGTTCGTCACACGGCCGTGTGGTATCCTCACAGTCGCCCGCGTGCCATTCAGGCTTCGCCGTACACGGGCACAGCCGCCCCGCTCGTGACGCTCGCGCCGTCGCTACAGAGGAACGCGACCACGTCCGCGATGTCCGCCGGGTCGACCCACGTCTCGTGGTCGGCGTCGGGCATCATCTCGCGGTTCATCGGCGTGTCGATGACGCTCGGCATGATGGCGTTGGCCCGCAGGTCGCCCTCGTTCTCCGCGGCGAGCGTCTCGGTGAGGATCCGGATGCCGGCCTTCGAGATGCGGTACGGGCCGTCGCCCTCGCCGCCCTCCAGCGAGGAACGGGCGCTGACCGAGACGATGGCGCCGCCGGCGTCCCGCAGGTGCGGGACGAAGTGCTTCGAGGCGAGAAACGCCGACTGCAGGTTCACGGCCATGAGGAACTCGAACTCCGCGAGGTCGGTCTCCTCGATTGGCGTGCCGCCGCGCCACGTCCCGGCGACGTTGGCCAGCGCGTCGACGCGGCCGTGGTCGTCGACGACGGCGTCGACCACGCTCCCGACGGCGGCCTCGTCGGTGAGGTCGGCCTCGTAGAAGTGGGTGTCGTCGTCCGGGTCGAGCTGTGCGTCCTCGTCGTCGGGCGCGACCACGTCCAGGGCACACACCGTCGCGCCGGCGTCGCGGAACCGGTCGACGACCGCGCTGCCGAGCGCGCCGCTCGCGCCGGTGACGACCGCCACGCGACCGTCGAAGTCGAAGCTGACGGACATGGGGGTACGCACGGCCGCGACGGGGATAAAGCCGGGCGCCGACGGCTCAGGGCTCGACGACGAGCTTGCCGAACACGCTGTCCTCCAGCACGGCGCGCTGTGCCTCGGCGACGTCGTCGAGCCCGTACACGCCGTCGACCTCCGCGGTGAGCTGGCCCCCGCGGAGCAACACCGCGAGGCGGTCGAGCACCGCCGAGATGTCCGGGGTGTTGAACATGCTCATCAGGTGGACCCGGAGCTCCTTCGAGCGTGCGGCGGGCGTGTTCGAGAAGCCGCTCTCCGTGCTGTTGCCGCCGATGCCCGCGATCCGGGCGCCGTGGGCGGCCACGTCGGCGTCGAACTGGAGGTAGTCGTCGAGGCGGTGGTCGAGGATCACGTCCGGCGCGCCGGCGTCGGTCACGGCCGCCGCCAGGTCGTCGCGGTCGTAGTCGATCACCGCGCCGGCCCCGAGCGACCGGAGCCGGTCGTGGTACTGCGGCGCGGCCGTGGTCGTGACCTGCGCGCCCGCCGCGGCGGCTATCTGGACGGCGGCGTGGCCGACGCCCCCGCTGCCGCCGTGGACGAGACAGCGCTCGGCCGGCTCCAGTTCCGCGTGGTCGATCAGGGCGCGCCACGCCGTGACGCCGGCGACCCCGACGCCGGCCCCCTCGCGGGCGCTCGCCCCCGGCGGGAGGTGTGCCACGCGGTCGGTCGGCGCCACGGCGTACTCCGCGCAGGACCCCTGACGGTCGTTGCCCAGCCCGGTGCCGAACACCCGGTCGCCGGGGGCGAACCCGTCGACGCCCTCGCCGACCGCCGCCACCTCGCCGGCGAAGTCGGTCCCGGGGATCATCGGTAGCTCGGCCGGTTCGTACGACCCCTCGCGGAAGTACGTGTCCACGGGGTTGACCGCGGCGGCCTCGACCGCGACGAGGACCTCCCCGCGCCCCGGCTCGGGCCGCGGCACGTCCTCGACCCGTAGCACGTCGCGCCCGCCGTGTTCGTGGTAGCGAACTGCTCGCATGCGTCCCACCACGGAGGCGGCGGGCAAAAGGATGTCGCGAACCCGACCGGAACGGTTCGGCCGCCGCGCCGCGGGAAGAGGCTTTGTACCGGCGGGCCGATCCGTCGCGCATGCAGGTCAGCAAGCGCACGCTCGCCAGCCTCGCGCTGGTCGCGGCGATGGTCGCCGCGAGCGCCCTCCTCTACGACCGGCTCCCGGAACAGCTGGCGACCCACTGGAACGCCGACAACGCCGTGGACGACACGCTCCCCCGGGCGCTGGGGCTCGCGCTGTTCCCGGCGCTGGGCCTCGGCCTCGCCGGGCTGTTCGCGCTGGTCCCGCGGATCGACCCGCTGGGCGAGAATATCGCCGAGTTCCGGACCGCCTACGACGTCATGGCAGTCACGAGCGTCGCCCTGTTGGCCTACGTGCAGGCGCTGGTGCTCTGGTGGAACCTCGGCAACGAGTTCGCCGTCTCCGCGGCAGTCGCCCCCGCGGTGGCGGCGGTGTACGTCGTCAGCGGCTACGCCGTCGAGCGCGCCGAGCGCAACTGGTTCGTCGGCTTCCGCACGCCGTGGACGCTCTCCGACGAGCGCGTCTGGGAGCGGACCCACCGCCGCGGCGGCCGGCTGCTGAAGGTCGCGGGCATCGTCGCGGCCGCCGGCGTCCTCTTCCCGGAGTACGCCATCGCCCTGCTCGTCGCGCCGATCCTGCTGGTCGCCGCCTACACGACCGTCTACTCCTACGTCGAGTACCGACGGCTCGACCGGGCGAACGCCGGGTGAGCAACGTTTTTGCCGGACCGCTCCGTGGCCTCTCCCGTGGACCTGATCGCCCACCGCGGCTTCGCCGCTGAGGCCCCCGAAAACACGGTCGCCGCCGTCGAGCGGGCGGGCGCGCTGGCCGACGCCGTCGAGGTCGACGTGCGCCGCTGTGGCTCCGGCGAACTCGTCGTCGTCCACGACGCGACCGTCGATCGCGTGACCGACACAAGCGGGCGGATCGACGAGTTCCCGCTGGCCGAACTCCGGGCGCTGGACGTGCTCGGCTCCGGCGAGGGGATCCCCTCGCTGTCGGCCGTCCTCGACGCCGTGCCCGCCGGGACGACGGTGAACCTCGAACTCAAGGAGGCGGGGCTGGCGGCGGACGCGCTCGCCGCCGCCGACGACGCGGGCGTCGACGTCCTCGTCTCGGCGTTCGAACCGGCCGCCCTCCGGGACGTCCGCGACGTCGCCCCCGACGTGCCGACGGCCTACCTCTGTACGCACCGGGACGACGCGCCCGTCGCGACCGCCCGGCGGCTGGGGTGTGACGCCCTCCACCCGTCGGTCCCGCTCTGTCTCACGACCCGGACCGTCGGCCGCGCCCGGGACGCGGGGCTCGCGGTGAACGCCTGGACGGTGAACCGCGCGGTCGTCGTGCGTATGCTCTCGGTCCCCGGGGTCGACGGCGTCATCGCGGACGCGTCCGACGTGTGTGCGCCGAGAGCGGGAACGTAAACGGAAAAAGCGGCCGGTCGCTTACTCCTCGACCACGTCGGCGTGGGGCGCGGTCCGCTGGACCGCCGCGATCCCCTTCTTCGCGTTCTGCTTCGAGGAGTAGCCCTCGCCGCCGTCGGCGACGATGTTGCCGTTGCGGTGGCGGAGCCGCCAGCGGTACTCGCCGGCCCTGTCGACGAACACCTCGAAGCCGAGCGGGTCGAACTCCAGCGTGTCGGCGTCGGGCGCGTAGCCCCGGACGCGCTCGAAGCCGGCTTCCGCGCCGGACTCCGACGCGTAGCCCTGACTGCTGTCGGCCACTATCTCGCCGTTTCCGGCTTTCAGCCGCCAGCGGTACTTGCCGGCCGCGTCCTCGTACACCTCGGGGTCGTCGTCGACGCGCTCGCGGACGCGGTCGACGGCGTCGACGGCGTTGCTCCGGGAGGCGTACCCCTCGCCGCCGTCGGCGAGGATGCGCCCGTTGCGGTGGCGGAGCCGCCAGCGCCACTCGCCGCCGTTGTCGCGGTACACCTCGAACGCCGTCGGGTCGTGCTCCAGCGTGTCGGCGTCGGCGACGCGCTCGGTGAGTCGCTCGACGGCGTCGTCCAGCGCCGACCGCGAGGAGTAGCCCTCGCCGCCGTCGGCGATGATGTTGCCGTTGTCGTGGCGGAGCCGCCAGCGCCAGCTGCCGCCGCGGTCCTCGTACACCTCGACGGTCGCGCCGTCGTCCGGTTCGGCCTCGGGCTCCGGCAGCGCCGCCGCGATCTCGTCGCCGCTGGCGGCGTCGTCCTCGGCGGCGTCGGGTTCGGTGTGGTCGACGCCCTTCGGCGGCTTCTCCCGCTTCTCGATCGCCGCACCGAGGGCGTTCCGGCGGACGCTCTCGATGCCTTTCTTCGCGTTGCGCACGTCGGGGTAGCCCTCGCCGCCGTCGGCGACGATGTTGCCGTTGTCGTGGCGGAGCCGCCAGCGCCACTCGTCCTTGCGGTCGGGGTACAGTTCGAACGTCGCCTTGCTCTCGGGGTCGTCGTCCGCCGCGGCCGCATCGCCGTCGCCGGCCGCGGTTCCCGTCGCGGGCACGTCGGCCGTCTCGTCCGACACCGCCGGGAAGAGGAACGCGGCGATGACCTCGATGCCGATCCCGGCGGCGTACGCCGAGAGGACGGCGGTGCTGTAGTCGGCCCCGTCGACGTTCCAGTTGCTCGGGTACACGAGCAGGAAGGCGACGACCGAGAGGAGGCTCACCGCGAGCCCCAGATACGCCACTCGCGTCGCTCGCTCGTGGAGCGGCAACACGACGATGAAGCCGTACATCAACACCGGGAGGGCGAGCGCGCCGATCGAGAAGGCGAACGTGCGGTAGAGCCAGAACGCGTCCGTGCCGCGTTCCGCTGTGGTGCTCACCAGGAACAGGGCAAAGCCAACGAGGCCGAGTACGGCCCCGACGACGAACGCCCAGTAGCCGTACGCCTCGTCGGACGTGTTCGGCGTGGCCACGTTGTCGCTGTACCAGTCGACCAGCGCGCTGTCAGTTGAATTACTCATAGTCGCGATTCAAACGGAGATGACCTAAGTGTTTGGGAGCGTCTGACAATTTCATCCCCGCGGACAGGTGGAACCGGTTCCCCGGCGGCCTCAGTCCGCGACGGCGACGGCCACCTCGCGGCTCCGCGGGCCGTCACACTCCACCAGCAGGACCGACTGCCACGTCCCGAGTTCCAGGTCGCCGTCCGCGACCGGGACGGAGACGCTCGGCCCGAGCAGGGTCGCCCGGAGGTGCGAGTCGGCGTTGCCGTCCAGCGCGTCGTGGGCGTGGCCCTCGTCGGGCACCAGATCCGCGAGAAAATCCTCCACGTCATCCCGGAGTCGGGATTCGTTTTCCTGCACCACGAGCGCGGCGGTCGTGTGCCGGACGAACGCGGTACAGACGCCGTCGGCGTCGTCGGGCACGGCCGCGGCGACGCGGTCGGTCACGTCGACGGTCGTCAGGCGCTCGTCGGTGTCGACTGTAAAGCGTCCTGCCATACCCGAACCGTTGTCCGCCGACCGTTATCAGTCCTCAGCCGCACGAGCCGCGTCGACCCAGCAGAGCGCGACGAGCGCGACCGCCAAGCCGACCGCGGCACCGAACGGTTCCGTGCGGGCGGCTATCGCCGCGGTTCCAGTCGCGTACAGGCGTGCGAGCGCGACGGCCGCGACGACCGTCGTGGCCGTCGCACAGAACAGGGCACCGTCGAGCGCCCCGTGGCTCCCCGGCGAGAGGGAGCCGTACTCGCGGTACGCGGTGACGTACAGCGCCACCGCCGCCGCGAGCGCCCCGAAGACGAGCCCGAGCACCAGATCCGGGGTGAGGTAGAGCCGCCCGGTCATCGCGTACACCACGGCCTCGGGCGCGACGGCCGTGAGGAACGCGAGCGCGGGGCCGCCGTTGAACAGGGCGTAAGCGAGCGGGACGACGAACGTCGACAGCACGACGACGACGATGAGCGCCCAGTACAGCGTGTCGAAGGCGGGCGTCAGCGTCAGCAGGCGGACGCCGCCGACGGTCGCCCGCGCGGCGGCGGCGCTCATCGCCACGAACGCGGACAGACAGACGAGGTAGGCGACGCCGACCAGCGTCCGGCGCGGGCTGACCCCGAGCAGGGCGGTGTCGAGCGGGACCGACGGGACGCGTTGGCGGTCCCACCTCACGGCCGGATCACCGTCGCGTGGCCGTCGTGGTCGGGGCCCTTCTCGTTGGCGAAGCGGACCGTCCCGTCGACGGTCCAGCCGGCGTCGTCGAACAGGCGCTCGATCCGGCGCTGGGCCCGCTCGTAGGACGCGATGCCGTGGTTCGGCGTCGCCGGCGTGTCCTCGTGGACCTGCATCGACACCGCGCCCTCCAGCTCCCAGCAGCGGACGTGGTTCCGCCCCGTCCGCCCGTAGAAGCTCTCGGCCGCGGTCGCCTGCTGGAGGACGTACGTCTCCCGCTCGCGATGCCATGCGTACCGCGCGTACTCGATCGGGGTCCGCTGCCAGCCGGCGGCGTCGAGGACCGACATCACCTCGGGCAGCCCGCGGTCCGACGACGAAAGCGGGAACACGACGTTGATCGGGCTGGTCGCCGCGTAGCCGTCGCCGGTCGCTTTGTACTGCCACATCGCGTACGGCGCGTCGTCCTCCACCCTCACCGACGGGGGACGGTCGTCCGGATCCGCCGACGGCGACCGGTCGCGGGGCATGAGTTCGGTGTCGGCCTCCGGCGTGGTCGGCAACGCCGCGACGCCGAGCGCGCTCCCCGCGCCGGCCGCCGCGACCCTGCGTAGGAACCCGCGGCGGTCGGTCACGTCGACCCACCTCCGACGGGGGAAACCGCTCGGGGGGACCCGTTCGAGCGATAGCCGCTGTTCATCGTTCGACCGGAGTGATTTCCATCACTTAACTGTGGCTATGAAAACACGAGTCTGAGGCGGGATAACGCCCGTCGGAGCCAGACGAGCGCGGGTTTCGCCGTGACGGACCGCCCCGTTACGCCAGCCACTCGTCGGGCTTCGTGTCGTAGTCCACGTCGCTGGCGGCGATCTTCTCGACCTCCTCCCACGGCAGGTCCTCGACGGTGTGTTCCTCGCCGTCGTAGCGGAGCAGTTTCCCGCGCTCCTCCGGTTCGGGCTCCTTGTTGCGGCGCTTGGCGACCTCAACGTCGTGCTCGTCGACCTCCTTCACGATGGTCATGAGATTCACCGGGCGGCCCCATAGCTCGAAGACCCGTTCGAGCGTGCGTTTGGCCTGCTGGACGTCCAGCATCACGCCGTTGTAGTGGTGGCCGAGCAGCAACTCGTTGCGGTTGTTGTAGTTGCCGTCGTACACCGCCACCGTCGGCTTCCCGAAGTTGGTGAACTGGAGCAGGAGCTTCTTCTTCACGTCCTCGTACTCGGTGCTGGCGACGCGGTTGCCGCCGGTCGCCTGCGAGAACTCGTAGGTGAAGTACTCGTTCTCGTCGACGAACTCCTGGCTGAGGAACTCGTCTAGGAACGTCACGTCGTTGTGGCTCTCGCGGATCTCCCGCATCCGGTCCCAGCCCCGCGAGAAGTCCACGTCGGCGAGCGCCTCGTCGACGCTGTCGTAGACGGCGTCGTCGAACAGGTAGCGGCCGATCCGTTCGAGGTCGCTCTGGCCGATCCGGGCGAGGAAGCCGCGGTTCCCCCGCTTTATCAGCGAGTAGTGCCGCCGGGCCAGCCCCTCGTAGGTGAGCACCTTCCAGGGGTGGCGGTCGACGTCTATCTCGCCGGCGCGGGCGCGTTCGAGCGCCTCGCGGTCGACGTACTCGTCGGGGAGGTCGGCCACCGCGTCGAGCGAGTCCGGCGTGATCGCGTCGAGCGCGGCGGGCGGCTCCAGCGCCGACAGGACGCGCTCGAAGTCGACGGTGTCCGCGAAGTTGCGCCACGTGACGCCGTCGACGCGCAGGAGCTTCTCGACGACCTCGCGGCGGTTCGTCGTGTTCTCGACGTACTCCCACAGCTCCTTGCCGAGCTTGTAGGGGTTGAGCCCGGGCGAGCCGAGCACGCGGGCCTGGTGGTCGGCGTAGCTGAGGAACTCGTCGGGGCCGGCGAACGCCTCCTCGCCCATCATCATCGACTCCCAGTAGGCGGCCCACCCCTCGTTCATCACCTTGCTCATCTTCTGGGCGGCGAAGTAGTACGCCTCGGCCCGGAGCATGTCCAGCACGTCGCGCTGCCACGGCTCCATCTCGGTGGCCTTCCCGGCGTCCTCGTCGTACTGCTTGCCGTGTCGCCGGAGGAACGCGAGCACGTCCTTCTCCGGCTCGTCCGGGAACGAGACGGACTCGGCGTCCTCGTCCTGCCGTTCGAGCCACTCCTCGCTGAACACCTCCTCGCGGACCTCGTCGGAGAGGTCGAGTTCGGAGAGCTGGTCGCTCAGGTCCCCCTCCGGGTCCACGGTCGACTCGGGCGTCGACAGCACCTCCGGGTCGAACACCTGGTGCTGGTCGATGTTGTCCTCCAGCGACAGCAGGTTGTCGATCCAGCGCTCGACCTCGGAGCGGTCGACCTCCGGGTCGCTCATGTACTCGCCTATCTTCCGGCCGTGGCGCTCCAGCATCGCCGCGGCGTCCAGGTCGTCGGCGAACATGCCGAACCACTCGTTGTTGGCGAAGAAGTCGGCGTGGGCCTCGACGTGGGTGATGACGGCCTTCTGGTCGGCCAGCGAGTTCGACTCCTGCAGGAATGCATGCGACGGGTTGTCGTTGTTGACGATTTCGAACGCCTTCCCGCCGCCGTAGCGGTCCTGCTTGCGCTGCTTGTCGTACTTCATCCCCCAGCGCCAGTGCGGGTAGCGCCGCTGGAACCCGTCGTAGGCGATGAGCTGGTTCATCTCGTCGTAGTCGACGATCCAGTAGTTCACCGGGTACGGCTCCAGCCCCAGCCGCTCGGCCAGTTCGTTGGCATCGTCGACCGGGTCCTGCAGGTCGGCGGCGATCCGGCGCGCCTCGTAGCGGTCGAAGCTCATCGTGCCTCCGTGGTCGGGGGCGGTGCGGTGGTCATGATTCGTCCTCCGTGCTGAGTATCTCGTAGATCGCGTCGGTCACGTCCTCGGGGCCGGTGACGTACGTCACGGCCACGTCGTCGGCGTCGCCGAAGTGGCGCTCAACCTCCTCGGCGTGGGTGGCGTTGATGGCGTTCCCGCTGGGCTGGGTCTCCACGTAGGCGTGGAGGTTCGCCGGGATCGACTCCATCAGCGGGATGACGCCCTCCTCGGTGTCGTTCGAGGAGTTCTCGCTGTCGCCGGCCGCGAACACGTAGCGGTTCCAGTCGCTCCAGGGGTACTCCGCGAGCAGTTCCTCGGCCAGTTCGTAGGCCGACGATATCTTCGTGCCGCCGCCGCTGCGGATGCCGAAGAAGTCGTCACGCTCGACCTCCCAGGCCTCCGCGTCGTGGGCGATGTAGACGAACTCGGCGTTGTCGTACTTCCCCTGCAGGTACCAGTCAAGCGGCGTGAACGTGCGCTCGACCAGTTCGCGCTTCTTCTCGCGCATCGAGCCGCTCACGTCGCGGATGTTCACGACGACGACGTTCTTCTCCTTCTCCTCGATTATCTGGGGGTGGCGGTAGCGCTCGTCCTCCCGGCGGAACGGGACGTGGCCGATCCCCTCCCGTCGGATCTGGTCCTGGACCGTCTCCCGTTCGACCTCGGCCTCGACGGCCTCGATGCTGTCCCACTTCGTCCGCTCGGCCTCCGGGACGTCCGCGTAGGCGTCGTCGAGCCACGCCCGCGAGACGGGGATCGACTCGCCGCGCGCCCACTCGAACGCCGCCGCGGGGCCGACGCCGTCGACCTTCAGCACCTCCCGGACGAACTCCTCGTCGAAGTCCATCGCCAGCTTCCGCTTTAGCCCCTTCTTGAACATCCGCTCGAAGTCGAGCGTGCTGTCGGGGCCGGTCTTCGTGAGCTCCTTGTAGGGGCCTTCCTTCTCCTCGACGACGCTCTTGCCCTTGGGTTCGAGGTCCAGGCCGAGTTCCTCATCTAGCTCCTGGGCGAACTCCTCGGGGTCCATCTGGTAGTACTCGTGGTCCCCGCCCTCCTCGCCGGGGTCGCCGTCCTCGTCGCCGTCGCCGGGCTGGGGCTGTGGCTGGCCGACGGGGTCGCCCACGTCGGCGTCGCCCTGGCCGACCCCGCCCTGGTCCAGCTGGTCGTACTCGAACTCCGGCAGGTCGACGATCTTTATCGGGATCCGCACCTCGTCGGAGCGGCTGCCGCCCAGGTCGCCGTACTGGATGAACTCCGAGAGGTCCTCCCGGCGTTGCTCGCCCACCTCGTAGAACCGTTCCAAGTCGTCTTTCAGTCCCATTTGTAACTCACCTGCCCCATGACGTGTCGGCTGGTCAGCTCCGCCGACGCCTCGCTGTAGTCGAACATCTCGACCATGTTGTCGATCGTCTCGGCCTTGATCTCGGCCGTCTCCGTCCCGCTGGGCGGGTCGTCCCACTGCCGCGGGTCGAAGTCCTCGAACAGCCGCGCGACGTCGTCCCAGTCGTGCGATTCGAGCACGCTCCGGATCACCGGGATCCCCGTGAGGTCGACGTCGGACGCCGAGAAGTCGTCGCCGCGGTGCTCCCAGGCGTGGCGGTTCAGGGCGGTTATCACCTTCTCGGTGCGGAACTGCCGCACCGCGGGCGAGGGCTCGTTCCCGTCGTAGCTCTCGGGCGAGAACCGCCCGAGATGCTCGGTCTCGAACACCTTCATCTTCAGCGGGTCGGGGTCGACCCGCTCGCCGCGCTCGTTCTCCAGTTGCTCGTCGGTCGCCCAGGCGTAGACGTGTTCGACGTAGTCGGCGACGGTGTCCTCGTCGACCCGCCGGTCGCGCATCATCGCGTCGAGCACGTCGGCCTCCTGCCGCCCGAACACGTGGTTTTTCACCGGGACGACGCGGTTCTCGAACTCGGTCCGCTCGCCCGGCGAGAACACCGGGGCCTCGGTCAGCCCCTCGGCCATCGCGTTCAGCACGTCGCGGGGCATGATCACGTCCTCGACCGGCAGGTCGGCGTGGTGGCGGTCCTGGGCGACGTGCAGCAGGTCCGCGATGCGGTCGCGTGTGTACGTCACCGGGATGCCGTGCTCGCCGTCGTCCGCGCCGTCGTCGAACTCGAAGTCCTCCTTCTCCAGGCGCTCGTCGCCGTCGCGGAGGTAGCCCCGGTCGAACAGAAGCGCCTTGTCGACCAGGTCGAGGCCGGCCGGCAGGTCGGCGTCGTCCAGCCGGGTGACGACGCTGTACAGCGCCGCCGCCTCGACGGCGTGGGGCGCGAGTTCGCGCTCCCGGAGCCGCCCCTCCGAGTCCTTGATCGCGACGGTGATCGGCTCGGCTATCTTCTCCTCGACGGCCTCCTCGTCGGCGTCCCACACTGCCGTCTCGTTGGTGAGTTCGCGCCGGACGAGTTCGGTCTCCAGGCTGCGGTTCGTGAGGTAGGTGAACTCGTGTTTGTCGAGGCGGCGCTTCAGCGCCTTCAGGGGGTCCATCCCGTTTTTCTCGGCGTGCTGGTTCAGCTTCGCCTCCAGGTCGGGGTTCGAGATGATCACCAGCTGCGTGTCGATGTCCATCCCGATCCCCTTGTCGAGCTTGACGGTCCGCTCGTCGGGCACGTTCAGCAGCTTCTGGAGCAGGTCGGCGTGCTGGGCGGCGTCCTCGACGACGGTGAGCAGGCCGTTGCCCTGCGACAGCACGCCGTCGTAGGAGAACGCCTGCGGGTTCTTCCGCCCGCGGGAGTCCAGTTCCTGCAGCATGCCGCGCATCCAGGCCCCCACGAGCCGCTCCTTGGGCTGGCCCTCGTCCTCGGAGTGGAGGACGCCGATCCCCTGTCCCACGTCGACGACGTAGTTCTTCACGCGGAGGTGGGCCGGGTCGGTCACCGCGGAGAACAGGTCCTCGACGCCCCGGCGGCGGTACTCCTCCTCCAGGTAGTCGTACGCCTCCCGCGAGAAGGGGTCGAGTCGCTCCTCGACGCGGACGTCGAGGTGGTCGTCGTTGGCCTCGTTGAGCCGCGCGAGCAGGTCCTCGCGGACCTCGTCGGGGAACGCCGACAGCGGATGGGCCTGCACCGGGCTCTCGTACCACTGGTCCTCGTCGGCCGGCGCGTCGCCGCCGTAGGAGAGCCCGCGGGTGTCGGCCGCCGTCGCCACGTTCCACTCGACGGTGTAGCGCCGCCCCTCCGGCGTCTTCGAGTACTCCCGCAGGCCGTTGATGAGACAGCGCTTCAGTTCGGACTTGCCGGTCGCGGTCGGCCCGTCGAACCAGATTATCTTCTCGTCTTTCGCCCGCCCCGCCGCGATGGAGCGGAGGTCGTCGACGAACGCGTTCAGCACCTCGGTGTTGCCGAGCACGGCGTGTTCGCCGTCGTTGTGCGGGTCGTCGAAGAAGCGGTAGCGCTCCGTCTCCTCGCCCTCCTCGACGACGGTCCGCGTACCGGCCGCCTCGATCGCCTCCAGCAGGTACTTGGAGGCGTGGGAGGCGATCCGCGGCGTCTCGAACACCTCGTCGACGTACTCGGCGAGGCTCTTCGGCTCCTCGTAGGCCCCTTCGAGGGCGCGGTCGGCCTCGCTGACGAACTCGTCGCCGCGGCTCATCAGTCCTCCATCTCGGCTTTGGCCACCTCGGCGCCGGCGAACTCCAGCACCTCGCGAGCGCCCGCCTCGGAGTAGCCCTGCTCGATCAGGGCGTCGATCCACTCGTTGCGCTCGTCGTCGTCGAACTCGTTGCTGGACACCAGCGCCGAGAAGTTGATGTTGTGTTTCTTGTCCTCCCAGAGCTTCCGCTCCAGCGCGCGGCGCAGGCGCTCGTTGTCGGTCGGGTCGAACGCCTCGCCCTCGCGGGCGCGCCGGGAGACCCAGTTCGACACCTCCTGCCGGAAGTCGTCCTTGCGGTCCTCGGGCACGTCGAGTTTCTCCTCGACCGACCGCAGGAACGTCTCGTCGGGCTCCTGCTCGCGGCCGGTGAGTTCGTCCTCGACGGTCTGGTCGTCGATGTACGCCATCACGTGGTCCATGTACTTCTCGCCCTGTCGCTGGATCTCGTCGACGTCGTAGGCCAGCGCGTGGCGCACGTCCTCGATGGCCCGCTCCTTGTACTCCTCGCGGACGGTTTCGAGGTAGCGGTAGTACGTCCCGAAGTTCTCCTCGGGGATCGAGCCGTGGTGTTCGAGGTTCTCCTCGAAGAAGTTGAACACCGTCAGCGGCGAGAGGAACCCGCGGCTCCGGTGTTTGGAGTCCATGATCGCCTCGGCTATCTCGTCGCCGATGAACCGGGGGGAGATGCCCTCCATCCCCTCGCCGATCTCGGCTTTCTCCTCGGCCTCCTCGCGGAGCTTCTTCACGTCGACCTCGTCGCCCTCGTCGACCTCGCCGTTGTACGCCTTGGCCTTCTGGAGCAGGTCGACAGTCTCGGTGTCGGGCTCCTCGATGCGGGTGAGGACGCCGAACAGGCCCGCCATCTCGAGGGTGTGTGGCTCGACGTTGATGTCGGGCACGTCGGCGTTGGCGAGCATCTTCCGGTAGATGTCGGCCTCCTGCTCGTAGGAGAGGACGTAGGGGAAGTCGATCCGCTTGGTGCGGTCGTTGAACGCCTCCATCTTCTCGTCGCCCTTCTTGTCCTTGTACTCCGGCATGTTCGTCCGGCCGACGATCACCTGGTCGATGTCGATCCGCGGGTTGTTCTTCGGCTTGATCGTCTGTTCCTGCGTGGCGTGCAGGAAGTCATAGAGGAACTCCCGCTGGAGCTTCAGCAGCTCCTCGCCGGAGAAGATGCCGCGGTTCGCGTTGCAGAACGCGCCGGAGTAGTCGAACGCCCGCGGGTCCGACTCGCCGTAGACGGCGATCTTCGAGTAGTTGACGTCGCCCGTCAGCTCCGTCTCGTCCTGGTTTTTCTTGTCCTTTGGCTCGAACGTCTCCAGCCCCTGTCGCTTGTTCTCGTCGGCGACCAGCCGGATCACCTCGACGTGGTTTTCCAGCACCTGCTTGAGGTCGTCGTCGTAGTACGACAGCAGCCGGTCCATGTAGAACTCGGACTCGGGGTCAAGCGCCTGCTCGTTGCGGATCGAGTACGGTGCGTCGAGGCGCTCGTTGAGGTCGTCGATGATCGACCCGCGCTGTTCCGGCGGGATCAACACCAGCGGGTCCTGGTTCATTGGCGACCGGACGACGTCGTCGGCCGGGTCCTGGTCCCCGATCACGTCACAGAGGTTCGTCCAGCGGAACGTGTACAGCCGCCCCTCGTCGCGGGCGGTGTAGTCCTCGTAGTACGCCCGGATCTGCTGGTCGAACGCCGACTTCCCGGAGCCGACCGGTCCGAGCAGGAGCTTGATCCGGCGTTCCGGGCCGAGCCCGCGGGCCGACGACTTCACCTTGTTGACGAACTCGTGGATCGCCTGGTGGATGACGCGGCCGTAGAACGTGTTCTCGCCGTCGTTGATCGGGTCCTCGGAGACGAGCTTGTACTCGACGACGCCGGCCTCCTCGTCGTACTCGGTGCCGTAGTAGTCGAACATGTCCGCGACGCGCTGGTGTGCGTTGCGGGCGATCTTCGGGGACTCGTACACCTCCTCGAGGTACCAGTCGAACGACTTCGCCGCGCGCAGGTCCTCCGGGACCGAGTCCTGGTACTCCTGGCTCAACTCCTCGAGACTGTCGATATCTCCTGTCATTGTATCACGGTCGGTTGGGTGCCCACCCGTTCGGGCGGCCGCGCGGTCCGGGCCGCCACGGCGGCTATCAGCGGGGGGAGAGCGCGGGTCCGACCCCGCGCGGTCGGTGGGTGCCTGCCGTCGCGACCGACTGCCTCCGCAGCGGCCACTCCCGTCGTGGGTCGACGCGGCGGGGCGACCGTAGTTCTGCGCTTGCGTGACATGTGTGGTCGTTTACCATGGCCGCACGCGAGACGGCTGCTTCGACGGCTGGGGTGCGACTGAGAACGTCGTCGACGACGGAACCGGTCGGGGGCGCGCGGGTGGTTCGGTGGCAGGCTTCCACCGATAGTATTTAATCTATGAGTTCCTGAGCAACTTAAGCGTAACCCCAAAAGATATTTGTCGGGATCAATCCCCTCATGAACATTCCGGAATATCCGGGGGATCCCCGCCACCGGCCCCGTCACGTCGGCCCCAACATCGGGCGCGTTTATATACGTCGGGGTGACTCCGGCACCGAGCGGCGGCCGCGCGGTTCGGGCGCTCGCTGTCCCGGTCGCCCCGGAACCCCACACCCCTTAGGTGGCGGCCCCGTACCGCGCCGCATGAGCGATTTCGACGCCCCCGACGGCTGGGTCGTCTGGAACGAGGGGTCCGAGGGTCGGCTGGTGCTGGCCTACCGGCCGGACGTGTTCGACGCCGACGGGTTCCCCGCGGAGTGTCTCCCGACGCTGTACCTGACGCGGGGACGGCGGGGGACTCGCCCGCCGGGGGAGTCCTCGCCGGCCGGCGCGGACTGGCACGTCACGCTGTATCTCGAACCGGACGTGGACGACGGCGGGGAGCGCTACGGCTCCCGCGAGGCCGCGCTGGCGGGTGCGCGGGAGCGCGCCGCGGCGTTCGCCGCCGGCGAGGTCGACTACCGGGCGCTGTATCAGGTCCCGCGCGAGGCCTACTTCGATCGGCTGGACGAACTGACGGGACGGGAAGCTTAACCCTCGCGGCCGACTACGGGCCGCCATGTCCCAGGTCACGCTCGTCGGCACGCGCCTCGCGGCCGTCGACGAGGAGTTCGTCTACCACGGCGAGGCCGCGGGCTGTGACGGCTGTCCCTACCGCGACCAGTGTCTCAACCTCTCGGAGGGGGTCCGGTACCGCGTCGTCTCCGTCCGCGAGAACGCCCAGTCGCTGGACTGTGCCGTCCACGACGGCGACGTGCGCGCCGTCGAGGTCGAACCCGCGCCGGTCCGGGCGAACGTCCCCGCGAAGAACGCCTACACCGGCGGCAAGGCGAGCCTCGCCGGCCCCTGCCCCCACGTCGAGTGCCCGAGCCACGAGTTCTGCGTCGCCGACGGCGCCGACGCCGGGGAGGAGCGGCGGATCGCCGAGGTCGTCGGCGACCCGCCCCACGACGCCTGCGCGCTCGACCGCGACCTGACGCTGGTCGAGTTCGCGCCCGAGGAGTGACCGGCCGGGCAACGCGGTGAATGCCCGCGGGTTAAGTCGGCCCGCCCTCTACCGGCGTGCATGGACGATTCCGAGACGCCGGTTCCCGCCGCGGCGGACGGCCCGGACTTCGCCGGCGACCCGCCCGCGCCGCTCTCCGTGCTCGCCGACGCCGTCGAGCCGCTCCGCGCGACGCTCCAGCAGGTGACCGGCGCGTTCGGGCTGCCCGAGCCCGCGATGCTCGTCGAGGACGTGCTGGCGACGCCGCCCGACGAGCGGTTCGCACGGTGTGCGCGCCGCTACGCCGAGCAGTTCGGCGACGGCGCGCTCCTGTCCGACCCCGAGCGGCTGGCCGCGCTGGCCGACGACCTGCCCATCGCGGACCCCGTCGGCCGCGCTGTCCGGGTCGTCGTCCGGATCACGGGCCAGTTGGAGGGCGAACTGCTCGCCGCGGCGTCCGAAGTGCCGGCCGACGCGGAGCCGTACCTCGTGCTGGCGGTCGCGGCCCGCCGCCTCCGGGAACTGGCGCTGGACGTCGGCGAGACGTTCGACGCCGGCGGCGGGGCGGAGGGCGACCTCGCACACCTGCTGTCGGCGACGCTCGCGCTGACCGCGCGGCTGCTCGAACTCGCCCCCGGCGACGTGCCGACCGCCGACGGGGCCGCGGAGGGGGAAGCAGACGACGAGTCACAGCCCGACGGCCGGTCCCAGCACGACACGGAAACGGCCGACCTCGATCCCGAGGACTGGCTCGACACGGTCGCTCGCGACGTGGTGCGGGCGGGCTACCACCGCGAGTCGGCGATGGGTGCCACCCCGTCGACGGTTCCGGCGGCCAAGTCCGACGCCGAGGTCCGTCGCATCGTCCGCCTCCGCGGGGCCGCCGCGGCCGCGGACGTGCTCGACCTCGACCCCGCCGGTGCCGCGGCGCTGGTCGACGAGCCAGCGGCGGCCGTCGAGACGCTGCTCGACCGGCGCGGCTGACGCTCCCGGACGTTTCTGATCGGTCGGTGGCCCGACGCGGGCCGTCGAAGGTGGACGGCCCCCGGATTCACTCGCCGGCGGAGGGGTCGCCGCCGACGCTCCCGACCCGCTCGGCCGCGTAGCCGAACACGCTGGAGTAGCCGTGAGCCGACAGCAAGACGGGGTAGAAGTCGGTCTCGGCGGTGACGGACTCGCCGTCGACGGCGGCGAAGGGCGTCCCCGCGGGCACCCGCTCGAAGTTCTCCGCGTACACCTCGTACTTCGAGGCCGGGCGCTTGTCGATCGCCCGCACCAGCTTGTACACCGGGACCTCCCGGCGGACGGTCTCGCCCGGGAGCACGCCCGTCGCGGTCAGGAACTCCCGCGTGACCCGGAGCGCGTTCTCCTCGGCCTGCGCCGACCCCTGCAGGCCGGCCTCTATCTCGACGGCGTCCGTCGCGACGAAGATCCGCCCCTCGATGTACTCGCTGGTCTCGACGAGCGCCGTCACCGATAGCTGCGGGGGGATCTCCCGCGCGAGGTCGTCGATCCCGTCGACGACCGCGAACGGCTCCGCGTAGGACTGCGTCGAGTGGATCGCCAGCGTCAGACAGCCCTCGATCTCCTCGCTCAGGGCCGCCGCCAGCCGGCGCTCGTGCTCGTCGGAATCGGGGTCGCCCGGGAACGCGCGGTTCAGGTCGGTGTCGACGTAGCGCTCGCCGCGCTCGATGGCCTCCTCGTTGGCGACGACGAACTTCACCGGCTCGTCGACGGTGAGCGGCTCGTCCAGCAGCCGCTCGACCGCCCGGACGCCGCAGGGCTCGTCGCCGTGAACTCCGGCGACGACCGCCACCTCCGGCGTCCCCTCGCCGCGCTGTTCGACACGCATCGTGTCGTAGCACGAACTCCTCTGTAAAGTGGCTTGAGATCCGTTGCCGACGGCCCCGACCGACGCGGACCGGCCGTCGCCGAATCCCGGTCCGGCCGCCCCCGACGCTCCGACACGTCTCCCATCGTCCCGCTGCATAGGGTTATCCCGCTCGGCGTCGTAGATTTCACAATGGCAGACGACAAGTCCGGCCGAGATAAGCAAGCACGGGACGCCGAGCGCCGACAGCGGAAGCGGGACCTCGCCATCGAACTGGAGCGGTCGGACGAGACCGAACCGCCGGTCGACGAGCGGGAACTCGGCGACCTCGAAGCGGAACTCGACTCCCTGACGTTCCCGGCGACCGGCCGCGACGTCGTCGCGGCCGTCGGCGACCGCACCATCGAGTCGGCGGACGGGACCGTGACCGTCGAGGACGTCGTTCCGGCGACCGACGCGGAGGCGTTCGAGTCGCCAGAGGCGGTTCGGACCCGGGTCCAGCGCCCGACGGTCGCCGCGGCGATGAAACGCGTCGTCGAGGCCGTCGACCGCCTCCCGAACGCGTCGCTCGGCCGGTCACAGCGCGAGGCCTACGAGAAGACGTTCCGGGCGCTCAAGGCGGTCGACGCCGACGATGACGACGAAGGCGTCCGGGCGATCGCGGACTGGCTCGTCGACCGGGTCGACGAAAAGGGGAAGGTCCCGGACTCGCGGCGCGTCCGCCGCCGGGCGGCGGAGTTCTGCCGGGAGCACGGGTACGAGGTCCGAAACGACGAGTGGCTCGGGGTCTGAGCGGTCCCCGGCCCGGCTACTCCAGCGCCGCCGCGTACGCGAAGTCCTCGTCGTGCGCCGACGGCCGGTCGCCGTCGAGCGGTATCCGCCAGCCGTGGAGCGCCTCGGGGTCGTTCAGAGCGTTCGTGAGCGTCGTCCGCACCTCGGGCAGGTCGACGCCGTAGAAGTCGCGGGGCACGCCGTGGAAGTACTGGAGCGCGGTGTCGAACAGCGAACGCATCCCGTCGTCGTCCTCGAAGTCGAAGTGCTTGTACGCGCCGGCGGCGACCTGCACCATCCCGTGGAGGAACTTGCTCTCGGTCGTCCCGCGGCCGTAGTTGTACCACTCGTCCTCGAAGCAGTCGTGGGATTCGTGGAACTCGCCGGCGTTGTACAGGCGCACGCCGTGGACCGTCGCCCGCCGGAGCGTGGCGTGCTCCCACTGGCCGTCGTCGCGCCACCCCGTCGGGTCCCCGGCCGGCGGGCCGACGCTGGGGTCCCGCGTGTGGTCGTCCATGCCCGAACCGTCGCCCCGGACGCGGGTAACTCCTCCGGCGAGGCCGCGGGCGGCCTCCACCCCGGATCGACGCACCGAAGTGGGCGACCCCCGGATCGGTGACAACACCGATGTCGTACGACGCGATCCTGCTGGACCACGACGGCGTGATCACGACGCCGCCCGGCCGCGACCTGCTCCACGACGCCGCCCGCGAGACGTTCGCCCACGCCGGCGTCGAGTCGCCCCCCGACCGCCACGTCGAGGGGCTGGCCCTCGGCGTCACGGCGGACTGGCTCGACGGCCTCTGTGCCGAGTACGGCCTCGACCGCGACGAGTTCTGGCGGCTCCGCGACGAGACCGCGTCGGCCGCCCAGCGCGAGGCGATACTGGCCGGCGAGAAGACGCTGTACGACGACGTGTCCGCCATCGACGCGCTGGACCACGACCTCGGGATCGTCAGCGTGAACCAGCACGCGACGATCGAGTTCGTGCTGGATCACTTCGACCTCGCGGACCGCTTCGGGACGTACTACGGCCGCCAGCCGACGGTCGCGGACCTCGACCGGAAGAAGCCGGACCCCCACTACGTCGAGCGCGCGCTCGCCGACCTGGACGCCGGCCGCGCGCTGTTCGTCGGCGACAGCGAGAGCGACGTGACCGCCGCCGCCAACGCCGGCATCGACTCGGCGTACCTCCACCGCCCCCACCGCGACGGGTCGCTCTCGGTCGACCCGACCCACGAGGTCGAGTCGCTCGCCGGCCTCCACGACCTGCCGGGCGTCGAGACCGTCGAATACGCGGCCGACGGCGACGGGACGACCGCCGGGTGACCGTTACGCGCCCGCCATCTCCCGGCAGGTCTGGGCGCACTCCCGGAGCGTCTCGGCACAGACCTGACAGTGCTCGGCGTCGTGTCGCTCGCACTCGTCGGCACACGCCTCGCAGGCGTCGGCGCAGGTCTCGGCTAGCTCGTCGCTGTACGCCGAGTTCCGGGCCATGAACCGCGCGTGCATGGTCGTCAGGTCCGCGACGTCGCGGCAGAGCCGCAGGCACTCGGCCATCTCCTCGCCCTCGCCGGCGCACTCGTCGGCGCACCACTCGCAGGCCTGCGCGGCCTCGAAGCAGTTGTCGATGCACTCCGCCATCTTTCCGTCCAGGTGGCTGATCTCGGTCAGGGACATCGCGTCGGCCGCTACGCCGCGTCGCCACTTCGTTATCGACAGCCAAGGCCTATCGACGCCGCGGCGGGGGCCGAGTAACGACCGCCAACCCCTGTTCGAAACGTGACGCTGTCGGCGTAATCCCTGGTTTCCCGCCCGGGTGGGTGCCGATGACTGCAGAACGGCGACGCGGCCCGGCCGCGGCGGATCAGAACACGTCGAGGTACCGCTCGACGACGGCCCGGTCCTCCTCGGAGAGGTCGAACGCGTCGTACACCAGCCGGTCTATCTCGGCTTCGAGGGCGTCGACGCTCGTCTCCTTGACCGCTCGCCGGTCGGCCGCAAGCGCGTCGAGCAGCCGTTCCACGTCGTCCCGGGTCTCGGGGATCGGGATCGTCCGCGTCTCGCCCTCGCTCACGTCCCGGCCGTCGACGGCGGCGCGGACGTACCGCGCCCGGAGCCGACGCTCGTCGCGGTCCCCGCGGTCCAGCAGCGGCGCGGTGATCTCGTCGGTGCGGCCGGCCGTGACGGCGAACCGTCCGTCGTCCGTCTCCTCGACCGCCGCGTCCACGGGGGTCCGGCGCGTCCGCCACTCGTAGTCGACGTACCCGAGTTCCCCGTCGAAGTCGTCGAGGTACGCCCCGGGGAACGACGCGACCTTCTTCCGAAGCCGGTCGTGCTCGACGGCCTCCCGCGCGAGGTCGGCGACGCCGGAGCCGGGTTCCGGCAGCGGGATCGCGTCGACGTACTGCGTCTTGTACCGGTACCTGAACGGCCGCCCGCGGAGCGGGGGGCTGGTCTGTTTGACGACGAACTCCGCGGCCGAACTGTTGAGCAGCCCCAGTAGCTCCATCTCGGAGTACGCCGCGTCGTCGTCGAACGTGGCCACGTACGACGTGTTCTTGAAGCAGCGGAACCCCTCGGCGTGTGCGAAGTTGTTCTCCGTGCTCATGTCGGGCGTGGGGATCCGGAAATCGCCCTCGTACACCGACTTCGGGCGCACCCCGTCGTACTCGTAGATCCCCTTCGACCCCGTGTCGACGCAGTACCGGTCCGCGAGGTAGTCCGCCATCGAGTCGAGGTAGGCTTTCGTGTTCGGGTAGTTCGACAGGTCGACCAGTTCGCCCCGCTCGTCGTAGGGGTAGACCGCGTACTCGCCGTCCCACTCGACCGCCCACCGCCGGACGTGCTTGCCGCGGACGATCGGCAGGAGGAGGTCCCGCTCAAGGTCGTGTTCGGCTATCTCCGATTCGTCGACGACGAAGGCATCGTCGCCGCCCGACGAGACGCCCTGCCTGATGCCCAGACAGACGTCCCCCACGGCGGTGGCGGCGTTCCGGTCGAGTTTCTCGGCGACCGACCTGACCGACGCCGGCGTGAACCGCCAGCTGTCGGCGCCGAGCCGGTCGGTCGGGAACGTCGACAGCTCCAGTTCCTCGGTGACCGTCTCCGCCGCCCCGAGGCGGTCCCGGACGTCCTGCAGAACGCCGTCGCTCCCCCTGTGCACTTTCGCGTACGGCGTCTCGGTGCGGCTCCCGTCCCGGTCGACGGTGAGGATGCAGGCGAAGTTGGTCGCGTCGTCGAACACGTCCACGTCGCCGAACTCCACGTACGACGCGAGGGAGTACTCCTCGGCGATGATCCGCCGGATCTCCTTGCCGTAGTTCGACCGCGTGAACTTGTTCGGCGTGATGAACCCCAGCCGACCGTCCGCCGAGAGCATCCCGAGCCCGCGTTCGAGAAAGAGCACGTAGAGGTCGTACCTGCCGTAGGCCGAGCGGTAGAGGCGCTCGTACGTCTCCTGTCGGGCGTCGGGGATGCCCTTGATGTTCACGTACGGGGGGTTCCCGACGACGTAGTCGTACTCCATGTAGTTCTTGACGACGAGCGCGAGCACGGTGTCCTCGAACATCTTGAACAGGCGGCCGTCCCCGTGTTCGTCGCGGAGATACCGAACCGTCCCGAGCACGTCGTCGACGTACGGCTCGAAGAAGTCCGCCACGCCGTCGTACTCGCGGGTCGTGTAGCGGTGGATGCCCTCCTCGAGGCCGCCCTCGTACTCCCAGCGGCCCTCGCGCATGTGGAACTTCACGACGTCGAGCACGCCCTGCAGGGCGGCGTAGTACTCCCCGAAGTTCCGGACGCCCGCCGACGTCCTGACCGTGTCGTACCGCGGCATCCGAACCCGCTGGACGAGGAACCCGTCCTCCCGGTCGGCGTCGGCCACCTCGCCGTCGTCGACCTCGATGGGGAGGGGCACGGGGATTTTCACGTCCCGGCCGTCCTCCGTGACCGCGTCGAGCGTCATCTGCGTCTGGTCCCCGTCGCCGACCTCCACGCCCGTCAACTCGCGCTCGTTGCGGAGGGTGTCGGTTCGGAAGATCGGCAGCCGGCGGATGGTGAACGACTCGTCGTCCCGCTTCGCCTCGCGGTACTCGGGGAGGACGGCGACCAGAAACCGGATCTGGGCCATCAACACCGCGAACGGGTGGACGTCGAGGCCGACGATGTGGGGGTGCGTGCACAGTTCGGTGAGGCGGTCGGCCCAGTCCGGGTCGTCGTCGTACCGGCGCACGTCGTCGAGGTAGCGGTCGACCGCCTCGACGAGGAACGTCCCGGAGCCACAGGAGGGGTCGACGAGGCGCCCCCCGGAGACGCCCACGTCGTAGTCCACGCTGTCCATGATGTACTCGGCGACCGCCTGCGGGGTGTAGAACTCCCCGAGGGCCTTCCGCGTCTCCGGGTCGAAGTACCGCTGGTAGAGGTTGCCGAGCGGGTCGCCCTCGATCCGGGAAAAGTCGAACTTCAGCACGGCGAAGGCGACGTGTGCGATGGCGCGGCTGAACCGCTCCCGGGTCGCCGTGCTCACGCGGGTCACGTCGCTCCCGCCCTCGGCCACGTCGCGGAACCGCGAGTAGTGGTTCGCGTGCTGGCTGGCGGTCTGCTCGCCGTAGCCGTCCGTCCACCAGACGAAGATGTCGTCCTCGAACGGGCTCTCGACGAGCTGGTTTCGCATGTCCTCGATCATCCCGTTGGCCGCGATGGGGTAGGCGTCGAGGTCGATGCGTCCGTCGAACCCGCCGAGTTCGTCGACGTACCGCCGGAGCCCCTTGCTGTGCGGGAAGAAGTCGTGGTCGTCGGTCGCCTTCGCCAGGAGGAGGCGGGCCAGCAGGGCGTGCCCGGACTCCAGACAGAACATGAAGTCCCGGAGCGAGCCCTCACCGTCGACGAACGGCTCCCACGACTCCGGGACGTCCTCGGGGACGCTGGCGTAACTGGCCTCCCAGAAGTCGTAGGCCCCCGTGACGAACTTCGCGTCCCGCTCGTCCCTGAGCTCAGCGAGCAGGTCCATCATCGCCGTCACGAGGTCGGCGAAGGGGCTGTTCTCCTCCAGGCGGAACGTCTCGAAGAAGTGTTCCCGGCCGAGCTGGCCGTCGAGCGCCACCTCGTCGAGGCGGTCGAGGAACTCGTCGACGCTGTCCGGGTCCGTGACGTCCCACTCCGGTTTCCGAAGCGCCGCTTCGAGGTCGGCGGCGTCGCCCTCGGTCGCGTCTTCCAGCGCGACGGTGAGGAGATGCGTCCGCCCGTCCCGGCGGTACAGGCGGAGTTCGTCGCCGTTCGTGAGGACGCCGTAGTCGGCCTTGAGTTCGTCCACGTAGTGAAACAGCTGGTCGTCGTGCGGGTCGAGGTCCCGCCCGGTCGTTTTGAACTCGTAGACGGCGGTGGCGGACTCGTTCGCGTCGAGCGTGACGTAGTCGGGGCGTCGGTCGTCCGGGAGCGTCCACTCGCTGCGGAGGTCGTGGCCGGCACCGTCGTAGCCGAGGCGGCCGTAGAAGTCCTCGTTGAGGAACGCGTTCGCCACGTCCGTTTCGCTCATGTCCGCGTGGAGGCGCGACGCGATCCCGTGGAGGGCGTCACGAAACCCGGCCGTATCCGACATGCTTCCCCCGAGACGGCCGCCCGGTAAAAAGCATTGTGTCGACCCGCATCGAGCCCAAACCGGAGCCTTAAACCACTACGAGGGCGTTCGACCCGACTGCGTGCGAGGGTAGCCAAGCCAGGAAACGGCGGCGGACTCAAGATCCGCTCCCGTAGGGGTCCATGCGTTCAAATCGCATCCCTCGCACTGCCGGCCCACGCGGGCCCTCGCTAGTGCGGAAGACCGTCCCTTCGGGGCGATCTTCCCTCGCAAAGTTCTCACGGCGCTGTCCCGAACAGCGACGGCGTTACTCCTCGTCGTCCTCGCCTGCGAGCCACCGGATCGCGCCGCCGGCCGCGAGTGCTGTCAGCGCACTGCCGACCCCGAAGCCGGGCATCTCCTGCGAGTCGCCGGCGAACTCGGCGGACCCGTTGCCGGACTCGTTCCCGTCGGTGTCGCCTGATCCGCCGTCGGACGCCGGTCCGTCGGTCGTGGCAGTGGGCTCGACTGCGGTCGCGGTGCCGTCGCTCCCGTCGCCGCCGCCCCCGCTGGCCGTCCCCTGTTCCTCCACGACGCGGATGACCCCTTCCTCGCCGAGCGACTCGTGGGGCGCGCAGTGGTACTCGTACACGCCGGGCACCTCGAACGTGTGTTCGTAGACGTACCCCTCGTCTTCGAGGGGTTCCTGACCCGTCCAGTTCGCCCCGTCCGGCTGGCTCTCGACCACGAGATTGTGGGAGCCGCCGCCCGCCCACTCGAACCTGACGGTCGTCCCGGGCTCGATTACGACCTCCTCGGGCGACATCTGGTAGTCGTCGGTGAACTCCACCGTCACTCCCGCCCTGCCGCCACCGCCGGCCTGGCCGTCTCCCCCGTCATCGGTACCGCCGCCGGTATCGTCGCCCCCGCCGCCACCGCCCCCACCTCCACCGCCGCCCCCGGGCTCGGTGACGGTGTTGTACTTCTGTCGCCCGACGGAGCCGTGCATCGGCACGTCGAGCGTGCCGTCCCACATCGTCTCGATCGCCGGGTGGAAGACGGGCAGCAGGACCACGTCCTCCCAGTTCATCCGCTCCATCACGACGAACGCTTCGGGGTTCGGCTCGGGCTCCCGCTGGATGTACTCCCAGGCCTGTGCGGCCTCCTCGGCGGCGTCCGTCCCGGACCAGTCGGCGAACGATATCGCCGAACCGGCGGACGTGTCCGTGTTTTCGGGCGCGAGGTTCTGGAGGAAATCGGGCGCGGCCGGGTAGTTGGCTCCCCACCCGAGCGCGTACGCTTCGAGGTCGCCGTTGCGCCCCCGCTCCGTGAGCGTAGTGAACCCCATCTGCTCCAGCGTGACGTCGACGTGGGCGGACTGAAGCTGGTCGCGGACGATCTGTCCGACGTCGCGCCAGACGTCCGACGGGTATATGGCGAACTCCAGTTCGTAGGGGTCGTTTTCGCTGTACCCCGCGTCCTCCATGACCGCCCGCGCGCGGTCGATCCGCGTCTCGTTGATGCCGTACGGGTACTCCTTGGCGTGCTCGCGGTAACCGGCCGCGTTGTCCCGGAAGAGGTTCGGCGGGCTGAGGTGAGCGGCGGGGCGGGCGGGGCCGTCGAACAGGTCCCGTGCCACCGCCGTCTGGTTGAGGACGTGCGCGAACGCCTTCCTGCCCGCTGGACGCGTGCTCTCCTGGTTGAACCCGACGTAGTAGGTGAGCAGGTCGGGCACCGAGAAGTACTCGGCCGTCCGGCCGTTCTCCAGCGGGCCGTACGTCCCGATGTGCCGGCCGCGGTCGTCGGTGCGGTCGACGGACACCTTCCCGGAATCGAACTGTGACCGGGGCACGTCGACCTCGTGTGCGCGCTCGTTTAGCACCGAGTACGTGTACCTCGCGTCGTCGTCGCGGATGATCCGCCAGTTGACCGCCTCGACGGACGGAACCCTCCCGTGGTACTCGTCCCATCGGCGCACCTGGATTTCGCTCCCCGAGTTCCAGCGTTCGAACGCGAACGGCCCGCAGCCGACGGGGTACTGTGCGAACTCCTCCTGGGTCATCTTCCCGCCGTACCCCTCGACGTCGCCGACGAGTCCCTCGGGAACGATCGAGAACCACGGCATCGCGAGCAGTTCCCGGACGGAGTGGAAGGGGGACTCGAGTTGCATCGTCACGACCTCCGACGACTCCGCGGAGACGGCCAGCGACCCCGGCACGTAGTCGCCGCCGTCGGTGCGGTGGGCGACGCCCATGTCGTCGAGCAGCAAACTCCGATAGCCCGACGCGCTCGACTGGGCGACCCGCTCGAAGGTGTACACGACGTCGCCGGCGGTGAGGGCCTGCCCGTCGTGGAACCGGACCCCCTGCTCCAGTTCGATCCGGACGGTCCGGCCGTCGTTGCTCGTCTCGACGCTGCGGGCGAGCAGCGGTTCCGGCCCGGTCTCGCCGTCGGAGAACTCCGTCAGCGTGTCGAACACCTGCGTGACGACCTCCAGCGCGGTCCGGCGGCTGGCGGCGACGGGGTCGAGACTCCGGAGACGCTCGCCGACCAGGCGCAGAACGTCGGTTCCGGGTGGGGCGGAGGCGGTTCGGGCGTCGGCGACGCCGCGGCCGGCCAGCCCCGCGGCGGCCGCGGTACCGGCCGTCGCCTGCAGTAATCGGCGACGCGACAGCGTCGGGTCCGTCGGATCCATACGCCCCCGATCAGGCGGGGGGACAATAACGGTTGGTGACGTGACGAGTCAGGCGTCGGCCGCGCGCTCGGCCTCGAACACGTCGTCGTGGAGCCGTTCGGTGACGGCGTCCATCAGGCGGGCGAGGTTCGCCGCGTCCTCGCGGTTGTACGAGACGAGCGTGTCGAGCGCGCCGTCGTCGCCGGCCTCGTACTCGCGCCAGAGGCGGACGGCGTCCTCGCCGGAGATGTCGGGCCGGTCCCGTTCGAGCCCGATGTCCCGCTCGATCGCCTTCAGCCCGCCCGTGAGGCCGGTCTGCCGACAGGGGTACATGAGGTCGACGTGGGGCGTCTCGACGGAGACGTCGAACGACGTTTCGAGGAACGGCACGTCGAACCGCTTGCCGTTGAACGTCGCCACGAGCGAGGCGCCGGCGAACTGCCGTTCGATCGCGTCGGCGGTGAGGTTCTCGCCGCGGACGAGCGTCGTGGTCTCGCCGTCGCGGTGGAAGCTCACCGTCGTCACGCGGTCGCGCTCGGGGGAGAGGCCGGTCGTCTCGATGTCGAAGTAACAGACGTCGGACCGGAAGTTCTCGTACAGCCGCCAGTGGCTCCCCTGCGGGAACCGCTCGGCGAAGAAGCCGGCGTCGCCGTCGTCGAGGCGCTCCCAGGCCGTCGCGATGAACTCCTCGACGCGCTCGCCGGTCGTCGGGCCGAGGTGGGACGGTTCGAACGCCTCCCAGCGCGTGACGCCGTCGCGCCAGAGGCGGCGCTCGGTTTCCTCGCCGACGCCGCGGACCGGGATGAAACTGTTCTCGATGCGCACGTCCCCTATCGGGGCACCGCGCCGACAAAACCCTTTCTACGCCGACCTGTCCGGCCGCCCGTCGGCGGCCGGCCCGTCGCGGATTCCCGGGCGAACAGTACCGTTATGGTGATCGGTTCTGTGCCCACCGACTATGGAAAACGATCTGCTGGCGGACGAAGCGGCCGACAGGGTCGTCTCGCTGTGTCGCACGGCGATCGGCGACAGCCTCCGGTCGATCACATACTTCACGCGCGACGACTTCGAGCAGCTGTACCTGCGCGACGACCTGGAGCAGGACGCCGACCTGATGGGCTTTATCGGCAACGAGTGGCAGGACTTCAAGACCACGCAGTCGGCCTACGAGGGGACCGAACTTGGGGACTACGAGTTCACGATCCGCGCGTTCGAGAACGGCTACCTTGTCCGCGTGACGACCGACACCGAGGGCGTGTTCGCGACGGCCGACAGCATGACGATTGCGACGTACGAGGACGTCGCGGCCGCGCTCTCGGCCATCCTGGAGGAGCGCTGAGGCGGCCGGTCGCCGACCGACGGGGATCGGAGCGGGGCGGTGGGAGCGAGGCGGGCCGTGGCGAGAGGGCGGCCCGACCGGGGATAGATTGACGGCGGCGGTGTCCGAACGCCGCGTATGGAGCTGGACGACACGGACCGCGAGATACTCCGCATCCTCCAGGCGGACGCCCGGACGCCGTTCAGCGAGGTCGCCCGGGAGATCGAGATGTCGAGCGCGACCGTCCACGACCGCGTCTCCCGGATGGAGGAGGCCGGGGTCATCGAGGGGTACCACGCCGAGGTGGACCCGCGGGCCGTCGGCCTCGGCATCTCCGCCGTCGTCGGCCTGCGCGTCGAGCAGGGCCGCGAGCAGGACACGCTGGAGCGCCTCCAGGAGGTCGAGGGCGTCCAGGAGATCCACCTGACGACCGGCGAGTGGGACGTGATGGCGCGGGTGTACGCCGAGGACGCCGACGCGCTCCGGGAGCTGATGTTCGAGCGCGTCGCCCGGATGGACGGCTTCGCGCGCTCCCAGACGATGGTGATCCTCGGCACGCACCACGAGAGCCAGGAGCTCCCGTTGGAGTAGGCGCGCCGGGCACACGAGACCGGAAGCGTGAAACCCTCCGGGTCGCAGATTGCCGCTATGGACGACGTCCTCGACAGGGTTTCCCCCGAGCGCGCGTGGGCCGCCGTCGTCGCGGCCATCGTCGCCGTCTTCGGGGTCGGCTCGGTCGTCTTCCCCCGAACCGTCTACGCGGAGTTCGTCTGGCACTACTTCTGGGGCCCCGTGTACGCCGACTCCGAGGGGGCGAGTTGCGTCGCCTGGGCGAACGGCGACCGCCGCCTGCTCGGGGCCGAGGAGTGCCGGGCGCTCGCCAACGACCCCGAGCGGCTGGCCGAACTCGGCCCGGTCGCCGAACCCGGCTACACGGTCGTCTCGGAGATCGGTTACGTGGTCATCCTGCTGATCGCGCTGATCGGCGTCATCTTCCTGCTCAAGCGGCTCGACATCCAGCGGTACCGCGCCGGCTTCTACGCGCTGTTCCCGTTCATGCTGTTCGGCGGGGCGCTCCGGGTCGTCGAGGACGCCAACGTCGCGGCGATCCGCGCCGGCGTCGAACAGCCGATCAGCTACCCGCTGAACACGCTGCTGATCAGCCCGCTCATCTACTTCACGATGTTTTTCTTCGCGCTGGCGGCCGTCGTCACGGCCGTCTGGCTCGACCGCAACGGGTACGTCTCGGGCTACGAGTACCCGCTCGCGGGCATCGGGACGGCGGCGCTGGTCGCCTGCGTCGGCTACCTCGGCATGCTCGCGGCGACCAAGGAGTACGTGTACTTCTACCCGCTGCTCCCGACGGTCGTACTGGTGGGCGCGACGCTGTCGGCGGGGCTGACGTGGGTGCTCGTCCAGCGGTACGCCCCCGAGGTCAACCGCGGGACGGGGCTCATCGGGCTGGTGATAATCTGGGGCCACGCCATCGACGGCGTGGCCAACGTCGTCGGGCTGGACTGGGCGGGCGAACTCGGCGTGCACTACGGCGACCTCGGGCCGAAACACCCGGTCAACGCGGGGATCGTCGACATCACCGGCGCGGTGCTGCCGGCGAGCATCACGCAGTACACGGGCACCGCGTGGCCGTTCCTGCTGGTGAAACTCGTCGCCGCGGTGTTCGTCGTCTGGATCTTCGACGAGCGGATCTTCGAGGAGAACCCGCGCTACACGATCATGCTACTGATCACGGTGCTCGCGGTCGGCCTCGGCCCCGGGACCAGGGACATGCTCCGGGCCACGTTCGGTATCTAGGGCGGCGAGCGCCGGTTCCGGGAAGTACCGGCCCCCGCAGTTCGCACACACCGCGATGTCGACCGCGCCCGTCACGTCCGCCCGCACCGCGTCCGCGCCCACCTCTCGTTTCTCCAGTCGGCCGCCACAGGTCGCACAGCCGAGGTCGAACTCCGTCGTCATTCCCGTCCTCCCGAGGGGTCGCGTACGTTCATGCGATATAATGACACACCGCTAGCCGCTACGTGCGGCCCCGACATAAAGTTACGTATGAGGGGGTCGAACGGCCCGAAACGGTCACAGGCGGCGTTCAGGGGTACGGGTGGTGACGCCGGTCGGGGCGCGGTTCGAACCCGAGGTCCGTCGGCACGGATTCGGCGCGCTCCCCGAACGCGGGGTCGCCCGTGAACAGCGGCTGCGCGCCGGGGACGACGACGCGGACGGCCTCCAAGTCGATCCCGGCGGCGTCGCGGGTCGTCAGCCGCGCGGCGTACGGCGTCAGCCCGGCGTCGCGGACCCGGTCGACCAGCGCGTCGAGTTCCGCCTCGCCGTCCGGCACCGGGTCCGGGCCGACGCTGGCGCTCGGCACCGTCCCCTCGGCGTCGACGAACGACTCGGCCGCGGGCGGGAAGTCGGCGTACTCGGCGATGGCGCTCGGGTCCTCCGCGGCCTCCTCGGGGCCCATCGAGCGCAGTTCCGTCCAGTTCTGGACGGCCTCGGCCAGCGCCGCCGTCGCCGCGCGGTCGGGGTCGAGGTCGGCGTCGGACCCGACCGCGAAGCGCGGCCACTCGCCGTCGCGGTGGACGGCGACGCTGACGACCGGCACGTCCACGTCCTGTGTCACCAGGAGCGGCGTCACGGAGAGCCTCTCCGAGCGCGTCCGGCGGGCGAGGCTCTCGAACCGCTCGTCGTCGACGGCCAGCCCGAGCGGGTCGAAGGTGGAGTACCACGCGAGCATCGTCGCGTCGCGCTCGACCACCTCGTACAGCCCGGAGAGCAGCGCGCCGACGCCGGAGGTGCCGAGGCCGAGCCCTGTCGTGATCGACTGGAGGTGGCGCTGCTCGGGCGGCGGGAAGTGGACCGCCTCGGCCGGCAGGGAGACGGCGTCGCCCGTCGCGAGGTCCTCGCCGGGCACCCACGGGATCGGCTCGTCGACCGGGTCGTCCGTCCCCCGAACCAGTTCCGTCGGCGGGACGGCGGCGTCGAGTTCGTCGGGGCGGGCGACCCGGAACTCGGACTCGCGGTAGACGCCCGCGCAGTAGCGCTCTATCGCCTCGCCGAGCGCCTTCATGAACGCCCGGTCCCAGTCGGCGTCGACGCCGGCGGCCTTCGCGGCGGCCGAGGCGTCGCTGAACCCCTCTGTCTCGGCGTTGGTCGCGAGGTAGTACGGCGCGGGGAACGACTCTATCTCGCCGACGGCGTTGACGACGCCGACCCGTTCGTCCAGCGCCCGCTCGGCGCGGGCGAGCGCGGCGTCCACGTCGACCGCCTCGTGGTCGCGGGCGAGCGACCGGTCGCGCTCGCCGCCGCAGTCACACCCCGGCACCGGGAGGAACTCCCGGCGGGCGTGGGGCACCTCGACGACGCCGCCGAGGATCGTCGACTCGCCGCCCGACAGCAGCGAGACGGCCTCGCGGCCCGCTATCGCGCCCGCCAGCCTGACCGCGGCCCTGTCGGCGGCGGCGTCCTCAGCGACGGCGGCCTCGTCGGCGTTCGCGGCGACGCGCTGCCGGAGGCAGTCGAAACAGCCGGTCGAGGGTGCGAACCCGGCGACTGCGGCGTCCACGGGATCGAGCGGGACGCCCCCGAGGCCGCCGACCTCGACGGCGAGCCACGGCGTTTCGCCCTCGCGGGCCGCGCGGTTCGCCGCCGCGAAGGCGTCGTCGCCCGCGACGGCCGAGACGACCGCGAAGTCCGCGTCGGCGACCGCCGACGGCGGCCCGCTCGTCCCCTCGGCGCCCGCGTCGGCGAGCGCGGCCCGGGCCGCCTCGACCGCCGGTCCGTCCCCGACGTACGTGACGTTCATGGCGGGACACTCGCGGGGCGCGTGCAAAAGCGCGGCGGGTTCGGCGCGGCGTCAGTCCTCGGGGTCGGTCGCGGCCCCGTCGCCGCCGGCCGCGGTCTCCTCCCCGTTCGACCCCGCCGGCCGGACGTCCAGCGACTCGATGCGGCTCCCGTCGACGGTTTCGACGCGGAACCGGTGGCCGTCCAGGTCGACCTCGTCGCCGGCCTCGGGCGCGCGGCCGATGCGGCTCAACACCAGCCCGCCGACCGTCTCGAACGCGTCGCTCTCGAAGTCGGTGTCCAGCCGGTCGTTGACCTCCGCGATGGCGACGCCGCCGTCGACGCGGTACGCCCCGTCGCCGCGCGCCTCGATGCCGGGCTCGTCGCTCTCCCGGTCGTACTCGTCCCGGATGTCGCCGACGAGCTGTTCCAGCACGTCCTCGACGGTGACGATCCCCTCGAACGCCCCCCACTCGTCTATCACGGCCGCCATGGGCGTCTCCGCCTCCCGGAGCGCGACGAGCAGGTCGTCGGTCTGCCGGGTCTCCGGCACGACCAGCACGTCGTGGGCGAGCTCCCGGGCCGTGACCGAGTCGTCCATCGACTCGACGGCACGCAGCACGTCCTTCACGTGGACGAACCCGACCACCTCGTCGTCCTCGGCCTCGTCCAGCACGAGATACCGGGTGTACGTCTCCTCGGTGGCGACCCGGCGGAGGTCGGACAGCGCCATCGACGCCGGCACCGTCGCCACCTCGTGGCGGGGGACCATCACCTCGCGAGCGATCGTGTCGTCCATCTCGAAGACGGACTCGATCATCTTCACCTCCTCGCTGTCGACGCCGCCGGCCTCGCCCGACCGGGCGACGATCCGCAGAATCTCCTCCTCGGTGTGGGACTCGTCGTGTTCGGTGGCCGGCGAGACGCCGACCAGCCCGGTGAAGAAGTTCGCCGTGCCGTTGAACACGATGATCCCGGGGACGAACAGGTAGTAACAGAGCTTCATCGGCGCGGCGACGAGCAGGGCGATCCGCTCGGCTTCCTGGATCGCCAGCGTCTTCGGCGCGAGCTCGCCGAACACGACGTGGAGGAAGGTGATGACGCCGAAGCCGACCGCGACCGAGACGACGTGGATCGCGCTCTCGGGCAGTAGCGGCGCGAGCACCGGGTCGAGCAGGGCCGCCACCGCGGGCTCGCCGATCCATCCCAGCCCCAGCGACGCGAGCGTGATCCCGAGCTGGCTCACCGCGAGGTAGTCGTCGAGGTTGTCTATCGCGTTCTGGACGGTCGCCGCGCCGGTCTTCCCCTCCGCGACCATCGACTCGACCCGCGCCGGCCGGATCCGGACGAAGGCGAACTCGGCGGCGACGAAAAAGCCGTTCAGGAAGACGAGAAACAACGCGAACAGGAGGCGCGCGCCCGACAGCACCACGTCGACCATGCTGTCACCGCCCCGCGCGACGGGGCGTGACGGCGCGGGGGCCCCTCCCTGACGCTCCGGTTTCCTCGCAATTCGGCCGCAAACACGCACCGCGGAACGCGTGAACGGGGGTCATACACGGCCCTACCGGGCGGGTTCGGAAAACGCTACCGAAGGAGACGGATCAGGCCAGAAGGCTGGTGGCGGCGCTGGCGAGTTCGTCGCTCTCGGCGTCGCGGAGCCGGTCGTCGCCGAGCTTCAGGCGCAGGCGGGGGCGGCCGACGTCGATCGGCACCTTCTCGGTGTCGATGAGGCCCATGTCCTCGAGCTTGGTCTTGGTGCGGGAGAACGTCGCCTTCGAGGCGATCCCCACGTCCTCGCCCCACTTGCTGATGTCGTACAGCAGCGCCTCGTTCTTGGCGGCGACCAGCAGGCTGATCGTCACCTCGTCGAGGCCGTCGCCGTCGCCCCGGGCAGTCTCCAGAGAGTCGAGGATCGTCGTGAAGTCGGCCTCGGCGTCGGCGCTTATCTCGTCGGCGAGCGTCTCGCGGACGCGTGTGATCGGCGGCGTCCGGAGGTGGAACTCGTCGGCCTCGTCCCACTGCGTGTCGTAGGTGTCGTACGCGGCGTCGACGAAGCCGTCGTCGTCGGCGGTGAGGCCGCCGACCTGGCTGCCGGCGTCGACGAGCGCGACGACGCTGTCCTCGGTCACGAGCAGGGAGTTCTGCCCGCCGTCGGCGGTCGTCCGCAGCGTGAGGACGTCCGCGTCGATGAGGTCCGCCGCGTTGCTGGCGACGATGAAGTCGTCCATCACGTCCTTGAGCGTGCGCTCCTCGGCGAGCAGTCGGACGGACGGGAGGTCGCCGTCGAAGTCGGTCGCGACGCGGACGAGCGACTCGATCGCGCCGGCGGAAGGGTTGACGGCGATCACTTCGCCGTCGGCGTTCGACAGTACGCGGGACAGGATATCGTCAAGCTTACTGTCCAGTAAATTCGAGGTCATGCCTATACGCCA
Source organism: Halostella litorea (assembly GCF_004785955.1). Taxonomy (NCBI): domain Archaea; kingdom Methanobacteriati; phylum Methanobacteriota; class Halobacteria; order Halobacteriales; family Natronoarchaeaceae; genus Halostella; species Halostella litorea. Next base: position 159,153 of record NZ_SJER01000001.1, on the reverse strand, counting down.
GAAAGAGGACCTGACTACTTAATTTTACTGGCCGGTTCGGGAGCAAATCTTGCTTCTTTCGCCCGCTACCTCCGGTACGGCGGGGGGCAACACCTCACACGGTCGGCGGACGACACCGGATGGTGGCCGCAGGGTGCAAGCGTCGCCCACGCCTCACAGCGAGCGGGCGAGCGACCCGGACCAGTACACGTCGCCGTCGTGGACGACCGGGAGTTCGGCGTCGCGGAGGAACGCCCGGGTCGCGTCGCGGTCCAGCACGAACTCGGACTCGTTGCCACAGAGGTACGCGTACTCGCCGTCGCCGACCTGCGGCCGGTAGAACGCCCCGAGGTTCCCCGGCGAGAACTGGTCGTAGCTCAGCAGGAACCCGCCGTCGACCCGCTGGAGCCGGACCGTCGCGGGCGGGCGTTCCCGGCCGCCCGTCAGGACGTGCGTGCCGTCGCCGACCACCGCGTAGTCCTTCCCCATCAGGATCCGCCGCCGGGAGAGCCGCAGCGCCCGCTCGATGCAGAAGCCGTGGACGAGCAGGCGCGCGAACGTCGACCCGACCGTCGCGGCGTGGTCGTCAAGCACCTCGGAGAACGTCACCGCGCCCGCGACGGCCCCCTTCTCGACGAGGGTCATGCCCTCGTGGTAGGAGCCACAGGCGTTGAGGAAGAACGTCTCGACGTTGCAGTCGTCGAGCGCGCCCGCGGCGAGGTGGCCATCCGGACAGCACAGCCCCTCGCGCTCGCAGTGGCCGATGTAGTGGACGAAGTCCAGCCGCGACTCGAACACGTCGGCGAGTTCGGCCCGCGGCAGCCGCCGGCGGACGGTCAGGTCGAGCGGGATGTCCTCGGCCCGCTCGCGGTATATCCGCTCGACCTCGTCGTGTTCGTCCGCCATCTCGCCGTCGTTGAGCACGACGGTCACCGACGTGGGGCCGTCGTCGCCGTCGCGGTAGTCGAGGCGGTTCTCGTGGGCCGCCAGCGTCGACTTGAACACGTCGATGGGGACGCCGTCGGACAGCCAGCCGTGGATCCGGCCCGTGCGCAGTTCCGGCTTGACGACGTCGACCGACGCGACCTGCCCGGAGCCGGGGGACGGCTGGCGGTAGAAGTCGTCGAGCGAGCGCTCGACCAGTTCCGTCCCCTCCAGTTCGGAGGTCCGGGGCCGGTAGATCAGGCTCATGTCGTCGAGCAGGTACGGGAGGCAGGCGACCCGCTCGGCGCGGGGCTCGACGTACGTCGCGAGGTGCCAGTCCGGGAGCCGCCGCTCTATCGCGCCGTATGGCACCTCGACGTACCTCGCCAGCCGCTCGGCGGGCGGCAGGGCGGCGATTTCGTCGGCGTCGAGGTCGAGCGCATCGAGCAGGTTCCGCTCGGCCAGGACGCTCGCCCGCGGGCCGACGTCGCGGACCAGACAGTCGAGGAAGAACGCCTTCCGGAGCAGCCGGGGGGCCGACCGCTCCAGTTCCGGCAGCGGGTCCAGTTCCACCTCGACGTCGGCCGCGGGCGCGCGGACGACGGGCGCGCTCCGGGGCTCCGTGACGACGTTCGCCCCGAGGTAGTACGCCAGCGGCGCGAGCACGAAGAGGTCGGGAAACGACGCCGGCGCGGCGACCTCGATCCCCGTCTCCGGCGTCGCCGCGGCGACGGCGTCGGGCACGTGCTCGCTTCGCACCGTCTCTGCCGTTTCGACCAGCGGCGGGTGGTCGCGCAGCGCCGGGTACGACCGCTCCGGCCCCGTGGTGCCGTGGGCCGCCGACAGGTGCGTCAGCGCAGTCGCGAGCCCTGACGGCGTCGGCGGCACCCGGAGCGTCTCGGGGTCGCCGCCGTCGGGGGCGCGGAACCCGATCCCACACCGCCGGCGTTCGGGAAAGGAGACGACGGTCCCGCCGTCGTCGGTCCGGACGGCGGCGGCCCCCTCGAACCGGATCACCACCTCGATGTCGCCCGTCGCCTCGACGACGTACTCGTCGGGCGGGAGCTCCCGGCGGCCCAGCGCCGGCGGCGGGTCGCGCCGCTCGCCGGTCGCGAGCGAGGTGACGGCGACGTCGGCCGAGGGGAGCCCGAGTTCGGCGGCGGAGCCGGCGAGCGCGGCGTCCGTCCGCCGGGGGAGGGCGGCGTCCGCCGCGAGGAGTTCGAACTCCGGGGCCGTCACGGCGAGGTCGGCGTCGTCGCCGACCGCCCGTACCCCGGACTCGGTCGACTCCCACTCGATCATGCGGCCGAGAACACGGCTCACGGACAGGTTATTCTTTCGGAACCAACGGCCGTGATACGAGCCGGGCGGAAAACATCGCCGTGGTCGGAAAGGTACACTTATGCCCGGCCCCAACCGGCGATCGAACATGAACTACGACACCGTCCGCGAGGCCGACCCGGCGGTCGCCGACGCCCTCGCCGACGAGGTAGACCGGCAGCGCGACACGCTGTCGATGATCGCGAGCGAGAACCACGTCAGCGAGGCCGTCATGGAGGCCCAGGGCAGCGCCCTCACCAACAAGTACGCCGAGGGCTACCCCGGGTCGCGCTACTACGCCGGCTGCGAGAACGCCGACGAGGTCGAGGAGCTCGCCGTCTCGCGGGCGAAGGAGCTGTGGGGGGCCGAGCACGTCAACGTCCAGCCCCACAGCGGCACGCAGGCGAACATGGGCGTCTACCTGGCGATGCTGGAGCCGGGCGACAAGATACTCTCGCTGGACCTGACCCACGGCGGCCACCTCAGCCACGGCCACCAGGCGAACTTCACCGGCCAGCTGTTCGAGGTCGAGCAGTACGAAGTCGACGAGGGGACCGGCTACGTCGACTACGAGGGCCTCCGCGAGCACGCCGAGGCGTTCGAGCCGGACATCGTCGTCTCGGGCTACTCCGCGTACCCGCGTGAGGTCGAGTGGGAGCGCGTGCAGGCCGCGGCCGACGCCGTCGACGCCTACCACCTCGCGGACATCGCCCACATCACCGGCCTCGTTGCGGCGGGCGTCCACGAGTCGCCGGTCGGCGTCGCGGACTTCGTCACGGGCAGCACGCACAAGACGATCCGCGCCGGCCGCGGCGGCATCATCATGTGTGGCGAGGAACACGCCGACGCGATAGACAGCGCCGTCTTCCCCGGCTCGCAGGGCGGCCCGCTGATGCACAACGTCGCCGGCAAGGCGGTCGGGTTCAAGGAGGCGCTCGAACCCGAGTTCGAGACGTACGCCGAGCGGGTCGTCGAGAACGCCGAGGCCCTCGGCGAGACCCTGCAGGACCGGGGCTTCTCGCTGGTCTCCGGCGGTACCGACACCCACCTCGTGCTCGCGGACCTCCGGGAGTCCCACCCCGAGGTCACCGGCAGCGACGCCGAGGAGGCCTTAGAGGAGGTCGGCATCGTCCTGAACGCGAACACGGTGCCCGGCGAGACGCGCTCGCCGTTCGTCGCCAGCGGCATCCGCGCCGGCACGCCCGCCCTGACGACCCGCGGGTTCGGCCCCGAGGAGATGGCGCAGGTCGGCGCGTGCATCGCGGACGTGGTCGACAACGTCGACGACGCGGACGTGAAGGCGGAGGTCGCCGAGCGCGTACAGGACCTCTGCGACGAGCACCCGCTGTACGAGTAGCGCCACACGACCGGCCGAACGGCCCCGCGGCCCGGCGCCGTCACGATCCATTTCTGTGCATATATCCCGGGCCGGCAGGCTGAAGATACGCACGAACCCGAGGGTTGAAGGCCGACCGGCCCGCCCGTCTACTCAATGACGAACGTCATCGACGGCAACGCGGTCGCCGACGGGATCCGCGACGACCTCTCGGACTCCATCGACGCGCTCGAAGCGGCGGGCGTGACGCCCGGCCTCGCCACGGTGTTGATGGGCGGCGACGCCGGCTCGGAGACGTACATCTCGATGAAACAGAAGGCCTGCGACTCCGTCGGTATCGACGGGACGCACGTCGAGATCGACCCGGAGAAGCCGCCCGAGGCGCTGTACGACACCATCGACGAACTGAACGCCGACCCCTCCGTGCACGGGATCCTCGTCCAGATGCCGCTGCCCGACCACGTCCCGAAGCGGGAGGTGCTCCGGCGGATCGACCCGGCGAAGGACGTGGACGGGTTCCACCCGGAGAACGTCGGCCGGCTGGTCGCGGGCGACGCCCGGTTCAAGCCCTGCACGCCCCACGGCATCCAGAAGCTGCTCGAAGCGGCGGACGTCGACCCAGAGGGGAAAGACGCCGTCGTCGTCGGGCGCTCGGAGATAGTCGGCAAGCCGATGGCGAACCTGCTGATCCAGAAGGCCGAGGGCGGCAACGCGACGGTGACGGTGTGTCACTCCCGCACCGACGACCTCGCGGCCAAGACCCGCGAGGCGGACATCGTCGTCGCGGCCGCGGGCGTCCCGGAGATGATAGACGGCTCGATGCTGTCGGAGGGCGTCACCGTCGTCGACGTGGGGATCAACCGCGTCGACGCGGACACCGACAAGGGGTACGAACTGGTCGGCGACGTCGAGTTCGAGAGCGCGAAGGGGAAGGCCGACGCCATCACGCCGGTCCCCGGCGGCGTCGGGCCGATGACCATCGCGATGCTCCTGTACAACACGGTGAAGGCGGCGAGCCTGCAGGAATGCGTCGACGTGGAACTACCCTGAACGAGGGCGGCGGCTACTCCAGCCGGTCCAGCCGGTCGGTCGCCGTCGCCAGCGCGTTCTCGTCGCCGTTCCGGCAGTACGCCCCGACGTCCCGCGCGACCGCGACCAGCGCGTCCCCGGTCCGGGGCTCCACGTCCCCGCCGAGCGCCCGGACGCGCCTGACGTGGTCGCCCAGGCGCTCCAGGGCGTCCTCGGCGGCGGGGTCGAGGTCGTCGGCCCACTGCCGGAGGTCGCGGCCGTACTCGCGGACGGCGTTGGCGGCGGCGAGCCCCCGGGTCTCCCGGATCGATTCGGGCACGTCCGCCGGGTCGGGGCGCTCGCCCGCGTCCGCGCCGCGGAGCAGTTCGAGGAAATACAGTTCTTCGGCCTCCGAGGGCTGGAACGCCCGCCCGAAGGCGTCCGCCGCGTGCATGAGTTCGGCCGCCGCGAGGTAGCCGTCGTCGAGGTCGCGGAGGTCGCCGCCGTGGACGAAGCCGCGCTTGCGGACGTACTCCCGACACGCCTCCTTCGCGGCGTCCGCGACGCGGTGGAGCGGTTCGACGTCGACCAGGTCCCGCGCCTCGGTCAGGTCCAGTTCGACCGGGCTGGTGGTGTGCAGGCGGCGCTGTTCGTCGACGCCGACGCTGTGCATGCTCCCGCAGTCGGGGCAGGTGACGCTGCCCGTGTCGTAGTACGACCAGCGGTTGCCACAGTCCCGACACTCGCGCTCGCCGCGGATCTCCATGGCCGCCGGTTCGGCGCGCCGGGGCAAAACTCCGGCGGCTCGCGCCACGGGGCGGTCTGCGTGACCGCCGCGCTTATTGGGAGTCCGGCGGTACTGCCGGGCGCAATGTCGTTCCAGGCCACGGAGTCCGACGACGCCGAGGATAGAGGAAGTCGCCACGCGGCGGCTGGTCGAGAAATTCTCCCGCGAACGTAACCGCGAGTCCGGCCCGCGCGACGCGCCGCCCGACCAGCGGTGCGTGGCGGCGCGCGCCGACGGCGACGCGTTCGCCGAGCGCCGCGAGTTCGTCCGCACAGCCGGGGTGCACCGCGAGGACGGCGCGTACGTCGTCGAGCGCCGCGGCGCGGAGTCGTCCGGCCACCGGAAGGTGTTCGACGGCTTCGCGGAGTGTCGGCGGCTGTACGAGCGGCTCCCCGCGGAGTTCGCGGCCGACGACGTCTCTCATGCGGGCGTCACCGGCGCGCGCCGGCACATGCTGGTGTGGCACTTCGCGGAGCACGACGCGTTCGACTGCGACCTCGCCGCGCGCCAGCCGCTCACCGCGCACAAGCGCACCGCCGACGGGGGTGGGACCGAGGGGTAGCCCGGGATTCATACGCCGCCCGGCCCTACCCACGTCCATGCGCTCCGAAGAGGAGGTCCGCGAGCAGTACGAGTTCCTGATGGAGGAACTGGACGACGAGGAGATGAACCACGAGGGCGTCCGGCAGATGTTCAGCTATTACCGCCGGGCGCTCGGCTGGGTGTTGGAGGAGGAGCACATGTGAGCGCCGGGTGAAAAGTAGTTCCCTCCCGACACGTCTCTGCCCGGGTCGTTACATTTAAGGTATCGGCGCGACTTCGTTCAGGTGACGCTTCGCTTGGAGGGCCGAAGCGTCAGCGGGGACCAATTCAGGGCGGCAAGCGAACCACGCGCGCTTTTCACTCGCGTGGTTCGCTTTCCATTTCCTATTCGACGCGTAACTCGCCGCCAGCCGCGGCGTCGTCGTTCTCGGACCACTCGACTTCCAGCTCGAAGCTCGTCTCGTCGGGGCCGTCGCCGGTCTCGCGCTCGACTTTGATCTCGAACGTCGGCGACGCCGGCGGGTCGACCGTGACCGACTCCTCGCCGGCGGCGAACGTCACCGGCTCGCCGTCGTCCAGTTTGTCCGCGACGCTGCGCAGCACAGACGCTATCGCCGCCCTGTCCTGCGTCGACTCCGACTCGAAGAGCACTTCCTCGGGCATACCGTTCGGTACGTGCTGTGTCGGCATAAGGGTACGTCAGCGCCGGTCGGCTGGCCGGACCGACGACAGTTGGCCGATACACTCAGATTTATTAGGGAAGTTGGGGCCGGCGAAACATCCGCGATCGCCGTTCCACGGCCTGATAGCCGTCACTGAGTCGATATCTTTATTTTATTCCTACAATAACCGTTTCACGTACTTTACCAATGCACGACCTGACAGGATTTCAACGGGACCTGCTGTACGTCATCGCCGGCAAGGACGAACCCCACGGGCTCGCGATCAAGGAGGAACTGGAATCGTACTACGAGAAGGAGATCCACCACGGGCGGCTCTACCCGAACCTCGACACGCTCGTCGACAAGGGCCTCGTCGAGAAGGGACAGCGCGACCGGCGGACGAACTTCTACACGCTGACCCGGCGCGGCAAACGCGAGATAGAGGCGCGCGACGATTGGGAGTCACAGTACGTCTCCGCCTGACCCCGGCGCTCTGCCGTTCTCGGCGATGACCGTCCGCCCGACGGTCGCCGCTTCCCGCCGCCCCGCCCGCCGGCCGCTCCCTCCCACGCAGGTGAGCGGGTGGCTGCCGCCCGCCAAGAATTAACTTCCCCAGGGATGAACGGGCGGAGGTGGACGCAGTAGTCGGTCAGCTAACGGCGGCGCCGCTGGAGAGCACGGTCGTCCGGATAGCGCTCGCCGGCGCGCTCGGCCTGTTTCTGGGCCTGGAACGCGAGTGGTCGCACAAGGACGCCGGCATCCGCACCTTCTCGCTCATCAGTCTGCTCGGCGCGGTGTTTACCGTCCTCGAACGGCCCGAACTGCTCGTCGTCGGCGGCGTGCTCGTCATCGTCCAGGGGGTCGTCCTCGCGACGCAGGGGCTGTTGACCGACCCCGAGGACGGCGGGCTCTCGCTGACCACCTCCGTCTCGATGCTCGTGACCTACGGCGTCGGCGTGCTCGTCGGACGAGGGTTCATTTTGGAGGGCGTCACCGTCGCCGTCCTCTCGTCGCTCCTGCTCGTGTTGAAGCGGGAGCTCCACGACCTGGCCGACAGCCTCTCGCGCGAGGAGATCCAGTCGGCCACGGAGTTCGCCATCCTCGCGTTCGTCGTCTACCCGCTGTTGCCGGCCGGGTCCGTGACGGTCGGCTACGAGCCGGTCACCGTCTCCGTCGAGCCGCGGGTCGTGTGGCTGATGGTCGTCACCGTCGCGGCCATCGGCATCGTGAACTACATCGTCGTCCAGACGTACGGCGGCCGCGGCATCGCCGTGACCGGCTTCTTCGGCGGGCTGGCGTCGTCGACGGCCGTCGTGGGGACGATGCTGGACCACGCGCGCCAGCGCCCGGACGTCTCCTCCTACGCCGTCGCGGCCATCCTGCTTGCCGACGCCGCCATGGCGGTGCGGAACCTCGCTATCGCCGTCGCGTTCACGTTCCCGGACGTGCTGATGGGGGCGGTGCTCCCGCTCGGCGCGGTCATCGTCGGCAGTTTCGCCATCGCCGCCTACACCGCGGACTGGTCCGAGACGGTGGAGGTCGACCTGGCGAGCCCGTTCTCGCTGGCGAACGCGCTGGCGTTCGGCGGCATCTTCGCGCTGGTCATCGTCGCGGGGGCCGTCGGCCAGCAGCAGTTCGGCTCCGCCGGGTTCTACATCGCCACGTTCCTCTCGGGGCTGGTGTCCAGCGCCGGCGGGACCACCTCCGCGGTCGTGCTCTACCGCGGCGGCACCATCGACGGCGCGACGGCGGTCGTCGGCATCCTGCTGGCGTCGGCCTCGTCCATCGGCGTCAAGGCGATGCTGACCGTGATGGGGCCGAACCGCCGGTTCGCCTACCGCGTCGCGTTCTGGAGCGGCGTGTTGCTGGCCGGGGCCGGCGCGGCGACGGTCGCCGCGGGCGTGTAAGTATTGCGGCTACCATAACGAATTATTTAACCTATCGCTCCCGGACGTTGAGGTATGGATAGGCACACCGCCGAACCGGAGGTAACGGAGATGCCGGGCGAGCGCGCCCGCGAGTGGGCCGACTACCACCACGAGGCCGCCGCCACCACCACCTACGTCTACGACTTCGTCTGGGACATCACCGAGGACGCCGAGGGGCCGTTCTGCACCGACGTCGACGGCAACGTCCTGCTCGATTTCACGAGCCACGTCGCCGCCGCGCCGCTCGGCTACAACAACCCCAAGATCGAGAAGAAACTGGCGGCGTTCGACGTCGTCGACCCGCTGAAGATCGCTGGCCAGGACTTCTACGCCAGCGGCGGGTGGCCGCCCGAGGACCCCGAATTCCCCGGCCCGACGCAGCTGATGCACCGCCTCACTGACCTGACCGACCACTACGATATGGACACGGTGTTCCTGTCGAACTCCGGCGCGGAGGCGGTCGAGAACGGCATCAAGGTGTGCTACGACCACGCCGACGGCGCGAAGTACGCGATCACGTTCGACGGCGCGTTCCACGGCCGCACGCTCGGCGCGCTGTCGCTGAATCGCTCGAAGGAGGTGTACCGCCGGAAGTTCCCCGAGATGGCCGGCGTCCACGACGTGCCCTTCTGCGACGACGCCGACTGCGCGCCGGGGACCTGCGACTGCGGCTTCTTCCCCGGCGACGCCGACGACCCCTCGGTGCTGCGCCGGAAGCTGGACCCCGAGCGCGGGCACATCAACCCCGACGAGGTCGCGTACCTGATCATGGAGCCGATCCAGGGCGAGGGCGGCTACCGCTTCCCCAGCGACGCGTTCATGCAGGAGGTGCAGGCGGTGTGTGCCGAGCACGACATCCCGATCATCGCCGACGAGATTCAGGCGGGCGTCGGCCGCACCGGCGAGGTGTGGGGGTCCGACCACTACGCCATCGAGCCCGACGTGATCACCAGCGCGAAGGGCCTCCGCGTCGGCGCGACGATAGCGAACGAGGAGATGTTCCCGGACGAGCGCGGTCGCCTCTCCTCGACGTGGGGCGCGGGCGACGTGATCGCCGCCCTGCAGGGCGTGCTGACGCTGGACGCCATCGAGGAGTACGACCTGATGGACAACGCCGTCGAGCGGGGCGACCAGCTCAAGACGCGGCTCCGCGAGGCCGACGGGTCGGTCGTCACCGACGTCCGCGGGAAGGGGCTGCTCGTCGCCATCGACCTCGACACGAAGGAGCGCCGCGACGACCTGCAGGAGGCGGCGCTGAAGCGCGGCCTGCTCACGCTGGGCTGTGGCTACCGGACGCTCCGCCTGCTCCCGCCGCTGGACGTGACCGAACGGGAGATAGACCTCGGCGCGGACGTGTTGCTCGACGCGATTTCGGACGTCGCGCCGACCCCCCGCGCCGGCAGCGAGTGAACAGGCCGACGCTGCGGCTGCGGGACAGAGAGGGCGGCCGTCAGTCCCGGGCCGCCTCGCGGACGAGGATCAGGTTCGCCACCATCCCACCGGTCGTCAGCGTCACGAGCCCCGTCCCCAGTACGAGCAGGGCGAAGGCGACGGCCACGACGGCGTCCCCGAGGTAGCTCTGTGCGATCACCCCGGCGATCCCAAGCGCGACGGCCGGCGCGCCGACGGCGACGCCGGCGCGGAACGCGAGGTCGACGCGCCGGTCGAGGCGGCTGACGCCGTCGTCGTCGCGGCCCAGCCGGCGGTACGCGAGGACGGCACCGACGAGCACCGCGACGACGAGGAGGGCGAACACCGCGAACCCGCGGTACAGCGCACTGACCATACCCGTTTTCCGGACGGCGGACTGAAACCGCTTGCGTTAGAACTGGTAGCGGCGCTCGTCGTTCTGCTGGGGCTGGGGGAAGCTCCCGCCGGTCATTTCCTCGTAGGTCATCCCCGAGAGGTACTCGTCGTAGGTGACGTCGTACGTGCTCCGCAGGTGGAAATCGAGCTTCCCGCTCTCGACGGTCGACTGGAACAGCAGGTGGACGGCCCGCCGGACCAGGTCCTCGGGCTCCTCGGGGTCGAGCGCCGCGACGAGCATCGTCAGTTCCCGCTTCGTCTCCTCGTCCAGCGTCACGTCGAGGTCGCCGTCGATGTCCGCGTACGCGGCTTCCACGTCGGCTTCGAGGTCGTCGAGGCTCATGGCGGACGGAACGGGCGTCCGCGCCAAGCCGCTTTCGACTCCCGGCGGCGCGCCGTCGCCGACGTGTCTCCCGTCCGAACTCTCTCCAAACTTATATCTCCCGGGGAGCTATTACTCGGATAGAACGTCCGCGACGGCGGACACCACCACTCATGAGTTCGGGAGACGCGCGTGACGAGGGGGTGCCGGCCGAACCCATCCGGGTCCTCCACGTCGACGACGACGCGGCGTTCGCGGAGCTCGTGGCGACCCACCTCGACCGCGAGCTCCCGGCGGTCGAGGTGCTCGGCGAGCGGTGCGCGGACGACGGGCTGGCCCGCCTGCGGGACGAGGACGTCGACTGCGTCGTGAGCGACTACGACATGCCGGGGGCCGACGGGATCGAGTTCCTCGCCGCGGTCCGGGAGGAGTACCCCGACCTGCCGTTCGTGCTGTTCACCGGGCAGGGGTCCGAGTCCGTCGCCAGCGAGGCCATCTCGGCCGGCGTCATGGACTACCTGGAGAAGGGCACCGGCAGCGACCAGTACGCGGTGCTGGCAAACCGCGTCCGGAACGCCGTCGAACACTACCGGTCCGAGCGCGCGCTCGAACGGAGCCGACGCCGCCTCTCGCTGTTCATCGAGCAGTCGCCGCTCGGCGTCATCGAGTGGAACGGCGACTACGAGGTCGTCCGGGCCAACGACACCGCCCAGGGGATCCTCGGCTACGACGACGACGGGCTCGCCGGCCGCCCTGTCGAGGCAATCGTGCCCGAACACGAACGCGAGGAGATCCGGGCGGTGCTCGACCGGCTCCACGAGGGTCGGACGGACTACCGGAACGTCAACGAGAACGTCACCAAGGACGGGGAACTGATCATCTGCGAGTGGCACAACCGCGTCGTCACGGACGACGCGGGCGAGGTGGTGACGATGTTCTCGCAGTTCCAGGAGGTGACCGAGCGCGAGCGACACAAGCGGCAACTGGAGACGCTGATCAAGAACCTCCCCGGGATGGTGTACCGCGCCCGGAACGAGGCCGGCTGGCCCATGGAGTTCGTCAGCGGGGAGTGCGAGGACCTGACCGGCTACCCCGCCGCGGACCTGGAGAGCGGCGAGGTGGCGTACGGCGACGTCGTCCACCCCGACGACCGCGAGCGCGTCTGGGACACGGTGCAGGAGGCGGTCGCCAGCGACGAGCCGTTCGAGCTCACGTACCGCATCCGCACCCGCGGCGGCCGCCGGAAGTGGGTGTGGGAGCGCGGCCGCGCCGTCCGCTCGCGGGGCGGCGAGGTGCTCGCCGTGGAGGGGTTCATCAGCGACGTCACCGCACAGCAGGAGCGCCGCCGGACCGTCGAGGCGCTCCACGAGGCGACGCGCCGGTCGATAGCCGCGGACTCCCGCGAGGCGGTCGCCGACATCATGACCGACGCCGCCGTCGACCTGCTCGACTGCCCCCACACCGGGGTCCACCTGTACGACGAGGACCGGGACGAACTGGTGCCCGCCGCCTGGACGGTGGTCGTCGACGAGACAGTCGGCGACCCGCCCGCCCTGGGGCCGGGCAGCCTCGCCTGGGAGGCGTTCGAGGCCGGCGAGACGAGGCAGTACAACGACCTCCGGGCCGTCGACGGCGTCGCGAACCGCGATACGAACCTCCGGAGCGAGCTCATCGTCCCGCTCGGGTCGCAGGGCGTCATGCTCGTCAGTTCGACCGACCGGGAGGCGTTCGACCGGGACGACCGCAAGCTGATCGAGTTGCTGGCCGCGAACACGACCGCCGCGCTGGAGAAGGCCAGCCGCGAGCGGATGCTCCGCCGGCGCGAGCGCGCGCTCAAGCGGGAGAACGAGCGGCTCGACCGGTTCACCGGCGTCGTCTCCCACGACCTGCGGAACCCGCTGAACGTCGCGAAGGGCCGGCTCGACGACGTGCGGGCGGAGCGGTCGATCGACGGGCTGGACGAGGTCGCCGCGGCGCTCTCCCGGATGGAGGACCTCATCGAGGACATGCTGACGCTCGCCCGGGAGGGCCGGACGGTCAGCGACGTCGAGCACGTCGCGCTCGGCGAGGTGGCCGAGGCCGCCTGGCGGAACGTCGCGACCGACGCCGCCGCGCTCGCGGTCGAGACGGACCGCACGGTCCCCGCCGACAGGAGCCGCCTGACCCAACTGTTCGAGAACCTGTTCCGGAACGCCGTCGAGCATAGCTCTACGGACGCCGACGACGAAGCGGCGGACGGCCGCGAGGGCGCGGCCGACGGCGGTAGCGACGTCGAGATCACCGTCGGGGACCTGCCGGGCGGGTTCTACGTCGAGGACGACGGGCCAGGCATCCACGAGAGCGAGCGGGCGGACGTGTTCGACGCCGGCTACTCGACGAGCGGGGACGCGACGGGGTTCGGGCTGAGCATCGTCAGGGACATCGCGGCGGCACACGGCTGGGACGTCGCGGTGACCGAGGGGACGGCCGGCGGGGCGCGCTTCGAGTTCACCGACACCGAGGAGGGGGAGTGAGGGGGCCGCCCCGACGCGGGCGGCCCGCCGGATCGGCAGGCGTATGTCGGTCCCGTCGCTAGCCGACGGCGATGAGCGAGGCCGACGCGCCGGCGCTGCCCGACGACGTCGACGCCGTCCGGGCGGCGCTGGTCGAGTGGTACGAGGACGACCACCGCGAGTTCCCCTGGCGGCGCACCGAGGACCCCTACGAGATACTCGTCTCCGAGGTGATGAGCCAGCAGACCCAGCTGAGCCGCGTCGTCGAGGCGTGGGAGGCGTTCCTCGACCGCTGGCCGACCGCCGCCGACCTGGCCGCCGCCGACCGCGCCGACGTCGTCGGCTTCTGGACCGACCGCTCGCTCGGCTACAACAACCGCGCGAAGTACCTCCACGAGGCCGCCCGACAGATAATCGAGGAGCGCGAAGGCGAGTGGCCCCGCGACCCGGACGGCCTCTCGGAGCTGATGGGCGTCGGCCCCTACACCGCAAACGCCGTCGCGAGCTTCGCGTTCGACAACGGCGACGCCGTGGTCGACACGAACGTCAAGCGCGTGCTGTACCGCGCGTTCGACGTGCCGGACGACGACGACGCGTTCGAGCGCGTCGCCGGGGCGCTCATGCCCCCGGGCGAGTCCCGCGTCTGGAACAATGCGGTCATGGAACTGGGCGGCGTCGCCTGCGAGAAGACGCCGGCCTGCGACGAGGCGGGCTGCCCGTGGCGCGAGTGGTGTCATGCCTACGGCACCGGCGACTTCACCGCGCCCGACGTCCCGACGCAGCCGGAGTTCGAGGGCAGCCGACGGCAGATGCGCGGCAAGGTCGTCTCGCTGCTGGGCGAGTACGACGAACTGACGCTGGACGAACTCGGCCCCCGCGTGCGCGTCGACTACAACCCGGACGGCGACGGCGAGGCCACCCGCGAGTGGCTCCGCGGCATCGTCACGGACCTCGAAGCCGACGGCCTCGTGGAGTTCGACGCCGACCGCGGGGTCGCCCGGCTCGCGCGCTGACGCCGCGACGGGGCGGACGGATCGCGCGCCGGCCGAAGGTTCAAGTACGGGAACGCGGCCACGCTCCGGCGATGCGATACGACATCGAGAAGCGGCCAAGCTACGCGGTGCTCGACGTGACGCTCGCAGAGGGGGAGGCCATCGAGACGGAGCCCGGCGCGATGATGACGCGCTCCGCCGGGGTCGAACCCGAGACGAACGTCGGCGGCGACGGCGGCCTGACCGGCGCGGTCAAGCGGGCTGTCAGCGACGAGCGGGGGCTGGTCGACAACGCCTTCATCGCGGGGGCGGACGGCGCGTCGGTGACGCTCGTCCCGGAGCATCCCGGCGACGTGACCGGGATCGACGTGGGGGAGCGGGGGCCGGTCCGGTCGCAGTCCGGCTCCCTGCTGGCGTGGGAGCCCGGCGTCGAGCGCTCGACCGAACTCAACGACCGCTCGAACCTGTTCTCGTCCGGCGAACTGACGGTGCTCGGCCTCGCCGGCCGCGGGATGGCTTTCGTCTCCTCGTACGGGTCGATGTACGAGGCCGACGTGACGCCTGACGACCCCCTCGTGGTCGACGAGGACCACCTCGTCGCGTGGACCGCCGGGCTGGACCTGAACCGCCGGAAGGACGGCAGTCTCAAGTCGACGGTGCTGGGCGGCGAGGGCTTCGTCACGGAGTTCCGCGGCTCCGGGCACGTGTGGCTCCAGACCCGCAACCCGGTGACGTTCGGTCCGGTGCGGGCCGAACACGAGGACGACGATGACGGCCCCGGACTCGGCGACTTCGTCTGAGGCCCCGGGGTCGCCGGTGGCTCTTAGTTCGCCCCGGTCGCAGAGCGACGCATGGACGACCGACCACACGTCGTCGCGATAGCCGGTAGCCTCCGCGAGGAGAGCAGGTCGCGACGCGCGCTCGAACACGCCCTCGACGCGGCCGAGGCCGCGGGCGGGACGACGGAACTGCTGGACCTGCGGGCGTTCGACCTGCCGATGGTCGACCCGGACGAGGACGACCCGGCGGACGCGGTGGCGCTGAAGGAGGCGGTGCGGGCGGCCGACGCCATCCTCCTCGGGACGCCGGTGTACCACGGGTCGTACTCCTCGCCGCTGAAGACGGCGCTCGACTACTGCGGGTTCGACGAGTTCGCGGACAAGACGGTCGGCCTGCTCGCGGTGGCCGGCGGGAGTTTCCCGATCACGGCGCTGGACCACCTGCGGTCGGTCTGTCGCTCGCTGGACGCGTGGGTGATCCCGCATCAGGCCGCCGTGACGCGGTCGGGCAGTGCGTTCGCGGACGGCGAGTTCGTCGACGAGGGGCTGGCGGAGCGCGTGGCGACCCTCGGCCGGCGGGCGGTCCAGTACGCGAACATCGAACCGGACCCCGCCACCTTCGAGGGGGAGGAGAACGTCGGCGCGGTCGACAGGTAGCCCCTCGCCGCGGGAGTCCGGCCGGGTCGTGGGAGTCGGCGACGAAGGGAACGGCTTTACTTCCGCGCGCGAACGCTCCCACACATGGAGGCGTTCGACGCCGCGCCGCAGCGCGGGTGGGTCCCATGACCCAGTGGATCGAGAACCCGACGGGCGGGCGGGCCCGCGGCCCGGCGGCGCTCGTGCGGGCGTGGTTCGAAGTGCTGACGCGCCCGACCCGCTTTTTCCGCTCGGCGGTCGCGCCCGGCGACCAGGCCCCGGGGCTCGTGTTCGCGGTCGCGGTCGTGCTCCTCGAGGAGTTCGTCCGCTTCGCACTGGTCGCGGACGCTTACCCCGTCCTCGCCGACCAGCGCCTGCTGTCCGGCGTGCTGTGGCTCGGGGTCGCGGTCCTGCTCGTCGCGCCGGCCGCGTTGCACCTGACGGCGGCGCTCCAGACGGTCATCCTCGTCCCGCTCGTCGACGACCGCGCGGGGGTCAGCGAGACGGTCCAGACGATCGCCTACAGCGCCGCCCCCTGCGTCGTCGCGGGGGTGCCGGTGCCGGAGGTAAGCGTCCTCTGTGGCGCGTACGGCGCGGTCCTGCTGGCGCTGGGGACGGCCACCGTCCACGGGACGACCGGCAAGCGGGCGGCCCTCGTCAGTGCCGTGCCCGCGGCGGTCGTGTTCGGCTACGGCTTCCGGGCGTTCGCCGCCGCCGAGACGCTGCTGCGCCAGTGGTACATCATCTGACCGGCCGTCGCGGCCGCACGCGTCGGTCCGGATGCCAACCGTTAAACGCTGACTGAACGTTCAGTCAACAATGACGGCGGCCGACCTCTTCGACGACGACCCCCCCGACACCCGCGCGGCCATCATGCGGGCGACCTACGAGGCCCTGCGCGAACACGGCTACGCGGGGCTGACGGTCCAGCGCATCGCCGACGAGTTCCCCAAGAGCAAGTCGCTCCTCTACCACCACTACGACGGGAAGGACGACCTGCTCCGGGACCTCTTGGGCTACGTGCTCGACCACCACCGCGAGACGGTCCCGGCCGGCGACGAGGAGTCGGCCCCCGAGACGCGGCTCCGCGACCTGATCGACTACGTCCTCACCGCGGACCCCGACCCCGAGCGCGCGGCGTTCCGCGCGGCGATGGTGGAACTCCGTGGACAGGCCGCCCACGACCGGGAGTACCGCGACCACTTCACCGAGAGCGACCGCTTCTTCCAGGACCGGATCGCGGCGGTCGTCGGGGCCGGCGTCGACAGCGGGGCGTTCCGCGACGTGGACCCGGACCGGGTGGCCGCGCACGTCCAGACGACGTTCGAGGGCGCGCTCGTCCGGAGCGCCACCGCGGACTCGGCGGCCGCTATCGACGCCGTCCGCGCGGACCTCCACCGCTAC
Source organism: Halostella litorea (assembly GCF_004785955.1). Lineage (NCBI taxonomy): Archaea > Methanobacteriati > Methanobacteriota > Halobacteria > Halobacteriales > Natronoarchaeaceae > Halostella > Halostella litorea. The sequence goes on along the minus strand of NZ_SJER01000001.1, from coordinate 142,235 downwards.
GTCGACGGCTGTCTGCTCGCGGAGGGTGCGCATGAGTAGCCCGGGCGAGGACCGGGCGGTCGATGTGGTCGACGGCGACCTGCTCAAGCCGCTCATCGTCCTCTCGCTGCCCATCGTCCTCACGAATTTGCTGCAGGTCGGCTACAACCTCGCGGACACGTTCTGGGTCGGCCGCCTCGGCCAGGCGGCGGTCAGCGCCATCTCCTACTCGTGGGCCATCGTCTTCCTCGTCATCGCGCTCGCCGCCGGCTTCACCGTCGCGGGCACGGTGCTGGTCGCCCAGAACAAGGGGGCCGGCAACGTCGACCGCATCAGCGCGGTCGCGGGCCAGACCACCTCGTTCGTGATCCTCGTCTCCGCGGCCCTCTCGGTCGTCGGCTACCTGATCGCGCCGTTCCTCCTCCAGCTCGTCGGCGCGACGCCGGGCACCCAGGAGTACGCGCTGTCGCTGGCGTACACCCGGACGATGTTCCTCGGCCTGCCGTTCGTGTTCGCGTTCTTCATCTTCCAGGCGCTGCTCCAGGGGTGGGGCGACACCCGGACGCCGCTGTACCTGATGGCGTTCGGCGTGTTCCTGAACGTCGTCGCGGACCCCTTTTTCATCCTCGGGTTCCAGGACAACGTGCTGTTCGCGTGGCTCGGCTGGGAGTCCCTGGAGTCGTCGCTGTACGCGGCGACTGGCTTCACCGGGTTCGGCGTCCGCGGCGCGGCGCTGGCGACGATCATCACCCGCGGCATCGGAGCGGCCATCGGCGTCGCCCTGCTGCTCTCCGGGCGGGTCGGGATCACCCTCTCGCCGTCGGACTTCGTCCCGCGGGCGGAGACGGTCCGGAAGATCCTCCGCATCGGCGCGCCGGCCAGCGTCGAGCGGAGCATGATCGCGGTCAGCACGAGCGTCGTCACGGCGCTGGTCGCGGTCGCCGGGGCCGACGCCGTCGCCGCCTACGGGATCGGCACCCGCGTCACGTCGATGGTCGTCCTGCCGGCGCTCGGGTTGGCCCGCGGCGTCGAGACGGTCGTCGGGCAGAATCTCGGGGCGAACCAGCCCGAGCGCGCCGAGCGAGGCGTGTACGCCGCCGCGGTGATCATCGTCGTCAGCCTGCTCGCGCTCTCGGCCGGGGTGTACGTCGCCGCGCCGACGATCATCGGCACGTTCATCACCGGCGACAGCGCCGCGGCGGTGGTCGACATCGGCACGGACTACCTCCGGATCGTCGGCGCCTCGTTCGTGTTCCTCGGCGTGTTCTACGTCGTGCAGGGCGGCTTCCGCGGGAGCGGGAGCACCCGCCTCGCGATGGTGTTCGCCTTCCTCGGGTTCATCGTCCTCCGTGCCTCCATCGCCTACGCGCTGGTCGGTCCCCTCGACATGGGCGCGACCGGCGTCTGGTACGGCGTCGCCGCCGCGAACGCGCTGATGGCCGCCGCGGCCGGCCTCTACTTCCTCCGTGGCACCTGGGCCGACGACGTCGTCGACCCGACCGGCCCGGGGCCCGTTCCGGGCGACGACTGACGCGGGCGGTTGCGCCCCCGCGTTCGGCGGCCGCGCTCGCGGTGTGAGCGCTGCCCGGCCCCGCCACACCACTCTTGGCGCGCCCCGCCGTAGCGTCCCGACATGGGCTTTCACACGTACGACCCGGATCGGGCCGACCGGCTGGAGGACGCCGCGTCGCGCTACCGCTACTGCTCGGCGGAGGAACTGCTCGGCGCGCTCGCCGACGCGGGCGAGGTGGTGGACGTCGGCAGCGGCACGGGGTTTTACACCGACAGCGTGGCCGCACACGCCGACCGCGTCCACGCGGTCGACGTGCAGGCCGCGATGCACGACCGCTACCGCGAGAAGGGCGTCCCGGACAACGTGGACCTGGTCACCGCCGAGGCGGCCGACCTGCCGCTGCCCGACGGCGCGGCCGACGCCGTCGTCTCCACGATGACGTACCACGAGTTCCACGGCGAGGCGGCGCTGGCGGAACTCCGGCGCGTGCTCCGGCCCGGCGGCCGCCTCGTCGCCGTCGACTGGTCCGCCGACGGCCCGGGCGAGTCGGGACCGCCCGTCGACGAGCGCTACGGCCCCGCCGACGTGCGGGCGCACCTGACCGAGGCGGGGTTCGACCCCGACCGCATCGACGAGCGTCCGGAGACGTGGCTGGCCGTGGCGACCGTCCCCGACGCGTAGCGCCGGCGGGGCGGGCGCGGGCTACGCCTCGAACGCGTCGAGGAAGGCGTCCACGTCGTCGGCGGTGTTGAACGCGTGCAGGGACACCCGCAGCGACGCGGGGTCGGGGATCGACCGCACCACGATGCCCTCGTCGCGCAACCGCTCGACGGTCCCCGCGGGGTCGTCGTCGGAGAGCGTCACGAGGCCGGACTCGAACTCGCGGGGCGACAGCAGGCGCTCGTCGTCGATCCCGGATTTCAGCCGCTCGGTGAGGCCCTCGATGCGGTCCCGGACAGCGTCGGGGCCGACCGACGCCATCACGTCGATTGCCTCCCGCAGCCCCGCGTACGGCGCGGGCGAGACGGTACCGACCTCGAACCGGCGCGCGCCGGGGTGGAACTCGTACCCCTCGTCGGCGTTCGGCTCCACGACGCCGCGGTAGCCGACGGCGGCGGGGTCGAGCGCCGCCGCAGCTCCGTCGCGGACGTAGAGGAAGCCGGCGCCCCACGGGCCGAGCAGCCACTTGTGGCCGGCGGCGGCGACAAAGTCCGCGCCCCACTCCCCGTAGTCGACGGGGACGTGGCCCGGCACCTGCACGGCGTCGACGAGGGTGCGAGCGCCGTTGTCGCGGGCGATATCCACGGCCTCGGCGACCGGGAGGCGGGTACCGTAGTTCCACGACAGCGCGCTGAAGGCGAACAGTTTCGCGTCGCGGGTCGCCTCCTTGACCGCGTCAAGCGGCAGGCGGCCGCCCTCGCAGGCCACGGTCCGGACCTCGACCCCGTGAGTCTCTGCGAGGTGTCGCCAGGGGAGGATCCCCGCGGGGTGCTCCAGGTCGGTCCGCACCACGACGTCGCCCGGCTCCCAGTCCATCGCCGCGGCCACCCGGCTGATGCCGTCGGCCGTGCTGTTCGTGAGCGCTATCTCCTCGGGGGCCGCGCCGACGAAGCCGGCGACGGCCTCGCGGGTCTCCTCGTACGCGCCGAAGGCGTACTCGTAGGGGTCGCTGTCGGCGTGGGAGCGCTCGTGTTCGTCGACCGCACCTTTCGTCGCCTCGGTGACGGACCGCGGGCTCGGCCCGGACGCGCCGGTGTTGAGGTAGACGGCGTCGTCCGTCGCGGGGATCGCCGCGCGGAGGTCTTCGGGAGTCATCGCCGGGAGGTTCGGCCCCCCCGCGTATAGAACCGGGGGACGGGCGCTGTCATAGTGCTACGCTCACTGTGTACCGGTGATCGCCGATACCGGTGCGGCCGCTCGCCGGTACCCGGCGAGCGCAAACAGTCTCAGACGCGCTCGACCGAGAAGGGCGTCTCCGGGCCCGCGGGGGCTCGCAGGACCGACTGGACGCGGTCGTGCCACGTCTGGTAGAACCGCTCACGCTCCTCGGCGGAGGCCTCGCCGCCGACGATCCGCGGGATCATCTCCATCGGCTGCCCGCCGCCCTCGTCGGGGTCGACGCCGGTCGCGGCCGGGTCGAAGGCGACCCGCACCGCCTCGTCGGTGTCGGTTCGGGCGAACTCGAAGGCGCGCCCGTCGCCGGGCACGTCGCCGAACGAGAGCAGGTCCTGCCGGCCACCCACGCCGGCGAGTCCCTTGAACCCTGTCTCGTCGGCCGCTCCGGTTATCTGGCGGATCGCCGCGGCCATGGGGCCGAGCCCGTGGTCATCGGGCGAGCCGCCGACGGTGACTGCGACCTGGCTCCTGACCGGCAGTTCGTCGGGGTAGAGCTCCGCGAGGGCGAGTTGCGTCGCGCGGTACGCCCCGGCGACCGCCGGACAGGCGTGCCCGGCGGACTTCGCCACCTCGGGGAACCGGACGACGAGCGGTTCGCCCTCCGGCACCATCCCCAGCAGCTCCGCCAGCGGGTCGCGGACCTCGATGGGGTCGGCGTCCGCGAGGCGCTGCCAGGGGGTCGGGTCGGAGTCGAGCACTGTGCTACTGGTCGGGTCGGGTGCGGTGTCACTCATGGATGCGAAGGTAGGTCGCGTACTCCTTGCGGACGATGCCGGTGCGCTCGCGCTCGATGCCGAGCAGTTCGTGGGCGGTCTGCTCGGCGAGTTTGGGGTACTCCTGCTCGGCGCGGCGGTCGGTGCTCAGCACCTCAAGTACCGCGCCGTCCGGGAGGTCCTCCAGCGCGCGCTGGACGCGGGCGATGCCGTTGGCGCAGCCGCGGCCGCGGTTGTCGACCGTGCGGTCGGGGTCCCGCGCCGCCGCGGGCAGGTCGGTCTCGGCTGTCATCCGTCCCCCTCCCCGGCGGGGCCGTCGGCGATGTCGCAGACGCCCTCGATCGGCGAGCAGGCCCGCCACATCGGGCAGAGCTTGAACACGACGAACAGCGTCCCGACCGCGCCGACCTTCGCCAGCACGGCGAGGCCGACGGGCGAGCCGAGGTACGTCCCCAGCGACGCGCCGAGCGCGTCGACGGCCTGGTACAGCCCGGTGAGCAGTATCGTCGGGAAGACGAACCGGACCACCCACCGGAACCGCTCCAGTTGCTGGCCCGCCGCGCCGACGACGGCCGTCGTCGGGTTCGCCTGCCCGGTCGGCACCGCGATGAAGATGTTCCACACCGCGCCGCCGATCCACGCCGCGAACGCGAGCAGGTGGAGCGACCGGACGGCGACGGCCGCGGGCGGGCCGGCGGTCAGCGCCACCTCCGCCGTCGCCGTGGCCCCGACGGCCGCGAGCGCCGCGGCGAGGGCGGCGAGCCCCAGCGGACTGCGGAACGACGCCGCGGCGGGTCGCTCCCGCGCCGCGTCGGCGACGACGAGGGCGGCGGTCGCCGCGAGCGCGACGCCGAGGCCGGCGAGGACGGGGTCCGCCAGCCGCTCCGCGTAGGCCGGGAGCGAGACGGCGCTCCCGGCGGCAAGCACCGCCGCCGCGCCGACGGCGATCCGGTCGAACCGGCCGTACATCCGCTCGCAGTACTCGCCCGCGTCGGCCTCGACGTCGCGGGGGCGGACGAACCCGTGCTTCCAGAGCAACCCGCCGGCGAGCACGCCCAGCGCGACGAACTGCGCCCACTTGGCGACGACCAGCAGCGGCCGCCACCGCCCGGAGAGGCGGACGGACACGCCCACGCCCACCAGCGAGGCGACGAGGATGATCGTCAGCGCTACCTTCGGGAGGAGATACCGGTCGAAGAGGTCGTCGGCGACCGCGCCGACGGTCTGCGTGCGGGCCATGGGGCACTCCCCTGGTTTTAGGCAGGCCAAAACCTAAGCCGTGGCCGCGAACGTGTTCGCGCCGGCGACGGACCCCCCGGTCGGTCGGGCCGCCGGGCGGGACGGGCCGAACACCTTCGCCCCGACCGCTTCCCCGCCCGGTCCCGTACCGTCGCGCATGGCAGACGGCGCGGCGTCCGTGTCGTGGCAGCGCGTCCCCCCGTCGGCGCTCGCGGAGCCGCTAGTCGTCGAGACGCCGCTGGTCGAGGTCAAACTGGAGCATCCGGGCCTGTTGGCCGCGCGCCTCGGCGAGGGCTTTTTCCCCGACGCGGTGCCGTACGTCGCGGACGGCGAGCCCCGGACGGTGTACTGGCGCGGCGCGCTCCCGGCGGCCGGCCCCCCGCCGTCGGCGTGGGACGGGGTGTGTGCGACGACCCACGGACTCCGGGCGCTGGCCGGCGGGACCGACGGCCTCCCGCCGCTCGCCGGCGACGCCGACGGCGGGACCGAACTCGTCGTCGACGGCACCGTCGGCGGCGACTCGACGGCGGCGGTCGTCCGCGACTACGACCCGCCGGCGGTCGGCGTGGCGAGCGTCGGTCCCGACGCAGTCGGCGTGACGACGCCGGCGGGGCGGGTCACCGTCCCGGCGGGCGACCGGAAGCGCGTCGAACTTTCCGACCGCACGGTCGCGACGGCCGACGGCGACCGCCGCGAGGTGACCCCCCGACTTACGGTCAGGTTCCCCGGCCGTCGGACGCTGTACCACCCGGACCGGGGCGCGGGGTACGCGCTGTTCCCCTCGTTCGGTCTGGACCTCGACGCGGTGTCGAACCCGGTCGAGGTGCCGACGACCGCGGGCGAACTGGACGACGGGGCGCTCGCCGCGGCGCTCGGCGTCGACCTCGACGCCCGCCCCTACCCGGAGCGTGTGCTGTGGCAGGCGTTCGCCCACGCGGCGTTCGACCCCCACCGCGACGGCGAGGCGCGGATCGCGGCGGTCGACGCCCGCCTCGTCGCCGTCGGGAACCCGCCGTAAGCGATCCGGGGCAGATTAACCCCGACCGAACATGTACCGGAGAAGGGGTATGTCGGTCTCTTCCGAACCCCTCCGCACATGGTTTCGAGCGCGACGCAGCTCTCTATGACGGCGGCGATGGGTCTGTTGCTCCTCGTCGTCGCCCGGTGGGTCGGCACGTTGGAGGACTGGCGGTCGTACACGCCCAGCGGCGTCGGCCGCGGCGGGACGGCGACCGAGCGCGAGACCGTCGAGAAGCCGGGCGGCATCGTCCGGTGGCTCACGACGGTCGACCACAAGGACATCGGGCTGCTGTACGGCCTCTTCGCCGTCATCTCGTTCGCGTGGGGCGGGATCGCGGTCCTGCTGATGCGGACCGAACTGACGACGGCGTCGACCGCGTTCCTCTCGACGGGGACGTACAACGCCCTGCTGACGAGCCACGGGATCACGATGCTGTTCCTGTTCGGGACGCCGATACTGGCGGCGTTCTCGAACTACCTTATCCCCCTGCTCATCGGCGCGGACGACATGGCGTTCCCCCGGATCAACGCCATCGCGTTCTGGCTGCTCCCGCCCGGCGCGTTGCTCATCTGGGGCGGCATCCTGCTGGAACCGTTCGGCGCGATCGAGGGCGCACAGACCGCCTGGACGATCTACCCGCCGCTGTCGGTCCAACAGACCAACCCCGGCGTCGACCTGCTGATACTGGGCTTGCACCTGACGGGGGTCTCGGCGACGATGGGGGCGATCAACTTCGTCGCCACCATCTTCACCGAGCGCGGCGAGGAGGTCGGCTGGTCGAACCTCGACATCTTCTCGTGGACGATCCTCGTCCAGTCGGCCCAGATCATCTTCGCGTTCCCGCTGCTGGGCAGCGCGCTGGTTATGCTGCTGCTCGACCGGAACTTCGGGACGACGTTTTTCGCCGTGGAGGGCGGCGGCCCGATCCTCTGGCAGCACCTGTTCTGGTTCTTCGGCCACCCCGAGGTGTACATCCTCGTCCTCCCGCCGATGGGCCTGATAAGCTACATCCTCCCGCGGTTCGCGGGGCGGAAGCTGTTCGGGTTCAAGTTCGTCGTCTACTCGACGCTTGCGCTCGGCGTCCTCTCGTTCGGCGTCTGGGCGCATCACATGTTCACGACGGGCATCGACCCGCGCCTCCGCGCTAGCTTCATGGCCGTTTCCATCGCCATCGCCATCCCGAGCGCGGTCAAGACGTTCAACTGGATGGCGACGATGTGGAACGGCGCGCTCCGCCTGACAGCGCCGATGCTGTTTTGCATCGGGTTCATCGCCAACTTCATCATCGGCGGCGTCACCGGCGTGTTCGAGGCGGCGATCCCCGTCGACATGGTGCTCCACGACACGTACCACGTCGTCGCGCACTTCCACTACGTCATCATGGGCGCCATCGCCTTCGCCGTGTTCGCGGGGATCTACTACTGGTTCCCGCTGGTGACGGGACGGTGGTACCAGCGCACGCTCGCGAAGTGGCACTTCTGGCTCTCGATGGTCGGCACCCACCTCACCTTCTTCCCGATGGTGTTGCTCGGCTACGGCGGGATGCCCCGGCGCTACGCGACCTACGAGCTGACGGTCGGCCCGCAGGCGTACTTCGTCGGCCTCCACCAGCTGGTGACCCTGGGGGCGTTCGTGCTCGCCGCCGGGCAGCTGATCTTCGTCTGGAACCTCATCGTGTCGTGGCTGGAGGGCAAGCGCGTCGAGGACGGCGACCCCTGGGACCTGGCGGAGCGCGGCCTCAAGACCCGCGAGTGGGACTGGTTCGAGCAGCAGCGGACTGCCCCCGACGGCGGCTCCCCGGCCGCGCCGGAGGGCAGCGAGCGCCACGCCGACTGACGCGCTCGCCCGTTCCAATCGGCTTTTACGCGCTCGACGGCTATCTCCGCGCATGTCGAAGGTCAGCATCGGGCTTCGCGGGTGGCGCTTCGAGGAGTCCGAGATACTCACCGAGGACGGCGACTGGCGGCCGTTCGACGAGATGCCCGAGGAGTCCCGGGACCGCCTGATCCGGCTCCGGTCGCTCGTCACCAAGCCCTGCGACGCCTGCTACCTGATCCACGGCGAGGAGGCGAAAGAGCGGTGCCGCGAGGCCGAGATCGTGTACGGCGAGCCGTACGCCGAGGTCGTCCTGTGTAGCGAGCACGAGGCCGACTTCCTCTACTGGTTCCGCGAGGCGGGCGGCGACGCGTACGCCGGCGAGGACGAACTGCAGGGCGCGTTCCACGACTGGTTCGCGGACGGCAACCGCGCGCCGGACGGCTACATCGGCGTCGAGCACGTCGACACCGACCCCGCGGACCTGCCCGAACCGCCGGAGGACGCGAAACCGGAGGAGGAGCGCCGCCGGATCGACCTCCGCGAGGGGATGGACCCCGAGGAGGAGGGCCTTGACGACGCCGACGTGGACGACCTGGACCTCTCGACCGACTACCCCACATGAGCGCGCCGACGGTCGTCGTCGTCGAGCCACAGACCCCGGGCAACGTCGGGACCATCGCCCGGGCGATGAAGAACTTCGGGTTCTCGGACCTGAAGCTCGTCGACCCGCCGGAACTCGACCGCGACGGCGAGGCGTACGGCTTCGCCGGGCAGGCCCGCGAGGACGTGTTGCCCAACGCCGACGTCGTGACGTTCGACGAGGTGGTCGAGAACTACCACACGGTCGGCATGACGGCGATCACCAACGAGGACTGCCGGAAGCACACCCGCTTCCCGTACGTCACGCCGGCCGAACTCGCCGACGACCTGGCGACCGTCGACGCCGATACCGCGCTCCTGTTCGGCCGCGAGGACAACGGCCTCCGGAACGACGAACTGGAGCGCGTCGACCGGATCGGCGCGATCCCGGCCAGCGCCGACTACTCGTCGCTGAACCTCGGGCAGGCGGCGACCGTGACGCTGTACGAACTGCGCGACCTGACGCTCGACGAGACCCAGTTGCCCGACCGGGAGCGCGAACGGGCGGCCCAGCCGGCGGTGGAGCGCCTCCACGACGAGTTCTCGGGGTTCCTCGACGCCCTGGGCCACCCCGCGGAGAAACAGCCCAAGACCGAGCGGATGCTCCGCCGCGTCGTCGGCCGGACCCACCCCACCGAACGCGAGACGTCGCGGCTGACGGGGCTGTTCCGGAAGGCGGCCGACCGCCTCGACCGCGACGAGTAGCCGCGAAAGTGACACTCGGCAGAAAACATTAGTGCCGTACCCACGAGGGAGGGGTATGGCTCGGTCGGACCGGCGGACGGTGCTGGAAGCGGCGGGGGCGGCGGGCATCGCCCTCGTCAGCGGCTGTAGCGGGGTGCTCGGCGGCGACGGCGACGACGGGGGATCGGAGGATCGCGCCCCGGACTTCCGCCGGTGGTTCCCGACGGCCGCGGCGATGGGCTCTGCGGGCGGCCCCTACCTGTACGCCGTGTTCGACGTGGCGACGCTGACCGCCCTCGACGGGGGCGGCGAGGGGACGCGGACGGAGACGGAGCGGGAGACGGCGACGGCGGCCGCGGCGGGCGACCCGCTCGTCGCCAACCCGGTCGACGTCTACGCCGTCGCGACGCTCCTGACCGAGGACTACCCCGAAATGGGCCTCTCGCCGGTGCTCGACGGACTATCCGCGGAGTCGGGGGCGGTCGACCGCTGGGTGCTGGTCGACGGGCACAGCGTCTTCGAGGGGTCGTTCGACGAGGACGAACTCCGCGGCGCGGTTGAGTCGGCCGGCTACGACGACCCGACCGATGTGGGCGAGTTCTCGCTCTACGGGCATCCCGACGAGCCCTACGCCGTCGCGGTCCACGACGACGCCGTCGTCGCTGTCTCGGCGGACGACGGGGACCCCACGGCCGTCGCGGCGGCCATCGCACGGGCCGGGGACGGCGACGACCCGCGGCAACACGAGGCCGACGACACGTTCGACGCGGTCACCCGCGGCACGATGGGCGGCGACGTCGTCTACGGCGTGGTCCCCGGGACGGAGACGTTCGAGCCTGACTCGTGGGAGTCGAGCAACTACGAGTTCGACCTGTCGCCGTTCGTCGGCGCGGTCGGGGTCTCGCAGTCGCTGACGGTAAACGTCGACTCGGGGAGCGGGACCGCGCGGGCCCACGTGGTGTACGGGAGCGAGGACGACGTGGACGTCGACCGGCTGGAGGGCCTGCTTGGCACGGCGGCCGCGGAGTTCGACCTCCGGCAAAACGGCGCCGAGGTGACGCTCGAAGCGACCTACGGGAGCGACGACGTCGGCGCGTGGTAGCTACGCCCGCTGCTGGATCTCCTCGCGGAGCACCTGGCTGACGAGGTCGCCGTCCGCCTTGCCCCGCAGCGCGCCCATCGCCTCGCCCATGAGGCCGGAGAACGCACCCATCCCCTCCTGTTCGACCTGGTCGGCGTTGCGTTCGACGACCTCGACGACGGCCTCGCGCACCTCGCTCTCGTCGACGCCGCCCAGGTTCTCCGCCTCGACGGCCTCGGCGGCGGTCATCCCGGGGTCCTCCGCGAGCGCGGTCAGGAGGTCCTCGATCCCCTCGCTTGGCACCTCGCCCTCGTCGACGAGCGTGACGGCGTCGCGGAGGTGGTCGTCGGTCAGCGCGTCGACCGGCACGTCGTCCCGGCGGAGCGCGGTGAGCGTCGACTCCAGTGTCCCCGCGGCGAGCGTCGGGTCGACGCCGGCCCGAACCAGGTCCTCGAACAGCGGCATCCGGCGGCCGTAGGCGACCTGCTCGGCGAGGCCGGCGTCCAGCCCGTGCTCGTCCTGGTAGCGCTCGACCTTCTCGGTGAGCAGTTCGGGCGTCTCGACGTCCGCGACGTCCGGTTCGACGGGCGGCACGTCCGTCTCGGGGTACATCCGCGCCGCGCCGGGGAGCGGGCGGAGGTACGACGAGGTGCCGTCCTCGTTCGCGCCGCGGGTCTCCTCCGGCACCTCCTCGATGGCGACGGCGGCGCGCTCGGCGGCGGCCTCGACCGCCGCGGCGGCCGTCCCCTCGTCGTCGGCGACGATGGCGACCGCGTCGTCCTCGCCGGCGCCGACCGCCTCGCGCAGGGCCGCGACCTCCTCGTCGGTGACGCCGTAGGCGGGGAGTTCGTCGGTGTGGAAGATGCCGCCCGCGCCGTGGCGCTTGGCGTGGTCGGAAAGCTCCGTGCCGAGGCGGCGGTCGGGCTGGATCTCCCGGCCGACGAGGCCGTCGAACCCGTACAGCGGGACGGCCTTCACCGCGCCGCCGTCGTCTATCGCCCCGCGGATCACGCCGCTGTCCGTGTCGGCGAAGGCGTCGGTCACGTCGGTCGGGTCGCCGACCGCCGCGCCGCGGGCCTGCAGTTCCTCGGCGACGTCGAGCAGTTCGACCTGCCGCCGGACCTCGTTGCGGATGAGGTCGTCGATGTCGTCGAGGCTCTGGACGCCCTTCATCTCGACGCGCGCGCCGTCGGCGATGGAGACGTTCACGTCCTGGCGGATCGTGCCGAGGCCGCGCTTGACCGCGCCGGTCGACCGCAGCAGCATGCCGATGCGCTCGGCGGCGGCGCGGGCCTGCTCGGGCGTGCTGATGTCGGGCTTCGTGCCGATCTCCACGAGGGGGATGCCGAGGCGGTCCAGCGAGTAGCGGACGCCGTCGTCGGTCTCGGCGACGCGCTGGGCGCTCTCCTCCTCCAGCATCAGGTCCTCGATCCGGACGGTGCCGGCGTCGGTCTCGATGGCCCCGTCGCTTGCGACCTTCGTCGTCCGCTGGAAGCCGGAGGTGTTCGACCCGTCGACGACGATCTTCCGCATGACGTGGGCCTGGTCGACGGGGTTCATGTCGAGTAGCTGTGCGATCTCCAGGGCGACCTCCATCGCCTCCGCGTCGAGGCGGTGGGGCGGCTCGTCGTCCGCCTCGACGAGGCAGGTAGTGTCGTAGGCGAGGTACTCGAACTCGCGGTCGACCTGGCTCTCCTCCAAGGCCGCCTCGTCTATCTCGCCCAGTTCGCTCTTCGTCGGGTGGAGGTAGCGTGTGAAGGTCCGCGTGGCCTCGTCGGGCTCGCGCAGCTCGGTCGGGCACTCGCAGAACAGCTTCGTCGCCGTGTCCAGTTGCTGGTGGATCTCCAGCCCGGCGACCAGCCCGAGCGCCTCGTAGTCGTACTCCGTCATTGGTGACGTGTGGGAGCGCGCGCGGTAAAAAACCGTTCAGTTCGCGTCCGGGTCGCGCTCCCGGTCCTCGCCGTCGGGGTCGGCGGGACGGTCGTCCCGCAACGTGTCTTCTGCGTCGCCGTCGTCCCGGGATACCGCTCCGTTGCCGGACACTTCGTCGGCCTTGCCGCCGTCAGCCGGCTCCCCCGCGCCGTCGCCGTTCGGGACCGCGTCGGCGGCCTGGTCGGCCGCCGGTCGCTCGCGGCGCTCGCGCAGGCTCGTCTGGAGCCGGTCGCGGAGCAGTCCCCGGATGCGGGCGGCGTCGTCGGCGTCGACGTCTATCGCCGTCGCATCGCGCTGCCGGATGCTGAACGAGCCTGCCGTGTCGGCGGTGAGGTTCGCCAGCCCCCACCGTCGCTGGAAGGGGTTCCGGCTCCGGACGACCGTCTGGAGGCGGTAGTAGGGGACGACCTTGGTCGTCCGCGTCCAGAAGCCGGCCCGCGTGACGACGTGGTCGTCCTGCAGGTCGTACCCGCGGTGTTTCCACGTGAGCTGGGCGGCGACCGGGACGGCGACGAGCAACGCGAGGGCGGCGTACCACGCGTCCGGCGCGCCGAAGGCGCGGTTCACGCCGTACAGGACGGCGGTCAGCACGCCGACGCCGATGGAGTAGCGCCCCAGGTAGCGCCGGCGGGCGCGGCTCGGCGGCCGCTCGAACGCCGGGTCGTCGAACGCCTCGACCGACGACGCGAGCTCCAGCACGTGATCCCGGCGGGCCAGCGGCACGGCGGACTCGGAGCCGGCGGCCTGCCCGGCCGCGTACCCCGCCGTCTCGACGACGAGCGTCGCGTACCCCGCGGTCCGCGTGACGGGGTTGTCGGTCATCGTCACCGTCTGGACCTTCTCGATGGGGATCGACCCGCTGTAGCGCTGGAGCAGGCCGCGCTCGTACTGCAGTTCGTCGCCGACGCGGGTGAGCTCGAAGTCGTAGTACCGGGCGAACGTCAGCGCCGCGCTGATCACCCACGCGCCGACCACGAGCGCGACGAGCCGCGAGACGACGAGCAGCGCCGACGGCTGCGGGGTCGACGGCGTGAAGAAGGCGAGGATCGTCGACAGGTCGACCAGTTCGACGTACGGGAAAAAGAGGACCGAGAGGACGAGCGCCCCGGGGCTGACCGAGGCGAGGCTGAGAAGCAGGAGTTCGGGCGTCTGAATCGCGAACAACTGTTCGGTCTCCTCGTCGGGGTCGTAGCCGCACGCCGCGGCGGCCGTCGGAGCGGGGCCGTCGTCCGCGGACGCCGCCGCCTCGGCCCCCGGGTCCCGGCTTTTCGCGCGGCGGAGTTCGCTCTGGAGGCGCTTCGCCTCGTCGTAGCCGACGTACTGGAGGGACGCCTCCGTCTCGCCGCCGCCGGCCGTCTCGATGGTGAGGACGGCCACGTCGAGCGCGCGCTGGACGATGTTCTGGCTGATGTCGACGTTCTGGATCCGGTGGAGCGGTATCTCCCGCTCCCGGCGGGCGACGACGCCGGAGTCGATGTCGAACGTGTCGTCGGTCAGTTCGTACTCGAACCGGCGGTAGTACGCCACCTCGTAGGCGACGCCGACGACGAAGCCGAACACGGCGAGGGGAATCGTGAGGGACAGCCCCTCCAGCCCGAACGGTCCCGCGGCGACGACGCCGAGGAAGAACAGGCCGGACGCGCCGGTAAAGCCGCGCGAGACGCCGCGGTACGGCAGCGATATCGGGTGGAGCTTCATTGGACGTGGGGGTTACACCGCATCCTGCTGTTCGCTCTCCCGCGCCAGTTCCCGGAGTTCGGACTGGAGCGCCTGTGCGCGTTCGGGCGTCAGGCCGGGGATCGTCACGTCGGCCCCGCGCGATCCGGCGGTGTACACGACGACGCTCGCCAGCCCCGTCGCGCGCTCTACCGGGCCGCGCTGGGTGTCGACGTGCTGGACGCGGACGAACGGGACGACGGTGTCGACGCGGGTCAGGACGCCGCGTTCGAGGTACAGCGCGTCCTCCTGCAGGTCGAACCGCCAGATGCGGTAGTGGACGAGCGCGTGGGCGAGGCCGAGGACGAACACGAGGACGCCGAGCGCGACCGGCAGGGCGAGGCCGAGGTCAGCGACGACGCCGAGGTCGACGCCGACGGCGGGGGCGCCGCGGACGCCGATGCCCGTCAGGACGGTCAACACGGCCGCGGCGACGGCGGCACCGAGGCCCCAGACGACGCGGATCCGCGGGTGGAGGCTCTCCATGACACGGTGTGGCGGCCGACGGCTGATTAAACCGCCCGGTTTCCGCGCGCCGAACCGACCCGGCCGGCCCCGCGTTTATTCGGCCGGACGGTGTAGTCGACGGTATGGACGTACACGAACCGGACACCGTCGACGGCGAGGCGATCAGGGACGTTGCCGGGCGGTCGCTCCGCGCGTCGTACGGCCTCAGCCCGGAGACCATCGAGGCCCTGGTGCACGAACAGCAGGGGGACGACCGCCTCGACGACCTGGCCGCCGACGAGCGCGGCGTCGTGGTCGTCGCGACGGGCGAGACCGGGGTCACCGGCTTCGCGCAGGGCGAGGTCGACGACGAGGGCCGCGGGAACGTCCGGTGGCACCACGTCGCGCCGGAGGCCCGCGGGCAGGGGGTCGGGACGGAACTGTTCGAGCGCATCGAGGCGGCCCTCGAGGAGCGCGGCGCGGAGTCCGTCCGCGCGCACGTGCTCGCGGACAACATGGAGGGCGCGCAGTTCTTCGAGCGGTTCGGCTACGCGGAGGCCGACACGACGGAGGTGGAGATAGCCGGCGAGGAACACTCGGTCAACCTGTTCGTGCCGGAGGAGGGAGTCGAGGCCGAGAGCGGCGACGACCGAACCGACCCGGGCGAGGTGCCAGACACCGTCGAGGCCGACGGCGAGACGCTGTACGTCGACCACGACGAGGAGCTTCCGGGCGACAAGGGGCCGTTCTTCGAACTGTACTCCGACGAGGCCCGCGAGTCGCTGTACGCCTACTGGTGCTCCCACTCGGAGAGCGTGGTCGCGGCGGGCGACGACCTCGGCCGGCTGGAATGTCCGGACTGCGGGAACGTCCACCGCGCCGACGAGTGGGACGACAGCTACCTATAGCGTCACTTTCGCGTCCGATACCGCGACGAGGTCCTCCCCGCGTCCCTCGCCGTCGCACTCCTCGCTCGGACATCGGTAGTGCCAGCCGTCGCGTGTGGCCGCGCCCTCGCGGAAGCGCTCGCCGCAGACGCGACAGACCATGTCGGCGTCGGCGCAGGTGTCGCGATGCAGGTCGAGGGCGAGTTCGGTCGGGAAGCTCCGATTGCAGTTACGACAGGTGTGCATATCGGGGAGTATCACGGCATCACCCAAAACTACACGTGTTCGTTTACGGCACTGAGAGCGGGTAACACGGCCCACGAACGGGGGATCGGCGGCGCGGGGCGAGCGGTCGGTCCGGGTTACTCGTCGCCGCCGAGGATGCCGCGGTGGGTCATCTTCTCGGGGTCGAGCACCTCGTCGACCTCGTCCTCGTCGAGGTAGCCCTTCTCGACGACGACCTCGCGGACGGTCTTGCCCTCCTTCAGCGCGGTCTTGGCGACCTCGCTGGCCTTGTCGTAGCCGATGGCGGGGTTGAGCGCGGTCGCCAGCGCCATGCTCTGCTGGACCTGCTCCTCGCAGTGCTCCTCGTTTGCCTCCAGTTTGCGGACGAACTTCTCGGCGAACGCCTCGCTGGCGTTGGCGAGCAGCGACGCCGACTGGAGGTAGTTGTACGCGATGACGGGCTTGTACAGGTTGAGGTCGATCTGGCCCTCGGCAGCGCCGGCGGAGACGGCGGCGTCGTTGCCGACCACCTGCTTGTGGACCTGGTTGACCGCCTCGGCGACGACGGGGTTGATCTTGCCGGGCATGATCGACGACCCGGGCTGGTTCTCGGGCTGTTCGATCTCGCCCAGCCCGTTGCGCGGGCCGGACGCGAGCAGGCGGAGGTCGTTGGCGACCTTGTTGAGCGACCCGGCGACCGTCCGGAGCGCGCCGTGGGCCTCGCTCATCGCGTCGTGGGCGGCCTGGGCCTCGAAGTGGTCGTCGGCCTCGCGGAACTGGACGCCGGTCTCCTTGGTGACGTACTCGGCGACGAGGCCGGGGAAGTCCTCGTGGGTGTTCAGCCCCGTGCCGACGGCGGTGCCGCCGAGCGCGAGTTCGGCGAGGTGTTCGCGGGTGTTGTCAACGCGCGCGAGGCCCTTCTCGACCTGCGTGCGGTAGCCGCCGAACTCCTGCCCGAGGCGGACGGGCGTGGCGTCCTGGAGGTGCGTGCGGCCGGTCTTGACCACGTCGTCGAACTCGTCTTCCTTGGCTTCGAGCGCCTCGCGGAGCGTGTCGAGCGCGGGGATGAGGTCCTTCTCGACGGCCTCCAGCGAGGCGACGTGCATCGCGGTCGGGATCACGTCGTTGCTGGACTGCCCGAAGTTGACGTGGTCGTTCGGGTGGATCTCGCGGGTGCCGACCTCGCCGCCGTAGATCTCGGTCGCGCGGTTGGCGATCACCTCGTTGGCGTTCATGTTCGTCGAGGTGCCCGACCCGGTCTGGAACACGTCGACGGGGAACTGGTCGTCGTGCTCGCCGGCGATGACCTCGTCGGCGGCAACGACGATGGCCTCGCCTTTCTCCTCGGGGATCAGTTCCAGGTCGAGGTTGGCCTGTGCGGCGGCCTTCTTCACCACGCCGAGCGCGCGGACGAACCGCCGGCCGAACGTCAGCCCGCTGATCGGGAAGTTCTCGACCGCGCGCTGGGTCTGTGCGCCCCAGTACGCGTCCGCCGGCACGCGCATCTCGCCGAGGCTGTCCCGCTCCGTGCGGTAATCGTCGGACATACCCGACCGTCGGACCGGTACGGGGTAAAAGCCACCGGAACGCCGCCGAGCCGACCCGTTCGGCCCCGTCCCGGACGGCGAAGGCTTATCCTCGGCGCCCCGAAAGTACATACTCCACGAAACCGCCGGCGAACAGGTCCGTGGAGAAATATAATTCGAGTTATATAAAAAGTTCACTCGTTCACGAATTAATTTGGGAAAAGCTTAAGTTACTTCCCTATTATCTTTCGTGTGAGTCTCAACAGAGGCAGGAACATGACAGACGAAACCAATACTGACGACCTTACACGTCGTACGATACTCAAGACCACCGGCGCGGCCGGTGCTATCGGGATGACGGGTGCCGCGGGATGCCTGAGCGCGATCACCGGGGGCGACGGCGGATCGGGGACGCTGAACGTCCTGCACGGCTGGACCGGCGGCGACGGGAAGGCGGCCGGCGAGGCCCTGTTCGAGGGCTTCCGCGAGGAACACGGCGACGTCGACACGAACATCGAGCCGATCGGCGGCGGCGGCAACGAGAACCTCGACACCGTCGTCAGCAACCGGCTGAGCAGCAACGACCCGCCGTCCTCCTTCGCCGGGTGGCCCGGCCGCAACCTGGAGCAGTACGACGGCGTGCTCGGCGACATCGAGGAGGACGTCTGGGACGATGCCAACCTGAAGGACGCCCACGTCGACGAGGCCGCCGAACTGTGTAACGTCAACGGGAGCTACTCCGCGGTGCCGATCGGCTCCCACCGGCTGAACTGCCTCTTCTACAACGTCAGCGTCGTCGAGGAGGCGGGCGTCGACCCCACCGAGATCTCCAGCGTCGACGGCCTGCTCGACGCGCTCGGCCAGGTCCAGGACAACACGGACGCCGTCCCGATGGCACAGGCGATGGTCGCCCCCTGGACGACGCTGCAGCTGTTCGCCGTCGTCCTGCTCGGCCAGGAGGGGTACGACTCCTACATGAACTTCGTCGAGGGCGGCGACGCGGAGAACGCCGTCAACAGCGCGCTCCAGACGACGGCGGAGATCCTCGAGAACTACATCAACGACGACGCCTCCTCGATCGGGCTGACGGAGTCCAACAGCAAGATCATGAACGGCGAGGCGGCGTTCATCCACCAGGGTAACTGGGCCGCCGGCGCGTACCGGAACAACGACATGACCTACGAGGAGGACTGGGGCTACGTCCCGTTCCCGGGCACCGACGGCCTCTACACGTTCCACATCGACTCGTTCATCTACCCGGTCGACAACAGCGGCGAGAACCCCTCGCCCGAGGCGACCAAGACGTTCATGAAGTACGTCGGCGGCGAGCAGGCCCAGATCGACTTCAACAGCCGCAAGGGGTCGATCCCGACCCGGACCGACGTGTCGAAGGACGAGTTCGGCCCGTACCTCCAGCAGACGATGGAGGAGTTCCAGAACGCCGAGGAGCTCCCGCCGACCATCGCCCACGGCCTCGCCGTGAGCCCGTCCCAGCTCGAGAGCCTGAAGGAGGTCATCACCTCGGAGTTCACCGGCCCGTACAACGTCGACGCGGCCACCGAGGGCCTCATGGGCGTCGTCCAGGAGTAACACCGCCCCCATCTTCCAATGCGCCATTTATTGACCGCCGCAAAACGGTTACTCGTCGGCAAAGACAACGACGAGGAGGTCCGCGCGGACGGCGGGACGGTCGAGGAGTCCTCGGGGTTGCGCGACAGGCTCGACAGCGACCTCATCGAGTCCAGCCCCTTCTGGCTCCCGCCGTTCCTGCTGATGGGCTTTTTCGTGTACGGCGCGATCGCCTGGAACGCCCTCATCTCGCTGACCGACCACAGCGGGTTCGGGCCGATCGACTACTCGTCGCTCGACTTCGAGATGTACACTCGGGCGTTCAACGACTCCCAGTTCATCGTCGCCGCCCGGAACACGGTCGTGCTCATCGTCTCGTTCATCGTCGTCTGTCTGGTCATCGGGCTCGTGCTGGCGATCCTGCTCGACCGGCAGATCCGGTTCAAAAACGGGTTCCGGACGATCTACCTGCTCCCGATGAGCCTGTCGTTCGTCGTCACGGCCCAGTTCTGGCTGTGGCTCTACAACGTCGAGGACGGGATCGTAAACGGCATTCTCGGCGTGGTCGGCCTCGGCCCGTACAGCTGGATCGGTGACCCGCAACTGGTGCTCGGCGCGGTCGTGTTCGCGCTGGTGTGGCAGTTCAGCGGCTACACGATGGTCGTCTACCTCGCCACGCTCCAGTCGATCCCCGACGAGCACTACGAAGCGGCCCGGGTCGACGGCGCGAGCACGATCAAGATGTACTGGCGGGTCATCATCCCGCAGCTTCGCAACGCGATGGTGAGCGCCACCGTCGTGTTGATGGTGTTCGCGCTCAAGGCGTTCGACTTCCTGTACGCGCTCGTGGGCGGCTACCGGCCGCCGAAGGGGGCCGACATCCTCCCGACCCTGATGGTCAGGACCGCGTACAGCAGAAACGAGTTCGCGTACGGTTCGGCGATCGCGATCCTGCTGTTCCTGCTCGCGCTGAGCATCGTCGCACCGTACCTCTACCACCAGCACAAGCACGGGAACCTATGAGCGGGGAAACATCCACGACGACGGACGAGTCGACCGGAACGGGCAGCGGGATCAGCGGCAAGCGGGTCGGCCTCTACTCGGTGCTCGTCCTGCTGGTCGGCTTCTTCCTCGTCCCCATCGAAACGGGGCTGGTGACGTCGCTCAAGACCTCGGGCGCGGTCACGGGGACCGCGCCGTACGCGCCGCCGCTCGGCGACGGCTTCACCCTCGCCAAGTGGCAGACGGCGTTCGACCAGCTCGCGAGCGGGCTGTTCAACAGCGTCGTGATGGCCGTGCCGGCGACCGTCTTCTCCGCGCTGCTGGGGAGCATGGCCGCCTACGGCCTCACCCAGATCAGCTGGAAGGGGCAGATCCCCATCCTGGCGCTGTTCGTGGCCGGGATCTTCATCCCGTACCAGGCGGTGCTCGTACCGCTGACCCAGTTCTGGTCGATCTACTTCCCGGTCGACGACCTGTTCTGGTTCGTCTGGCAGAGTCCGGTGGTCCCCGCGGACTACGCGGACCTGCTCAAACTGGTCATCACGCACATCGCCTACGGCATCCCGATCTGTACGATCCTGTTCCGGTCGTTCTACAAGTCGATGTCCGTCGAGATGATCGAGGCCGCACGGCTGGACGGCGCGAGCATCCGCCGGATCTACCGGCGGATCGTGTTCCCGCTGTCGACGCCGATGTTCGCGGTCGTGCTCATCTACCAGTTCACCCAGATCTGGAACGAACTGCTGTTCGCGCTGATCCTGATCTCCAGCGGGAGCAGCGAGGCCGCGCCGGTGACGCTCATCCTGGCGGGTCTGGGCGAGGCACAGCAGGGAACCGACTTCGGCCTGCGGATGGCCGGGGCGCTCCTGACGGCGCTCCCGACCCTCGTCGTCTACGTGATGTTCGGCGAGGAGTTCGCGGAGGGAGCGGCGACATGACTATCACCACTCACCCACACACGACCTAACATATGGCAGAACTCACACTCGACCACGTGACGAAAGTGTTCGTCGACGACGACGGGAGCGACATCGTCGCCGTCGACGACGTGTCCGCCGACATCGACGACGGTGACTTCCTCGTGCTCGTCGGCCCGTCGGGCTGCGGGAAGTCGACGACCCTGCGGATGGTCGCCGGACTCGAATCGATCACCGACGGCGAGATACGCCTCGGCGGCTCCCTGCTGAACGACAAGAAGCCGTCCGAGCGCGACATCGCGATGGTGTTCCAGTCGTACGCCCTGTACCCGCACATGACCGTGCGGACGAACATGGCGTTCGGCCTCCAGGAGTCGACGGACATGCCCGACGACGAGATCGACGCCCGCGTCGAGGAGGCCGCGGAGATGATGGGCATCGACGACCTGCTGGACCGGAAGCCCCGAGACCTCTCGGGCGGCCAGCAACAGCGCGTCGCGCTGGGCCGCGCCATCGTCCGGGACCCCGAAGTGTTCCTCATGGACGAGCCGCTCAGCAACCTGGACGCGAAGCTCCGCTCGCAGATGCGGACGGAGCTCCAGCGCATCCAGGAGGACCTGGGGACGACGACGATCTACGTCACCCACGACCAGACCGAGGCGATGACGATGGGCGACCAGATCGCCGTCCTCGACGACGGGAAGCTCCAGCAGGTCGGCACGCCCCTGGAGTGTTACCACGAGCCGAACAACCGCTTCGTCGCCGGCTTCATCGGCGAGCCGTCGATGAACTTCTTCGAGGTGGAGAACGCCGACGGCACGCTCGTCGGGGAGGGCTTCGAGTACCCGCTGTCCCGCGAGACGGCCGCGGCCGTCGAGGGGAAGAAAGACCTCACGCTCGGGGTCCGCCCGGAGGACATCGAGGTGACGACCGACGGCTCCGGCGAGCACGACTTCGCGACGACCGTCGACGTCGTCGAGCCGATGGGCGACGAGAACAACGTGTACCTCACGTTCGACGGGAGCGACAGCGGCCGGACCTTCGTCGTCACCGTCGACGGGATGCGCCGCGTCGAGGCCGGCCAGTCCGTCGTCGCGCACGTCCCCGAGGACGCGGTCCACATCTTCGACGGCCGCACCGGCGAGGCGCTGTGGAACCGCCGGCTCGACGCCGTCGAGACGCTCGAACCGCAGGTCTAGGTCCAGCGGTCGAGTCCCGTCTGACTCGTCGACTCCTCGATCCGCTCGAAGCCGCGTTCGACCTCGCTTTCGCTGACGCCCCACTCGTCGACCACGTACTCGCGAGCGGCCGCGACGTCAGGCGACAGCGTCGTCTCGAACTCGTACTCGTCGGTGACCGAGGGGTTCAGGAACAGCGTCCGCACCACGTCGGCGTTCTCGACGTAGGCGTCGCGGGCCTCCAGTACGCCCCAGAGGTCGCCGTGTTCCTTCACCGCCGAGACGGCGGTCTTCGGGCCGATGCCCTTGACGCCCTCGTTGAAGTCCGTGCCACAGAGGATCCCGGCGTCGACGAGCTGTTCCCAGGTGAAGTCGTGTTCGGCGAGCGTCGCCTCGAAGTCCATCAGTTCGGGGTCGCCCTTGCTCGTCAGCTGGCGGAGCGTCTCGGGCGCGCCGAACAGCAGGGCGTCGTAGTCCTCCGTCCCGGCGTAGTCGACGTCGCCCCGCCGGGCCATGTGGGCGGCCTGCGCCTCGCCCTCCGCCGGGGCCTCGACCTGGGGCACGTCGAGCAGGTCGAGCAGCTCCCGCGTCGTCCGGTGGATGACGTCGGTGAGCCGCTGTGTCTGGGAGTCCAGCCGGGCCGCCTCGACGGCGTCGCCGCGCTCGCGGGCCTCGGCCAGTTGCTCCTCGCGCTGCTCGCGGGCCTCGCGGCGCTCCGCTATCTCGTCGGCCTTCAGCTCCGAGGGGCCGCCGTCCCAGACGAACACCGGCGTCACGTCGCCCTCGAAGAACTTCGGCAGGCCCTGGACGACGCCGATCAGGTTCGCCACCTCGGTGCCGTCGGCGGTCGTGTACGCGCCGTCCTCGGTCCACCGCACCGTCGTCGTCAGGTAGCGGTACAGCCAGTTGTGCGCGTCCACGCCGACGACGCTCCCCGCGAGGTCGTCGAACGGCACCGTCTCGATGACGGCCAGGTCGCGCAGGTCAGCGTTTCCCATCGCCCCCACGTAGGGGAGCGACGGCTTGAAAGGTTGGCATCCGGGGCGCGAGGAGAGCGGGTCGGTCGGGGGTTGTTGTCGGTCGATGCGGGAGCGACGTGGGCGGGGTTTCAGTCCGCCGTGACTATCTCGACTTCGCGGCCGTCCGGGTCCTTGGTGAAGGCGTAGCGCATGTCGCAGGACTCGGGGTCGCGGTAGTCCTCGGCGTCCCGCCGCATCGCGGTGTCCCAGAAGCCCTGGAGGTCGTCGACCTCGACGGCGACGTGGCCCCACGCGTCGCCCACGTCGTAGGAGCGGCCGTCGTAGTTGTACGTGAGTTCGACCGACATCGCCTCGTCGGCGGCGTCGGCGGGCTTCATGAAGTACAGCGCGAAGGAGTCGTGCTCGCTCCGGCGGAACATCTCGTAGTCGAGCACGCGGGTGTACCAGCCGATCGCCTCCTCGGCGTTCTCGACGCGGATCATCGTGTGGTCGAGGCTCCAGCGCGCCCCGTGGTCGCGCTCGACGATCTCTATCTCGTGGCCGTCGGGGTCTTTCACGAACGCGTACTCGCCGCCACAGGAGTCGGGGTCGCGGTAGTCCTCGACGCCGGCGTCCATCAGTTCCTCGTAGGCGTCGTACACGTCCTCCGTGCGGACGGCGATGTGGCCCCAGGCGTCGCCCATGTCGTAGGAGCGGCCGTCGTGGTTGTACGTGAGTTCGAGCAGCGCGCCCTCGTCGTGGGCGTCCTCGGGGCCGAGGAACACGTTGGTGAACGTGTCGGCCTCCCAGCGGCCCTTCTCCTCGTAGTCGAGATGTGTCCGGTACCAGTCCAGCGATGCATCCAGGTCCTCGACGCGCATCATCGTGTGGTCGAGCGGTGCGCTCATACCCCTACGTACCGTCGCTCGCTCGAAAAGGGTACCGGAAGGGGCGGGCGGTTCCGGCGATCGCTCGGTGCGAGCGGGTCCCACGCGGCGGCTACCCGGGCACTGCGATCCGCCGGAGGTCGCCGGCGTGGAACCACCAGGCGACGACGAACAGCGCCACGGGGCCGACCGGCAGCGTGGTGACCCCGGCGTGGTCCGTCCCGAGCGAGAAGCGGAGGTGAGCGACGGCAGCGACCACCAACAGCGCCGCGGTGACGCGGCGGTCCTCGCGGCCGGCCGCGGTTCCGAGCGCGGCGCTCGTGAGCGCGAGGGCGTAGACGGCCGTGCCGACGCCCCACGCCGTCAGGTGGGGCGGGAGCGCCGCGGCGTTGGTGT
Source organism: Halostella litorea (assembly GCF_004785955.1). Classification (NCBI taxonomy): domain Archaea; kingdom Methanobacteriati; phylum Methanobacteriota; class Halobacteria; order Halobacteriales; family Natronoarchaeaceae; genus Halostella; species Halostella litorea. The sequence continues at coordinate 118,011 of NZ_SJER01000001.1, read as the reverse complement.
GGACGAGGAAGTAGTCGGTCACGAGCACCACCCCGCCGGGGTCGGGCGAGTACAGCCCCCACGGGAAGACGAATCCGCTGCCGCCGGGGTAGAGCGTCACGGTCCAGGGGAAAAGCGCCAGCGCGAGGACGGCCGCCGTGCGGCGGCGCGTCACTTGCGGGTGATCAGCCGGAGGACGTCCTCGTCGGCGAGTTCGTGGTCGGTGCCGACCTGCTGTTCGTCGTGTTTCGCGCTGGGCCCGGAGACGCGGGCGAAGCGAAAGCGGTCCTCGAACTCGCCGCCGAGCTTGTGGCAGGCGTCCTCGACCGTCGCCCCCTCGAAGAGGACGAGCGGCTCCTCGTAGTCGACGCCGCGGCCGGGCTTGTCCATGTAGATCCGCATCAGGCCGAGTTCCTCCCAGATGCGCTCGGCGAGGGCGTCGAGGCCCTTCTCCTCCTCGGCGCTGATGAACACGGCGTCGTCCGGGTCTATGTCGTGGGCGCGGAGGTTGTCATTGACGGTTTCGAGGTAGTCGGGGTCGATGAGGTCGGCCTTGTTGACGGTGACGACGGAGGGGATGTACTCGCGGTTGTCCATCACGCCGTCGATGAGCCGGTCGATATCGAGGTTCTCGCCGATCGCCACGTCGGCGTTGATGTAGTCGTGTTCCCGGAGGACGCCCTTGATCGCGTCCTCGGAGATGTCGAGGTCGACGCTGGCGTTTATCTTCAGGCCGCCCTTGCCCTTCTTGGTGATCGACACGCGGGGAGGCTCCTGATCGAGCCGGATCTTGTTCGCGTACAGTTCCTCGCGGAGCCGTTCGTACTGGTCGATCTCGAAAGCGGAGAGGACGAACACGGCCAGGTCGGCGGCCCGGACGACCGAGAGCACTTCCTGGCCGCCGCCGCGGCCGCTCGCGGCCCCCTCGATGAGCCCCGGGACGTCGAGCATCTGGATGTTCGCGCCGTTGTACTGGAGCATGCCGGGGTTGACGTCCAGCGTCGTGAACTCGTAGGAGCCGACCTCGCTGTCGGCGTTGGTCATGGCGTTCAGAAGCGTCGACTTGCCGACGCTGGGGAACCCGACGAGCGCGACCGTCGCGTCGCCGTGTTTCTCGACGTGGTAGCCGGTGCCGCCGCCGGCGGAACTCTGATTTTCGAGCTTCTCCTTTTTCTCGGCGAGCTTGGACTTCAGGCGTCCGATGTGGGCCTCGGTGGATTTGTTGTACGGAGTGGTGGCTATCTCCTCCTCTAGCTCCTGTATCTCCTCTTCGAGCCCCATCGTACGCCAGTCGGCCGCCGACGCCGAAAAAGGCTTCCTTCCGGGGCGATGCCGGCACGGCCCGGGTTCGGGGCGGACGCCGGCCGCTGCGGGAACCGGGACACTTCGACACGTTAATATCACGGCCACCGTTCGGAACGGATAGAGTATGCCGGACCCGTCCAGGCTCCGAGACAGCACCCAGATCGTCCTCCCCACCGACGACCTGGACGGGTCGGCCGGCCTGAAGGACGGGCTTCAGGAGGAGTTCGTGGTGAGCATCTACGAGGAGGAGGGCTACTACCGCATCATCGGCAGCCCCGTGGAGATAAAGGGAGCCAGCAAGTACCTCTCGCGACACGGCATCAGCCTGCCGTAGTCGGCGGCGGTCCCCGGTCAGCCGTCACAGCAGGAACTGTCCCAGTAGCCCGACGACTCCGACCACCGCCCCCGCCGCGGCGATCAACGGCGTCGGCCGGGATTCGAGCACCGACGCGCCGAGGAGCGCGCCGACCCCGACAACCACGAGTAGCCCCCCGCCCGCGTACTGCAGGACCGCGGACGGGGAGAACAGTTCCGGCCCGCTCACGAGAAACAGCGGGATGGCGGCGATCACGGCCCCGAACACGACGTAGCCGACCGCAGTTACGCTCCGGGTTCCCATGGGGGAGCCGTGAAGGAACGCGCCAATAAGTGTTTCTGGATTGAGAGCTGTGGCGGCGTTCAGTCCCCGCCGACCGCGGCGAGCGCTTCGAGGAACCCCTCCCCGTGTGCGCCCTCGGTGATGACGTCCGCGGCGGCGGTCGCCGCCGCGTCGGCGTTGGCGACGGCGTAGCTCCGGCCGACGCACTCGAACGTCGACACGTCGTTCTCGCTGTCGCCGACGGCGACGAAGTCGGCCGGTTCGTGGGGCAGGGACTCACAGAGCGCCGCCAGCCCCGCGCCCTTGCTCACATCCGGCGACTTGACGTGGTAGGCGTAGCCCGTGTCGACGACCGTCAGCCCGTGGTCGGCGGCGAGTTCCTCCAGCGGTTCGAGCGGCGCGGTCCGGCGCACGGCGATCTCCGTCTCCCGCCAGCGGTTGATCAGGTCGGCGTCGCCCCAGCCGAGGTCGTGGCCGAGCGCGACGAACTCCTCGGCGACGGCCCGGGCGGCCTCGCGCTCGCCGACGACCGACACGTCGTCGCGGGTGCAGACGACGCCGCCGTTCTCCGCGATCACCAGCTCCTCGATGCCGACGAACTGACAGAGCGCGACGGGGTAGGGAAACGACTTCCCGGTTGCGACGACCACGTCGGCCGGCCAGTCGCGGATCGCGTCGAACGTCCGCGGGTCGAGGCCGCCGTCGGGGCGGGTCAGCGTGCCGTCGATGTCGACCGCGAGCGGGGGAGCGTCCATACCACCCGGTCGCGTCGGGAGCTACTTAACCGGCCGCAAACGCCGCCGCTGGGGACGGGTGCGTTCCAAAAAATTCGGGACCGCCTCAGAGGCCGAGGTAGCCCGAGTTCGGCAGCAGGTCCGCCAGGTAGAGGACGCCGATCGCCAGCGAGTAGATGAAGATGGACATCGCGGGCGGGTCGACGTGGGTCCCGGAGTGGGCGTAGAAGAGCCGCTGGGTGATCTCCCCCAGCAGCGCGCCGACGACGCCGCCGGCGATGGCGGCGAGCATCACGACGAGTTCGCTGCCGGTCCCGCCCGCGGCGACGACGGCGAACGTCGACCCCCCGAGCGTGATGTGGTGGGTGACCGGGAAGTTCTCGACGCCGAGGTTGAGAAACAGCAGGCTGGCCGCGGAGATGCCGTACGCCATGAAGATGCTGCCGGTCATGATCCACGTCCAGCCGCCAAGCGCGCCGCCGACGAGGCCGATGGCCGTGACGCCGGACCACTTGTACTGCTGTGGGAGCCACGGTTCGACCGCGAGTCGGCCGCTACCGTCGCCGCGTTCCTCCTCGCGCTCGAACGGCCCCATGTCGAAGTAGCCGCTCCCGCCGGCACTCCCGACGACCGGGTAGCCGAAGGCCGGCCGCGCGAGGAACGCCGTGGCGAACACCGCGAAGGCGATGGTGTCGAACGGGAGCGCCAGGTTGTTGCCGATCCGCACTATCAACATCCCGAGCACGCCGAACACAGCGCCGACGGCGAGGATGTCCGGCTTCGTGCCGAACGCGTAGAGGATGTTCTTCCCGAAGTGGAAGTCCCAGCCGGCCGGCTCCATCTCGGGATACTTCATGCCCGCGTACGCGGTGGCCGCCACGCCGCCGGCGAAGGCGACGTGCGGGCCGGTGACCGGCCCGAACCCGATCGTTCCGGTGACGCCGGCCGCGAGGTCCGTGCCGCCGAGGCTGTTGAACTCCGACCCGGTCCCGCTGAGCACGGCTAGACCCTCGCCGAGCAGGACAACGAAGCCGGTGAACACGAACGACGGCAGCGCGCCGATCGCCGCGCCGAACGCGCCGCCCGCCGCAGCCGCGAGCACCAGCACGATGAAATGCTCCGCTTCGATACCGACGACCGGGACCTGCAGGACCGCCGCCGACAGCTCAGCGACCATCCTCACTCACCACCGTCCTGCGCCCAGCCTTTCGCGCGCTCGACGGCGTCGCCCCAGCGGCCGTACATCTCGTCGGCCTTCGAGCGGTCCATGTCGGGTTCGAACTCGCGGTCGACCTGCCAGTTGTCGCGGAGTTCGTCGACGGACTCCCAGTAGTCGACCGCCAGCCCGGCGGCGTACGCCGAGCCGAGCGCGGTCGTCTCGTCGACCTCCGGCCGCGCGATGTCGGTGTCGATGATGTCGGCCTGGAGCTGACAGAGGTAGTTGTTCTTGACCGCGCCGCCGTCGACCCGCAGCGTCGCCATGTCGATGCCGGAGTCGGCCTCCATGGCCTCGGCCACGTCGCGGGTCTGGTAGGCGATCGATTCGAGCGTCGCGCGGACGATGTGCTCGCGGCGGGTGCCACGCGTCATCCCGAGGATGGTGCCGCGGGCGCGCTGGTCCCAGTGGGGCGCGCCGAGGCCCGTGAACGCAGGCACGACGTACACCCCGTCGGTGGAGTCGACGCTCCGCGCGAGTTCGGCCGTCTCGGCGGCGTTCTCGATGAGGTCGACGTCCTCCAGCCACTCGATGGCCGCGCCGGTGACGAAGATCGACCCCTCAAGGGCGTACTGGACCGGTTCGCCCGAGCGCTGGAAGCCGATCGTCGTCAGCAGCCCGTGGTCGCTCGCGACGGCGTCGTTGCCGGTGTTCATCAGGAAGAAGGAGCCGGTGCCGTACGTGTTCTTCGCGTCGCCCTCGTCGAAGCAGGTCTGGCCGAACAGCGCGGCCTGCTGGTCGCCGAGCGCGCCGGCGACCGGTATCTCGGCTTCGAGGAACCCGTCGGGGTCGGTGTGGCCGTAGAGGTCCTCGTCGCTGGAGGGGCGGACCTCCGGCAGCATCTCGCGGGGTACGTCGAACTCATCGAGCAGTTCGTCGTCCCACTCCAGGTCGCGGATGTTGTACAGCATCGTCCGAGACGCGTTTGTCACCTCGGTGATGTGGTTGCCCGTGAGGTTGTAGATGAGCCAGGTGTCTATCGTCCCGAACAGGATGTCCCCGTCGGCGGCCCGTTCATGGATGTCGGCGGGCCGTGCGCGCTGGGTCTTGATCGGGTCGGCGTTCTCCAGCAGCCACTCGGCCTTCGTCGCCGAGAAGTACGCGTCGGCCTCCAGCCCGGTCTTCTCGCGGATCTCCTCGACCTTGCCGGCCTCCTCCAGTTCCTCGACGCGGTCGGTCGTCCGTCGGTCCTGCCAGACGATGGCGTTGTGGATCGGTCGACCGGTGTCGGCGTCCCACAGGAGCGTCGTCTCGCGCTGGTTCGTGATCCCGAGCGCCTCCAGCTGGTCGGCCTCGACGCCCGCGTCCTCGAGCGCGCGGGTCACGACCGTCTTCGTGTTCTCCCAGATCTCCATCGGGTCGTGTTCCACCCAACCCGGCTCCGGGTAGATCTGTTCGTGTTTCTCGTACGCGTTCGCGACCACCTGACCGCTGTGGTCGAACACCATGAAGCGCGTGCCAGTCGTCCCCTGGTCGACCGCGCCCACATATGTTTCGTTTGACATTTTTCTTTCACCAGTGGTAGCGCCGGCTCGTGCCGGACTGACGGCACCGTGATATCTTTATCGTTGGTACCGCTCTATCAGTAAACAGTACGCACTTTCATTATAAAACTTTCCCTGAGTCCGGGATAGACGGGACTATTCGGGAGATATTCGCAAAACTACCGGACAGATTCGGATCGTTTACTGTCCAATCGCATGTGGCGGTAAAGTAAAGTGGGAGCGACCCCACGTCCCAGGAAACGGATGACTCACACCACCGAGGTTCTCGTGATCGGCGGGGGGTCGACGGGGACAGGGATCGCCCGTGACCTCGCGATGCGGGGGGTCGACGTGACCCTCGTCGAGCAGGGGAACCTCACGCACGGGACGACGGGGCGGATGCACGGCCTGCTCCACAGCGGCGGGCGGTACGCCGTGTCCGACCAGGCCAGCGCGACGGAGTGCATCGAGGAGAACCGCGTCCTCCGGGACATCGCGAGCCACTGCGTCGAGGAGACCGGCGGCCTGTTCGTCCAGCGCCCCGAGGACTCCGACGAGTACTTCCGGGAGAAGTTGGAGGGGTGTCGGGAGTGTGGCATCCCGGCCGAGGAACTCACCGCCGCGGAGGCCCGCGAGGTCGAACCGTACCTCGCCGGCGACGTGAAACGTGCGATCAAGGTGCCCGACGGGGCGATCGACCCGTTCCGCCTCTGTGTCGCCAACGCGGTCAGCGCCGAGAACCACGGCGCACGCATCGAGACCCACGCCGAGGTGGTCGACCTGCTCGGCGACGAGGACGACGTGACCGGGGTGAAGGTCCGCCACGAGAGCGGCCCCGGCAAGCGCGAGCACGCGACCCCGGGCACGACCGAGGAGATGCACGCCGACTACGTCGTCAACGCGACGGGCGCGTGGGCGGGACAGATCGGCGACATGGCCGGCGTCGACGTGGAGGTCCGACCGTCCAAGGGCGTGATGGTCGTGATGAACTGCCGGCAGGTCGACACCGTCGTCAACCGCTGCCGGCCGAAGGGCGACGCCGACATCGTCGTCCCCCACGAGACGACCGCTATCCTCGGCACGACCGACGAGGAGGTCGAGGACCCCGCGGAGTACCCCGAGGAGGGGTGGGAGGTCGACCTGATGATCGACACGCTCTCCGAACTCGTCCCCATCCTGGAGGAGGCCCGGACGGTGCGGTCGTTCTGGGGCGTCCGCCCGCTGTACGAGCCGCCGGACGTCGGCAGCGAGGACCCGACCGACATCACGCGGGACTACTTCCTGCTGGACCACGAGGAGCGAGACGACCTGCGCGGCCTCACCTCCATCGTCGGCGGGAAGTTCACCACCTACCGGATGATGGCCGAGGAGATAAGCGACCACGTCTGCGAGCAACTGGGCGTCCGCGGGGAGTGTCGCACCGCCGACGAGCCCCTGCCGGGCAGCGAGCACCCGGGGAACCTGGACGCCGCGATGGACCGCTTCGGCCTGCGCTCGCCGGTCGCCCGCCGGAGCACCCAACGGCTCGGCTCCCGCACGGAGGAGGTGCTGGCCTCCGCGGACCCGAACCCCGTGGTCTGTGACTGCGAGGCCGTCACCCGCGCCGAGGTGCAGGACGCCATCGCGTCGGCCGGCACGGACCTCAACGCCGTCCGCATCCGGACGCGCGCGTCGATGGGCAACTGCCAGGGCGGCTTCTGCTGTCACCGGATGGCCGCGGAGCTCCACCCCGAGTACGACGAGCCGACCGCCCGGGAGGCGCTGGACGAACTGTTCCAGGAGCGCTGGAAGGGCGAGGTCCACGCGCTGTGGGGCGAACAGCTCTCGCAGGCCGCGCTCAACTACGCGCTCCACGCCACGACGATGAACCGCGACCGCGACCCCGCGAGGACGGGCGGCGTCGACTACGCCGCCTTCGACGATGGCCCGGGCGCGCCGGACGCCGCCGGCGAGGGTCGCGGCGTCGCCACCGACGGGGGCGACCATGGCGATTAGGGACGACGTGCTGGTGGTCGGCGGCGGCCTCGCGGGCGTCGCCGCCGCGCTCGCCGCCAGCGAGCACGCGGACGTGCGCCTGATCTCCCACAAGCAGAGCACGCTCCGGCACGCCAGCGGCCTCGTCGACGTGCTCGGCTACCCGCCCGAGGGCGGCGAGGACGCCGACCCGATCGCGGAGCCGTTCGACGCGCTGGCCGACCTGCCGGAGGGCCACCCCTACGAGCGCGTCGGCGCGGACGCCGTCCGCGAGGGGCTGGCGCTGTTCGACGACGCCGTGGGCGACACGTACGTCGGCAGTCACACCGACCGGAACGCGCTCGTGCCGACCCACGGCGGCACGGTCAAGCCGACGGCGCGCTACCCGAAGTCGGCCGCCGCCGGCCTCGCGAGCGACGGCCGGGACGCGCTGCTGGTCGGGTTCGCCGCGCTGACCGACTTCGACGCGCCGCTCGCGGCCGACCACCTCGCGGCCGCCGGCGTCCCGTTCGAGGCCCGCGGGGCCACGGTCCGGTTCCCCGGCGAGTTCCGCGACGACGCGAAGGTGACGCGGTACGCCCACGCGCTGGACCGGAACGAGGACCTGAACGGGGTGCCCGCCCGCACGGCGCTCGCCGAGGCGGTCAAGCCCCACCTCGACGGCGAGGAGCGCGTCGGCTTCCCGGCGGTACTGGGCGACGACGACCCGTGTGGCGTCCGCGCGTCGCTCGCGGAGAAACTCGACGCGGACGTGTTCGAGGTGCCGATGGGGCCGCCGAGCCTCCCCGGCCTCCGGCTGGAGGACCGACTCTACGCCGCGCTGGCCGAGGCCGGCGTCCACGCGGAGACCGGCAACCCCGCGGTGGAGGTGGAGGCCGAGGACGGCCGGATCCGCGCGGTGGTCGTCGACCGAACCGGCCGGCCGGTGCCGTACCACGCCGACCAGTTCGTGCTGGCGACGGGCGGCCTCGTCGGCAAGGGCATCGACTCCGACCGCGAGGCGGTCCGGGAGCCGATTTTCGACTGCCACGTGCCACACCCGTCGGACCGCTACGACTGGTTCGACGCGGACGCGTTCGGCGACCACCCCTTCGCCCGCTTCGGGGTCGACGTCGACAGCGACCTGCGCCCGCGGGCGGCCGACGGGACGGCGGAGTACGGGAACCTGCGGGCCGCTGGGGGCGTCCTCGGCGGCTACGACTTCGCGGCCGAGAAGTCCGGCGGCGGCGTCTCCCTCGCGACCGGCTACGCCGCCGGGACGGCGGCAGGGAGGGCAGCGGGCGGCGAGACGAGCGACGCGGCGATCCCCGGTGATACCACATGAGCGACGCAGAATCCCCCGACGACGACTTCGAACCGGTACAGGTGTTCGGCGACGAGACGGAGATGGACCTTCGCCCCGGCTCCGACGACTGCTACAAGTGCTCGACCTGCGACACGAACTGCCCCGTCGCCGAGGTCGAGGACGAGTTCCCCGGGCCGAAGTTCCAGGGCCCCGAGCAGTGGCGGCTGAAGCGCAAGGGGGACCACGACATCGACGACTCCGTGATGAAGTGTTCGAACTGCATGCGCTGTGACGGCGCGTGCCCGTCGAACGTCCCGCTGAGCCAGATGCACAACACGGCCCGCGGGGAGTACGTCGACGAGCAGATGGACAAACTCTCCGTCGAGTACCTGCGCAACCGCATGCTCTCGAACTACCGCCTGCTCGCGAGCCTCGGGAGCAAGGTCCCCCGCCTCGCGAACTTCGTGATGGGGCTGGGCGTCACCTCGTGGCTCGGCGAGAAGGTGATGGGCATCCCCAGCGAGCGGGAGATGCCGGAGTTCGCGACCCAGACGTTCCGGGAGTGGTGGAGCGAGCGAGGTGGCAACGCCACCTCGAAGGAGCGAGCGCGGGAGGCGCGAGCAGAGCGAGGTGGCTCGCAGGTCTCGAACCCCGACAAACGCGTCGCCTACTTCCACGGCTGCTACGCCAACTACAACACGCCCGAGGTGGGCAAGGCGATGGTGCGCGTGTTCGAGTCGTTCGGCTACGAGGTCATGGTCCCGCCCCAGCGCTGTTCGGGCACGCCGATGTTCGCGAACGGAATGCTGGACGACGCCCGGCGCGCCGCCGAGACGAACGTCGAGGAGTTCGTCGCGGCCATCGGCGACGGCGCGGACGTGGTCGCCTCCTGTACCTCCTGTTCGATGTCGCTCCGCCAGGAGTACCCGGAACTGTTCGACCTCCACGGCATCGAGGACCTCTCGAACAACACGTACGAGGCCCTCGAGTACCTCCGGATCCACGAGGACCTGGAGGGCGAACTGGCGGACACCGAGGTCGACTTCCCCGACGTGGCCTACCACGCGCCGTGTCACGCCCGCAACCAGGGGCTGGAGGGCCAGGCCGTCGAGGTGACCGAGTCCATCGACGGCGTCGAGGCCCACGACGTGGGCGACTCCTGTTCGGGCATCAGCGGCACGTACGGCTGGAAGGAGGAGCACTACGACACGTCTATGAAGATCGGGGAGGAGATGTTCGAGCACATGGAGGCCGCCGACGCCGACACCGGGATGACCGAGTGCCCCACCTGCGCGATGCAGATGGAACACGGCACCGGCTACGAGATCAAGCACCCGCTCGAACTGCTGGAGACGGCGCTGGTCGAGGAGTGACACGGACAGATGGACATCACCGACCGTATCGCTCGGCGACAGACCCGGACGCGTGAGGGTGGCCTGATCCTCGACCGCGGGCCGCTGAACCCCGCGGTCCACCTGTCCGAACCCGTCGGTCGCGGCCCGGTGCTCGAACGCCTCCTCGACGTGTTGGACCCCGTGTTCCGCGACCGCCTCCCGGACGACGTCGCGGTGTACGGCCCGAAGGGAACCGGCAAGTCGGCGGTCGTCAGCGCCCTGCTGGCGGCGCTGAACGACCAGATCGGCCGCCGCCGCCAGCCGATCGGCACCACCACGCGTGCCGGCAGCGCCGAGGGGTCGGTCGGCTTCGTCCGCGTCGACGCCTATCGGGCCACCAGCGAGTTCCGCTTCTACCACACCCTCCTCAACGCCGTCGCGGACGACCCCGTCCCCGAGCGGGGCGTCGGGACGGAGACGCTCCGGGACCGCCTCCGCGACCACTTCGACACGCCGAAGCGCCGGGCGGTCGTCGCTGTCGACCACGTCAGCGACGCGGAGGACGTCACCGTCGCGGACGTCCGGCGGTGGCTCACCCCGGTCGAGGACTCCGTCTCGCTGGCGCTCGTCGGCCGGTCGGTCCCGCCGAGTTGGGAGGACGAGACGATCCACGTCCCGGCCTACCGGCAGCACGCGCTCGTCGACGTGCTCACCGCCCGCGCGTCGCAGGCCCTGGAGAACGGCGTCCTCCGCCACGGCCAGGCCCGGCGGATCGCGGAGTGGGCCGGTGGGGACGCCCACGACGCGCTCGCGGCCGCGTTCGGCGCGGCCGACGCCGCGGACCGGGCCGACGCCGACCGGATCCGGGCGAGCGACGTCGACGCCGGGATGGACGCGGTCCCGGACGACTGCGTCCACGTCGGCCGCGTGCTCGCGCTGCCCGAGAACCGCCAGCGCGTGCTCGCGACGCTGCTCGACCTCGACGGCCCGGCGACCGTCGACGAGGCGGCGACGGCGATAGCGGACCGCTCGGACCTGACCGCCAGCACGGTCAAGCGGTTCCTGTACGAACTCGCCGAGGCGGACGTCCTCGAACGCGTCGCGGCGAGCGACGCCGACGGGACCGGCCGCCGGCCGAGCCGGGTGGAGACGCGCTTCCCGACGCTCGTGTTCCGGCGGCTCTACGACGGCGGGTAGCCCGCCGGCCGGTTCCCAAACCCTTTAATACCTGTTGGAACACCGACATACGGGGCGATCCCACTCCGTATGGCACGCACGAACGGCGTTCGCGGGCTTCTGCTGGGGTTGGTGCTCGCCGCGCTCGTAGTCGTCGGGCTGTACACCGTCCTGCTCGGTGCCATGATCGACGCCGGCCCCATCGACAACGAGCCGTCCGCCGAGGACGCCGACGAAGCCGACGCCGACTGGACCGGCCTGGAGCTTTTCGGGGGCGTGCTCACACTCGTGGGGCTCGCCCACGTCGTCGTCATTCCGGTCTCGATGAACGCCGACACGAAGTACGTGGGGCGGGAGGCGGACTGGCAGCCACGGAGGGACGTCTGGGTCCCGCTGTCGCTCGTCCCGGGCGTGCAACTGGCCGTCGCCGCCGCGTATCTGGCGCGCCGGACGTACCGGCTCACCCTCAGACCGCGGCTGATCGGGCGTCGGGCGACTTCCGGCGGCGAGCCGGCCGAAACGGACGCGACGGGTTCCTCGGCCGAGGGGCAGGCCCCGGAGTCGGCGGCACCCACCTCCGTGCTCGGACGGGCCGTCCACGCACTCGAGTTCGGGTTCGACGCCCTCCTCTCGGTCGGGCTCTCGTATTTCCTCAGCATCGGCCCTATCTACGCTCTCGGTCAGGTGCTTGGAGGCACCGCGAAGGCAGTTCTTTTCCCCGTGATGCTGGTGCTGTGGTTCGTGCTCTGCCGGCGCATCTGGGCCTGGCGGCGACGGTGACGGGTCGGCCCCTTACTTGTCCGGTGTCCCGGACGCCGCCGATACCCGACATCCGGGGATAAGATCCCCCGATTCCCCGCCGTGTTCGACCGGAACTCGGCTTCCTGTCCCCGACCTCACTCGACTTGCAGCCGACGGGTGTGGTTGCAGTCGTTGCACTGGACCTCGATGCGGCCGTACTGTTCGGACCCGATTATGTTGACCCCCTCACCGTGGTGCACGTCCGCGACCTGCCCCTCTCGAACCAGCCACCCGTGACCACAGACCGGGCAGTTCATGTCGACGACCGTCCGCCGCGCCCGCTCCCGACGCCGCTTTCGCTTTCGCTCCTTCTTCCGTTGCTCCTTTTTCTCCTGTCTGTAGTTGTAGGACTCGTGTTGCTTCTGTGCGGCGCTGAACTCGCCGACGAACTGCTGCCGTATCTTATCGGCGTTTACCTTCATCCGCTGTCGGTACCACAGGCCACCGATCCCCCCCATCACAGCCGCCGGGATCCAGAGGGCCCAGGTGAGTATCCCCGGTAACCCGCTGAACAGGAGCCAGGCCCCGACCGGAATACCGACCCCGAACACGATGGCTCTGGTTTTGAACTTCCCGGTGCGGCCGCGCCGGTCCTCCGCGGCGTCGTTGCCACAGTTGGGACACGCCGTCCGGGTCGCGTCGATGATCGCGTCACATTCCGGACAACCCGCCTTCCGCGGCAGGTTACACGACGGACACTGTCTCGCCGGGGCGCTGCCGTCGCCGCCCGCCTGCGAGTAGTCAGTCCCACAGTCCGGGCAAGTCGGCCGCTTCTTGCCGCAGTACGAGCAGAACCACTCGTCGTTTTGGATCGTGGTCGAACACCGATCGCATTTCATCGTTACAACATGTAGATATGTCGTGCAAAAACGTTGTGATGTCCGGTCTCACGGACCAGGGGCTGCGGTATCGAGGTAGCCCAGATGAGCCGCGAACTGTCTCCGGGATCCGTGTGGTCGAACGGCGCGTTCGTCCCGCCCTTGGGCGGTCGGGGACTGCTAACCGACCGCCTGCCGTCTCACGCGTACTCCAGGTCGTCCGTGAGTACGTCCACCGCGACCACCAGCGTGCCGCCCGCGACGGCGGCGACGACGACGGTCACGGCGTCGGCGGTCACCGCCGCCAGCACGCGCTCCGCGGGGAGGCGGAGGCCGCCGACCATCAGGCTCACGAGGAAGGTCAGCGTCGCCGCGCGGTAGTTCGCGAGCGCCCAGTCGATCACCCGGGCGAGCGTGAGCAGGCCGGCGAGCGCCCCGAGGACGAACACGAGCACCGGCGGCGTGGCGGCGGCGACGGCCGACACCGACCCGTCGCCCGCGAGCCCGCCGAGCGCCCCGGTGAACTCCGTGAGCGCACCGAGCATGTACTCGTACTGCCCGAGCAGGATGAGCAGGAACGCCCCGGAGACGCCCGGCAGGATCATCGCACAGACCGCGACCGCGCCCGCAAGCAGGATCACGGGGAGGGCGTGGGACACCCCGGCGGAGGCCTCGCCGGAGACCGCGGCGGCGAGCACGACGCCGACGACGGCGACGCCGAGGCGGCGCGGGGTCGTCACGTCGACCTGCTCGTACAGCACCAGCGCCGACGCGCCGATGAGGCCGAAGAAGAAGGCGTACGCCGGTCCCGGATGCTGGTGGACGGTAGTCTCAAGCGCGTGGGCGAGGGTGACGACGGCCGTCAGCATCCCCGCGCCGAGCGTGAGCAGGAACGGCAGGTCCATCCGGACGAGCTGGTCCCACACCGCCGCCCGCGCGTCCGGGTCGTGGGGCCGGACGAGGTCACGGAGGGTCGCGGGGTCTATCGCCGTCAGCGCGGCGATGAGCCGCTCGTAGATCCCCGTGATCAGCGCGATGGTCCCGCCGGAGACGCCGGGCACCGTGTCGGCGCTGCCCATGAAAAACCCCTTCAGGTACACCGACGCCCACTCCCGGACGGTTCCGGCGGTCCCCGCGCTCATCGTGGTCAGGGGGTCGCGACCGACGCCTGCCGCGCGTCGACCGCCGCCGTCGTTGTCGTGCCGTCGGAACCGCTTCCGTCGGAGGTGTTCCCGTCGGTGGTATTGCCGTCCGTGGTGTTGCCGCCCGACGTGTCGCCGTCGGTGGCGTTCCCGGTGGACGTGTTGCCGTCAGTGGCGTTCCCGTCGGTGGCGTTGCCGCCAAGCGACTCCATCTCGACGGTGATGGTGTCGCCCTCGTGGATCGCCGACTCGGGGACGTCGGCCTGCCCCATCTGTGCCGGCTGATCGATGTTCCGGAACAGCGTCTGCCCGGTCACGAGTTGGACGTCCTGGTCCTCCAGGCTGCCCGTGAACACGGTGTAGTTGGTCGCCGCGCGGACGCTGGAGTTGGTGTAGCCGTCCTCGGGGCCGAGCGTCTCGTTGGTCGGGTACGGCACCGTCATCTCGAAGTTCCCGTTCGCGTCGGTCTCGACGGTCTGGTAGTAGCTGAACTGGCGCTGGTCAGCCGTCCCGTTGAGCGTGACGTACGCGGTCACGGACGTCGCGTTCGTCGTGTTGACGCTCCCTTCGAGGGTCGCGCCCTCGACGCGCTCGTACGTCTTCACGGTCGACTCCTGGCGCACGTCGTAGGGCACCAGCCCGGAGGTCGGGTTCTGGAGGCTGTTGTACACCTGCGACGTCAGCCGCCGGTTGATGAACCCGGTCGACTCGACGCCGCTCTGGGTCTGCCGGGCGAGCGAGAGTATCGTCGTGTCGGACTCCGTCTCGTGGACGAGCCGGTAGTGCGAGAGCTGCTGGCCGTCGTGGTAGTACAGCCGGGACAGCATCGTGTTCTCGAACCGCTCGTTCATGCCCTGGAGGTTGGCCGTCCGGTTCTGGCCGATGGTGTACTCCTGGACGCCGACGTAGTCAGCGTAATTCGGACCTGCCCACCGCGTGATCGGCGAGAACTTGTTGCTCGCCATCTGGTCGTCGATCATCACGTAGCGGGTGTCCTCGCTCGCCTCCTGCTGGCTCTGCTGGTCGACTATCGTCCGGAGCTCCTCGTTCGAGAGGTTGCTGATGTGCTCGTCGCGGTCGTCAAGCGACGGGAGCGCCTCCAGGATCAGTTCGGCGCGGGTCTCGTTCGTCGTCTGGAAGAACGCCGAGGCGGGACGCGGCCCCTGCTGGAACGGGTTGGCGTTCGGGATGCGCTCGCCCTCGACGGTGATCCAGTGGCCGTAGTCCCACCACGACATCACGCCGTACGCGCCCTCGGGGTAGTCGAAGTCCTCGGTTTGCTCGTAGGTCCCGTAGAACTCCATCGGCTCGCCGTCCGGGTTGCCGTAGGTGCCCGGGGCGGGCGTGTTGTTCTGCAGCCAGTTGCCGCTCTCGGCCCAGTAGGTGGAGTCCGCGGGGCCGGTCTGGGTTGCGGCGCTGGTCGCCGTCGAGGCGGCGAACGGTGACGCGAGCGGCACGGTCACCAGCAGGAGGACGGCGACGAGCGTGATCACCTGGTACCCCTCGATGTCGCCGAGGCGGTCGACGGTCGTCGGCACGTTCAGCATCCGGATTATCTGCCCGAACACCCACGCGTTCAACACGAACACGGGGATCGCGAGGTAGTAGAAGAAGCGGCGCTGGGTCAGCGCCATCAGCGTGAAGAAGACCGTCAGGACGACGAGCAGGAGTTCGTCGGGCCGGTAGTCATCGCCGACAAAGGCGAGGTGCGAGAGGAGCCAGAACAGCCCGAGCGCGGCGGTGAGGTAGGTCAGCCCGAACTGGCCGGTCATGTACTGGCCGACGCTGTCCAGCGGCACCGCCTGGACCTCGGCGACCGTCCGCGACGTGTCGCTCTGCCCGAACGCCATCACGCGCTCGACGTTGTTGAGTATCAGGTTGAACGCGTCGGGCACGATGACCGCGAGCAGGACCGTCCCGACGAGGATCCCGCCGGCGATGGCGCCGGGGTAGCCGAGCCGCGACAGGTCCCGGTCGTCCCACTCCCGCGCCAGCCACGCCATGAACGCACAGCCGGCCCCGACGGCGAACACGAGGAAGTACTGCGTGAGCGAGATGGTCGTCGTCGAGAAGCCCAGCGACCCCGTCTTGGGGACGAGCATGACGAGCGTCGTTGCCATCGAGACCACGCCGACGAACGCCGTGTGGTCCGGGCTCCGGCCGCGGACGTAGTCGACCGACAACGAGAGCGCGAAGAACGCGCCAAGGATGCCGACGAACATCACGCCGGGCGGCCAGGTCCACATGTACAGCGCGATGGCGACGCCCGCGAGGACGCTCGCGACTATCGGGCGGCGGAGCGTCTCCCAGTCGCGGTCGACGACGAGTTCGTACACCGGCTTCTCGCGCTGGGCGACCCGGAGGGCGCGGGCGACCATCAGGAGGGCGATGGAGAGGAAGAAGGCCTCGGCGATGTGGTGGTCGCCGAAGCCGACCGTCGCGCGGGTGAGGATCGTCCCGGGGATCAGGGCGTACACAAGCACGCCGAACACACCGGAGAGGCGGCCGGCGTAGTGCTTCCCGAGGTAGTAGACGGGGATCGCCGTCAGCGTGCCGAAGACGGCGGGCGCGTACAGCAGGACCGTCCGGACGGTCTGGTCCGACGGGTTGCCGAGGCCGACGACGAGCGCCGCCGTGGCGACGATCTGGTCGAACAGGGACCCGAACTGGCCGCCGGACGCGTTGCCGAACGGGAAGTGCGTCCACGGGTCGAAGCCCATCGTAAACGGCCAGTTATTGACGGTGTACTGGATCTCCCGGAGGTGGTAGTACGCGTCGTTACCCCTGAACAGGATCTGGTCGCCGCTGACGAACCGGTCGCGGGCCTGGATCCGTGTCCAGAACATGAACGCGACCAGCACCGAGAGCACCGGTACGTGGTACCAGTCCTCCCAGATATCGAGAGGGGACCGCTCGCTCGCGGCCTCCTCATCGACGGTTTCTGTCTCGCTACTCATTGGGTGAAGCAACTTCGAAAACGCCTATAGGCCTTGTGATACGGAGCGGTGCACCGGCGGGCGGACGGCGACGCGGTCCCGGCGGCGTCTCGGCGATGAAAAACGACAAGCGTCGGGGGGTCGAACGTGGGGGCGATGAAGGTCTCGGTCGTGTTGTGCACGTACTCGATGGACGCCTACGACGACTTCCGGGAGGCGGCCGACAGCGTCCTCGCCCAGACGCACGACGACGTGGAACTGGTCGTGGTGGTCGACGGGACCGAACCGGTGTACGAGCGCGTCCGCGGCGAGTACGGCGACCGCGACGGCATCGTCGTCCACTGCAACGACGAGAACGTCGGGCTGTTGCGGAGCCGCAACCGCGGCGCGGAGCTGGCGAGCGGGGACGTCGTCGCGTTCATCGACGACGACGCCGTCGCCGACGAGGCGTGGGTCGCCCGCCTCGTCGACGCCTATGAGAGCCACGACGCGGTCGCCGCCGGCGGGAAGATGGTTCCGGCGTGGGTCGCAGGCAAGCCCGCCTACCTGCCAAGCGAGTTCTACTGGCTCGTCGGCGTCACCCACCGCGGGTTCGCCGACGGCCCCGGCGAGGTCCGCAACACGTTCGGCTCGAACATCTCCTTTCGCCGCGACGCCTTCCTCGACCTGGACGGCTTCGACCCGGACATCGGTGGCCGGAAGGGGGACAAGAACCTGCAGGGCGGCGAGACGGAGCTCTGTGCCCGGCTCGGGCGGGAGTACGGTCAGGGCGTCTACTACGTGCCCGACGCCGAGGTGGCCCACAAGGTGTTCGAGTACCGCACGGACCCGATGTGGCTGCTGAACCGGGCGTTCTGGCAGGGCTACTCGAAGCGGGCGATGGAGACGCTGGTGCCCGACTCCGGCGACGAGGAGAGCGCGTTTCTCGGAAAGTTGCTGTTCCGGTTTTTCCCGAACCGGGTGAAGCGGGCGGTGACCGGACCCTCGGCGACGCAGGCGCTGCAGGCGGTCGCGCTGCTCGTGTTCACCGGCGTCGTCGGGCTGGGGTACGTGTACGGGGCGTGGAAATGGTGACGGACACCGACGGCGGCGGGGACGATGCCGACGCGGAGCAGGGCGACGACACCCGACCCGACGGCGACCACCCGGGCGTCTGCGTCGTCACCCACCCGCTCTCGGCGGCCGGCGAGAACGCGACGCGGACGCTGCTGGAGGTGCTCTCGGCGGTCACCGCCGTCTCGCTCGTCACCGCCGACCTGCCGGCCGACTCGGCGATCCGCGACCGGCACGAACTGATAGAGGTCTCGCGGAAGGGGGCCGGCTCCGGCATCGTCGTCGCCGCGGTCCGCTTCGCCCTGAACCAGTTGCGGATGTGCAAGGCGATCGCCGACCGCGACGAGGAGGTGGTGCTTTTCTTCGGCGCGACGTCGTACCTGCTCCCGGTCGTGGCCGCGACGCTGCTCGGGCGGACCGTCGTCCTCGAACCGCGCGGCGACGTGCCGCTGACGCTGCGCCTGAACTGGGAGGAGCGCGTCCCGTCGCCGGTCGCACGGGCGCTCGCGGGCGCGGTGTGGTCCCTCGAACGGATCAACTACCGGCTGGCCGACGGGATCGTCACCTACACGCCCGGGATGGCGGCGGAACTGGGCCTCGATGGGTACGGGGAGAAGCTCCACCCCAACGGCGCGCGGTACGTCGACACCGACGAGTTCGACGTCGACGTGCCCTACGAGGACCGCGGCCGGACGGTCGGCTTCCTCGGCCGCATCGACGAGGAGAAGGGCGTCCGGACGCTGGCCGCCGTGGCGAAGCGGCTCCCCGACGACGTGACGTTCCGGTTCGTCGGGGACGGCGACCTCTCCGACTGGCTGGCCCGCGAACTGGCGGACGAGGTCGCGGACGGGAGCGTCGAACTGGCCGGCTGGGTCGACCACGACGACGTGCCCGCGGCGCTGAACGACCTCCGCCTGCTCGTGATGCCGTCACGGCCGACCGAGGGCCTGCCGACGACGATCCTCGAAGCGATGGCCTGCGGGACGCCGGCGTACGCGACGCCGGTGTCGGGGGTCCCCGACGTCGTCCGCGCCGGCGAGACCGGGTACCGGATGACGGAGTCGACGCCCGAAGCGATCGCGACGCGGATCACCCGGATACTCGACGACGAGAACCCGGCGGCGGCGAGCGGGAACGCCCGCGAACTCGTCGAGGCGGAGTACTCGTTCGACGCCGCGGTTCGGCGGTACGACGGGATCCTGCGCGCGCTCGCCCGGTAGAACGGTCCACGCTGCGGCGGCCGATCTACGCCCCGATCCGCGCCGGCAGCAGGCCGACCGCTTTCTCCCGAACGCGCGTCGACAGCGCGACGAGGAGGCCGGCGTACACGGCGGCCCCGACGGCGACGAGCAGGACCGTCGCGTAGTGGGACCCCGGCAGGACCTGCACGAGGCCGTACACCGCGGCGGCCATCGCGGCGCTCGCGCCGACCTCGTGGGCGATCTCCCGGACCGGGACGTTCGGGCGGCCGATGAGCGACGTCAGCGCGGCGTAGCCCAGCGCGAGCATCAGCGCGGCCGAGAGCGCCGTGGCGACGGCGGCCCCGTACCAGCCGAACCGGTAGACGAGGGCGACGTTGAGGACGACGTTCGCGGCGACGAACGCGGCGTTGATCCGGAAGGCGACGTCCGGCCGGTCGATGGCGTTGACGGCGTTCAGGAACTGCGTGCCGTAGGCAGCGAGCGTGCGGGCCGCGATGAGCACGAGCAGGACCGTCGCCCCGCGGGTGAACTCCGGTCGGTATATCTTGAGGATCCGCGGGCCGATCACCGCCGCGCCGAACAGCCCCGGGATGGCGAACACGCCGGTGAACACCAGCCCCTCGTTCAGGTAGTGGTGGACCCGGTCGTAGTTCTCCTCGACGCCGAGTTCGCTCAACTCGGGGAACAGCGTCTGCTGGACCGAGTTGCTCACGAGCGCCAGCGTCGACGCCAGCGTCCACGTCACCTCGTAGATCCCGATGAGCGCCGACGGGACGAAGAGGGCGAGGACGATGGTGTCCATCCAGCCGAACGCGCGGGTCTTGAGCGTGCCGAGCCACGAGTACCGCGCGTATTCGAGCAGGCTGCGGACGTGTTCGCGGGACGGCGGCGACGGCCGCACCTCGAACAGCAGGAGGCCGAGGACGGCGGCCGCGCCGAGCGACGCCGCGTGCCCGACGAGCAGCCCGGTCAGTTTGTACCCCAGCAGGATGAACCCCACCTGAAGCCCCGTCCGGGCGACCCGTTCGACCGCCCGCAGTCCGCCCGTGTGGGCCACCCGCTTCTGCCCGTTGAGGGCCCCGATCACCGTCAGCAGCGCCACGTTGCCGACGACGAGCGCGGCGACGAGCCCGCTCACCGGCGCGCCGACGTAGGCGTCGACCTGCTCCGCGAACGCGACGACGAGCACCGCGAGCGCGGCGGCGATGACGCCGTTGATGAGGAGGCCGGACCCGATGAAGGCTCCGCGGTCGACGCCCTCGCTGACGCGCTTGTTGATCGCGTTGCCGACCGCGTTCGCGGGGACGTTGAGCCAGAACAGCAGCGCCACCGCGACGGCGTAGGTGCCGAGCGTGCCCGCCCCGAGGAAGCGCGCGATGGCGAACGTGGCGAGAAATCCCGCCAGGGAGACGCCGACCTGCGTCGCGAAGTGGATGAGGGTGGTTCTGCCGAGACGCATTATTCCACGTAGCCGAGGTCCCGGAGCTGCTTACGCATTGCGTCCGACATGTCGTCTCCCTCGCCGGTCGCTATCGGCTGGCCCTCCGCCGCGAGCCACTCGGAGAGTTCCCCGTCGAGTTCGGCGACCACGTCCGGGTACTCGTCGGCGACGTCCGTCGTCTCGTCCGGGAGGGCGAACAGCCGCGAGTCGTCGTCGCTCCGGTCGTAGCGGAACTCCGACGTGCGGAGGCTGGTGACCATCCCCGCGTGGAAGCGGTCGGCGTCGAACTCCGGGTCGTGGTCCAGATACTGCTCGAAGCTCGTTCCGGGACGCTGTGATATCGCGTGGTCCCTGACCGACTCGCGCATGTCGAGCCCCTGCAGGCCGGCCGTGGACGCGCCCGCGATATCGACGAGCGTCCTCACCAGGTCGGGATGCTGGACCAGCGCGTCCGACGGGTAGTCCACGTCGAGTCCGGACACGACCAGCGGGACGTGCGTCACCGCGTCGTTGAGCGCGACCCGGTGGGCGAGCAGCCCGCGTTCGCCGAACAGTTCGCCGTGGTCCGCGGTGACGACGACGACGGTGTCGCCCAGATCCAGCGACCGGACGTGGTCGACCAGCCGCCCGACCATCTCGTCGGTGTAGGCGATCTCCGCGTCGTACATCGCCACCAGCGCCCGCTCCTCCTCCGCCGAGAGGTCGTACCCCCGGGCGATGATCCCGTCGGTGTCCTCGTGGACCCGCATCGCTATCTCCGCCGCTTCACTCGCGGAAACGCCGATTCCGTCCGTGTACCGGTCGAGGTAGGGGCGCGGCGGGTAGTACGGCCTGTGCGGTTCGTTGTAGTGAACGTACGCGAAGAACGGCTGCTCGTCCGCGAGATCCGCCAGCCAGCGTTTCCCCAGTTCGTTGACGAGGTACGGCGTCGCGTGCTTCGCGGTGTCGGCCGTCAGCCCGGCCGAGTGCCGGCGGACGTTGACGAGGTACTTGGCGAGCGTCTTCGGAGAGAGCGCGTCGAGCAGCGTCGACGAGGCGAGCCACTCGAACCGGTCGAACCCCCTGTCGAGTCCCGTCCCGGAGCTGACGTAGGAGTTGCGGCTGATCCCCGCGGTCGCGTAGCCCGCATTGCGGAACCGTTCTGCGACGGTGGCGAGTTCCCGGGGAACCGCCTCGTTCGACATCTTGTGACCGTGTCGGGACGGGTACACGCCCGTGAGGATCGAGGCGGCCGACGACGCGGTGGCGTTCCCGACGGCGAAGCAGTTCGAGAAGTAGGTCCCGCCGTCCTCCTCCGCGATAGCCCGGATGTTGGGGGTCGTGTCCCGGCGGTACCCGCCCATCGTCGTGTGGTCGGCACGGACGCTGTCGAGGGTGATCCAGAGGACGTTGGGGGGCGTCGACATGCTAGTGTTGCCAACGATACCGTATATGGGCCTTTCCCCGGATGCGGGGATCGTGAAGCTACTCCATGTAGCCGAGCTGTTTCAGGCGATCAGCGACGTCGTCGCTAGCGGACCCATTGGCCGTGTCGATCCGGATCGGGTCACGCGACCCAGTGGGACCGTCGGCCAACGATGGAATGATACTCCCATCCATATCCGTCGGCACGTCGAGGCCATACGCCGTCAGAACGGTCGGTGCGATGTCGGTAATGGATATCGGGTCGATCTCGCCACGCGCCTCGAAGTCCGGACCTGACGCGACGAATATCCCGTCCCGCGTGTTTTCAGCGGCCCAGCGGTCGGGCTTTGTCTGAACGACGCCGCGTCCCATGCCGTCGTTCACGTGGATCCCCGGCCGCTGGTCGACGACTACCTCCGGTCCATCACCGACGTATGGTCCGTCATACACCTCGTCACCCCGGTATACATCCGTGAAGATGGGGTCGCCATTCTCGTCGGAAACCTCCCGAAGGTCTTCGATGAGACGCTCCGAAACCTCGTCGGCGTCGAAATCCGGGTTGAGGTATACTGGACCCTGCGCGCTCGCTACCGCCCGTGTCTCAGATAGGACGACCTGTTCCAGTTTACGCTCGCGTTTCGCACCCGCCGACTGCGGGACGAGTTCCTGTACGCTTTCCGGGACCGTGTTGGCCAGGAAGTTGACCAAGCCCGCTCGCTTTGCTAACCTGAGAGCGTTCTCTCTGGTGAGCCCGATCTTCCGAAAGTAGTATTCGGCGGAGCGTGTCCGACGCTGGTATCCGTTTTCCGCGAGCCACTCGTTGATGTAGAACTCAGTCGTCGTCGCCGCCGACCCGTGGTCGGACATCAGGACTAGGTTAGTTCCTTCGAGTTCGGAGAGCTCCCCGACCCACTCGTCGACGAGCTTCCACGCCCGCTTCGTGGGCTCCTCATCCCAGAAGAAGTGGTGGAGGACGTTCAGGTAGAACAGCGTGACGTGGACGAAGTCCAGTTCGTCCTCGACGTACAGATCGTAGGCGACCTGTAGTCGCTTGTCGAGGAGTTCGAGGATGGCGTCGACCTCCTCACCGCGTTCCTCGTTCGAGGAGAGCAACGGCTCCGGGTGTACCTGATAGTCGTACTCGGTCTCGAGCCGCTCGACGAACGAACTCGGGGACGCGTATCCCGAGTCGATGGAGCGGTACTCACCGCTCACGGCGTCGGGACCGCCGGCGACCACGATGCCGTCGAGTTCCCGCGGCGGATACATCGTCGGCATGTTGACCACACCGGCGCTGTAGCCCGCGTCGTTCAGATAGTCCCACAGCTCGGCCGTTTTGAAGTTCTGGCCGTTCATTACGTCGATACGGCCTCTTTCAAGATCGATCCGCTCGAACCAGTACACGCCGAACTTACCGGGGTTTTTCCCTGCAGAATAGCACTTCCAGTTCGGGAACGTAACCGGGGGGAGACAGCTCCGACTCGTCGCCCACGTCCCCTCGTTTCGGAGTTGGCTTAAATTCGGGAGGTCGCCAGCTTCGATCCACGGTTCCACGAGGCGCCAACTGGCCCCGTCGAGGCCGAGGACAAAGGTCCGAGTCATACCCGTATCACGGGGTATCGCCGCAATATACCTTCTGTTTGTTACGTCCAGTCGGAAACCAACTCCCGGAGGTCAAGTCGGGAGACGGGAACCCAACCCACGAGCGCGGGGAGATAGACGCCCAGAAGTCGGTCTACGACGATCACCGATGCGGCTACCTGTTCGGGGATACCAAGCGAAATGAGGACCAAGGACGCAGACGCCTCGGCGACGCCGATCCCGCCCGGCGTCAGTGGCATCACCGTCACGCTGTATCCGACTACGAGCGCCAACGGCAGCAGCCATGCGGCAACCGACGATACGTCGGCCGCCGCCAACAACAACCAGACGCGAAGGCCCGGAAATACCATAAGCGTACAGGTCCAGGCGGCGGCGTAAACGGCCAGCGAACGCCGGGCGCGGCAGAGTTCCCGGAACGTCGTAGCCGATTCGCCGGCGAACGAGGGGAGTTTCGCCGCCAGGACCGACATTTTCTCACCTGCATACGGAATGCGTTCCAGCAGTGCGGCTCCGCGTCCCCCGATCCCAGTGACCCGCTGTGCGTTGCGCCCGGTGAGGAGGATTACTGCTGCGACGGTGACGTAAACGGCGGTGGACAGGCCGACCAGAAGTAATACCCCGTAGGAGAACTCGGTCGCAAAGAACAACAGCCCGATTCCGGCGACCGCACCGTAGAGTAGCGCGTAGAGCCCGGTGTTCAGTCCCGCGAGGGCGACTGATTCCGTCCAGTCGTGGTCGGTGTAGTGATGGAGGACCGCGGGGGCCATCGAATGCCCTGACACGCGGGAGGGGATGACGTGATTGACGAACTTGATCACCAGATCGATCCGAGCGGCAACACCGAAGGTGGACTCGTAGCGGATGTTCAACAGGGAGTGCCACATCGAGAACCTGGAGACGAACTCAAGCAATGTGATGAGAAACAGTGCGGCGACCGTACCCCGGGAAAGACTCACCAGGAGCCGGAAGCTTCGGGTCCAGTCAGTCTGCTGAAGGAGCCACGCGAGTGCGGCTACGGCGAGTCCGTACTGCAGGGCCCGAACCGTGTAGGAGCGGAGGTCACTCATCGTGAACCACCGAGTTCGCCGATACGAAGTCGAAGGGGGCTGCAAGGATCCGTCGTACCGCTCGCCGCATCCACCTCCCCGTCCGCCAGTACACCCGCGAGGGGACGCCATTGACCGAGGGGAGGTCAACGAGTTCCCAGGGGTGAATATACAGTACTGGGGCGATCCCCCGTCGGGCCAGCAGTTTCATACCGAGAAGCGTGTACCGTACGCCGAAGAACCGTAGCCAAGTTCCGGTCAACGGTAGTCGAAGCCCCGGCATGACACTCACCGGAAGTTCTCGGAGATGATCGGGGGAGTTTGCGGAGATGGCCCTTGCGGAGCAGGGTCGCTCGGCGTCGTACTCGCCTCCGTACCAACCTGGGATGGAGCGGCAGGCGATCACGCTGGAATCGTACTCGTAACCGGTGTCGTCCAGTAGTTGGAAGTGGTCGTCGGTGATATCGAACGACGGCGCCCGGAACCCGTTTACGTCCGCCCCGGTGACGCACCTTAACACGCGACGCGATCTCTCGAGTTCAGTTCGTCGCTCCTTGGGTGAGAGTTCGGATAGGTGTCGATGGCTGTGAGTGTGCGAGCAGATCTCGTGGCCGGCGTCCACGACTCGCCGTATGAGCGATGGATTCCCCTCGGCGACATCGGATACTACAAAGAACGTCCCGGTCGCTTCCGCCTCACCGAACGCAGCCAACAGATCGTCCACTCCATCCGTGCCGATATCTGTCCGGCGTGAGGTCCCCCTGGCGTTCCTATACGCCGGAATATGGGAGAAGAACTCCAGGTCGATAGAGAGTACGGCAGCCTGGTCGGTCATCCTCAGAGCAGTGTTCCCTCATTCACTTGGTGTCTTCGTTCATCGGTCGTAGAAACAAACAAGTAGGTCGAATATCTGATACCCACTGAATGCTGGTCCCCGACGCCTACCTGCAACTCACTGCGGGGCTGGAAAACGCCGCCCTCCAGTGGGTACTGATCGCCGTCGCCGCCGCAGTGTTCTTCTGGGGTTTCGACCGATACCGGAAGACGTTCTCGAAGACCGAATTCCTCATCGCAATACTGCTCTCGCTCGGGATAGTGACGGTTGGTCTCCTACCGGACCTCTACGGTAGTATCGGCGCGTTCCTGAACATCGAGAGTCGCTCGCTGGTCGTCTCCCTGATCGCGAACACCGCGTTCGTGTTTCTCATTCTGTATCTCGCGACCCTCATTCGGAAAAACCAGGTCTCGATCAACGACCTCACTCGTAACCTCGCTGCGGAGCAAGCGGCCGACGTGACTATTACGCCGGATGCGGAGACGCTGTTCATCGTGATTCCTGCGTACAACGAGTCCGCGAGCGTACAGGGTGTGATCGATGAACTCCCCGATGAAGTACGGGGGCTCGAGACGTACCCAGTAGTTGTCTCCGACGGGTCAACCGATGGCACGGCTGACGTAGTCAGCGATTCCTCTGCGATCGTAGTCGAGCACCCGATCAATCAGGGACAGGGGAGTGCGCTTCGGACCGGCTTCCAAATAGCGAGCAAACACGGGGCGGACGTTGTCGTCACGATGGACGCCGATGGCCAACATCCGGCGGACCAGCTCGGGAGGCTCGTCGGTCCGATAGTAGATAACGAGGCGGATTACGTGCTCGGATCGCGGTACATCGGGGCCGACAATTCGAACAACGGCCTCACCAGACAGAGTGGTATACGGGCATTTACGGCATTGATAAACTTGACCACGAGGGCGGACATCACTGACTGTACTAACGGGTTTCGAGCGATCCGCGGCGCCGATCTCGACAAACTCACCCTCACCGAGGAACGGTTCAGCGCGCCGGAACTGATCATTGAGGCTCGCAAGAAGGGCCTGCGGATCACGGAGATACCGGTGACGATCAAACAGCGGGAGAGCGGTGAGACCAAGAAGCCGAAGTTCGGATACGCCGTCGGGCTCGCACGAACCATCTTCGTAACCTGGATCCGGTAAACGGCGGGATCCAAACTTATAATTACGCAGTCTGATAACCGCGGGTCGATGGAGGATATCGTTCTCGTAACCGCCGATTCCGTCCGGAGTGATTACGAGGATACGTTCGAGTTCCTCTCGTCGTGGGACACGCAGCTGGGGGTCACGGCGAGTCACTACACTCGGCCGAGTCTCGCTGCGCTACACTCGGCGCAGTACAGGGCCGCGGTAGAAGCCAACGTCGCGTCGCCGACCCTCGCGGAGACACTTTCGGACAGCGGATACACCTGTATTGGTCTCTCTCCAACCCCAAACACCGACGCATCGTTCGGATTCGACGCTGGATTTGATGAGTACGAAACGTTCATCGAACTGGGTAACCAGGGTAGCAAACTCCGACAGTATCTTGCAGGGTTCGACCCGCTGCGGTGGATCTACTACAAACTGTATCCGCCACAGGCAAAGAGCGAGAACCGCCCCCGGGATCGGGAGATGATCGAATCGGCCATAGAGCGATTTAACGCCGCCTCGTCGCCTCGGTTTCTGTGGGTCCACCTGATGGAAACACACCGACCGTACGGACCGGACGGCGTCGGCATCTCACAGGAGCTAGACCAGAAGGCGTTTTTCTCGCCGGACAAACTGTCTTCGGACGAGAAAGGGCGGATCGAATCGGCGTACAGGGACGCCATCCGGCGGGCCGACGAGAACGTTCGATATCTTCTCGAACGGCTCGATTCGGATCCGGTAACCGTCTTTACCTCGGACCATGGGGAGGGGTTTGGCGATGCCGGGTTCTACTATCATCAGGCACACAAACGGCGAGTCGACGACTTCCTGATTCAGGTCCCAGTGAAGTTCGACGGGATCCAAATGGAGGACGGCCCACTGAGCCTTATTGACCTACCGCCGACGATCCTCGGGGCGGTCGGCTTAGACGCGCCGCGGGAGTGGCAGGGCAACGACCGCACCGAGACGACGACGGATCAAGTTCTGACCGTTGCCCCGTGGAACGACAAGGCAACGGTCGCATGGCAGGACTTCGACACGAAGATCGTCGCGCGCGACGCGGACGTATCGTACGAGAGCGGTCAGCAAGGGGGCGAAGCAGCGAGCGCCGAGGTCCCGGCAGAACTCGAAGATCAGCTTCGGGATCTGGGATATGTCGATTCCGGGTGATGTCGCCATCGTCGGGGACTAACTGCCGGCCACTCGGGTGACTGGTCGTCATTCTTCGGACCGTTCCAACAGGAGAACGTATGACTCCCGTTGTGGGACGTCCGGATCGATCGCCGCCCTGAGAATCCGCTCTTCGAGAGATTCCTTCTCCACGGATCGGTCGCCGAACTCACGGGCGACCGTGTAGTCGTAGCCGTCACCGTCCACCAGTGTCTTGATGTACTCGGCGCGACGGGGATACTGATACGATCTTGCGCTGAGTGGGGAGAGATAGGCCAGATCGCTGCTTGTCAGTTGGATGTACTCGGGACCCCGCTGTGGCGTCGATACCATCCATTCGGTGTACGCCGTCTCGTTCAATACAAGTGAACTGGAGTACGTCGCGTTCTCCTCGCGGTACTCATAGTGTGTTACCGGCCGTCCATGGACGGCAGCCACGTCTGCGATGGAGTTCTCATACACCAGCACCGACTCGTTCTCGCCGAATTCGGTGGCCATCCATCCCGTCGCGTCATCACGGCGATCCATCGCATACTTCGCGTCGCCGGCGACCGCAAACATCGCGGTGGAGAGTAACAGTAGTGCGACGACCACGCGACCCGTAGCGCCGTGCTCGTTTCGTAGACGAGCAAGTCGTGGAGCCAATAGGAGAAGCAGGAGCGGAATCGTCGGTAGTAAGTGGTGCATCCGGACGAACTGCCATTGCGAGAAGACGACAACGTATGTCGAAAGGGCGACGAGCAACAGCAGTTCATGATCGGGGATCGAGCGCGACCGACCGAACCGGAACACGGTGGCCGCAACACCACATAGGCAGGCGACGAACAGCGGCACTCCGAGGGATTTGACGTACTGTAGCGTCATCCAGTACGATATCGGCGGCGTTGACTGGAGCGCCGTCGTCTTCCGGGTGGTGGTGTGCGTGAGCCGGGTCAGAAGGGCCTCCGGACCGCCGACGAGGGCACTCGGGATTCCAACGTACACCGCCCCGAGACCGACGACGAAACAAAGCGCGTAAAGCCGTGGCTCTAACGCCGTGCGGAATCCGTCGGTGCTACGCAGCGTCCGAACGATGATGGCGACGCCCAGAACCACTGCTGCTACCCCGCCAGTGAGTTTGAAGGCGATAGCAAGCCCCCCGAAGAAGCTCCCGAGAAGGAGGGTAGAACCGCGTCCCGTCTCCACATATCGAATTATCAACAGCAGTGCCAACAGGAAGCAAAACAGCATGGGAACGTCTTCGGCTAACTCGTGGGCGGCAGCGATGAACCCGAGCGAGAGCGTCAGTAGGATCGCCGCGTACCGGCCGGTCTGGCGAGTTCTCGTGCGAGCGCCGATCCGATACACGAGGTACACGCACCCGACGGCGAGGACCACGTTAATCCCCCGTCCGAAGAGGATGCTCAGCGTCCAGAACCAGTCGGGGGCGGCGTGCCAGAGCTCCCAGCGCGAACTGAGCCCGCCGAGCGAAACGAACTCGCCGATCCGGCCCGAGGCGAGGACGAGGAGGAACACCGGGACGAGGACGATACCGTAGAGGTAAAACGTCGCACCGAGTGCTCTCCCGTCAGTTACCCCGGTTCGGAACGAGTCGAAACTCGGATCAGTCGCTACGTATCCGGCCGTTTTCATCGGCTGAATCAGGCGGGAATATTCGTCAGGGCCGGCGAAGTTGGGTACCCGATACCAGATACCGAATGCTGAGAGTACGAGCGACCCTAGGAGAATCCCCCGGAGAAACGGATCCGCACGGAGATCAGCTTCAACCCGCTGACGGACTCGACGCAGATAGCCAAGCGCTTCGAGATCCATACTGGACATTATTAGATGGGGTTCATAAGTTTTCAACTGCGGGTACGACGGTCCGGAACTTGGTTCGAACGTACGGGGAAAGCGCGTACAGCAACCCGGCATAGATAGCGGCTCCGAACCCGACCAAGCCGAGGGTGAAGTGATGTCCGGCCGGGGAGTAATAATTTAGAGGCGCGATTACGGCCGCCATCACGGTGGCGGCGAGCACTTGTTTCCCGATCTCGCCGACCGGGACCTTGGGAGCGCCGATGAGCGAATCCAGCGAATAGTACGCCGTGAGAAGCAAGAGCACGGCGGAAACGGTCGTGGCAACCGCTGCGCCGTACCACCCGAACTGCCACACGAGCACGACGTTCAGTCCCATATTGGAGACGACGAACAGGAGGTTGATCCGGAAGGCAACGTCCGGCCGGTCGATCGCATTGATGACGCTCATGAATTGGCGGCCGTACGCAGCTGCCATGCGAGCGATGATGAGGACGATCAGGATCGTCTCTCCACGGGTGAACTCCGGTCGATACATCGAAAGGATCGACGAGCCGAGGATCGCGGCACCGAACAGTCCGGGGATGCCAAAGACCCCGGTAAATATAACGCCTTCCCGGAGGAAGCTCCGAATTCGATCGTACTCCTCTTCGACACCCAGTTCGCTCACTTCCGGAAAAAGCGTTCTTTGAATGGAAATACTAACAAGCGCAAATACCGAGGCAAGGGTCCACGCGACCTCGTAGATGCCGATAAGCGAATCGACGACGAAAAACGAGAGGACTATCGTATCCATCCAAGCGAAGGACCTGGTTTTCAACGCACCCAGCCATGAATACCGAGCATACCGGAGAAGGCTCCGGAACTGTTCGACCGACGGGACGGCCGGACGAACCCGAAAGAACACAATACCGGACAAAGCGGCGATGCCGAGAGATAACGCGTGTCCGAGCACTAGGCCACCGACTTTCCAGCCGAGTAAGATGAGCCCCACCTGCGTAGCGGTCCGGATCACCCGTTCAATAGCCTGAACGCCGCCGGAATGAGCTACTCTCTTTTGACCCTTTAATGCGGATAGGATCCATTCGAAACCGGCGTTGCTGGCGTACAGGAACACGAACAGCAAGGCCAACGACGCGCCGAGATACTCGTTCAACAGATCATCAAACAGTAGCAGGGGCACGCCGACGAGTAGAACACCGGCGACAGTCAACAGGAACCCGGCCGTTAGGAACTCCCCTCGCCGTTTTCCTTCGCTAACGCGCTTGTTCACCGCCTCCCCGATAGCAGTAACGGGCAGACTGAGCCAGAACACGAGCGCGACGACTACGGTGTACGCCCCCAGCGAGGAGGACCCGAGTAGCCGTGCAATGACGAACGTCGCAACGAAACCCGAGACGGTGATCGCGATCTGCGTTGAAAAGTGAAGTATTGTCGATCGCTCGAGATTCATAGGTCGTCACAACACCGCGGATAGAGTCTGGGTAGTCTCTTCTAACGGACAGTGTTTAACCCCTTTCATCGATCGGGAGACACTTGTTCTAAGATTGAAAATTAAATAGATAGGAATGAAATGATTACGAAACAGAAACGAAAAGAAGAAAAGTTTAAAATGTATTATAAACACCGGCATCATGAATTCAGAATAAGACAATCAGACAACAATATATTCACGAAGATCACGTCTACTATATCCAACCTCTTTTTGATTTAAATATCTAATATGTGTATTACGTATATGTGGCATAAGCACGATGGAGGTACGCTTTTATGCGTCTCCGCTCAGGAATTAGGGTATGCAAGCCGTCATCCTCGCCGCGGGCAAGGGCACCCGCCTCCGCCCGCTCACGGACGAGAAGCCGAAAGTGATGGTCGAAGTCGACGGGAAGCCGCTCATCGAGGACGTGTTCGACAACCTCATCGATATCGGGGTCGACGAGTTCGTCGTCGTCGTCGGCTACAAGAAACAGAAGATCATGGAGCGGTACGACGACGAGTACCGCGGCGTGCCGATCACGTACGCCCACCAGCGCGAGCAGCTCGGCCTCGCACACGCCCTCCTGCAGGCCGAACCCCACATCGACGACGACTTCGTGTTGATGCTCGGGGACAACGTGTTCCGGGCGAACCTCGGCGACGTGGTGAACCGCATGCAGGAGGACCGTGCGGACGCCGCCTTCCTCGTCGAGGAGGTGCCGATCGAGGAGGCGTCCCGATACGGGGTCTGTGACACCAACGGCTACGGGGAGATCGTCGAACTGGTCGAGAAGCCCGACGACCCGCCGTCGAACCTGGTAATGACCGGCTTCTACTCGTTCACGCCGGCGATCTTCCACGCCTGTCACCTCGTCCAGCCGAGCGACCGCGGGGAGTACGAACTGCCCGACGCCGTCGACCTGCTCATTCAGTCGGGGCGCACCATCGACGCCATCCGGATGGACGGGTGGCGCGTCGACGTGGGCTACCCCGAGGACCGCGACCGGGTCGAGAAGCGACTGAATGAGGGCGAGGACGCGGAGGCGGCGGCCGCGGAAGCCGGCGATAGCTGACCGCGAAGACCGGAAACCACAAACCCGTCGTCGCCGATAGGTCGGGTATGAACGTCCTCGTGACGGGCGGCGCGGGTTTCATCGGCTCGCACGTCGCCGAGCGACTGCTGTCCGACGGGCACCGGGTGACGGTGCTCGACAACATGGACCCGTACTACGACCTGGGGATCAAGGAGCACAACCTCGACCGGTGCCGGGAGGCGGGCGGCGACCGCTTCGAGTTCGTCGAGGGGTCGATCACCGACGAGGAACTGGTCCGGGACGTGGTCGCGGGCGACGACATCGAGTTCGTCTACCACGAGGCGGCGAAGGCGGGCGTCCGCACGAGCGTCGAGAACCCGACGGCGTACAACGAGAACAACGTCGGCGGGCTGTTGAACGTGCTGGAGGCCGCCGCCGACCACGGCGTCGAGCGCGTGGTGAACGCCTCGTCGTCGTCGGTGTACGGCAAGGACGACTACCTGCCCTACGACGAGGAGCACCCGAACTACCCGCAGAGCCCCTACGCGATCACCAAGCTCAGTTCGGAACACTACTGTCGCGTCTGGGACAACCTCCGGGACGTCTCGACGGTGAGCCTGCGTCACTTCACGGTGTACGGCCCCCGAATGCGCCCGAACATGGCGATCACGAACTTCACCTCGCGGTGCCTCAACGGGAAGCCGCCGGTGATCTACGGCGACGGACAGCAGACCCGGGATTTCACCTACATCTCCGACATCGTCGACGCCAACGTGGCGCTGCTGGAGACCGACGCGGCCGACGGCGAGGCGCTGAACGTCGGCTCGTCGGGCAACATCACGGTTCAGGAACTGGCCGAGCACATCATCGCCGAGACGGGGGCTGACGTCGGCATCGAGTACACCGACGCGAACGAGGCCGACGCCCGGCACACCCACGCAGACGTCTCGAAGGCCCGCGACCTGCTCGACTACGAGCCGAGCGTGAGCATCCGCGACGGGGTTTCACGGTTCGTCGACTGGTATCGGGAGAACCGCGAGTGGTACGAACCGATGGTGATCCGGTCGTGAACGTCTCCATCGTCGGGAGCGGCTACGTCGGCACCACCGTCGCGGCCTGCCTCGCGGACCTCGGCCACGAGGTCGTGAACGTCGACATCGACGAGGCGGTCGTCGAGGCGATAAACGCCGGCGACGCGCCGATCCACGAGGCGGGGCTGGCCGAGCGGATCGAGCGCAACGCCGGCGAGGGTCTGCGCGCGACGACGGACTACGACGCCGTGGTCGAGACCGACCTCACGCTGCTCTGTCTCCCGACCCCCTCGCGCGCGGACGGCAGCATCGACCTGGCGGTGATGGAGGCCGGCGCGGAGGCGCTCGGCGAGGCGCTGGCCGCGAAGGACGGCCGCCACGCCGTCGTCACCAAGAGCACGGTCGTGCCGGGGACGACCGACGGGGTGATCGGGCCGGCCGTCGCCGAGGCGTCCGGGAAGACCGTCGGGGAGGACCTCGGCCTCGGGATGAACCCCGAGTTCCTGCGGATGAGCACCGCCGTCTCGGACTTCCTCGAACCGGACAAGGTCGTGTTCGGCACGGAGCAGCCGTGGGTCCGGGACCTGCTCGCGGAGCTCTACGCGCCGGTCACCGACGGCGTCCCCGTCGTGAACACGGGGCTGCGCGAGGCCGAGATGATCAAGTACGCCAACAACGCGATGCTGGCGTCGAAGGTGTCGCTGGTGAACGAACTCGGCAACGTCTGCAAGGAACTCGGCGTCGACGCCTACGACGTGTTCGACGCGGTCGGGCTGGACGACCGCATCTCCGACCAGTTCCTCCGCTCCGGGCTCGGCTGGGGCGGCTCCTGCTTCCCGAAGGACGTGGACGCGGTCCGGGCGGTCGCCCGGGAGCAGGGGTACGAGCCCGAACTGCTGGACGCCGTCGTCGCGGTCAACGACCTCCAGCCGCGCCGGATGGTCGACCTGCTCGCGGACCACGTCGACCCGGAGGGCGCTCGCGTGGCCGTCCTCGGCGTCGCGTTCAAGCCCGGCACCGACGACGTGCGGGGCTCCCGCGGGATGGACCTCGTCGGCCACCTCCGGGACCGCGGCGCGGACGTGGTCGCCTACGACCCCGTCGCCACGGAGAACGCCCGCGAGAAGTACCCCGACGTGACCTATGCCGACTCCGCCGCGGCGGCGCTCGACGGCGCAGACGCAGCGATGGTCGCGACCGAGTGGCCGGAGTTCGACGACCTGGACTTCTCGGGGATGGCCCGGAAGGTGCTGATCGACGGCCGTCGGATCGACGTGGACGAGAACGAGCTAGAGGTGTACGAAGGCCTGACCTGGTGAGCGGAACGCGGTAGCGGCGGCCGGCGGCGGGCGCGTCTCACTCCACCGTGACGCTTTTCGCCAGGTTCCGCGGCTTGTCGATTGAGCGCCCCTTCAGCTTCGCGACGTGGTAGGCGAACAGTTGCAGGTAGACGTTCGCCAGCAGCGGCTCCAGCCGACCGAGTTCGGGCACCTCGAAGGAGGCGTCGAGGAACTTCTCGGCGTCGCCCAGCGACGTGACGCCGACCACCGGCGCGCCGCGGGACTCGACCTCCTTGACGTTGTTGAGCGTGGCCCGTGGGTTCGCGCCCTCGGTGAGCACCGCGAGCACGGGCGTGTCGGGCGTCACCAGCGCGAGCGTGCCGTGTTTCAGCTCGCCGGCGGCGAAGCCCTCCGCGTGGGCGTAGGATATCTCCTTCAGCTTCAGCGCGCCCTCCAGGGCCACGGGACAGCCCAGCTTCCGGCCGACGAAGAAGAAGCCGTCGCCGTCGACGAACTCCTCGGCGACCTCGCGGATGTCGCTCTCCACGTCGAGGATCTGCTGGATCGCGCCGGGAAGCCCCCGGGCGTTCTCCAGCAGGTCGCCCGCCTCGCTGGCCGAGAGCGTGCCGCGCTCGCGCCCGAGGTACGCCGACAGCAGGGACAGCGTCGTCACCTGTGCGGCGAACGTCTTGGTCGCGGCGACGCCGATCTCCGGGCCGGCGCGGATGTACAGCGCGTCGTCGGCCTCGCGGGCGGCGGTGCTGCCGACGGTGTTGGTCACGGCGAGCGTCCGCGCGCCGGCGCGGGCGGCCTCGCGCATGGCCGACAGCGTGTCCGCGGTTTCGCCGCTCTGGGTGACCGCGAGGACGAGCGTGCGCCACGGGTCGCGCCCGCCGGTGAAGTCGTACTCGCTGGCGACGTGGACCGTGACGCGGACGTCCGCCAGCGACTCGATCAGTTGCTGGGCGTACAGCCCGGCGTGGTAGGAGGTGCCACAGGCGACGATCTGGACCTCCTCGACGGACTGGAGGTACTGCTCGGGCAGGTCGACGTCGAGGTCGACGTCGCCGTTGACCGCGTCTACCCGCCCCGACAGCGTCTGCCGGAGCGACCGGGGCTGCTCGTGGATCTCCTTGAGCATGTAGTGGTCGTAGCCGCCCTTCTCGGCGGCCTCGGCCTCCCAGTCGACGGTGCGGACGGGACGCTCGACGACCCCGCCGTCGGCGTACACCGTCACGCCGTCGGCGTCGACCGCGACCACGTCGCCGTCCTCGACGTAGGAGACGTCGCGGGTGTGTTCGAGGAAGGCGGTCACGTCGCTGGCGAGGAAGTTGCCGTCCTCGCCGTGGCCGACGACGAGCGGGCTGTCCATCCGGGCGGCGACCATCCCGTCGTGGCCGACCGCGGTGACCGCGAAGGCGTAACTTCCCTCCAGCCGGTCGAGGACGGCCTGCACCGCGCCGACCAAGTCCTCGCCGTCGTACACCTCCTCGATGAGGTGCGGGATGACCTCTGTGTCGGTCTCGCTGGTGAACCGGTGGCCGTCCAGTTCCGCCTTCAGCGCATCGTAGTTCTCGATGATCCCGTTGTGGACGACAGCGATCTCCCCCTCGCAGTCGGTGTGGGGGTGGGCGTTCGCGTCGGTCGGCTCCCCATGGGTCGACCAGCGCGTGTGGCCGATCCCGCAGGTCGCGTCCGTCGATTCGGGGAGGTCGAGGTCGTCGATCTCGCCCTCCTGTTTGTACACCTCGATCCCGCCGTCGTTCAGCGCGACGCCCGCGGAGTCGTAGCCGCGGTACTCCAGGTTCTTCAGCCCGGTCGCGACGACCGAGAGGGGCGACTGCGGGCCGACGTAGCCGACGATCCCGCACATGTTATCCCCTCCGCACCTCCGTGTCCGGCGGAACGCACCCGGACACCGTCACGCCGTCGCCGATCCGGGTCCCGTCGCCGATCACCGTCCCCTCGTCGAAGACGACGCCGGCCCCGGCGCTGGCGTTGTCGCCGATCACCGCGCCGAGGTCGACGTCCTCGTACACCGTCCCGTCGACGATCACGTCGGCCGGCCCGCCGGGCACCGTCGAGTTCGGCCCGACGGTGGCGTTCTCCGCGACGACGCAGTCCCGGAGCACCGCGCCGTCGCCGATCGTCGCGTCGTCGAAGGCGACGACGTTCGAGAGCACAGCGTTCGCGCCGACGGTGACGTTGTCGCCCAGCGCCGTCCCGCGGCGGACCGTCGCGTTGGCCCCGATCCGCGTGTTCGAACCGGTCCGCACGTCGTCGGCGACGTGTGCACCGGGTTCGGTCGTCCCGCGCTGGACCGGTTCGTCTGTCGCGTCGAGGACGCGCGCGGTGACATCGGTCACGTCCCACAGGTAGGAGACGTCGACCCAGAGCCCGCGGTAGCGGACGCCCCGGACGGCCCCGTCGCGGTCGTCGACGAGTGCCTCGATCGCCGACGTGAGCGCCAGTTCGCCGGCCGGGCCGGCGTCGATATCCCGGATCGCGTCGAACACCGCCTCGTCGAACGCGTACACGCCGGCGTTGACGATGTCCGACGGCGCGGCCGCGGCGCGGGGCTTCTCCGTTACCCCGACGACGCGCTCGCCGTCCAGCGTGACGACGCCGTACTCGCTCGGCTCGTCGGCCCGCGTGAGTCCCATCACCGTGTCGCCGGTCTCGGCGCGCGTCTCGACGAGTTGCTCGACCAGGTCGGCCGTGATGATGCGGTCGCCGTTGAGCACGAGGAACTCGTCCTCGACGCGGTCCTCGGCCTGCAGGACGGCGTGGCCGGTGCCGAGCTGTTTCTCCTGGACGGCGTACTCGATGTCGACGCCCCAGCGGTGGCCGTCGCCGAAGTACGTCTGGATGCGCTCGCGCTTGTAGCCGACGACGAGGACAATCTCGTCGATCCCGGCGTCGGACACCGCATCGATGACGTACTCCAGCAGCGGCTGGTTCGCGATCGGTACCATCGGTTTGGGCCGGCGGTTGGTCAGCGGTTCGAGCCGCTGGCCTTCGCCGGCCGCGAGGATGACTGCTTTCATATCGAATCACCGCGGTCCTCCATGACCGCCTCGCCCGGCCGCGTCATCGCGCCCGCCCCGAGCTTCGTCCCGGCGTTGAGGCTCGTGTTGATCCCCGTCTTCGCGCCGTCGCCGAGCACTACGCCGAGCTTCCGGCGGCCGGTGTCGACGCGCTCGCCCTTCACGGTCAGTTTCACGTTCTCATCGTCGTGCCGGAGGTTCGCGACGGTCGTCCCCGCGCCGAGGTTGGCGTCGCGGCCGACGACGGAGTCGCCGACGTACGACAGGTGCCCGGCGGACGCGCCCGCCATCAGTATCGAGTTCTTCACCTCGACGGCGTTGCCGACGCGGACGTCCGGCCCGATCACCGTCGCCCCGCGGACGTAGGCGTTCGGGCCGACGTCCGCGCCCGACTGGATCATCGCCGGCCCCTCGACGTACGCCCCGTTCCGGACGCGCGCGCCCTCCTCGACGACGACGGGGCCCTTGAGGGTCGCGCGGTCCTCGACCTCGCCGTCGATCCGTCCCTCCAGGTCCGCGAGCGCGGCCTCGGTCGCGTCGAGCAGTTCCCACGGGCGGCCAACGTCGAGCCAGCGGCCGTCGTGTTCGACGACGGCGACCTCGTGGCCGTCGTCCAGTAGCATGCCCAGCGACTCGGTGATTTCGTACTCGCCGCGCTGGCTGAGCGTCGTCCGGTCGATGTACTCGAAGATCGCCGGGTCGAAGGCGTACAGCCCGAGGTTGGCGAGGTTCGACGGCGGATCGGCGGGCTTCTCGACGATGCTGGTCGCGCGGCGGAAGCCGCCCTCCCCGTCGCCGGCGTTCCCGTCGGCCAGCCCGACGACGCCGTACGACGTGGGGTCGTCGACGCGCATGGTTGCGATCGTCGTGGTGCCGGTTTCCGCGAGCCGGTCGACCAGTTCGGGGTCGAACACCACGTCGCCGTTCAGCGCGAGGAACCGCTCGTCGACGTGCGGTTCGGCCCGCTCGATGGCGTGGGCGGTGCCGAGCTGTTCGTCCTGCTCGACGTAGTCGACGGGCAGGCCGCGGAACTCGTCGCCGACGCCCTCGCGGATCGCCTCGGCGTGGTAGCCGACGACCAGCACGTAGCCGTCGACGGCGTCCGCGCAGGCGTCCATCACGTGTTCGAGCATCGGCTTCCCGGCGACCGGGAGCATCGGCTTCGGCCGGTTGGCGGTCAGCGGCCGCATCCGCGTGCCCTCGCCCGCGGCGACGACGACCGCCTTCATCGCACCATCTCCCGGACCGCGCGGTCCACGTCGTACTCCGCCTCGAAGCCGATCTCCGCTCTGGCCTCCGAGGTGTCGACGGTGAAGTCGCCGACCTCGGTCTCGCTCTCGCGGGGGTTCTCGACCATCTCTATCGGTACCTCGTACCCGCGCTCATCCGCGACGATCGACTGGACGGCCTCGGCGATGTCGAGGATGCTCCGGTCGTCGCCGCTGGCAAGCGTGAACGTCGTCGCGCCGGGGTCGCTCCCGACGAGTTCGTCCAGCGAGAGCGCGTAGGCGCGGGCCACGTCCTTGACGTGGATGAAGTCCCGCGCCTGCGTCCCTGGCTCGTGGACGGTCAGGGGCTCCCCGTCCAGCGCCTTGTCGACGAAGATGTTTATCACCGTGTTCTTTCCTATCTCTCGTCCGTCAAGTTCGTGGTGGCCGTACAGGTTCGACTTCACGTACACGTGGGCGGGGAACTCCCCGTCGGCTAGCTGGTGGACGTCGTCCTCGGAAAGCGCCTTGCTCCGGCCGTAGAAGTTCAGCGGGTTCCGCGGGTGGTCCGCGGTGATTGGGAACTCGACGGGGTCGCCGAGCACCGCCATGCTGCAGGGGAACACCAGCGGCGTCCCCCGCTCGCGGCAGAACCAGGCGACGTTCTCCGTGCCGCCGACGTTCACGTCGAACGCGTGTTCCGGATTCTCCTGACAGTCCGGGACGCCGCTCACCGCGCCGAGGTGCATCACGGCGTCGACGCCGTCGAACGCCTCGCGGACGGCGTCGCGGTCGCGCACGTCGACCTCCTCGACGCGGCGGCCGTCTATCTCCCGTACGTCCCCGACCGAGAAGTCGTCGACCGGCACCACGTCGTGGCCCTCGGCAAGGAGGACCTTCGCGACGCGGGAGCCGATGTAGCCGGCGGCCCCGGTCACGCCTACGGTGTGCGTTTCCGTCATGTCCGTTGTCATGTACGTCCTCTCATCGCGGAGTCTGAAAGGCGTTCGCCCGCGGCGAATCTGTCGGTCAGGTCGCGGACGCCCTCCCGGAGCGAGAACTCGGGCTCGAAGCCGCGGTCGGCCATCCGCTCGAACGTGACGCTGTAGGAGGGGCCGGGGTCCTCGTCCTCGAGGTAGTCCGTCTCGACGGGCTTGCCGACGACCTCGGCGACCGTCGCGGCGACGTCCTCGATGCGGTAGTTGTCCTCGCCGACGTTGTACCGGCCCTCCGGCCAGTCCAGCGCCGCGGCGAACGCGCGGGCCGTGTCCCGCACGTGGAGGAACGGCCGCCAGTTCCGGCCGTCGCCGTAGACGGTCAGCGGCTCGTCCATCACCGCGCGGAACGCGAAGGAATTGACGACGAGGTTGAACCGGACGCCAGGGCTCCAGCCGTAGTTGGTCGCCAGCCGGAGCGCGACCGCCTCCACGTCGGCGTCGACGCAGGCCTCCTCGGCGGCGAGCTTCGATTCGGCGTAGGGGTTGCCGGGGTCCGTCGGCGAGTCCTCGCTCAGGTCGGTCTCGTAGGTCTCGCCGTACACGTTACAGGAGCTGGCGAGCACGACCCGGTCGACGCCCTCGTCCTCGGCCGCCGACAGTACCGTCTCAGTGCCGCTGAGGTTCACGTCGAACGTCTTCTCGGGGATGTCGTGGGTCTTGGCCGCGCCCGTGATCGCTGCGAGGTGGACCACGGCGTCGACGTTTTCCATCGCCTCCCGGACGACGGCCTCGTCGCGCACGTCGCCGCGGACGAAGTCCACGGGCGGGGCGTCGACGAGGTTGCGGGGCGACGACAGCGAGAAGTCGTCGAGCACGCGGACGTCGTGGCTCGCGTCGGAAAGCACTGGCAGGAGGGCGCTGCCGACGTAGCCCGCGCCCCCGGTGACGAGGACGTTAATCGAGCAACACCTCCGGCAGGAAGCGGTCCTCGCGGGCGGTGATGCGGTCGCGGTGGCGGGTCAGCGTCGTCAGTACGTCGCGGACGCCCGCCTCCAGGGACTGCGGTTCGCCGACCAGGTCCGCGAACTCCTCGTTTTCCATCTCCATCTTGTGCTCCTCGTCCTCCTCGCGGGGGTTCTCGACGTGGGTGATCTCGACGTCGAGGTCGAACTCCTCGCCGACCGCCTGTATCGTCTCGGCGAGTTCGACGATGGCGACCGGGCGGGTCACTTGGTTGTACACCTCGACGCCGTCGCCGGCGTGGCCGTCCTCGACCAGCGTCGCGATGCTCTCGACGGTGTCGCGGAGGCCGACCATCGGCTTGCGCTGCTCGCCCTTGCCGTAGACGGTGAGCGGGTAGCCCGCGACCGCCTGCGCGCAGAAGCGGTTGACGACCGTGCCGAAGTAGTAGTCGAAGTCGAACCGCGTCGGGAGTTCCAGTTCCTCCGTCTCCGCGGTCTCGGTGCCGTACACGATGGCGGTCCGGAGGTCGCTGACCGGCTGGCCCCACTGCGTGTTCGCCAGTCGCGCGTTCGCGTTGTCGAAGGACTTGGTGACGTGGTACCAGGAACCGCCCATCGCCGGGAACGGCACGTCGTCGCGCTCGCCCTGGTTCTCCATCGTCGCGCCGCCCTCGGGGATCGGGAACTCGGGCGCGCCGTAGACGCCCGTCGTCGTCGTCTCGATGAAGTGTGTGTCCTCCAGCCCGGCGTCTTTCAGCCCGTGGAGCAGGTTGACGTTCATCGAGAGGTTGTTGCGCTGGGTGTACAGCGCGCGCTCGCCGTTTATCTGCGAGTACGGCGCGCTGGGCTGGGCCGCCGCGTGGACGACGGTGTGGGGCTCGTGGACGTCGAGCAGCCGCTGTACCTCGTCGCGGTCGGCGAGGTCGGCGTACACGAAGCTCAGGTTCGGTTCCACCGCGAACCGCATCTCGGGGTCGTCGACCGGGACGGCGGAGACGCTGCCCGCGTCCTCCACCCAGTCGCGCCGCGCGAGGTTGTCCACGCCGACGACCCGCTCGTCGAGTCGCCGCGCCAGTCGCAGAGCGGTCGGCCAGCCGACGTAGCCGTCGGCACCGGTGACGAGAACCGTCATAGTTACTCAGAATGTGAGTAACTGGTGGCATAAGCCTTTTGTTCGGAACGGGAGGGGTC
Source organism: Halostella litorea (assembly GCF_004785955.1). Lineage (NCBI taxonomy): Archaea > Methanobacteriati > Methanobacteriota > Halobacteria > Halobacteriales > Natronoarchaeaceae > Halostella > Halostella litorea. The sequence goes on along the minus strand of NZ_SJER01000001.1, from coordinate 76,364 downwards.
GGCTGACGACGGCGCTGTGGCTACGGGCGGTATCGAGCAGCGGCGCGGGCGGACCCCCCCAGCGACGGCTCAGTCCGGGTACTCCGCGAGGCTCTCGTGTTCCCACACGAGGTCGAAGTACCGCTGCATCCCCGCGACGAACGACCCGTTTTCGGTGATGGCGGCCTGGCGCTTGTGGTTCGGCACGTCGCGCTCCTCGACGAGGAAGATCGCCTTCCCCGAGTCGTAGGTCGCGCTCGGGTCGGCGAACGTGCCGCGCCACGGCAACCGCTCCTCGGAAAAGCGAATCCCGACCTCGGGGTACTCGGCGGCGATCCTGTCGACGATCTCCGCCTGTCGCTCCCGCTTCTCGTCGGGCAGGTGGCGGGGGTGGAGAAAGAGCACGTCCACGTCGACGCGGTCGACGGCGTCGGCGAAGGCCGGCTCGACGGCGTCGAAGTAGGCGAAGCTGTTCGTGATGACGTTGACCCGCTCGTCGGCGTCCGCGTAGAGCTTGCGGGTCTCGGACTCGCTGGGGTCGCCGACGTCGACGACGTAGAACAGCTCCGCGGTCGGGGACACGTCGTCGTCGGCCCGCTCGTAGCGCGGGCGGAACTCCGCGAGGAACTCCTCGCGCAGGTCCTCGACCTCCCGGCGGCGGCGCTCGTACTCCTGCCGGCGGTTCTCCTTGACGCGGTCGAGGATCGTCGCGGGCGACTTCGGCTCGTACTCCTTAGGGCGGCCCGGGTACACCTTGATGTACCCCAGGTCCGCCAGCGTGTCCAGCACGCCGTAGATCCGCGCCTTGGGGATGCCCGTCGCCTCGGCGATGTCCGGCGCGGTGGAGCGCCCGGCCGCCAGCAGGTGCGACAGCGCCGTCGCCTCGTACTCCTTCAGGTCGAGCCGTTCGAGGAGGTCCGTCGGATCGCGCGCGCTCATTGCCGGCCGCTTTCTCGCGCGGCACCGTAAATCGGGCGTTGCGCCCTGCGCGGGGCGGGCCGCCGGAGCCGCCGTCGCTCCCAAAAGCTTATCACGACCCACGCCTTTCGGTTACTCACTAACTGAGTAACTATGGTCGACGGGATATCGGAGGACGAGGGCGAGGCGTGTGGGGTCGACGACCACCTGGACGGCGTCGACGACGGGTGTGGCTGCACCGAGATCTGGGAGCACCTGAGCGAGCGCCGCGAGGCCGCGGGCGACTGAGCGGCGTCCGAGCACGACGGCTACCCGGCGGGACGGCCTGACACGGCTGGGCCGTCCGTCACGCCTGAAAGCAAACCTTTTGCGCCTCCCCCGTGGAGTCACCGACAATGGCGGACTACGGGGACGTCTGCGTCCTGATCCCGACGCTGAACGAGGCCGCGACCATCGGGGAGGTGATAGACGGGTTCCACGAACAGGGGCTGGACAACGTCCTCGTCGTCGACGGCGACTCGTCGGACGACACCCGCGAGATAGCCGAGGCTCGCGGCGCTCGCGTGGTCGTCCAGTCCGGCTCCGGGAAGGGCCAGGCCGTCCAGGAGGGACTGGAGTACGTCGACAGCGAGTACGTGCTGATGCTCGACGGCGACGGCACGTACCGCCCGGAGGACGCCCCCGCGATGCTCGACCCCCTGTTCGCCGGCGAGGCCGAACACGTCATCGGCGACCGCTTCGCCGACATGGAGGCCGGCGCGATGACGCGGCTCAACCAGTTCGGCAACGGGATCATCGACCGCGCGTTCCACTTCATCCACGGGCAGTCCAACTACGACATCCTCAGCGGCTACCGGGCGTTCACCCGCGAGTCGGTCGAACTGTTCCGACTCAACTCCGAGGGCTTCGGGATCGAGACGGAACTGGCCGTCGAGTGCGTGAAACACGGCGTCGAGATGACGGAGGTCCCGATCAGCTACCTCGCGCGGCCGGAGGACTCGGAGACGAACCTCCACCCGGTGTGGGACGGCGGGACGATCATCCTGACGCTGTACCGGCTGGCGAAGACGAACAACCCCCTGTTCTACTTCGGGAGCGTCGGGGCGGCCGGCGTCGCCGCCGGCGGCGCGCTCGCGGCGTACGTCGGCGTCGAGTGGATCACCCGCGGGATCAGCCACGAAGTCATCGCCGTCGTCGCCGCGTTCGCCCTGCTGTTCGGGGTCCAGTTGATCATCTTCGGCGTCCTCTCGGACATGATCGTGACGCTCCACCGCGACCAGATGCACCGCCTCCAGCGACTGGAGTCGGACCGCAAGACCGGTCGGAAAACCGCCGGACGCGCGGTCGACCCGGCCGAACCGGCCGACGCGGAGCGCGACCCTGAGGTCGCGGCCGCGGAGCGGGAGGCCGAACCGCCGGACCGCTGAGGCGGGCTAGAAGGGCAGGATCGCGCGTACCTGGTCGAGCAGGCCCACTGGCGAGGCGCGGCGCTCCTCGAACACCGGGTGGAGTTCGTCGAGCAGGTCGACCTCCGAGTCGAACTCGCGCCGGCCCGTCTCGTCGATGGCGTCGGCGAGCGGGATCGAACGCCCCTTCGCGTCGTACGGCACCTCGGAGTCGAGCGCCGCGACGAGGTCCTCGCGGGTCGCCGGGAACGTCACGTCGGCCTCGTCGAGTCGCGCGTCGACGGCGGCGATCCCGAACTCGATCGCCTCCGGTTCGTCGCTGCTGTCGTTCGCTGGCGGCCGCACTCCCATATCCGCGGATACGAACGCCGCGGCAAAAAACCAGTGCCGACGCGTCGGCCGGCGGTCGCAAAGCCTTTCGGTCGCCCGCGCCCCACCTCCCGTATGACCGAGTACACGACCGTCTCCATCCCGAAGGACCTGGCCGACCGGGTCGACGAGACGATCGAGGGCACGAGCTTCCAGAGCACGAGCGACCTGGTCCGCTTTCTCCTGCGGAGCATCGTCATCCAGCACCAGCAGCAGGGCGAGCTGACCGAGGCGGAGTTCGACGAGATAACGTCCCAGCTGCGGGATCTGGGCTACCTGGAGTGACCTCGGCGTCCGCCCGACCCGGGCGGCGCGCTACGAGATAGACTCCTGTGGCGGCTCGGCGTCGACAACCGTCAGGTCCCGCCGGCGGCCGCGCCGGTCGAACGCCGCGAGGTTCGCCTCCTCCCACGGCGGCACCGCGACGAACACCGCCTCGTGGAGGTCGTCCGTCCGGGACACCGCCAGTTCGCCCTGCGGGTGGGAGACGAACCGCCCCTGGGTCTGCCGGGACGGCGTCGAGAGGTCGACGCCGAACACGGCGTCGACCGCCCCGCCGCTGCCGGGCAGGTAGAAGTCCGTGAACACGGGGACGTCGGCCGGCAGGCTCTCCGCGCCGCTGAGCTCGCCGGCCGGCGTGACGGCCAGGTTCGCCGTGACCTCCCCCGGTTCGGCCTCGCGGGCGAGTTCGAGCAGAACCGTCACGAGGCCGCGCGTAACGTAGACCACGGCTCACATACGACCCGGGCCGGGAAAGACCCATCGCCGGACGTAGGTATGGATATTCCGCGAGTGACGGGCGAAACGGGCGCTTACCGGAATCCCGGCGACGGGTCGACCGCGTTTGGCGGCCCATAACAAGGGAGGAGGGGAGCGACCGGTTGTCTCATGCTGATCCTCGTTGCCGTCGCGTTCGCGTGGCTGCTCGCGCTCGGTGCCCTCTGGGCGCTGATCTACGCGGCGGCGGAGCGCGGCCGGGCCGAGGGGGCCTGAGCGGACCGGCCGAACCTGGTGCGGCCCCGCGGCGCGCGATCCGAAGCCGTTATGTCCGGGCGGTGACCGGAGTTGCGCATGGACCGCGCCACGCTCGTCGCGCTCATCGCCGGGATCCTGCAGGGGGTCTTCGAGTGGCTGCCGATATCGAGCGAGGGCAATGTCGCCGTCTTCCTCGCCGCAGTCGGGTCGTCGCCGTCCGCCGCCGTCCAGTTCTCGCTGTTCCTCCACGTCGGGACGGCGCTGTCGGCGACGGTGTACTACCGCGACGAGTTCCGCGACGCCGTCGCCGCCGCGCCGCGCTGGCGGCCGGGGACGGCCTTCGGCGACGACACGGCCGACCTCTCCTTCATCGTGCTGGCGACGCTCGCCTCCGGCGTGGTCGGGATAGCCGCGTACCTCGCGCTCGACAACCTGGTGGGCGAACTCACCGGCGGGGCGTTCGTCGCGCTCATCGGCCTCCTGCTGGTCGTCACGGGCGCGTTCCAGAAACTCGCCGGCGACCGCGCGCTCGGCACGCGGGGGTCGCCCGACGCGTTCGACGCCGTGCTCGTCGGCGCGCTCCAGGGGCTCGCGCTCCTGCCGGGCGTCTCGCGGTCGGGGACCACCGCCGGCGCGTTGCTCCTGCGGGGCCACGACGGTCCGGCGTCGTTCCGCCTCTCGTTCCTGCTCAGCGTCCCCGCAGCCTTCGGCGCGGGCGCGCTGACGGTACTCGACGAGGGTGGCATCCCGAGCGTCGACGTCGGCCCGGCGCTGGTCGCGCTGGCCGCCGCCGCCGTCGTCGGCTACCTCACCATCGACGCGCTGATGCGGGTCGTCGAGCGGGTCGACTTCTGGGCCGTCTGCGTCGGGCTCGGCTCCCTCGCCGTCGCCGGCGGGGTCGCACTGTGGATCTGACTCGGCCGTAACGGAACCGAAGCGTTCATTCAGGCCGCGTCGGCAATCGGGGGTATGTCACACCGGCGTCGCGCGGCCGTCGCAGTGCTGCTGTTGGCCGCGATCTTCGGGCTCTGCGTCCACTACGACGCGACCGAGGAGCGACGCTGGGACTCGCCGACGAGCGACGAACTCGCGGCGGAGTACGACGCCCACGTCGGCGAGCGGACGCTCGTGTTCGGCACCGTCGAGCGCGTCGACAGCGACGCCCGCACCGCGACGGTCAGCGTCGAACACGACGGCGGCGAGTTCGCGATGACGCTCCGCGGGTTCGACCGCGACGTCGAACCGGGCGGCACCGTCCAGGCGTACGGAACGCTGGAAGCGGGGCGGACGATGACCGTCTCGGAGTCGGTGGTCGTCAACCCCGACGGCGGGGCGGCGCTGTACAAGTACGCCGTCTCCGCCGTCGGCGCGCTCGGGATCCTCGCGCTGTTCTTCCGGCGCTGGCGGGTGGACCCGGCGACGCTGTCGTTCGTCCCGCGGGACGGTTCGGCGGGCGGCGACGCGGGCGACGGAACCGCCGTCCGGGGAGGTGGAACCGACGATGCCTGACCTGCTCTCACACGTCCTGTTCGCGTACGCCCTGCTGACCGTCGCAAGCTGGCGGGTCGACCGCCTGACGGACGAGTGGGTCGCGGTCGGCGTCGCCGGGGCGGCGATCCCCGACCTGATCAAGGTCGAGATACTCGTCGACTCCGCCGCGGTGAGCCGGGCGCTCGGCGTCCCCTTCGACGTGGGGGCGGTCGGCACGCTCGCCGGCGTCCTGCTGGTCGGCGGCCTCATCGCGCTCGCGTTCGGCCGGCGGTGGCGGCCGGCGTACGCGGCGCTGGTCGCCGGCGGCGGGTCGGCGCTGGTCCTCGACGGGCTGCGGGCGTACGCCGACGGCCGCGCGGGGTTCTGGCTCTACCCGGTGCCGTGGCGGCCGCCGACGCCGAGCCTCTACGTGTCGTCGGACCCGCGGGTGCTTGCGGTTGCGGTCGCCGTGGCGGCCGGTGTCGCCCTGGCGGACCGGCGGGTCGGCGGCGCGGAGGCGTGAGCCGGCGCAGCGAGGGGAGCGGCCGCAACGGCGACCGGATCCTGTCCCGGCGGAGTAGTTGGTTTTATGCGGGTGTGACCTCTCGCGGGGAACATGACCGACGCGCGGGAGGAGGTCGTCGCCCTCCTCGCGGACCGCCCCGAGCTCGAACCCGCCCTCCGGGAGATACGCGACGTCGACGGCGCCCGCGAGACGTGGACGTTCGACGACGTGTCCGTCGACTCGGGGGCGTTCGGCGAGATCGTCGCGAGCGGCGTCGTCGAGAGCGCCGGCGACGAGTACCGGCTGGCCGACCCCGTCGCCGTCGACCGCGCGCTCGACGGCGCGACGGCGGACGGACCGGGCGGGGAATCGAGCGGGGGGAGCGCCGGCGTCGACGCGAGCGCCGCCCTCGACCGGTTCCGTGAGCGCCTCCCGCGGGTCCGTCGCGACGCGGCCGCGGCGCTGGCCGCCGCGCTCGCGCTCGTCGCGCTCTTTCGCCTCGTCGCCTCCCCGAGCGTGTTCCGGAACGGCGATATCGTCCTGCTGGCGAACGACCCGTACTTCTACCGCCACTGGCTGCTCCAGCTCGCAGCCGACGACGCCGGCCTGTTCGCCGTGCCCGACCGGCTGCTCGACGGCGAGCCGCTGCTCGCGGCCGTCCTGTGGTCCGTCGCCCGAACGGTCGGCGGCGACGCCCGCACCGTCGACCTCACGCTCGCGTGGTACCCCGTCGCCGCGGCGCTCGTGACCGGGCTGGCCGTCTACGGGACCGCGCGGCGGCTGACCGACGACGCCCGCGTCGGCGTCGCTGCGGTCGGCCTGCTCGCGGTCACGCCGGTCCACGCCTACCGCTCGGCGGTCGGCTTCGGCGACCACCACGCCTTCGACTACATGCTCGTCGCCGTGGCGCTGTACGCGCTCGTCGCGCTGGCCGCCGTGGACCGTGACCGGCCACCACGGGACCTGGCCGCGGCGGCCGCCCCGTGGACCGGCCTGCTCGCCCTCGGCGTCGCCGCGCAGGTGCTCGCCTGGAACGCCGGCCCGCTGCTCATCCTCCCGGTGGGGCTGTACGTCCTCCTGCGCGCGGCCGTGGACCTCCGCGCGGGGCGGTCGCCGCTGCGGGGCCTCGGGCCGGAACTGGTTGCGGTGGCCCTCGCCGCGGGCGCGGTGTGGGGCGCGCACGGCGCGTGGGGGTGGCACGCGAAGTACGTCGCGCTCACCCCGGCTTTCCTCTTGTTCGGGAGCCTCGCGGTCGCGGTCGTCGCCGAGGCGGGCCACCGCGCCGACCTCTCGTGGCTGGCGACCGGCGGCGGCCTCGTCGCGGCCGCGGCGGCCGTGTTCGGCGTCGTGTGGCGGTCGTTCCCGGATTTCCGGGCGGAGTTCCGCCAGGAGGTCGAACGGCTCGCGCTGAAACCGGGGCAAGGCGACATCGTCGAGACCGGGTCGCTGTTCGACCCCGACCTCGGCGGGCCGCTCGCGCCGATCTTCTACTTCGGGCTGGCGCTGTTCCTCGCGCTCCCGTACGCGGCGTGGGGCGGGTGGGCCGCCGTCGCCCGCGACCGGACCGAGTGGCTCGCGGCGACTGCGTACGTCGTGGTGTTGCTGGTCCTGGGCGTTCTGCAGGTCCGCTTCGCCGGCGCGCTCGCGGTGCCCGTCGCGGTGGTCGGCGGCCTCGGCTTCGTCCACCTGGCGAGCGTCGTCGACCTCGCGCGGCGACCGACGCCGTTCGGCGGCGGTGACGAAGCAGGAGGCGACGGATCGGGGCCGTCGCTCGGGGCGGGCGGGACGCGTTCCCTCCGCGGCGACGGCGCGGGCCGGACGTTCGATACGGCCGCACTCGATGGGCGGACCGCGGGGCTGCTGGTCGCGCTGACGGTCCTCGTCGCGGGCCTGGGCGCGGGGCTGACTCCGCCGCTCACCGACGACCTGACGATAGAGGAGGAATCCTACCGGGCGGCGGCGTGGCTCGGCGACGATGCGGACGCCCAAGGGCTGGCCGCCGACGAGCGGTACGTGTTCAGCCGCTGGGACCGAAACCGCCTGTACAACGCCTTCGCGAGCGGGCAGTCCGACTCCTACGGCTACGCCCGGGCGAACTACCAGGGCTTCCTCGTCAGCACGGACCCCGGGGCGTGGTACGACCGCCTCAGCGGCCGGGCGGCGTACGTCGTCACCGGAGACAGGTCGGGGAGCGACGGGTTGACCGCCGGCACGGTGTACGCCACCCTCCAGGAGCGCAAGGGGAACGGTACCGCCCACTACCGCGCCGTCTACGCGACCGACGGCGGCGAGCGGACGGTGTTCCGCCTCGTCCCCGGCGCGACGGTGACCGGCGAGGCGGCGTCGAACGGCACCGTGACGCTCTCCCGCGAGGTCGACATCGGCGGGGAGACGTTCACGTACGCGCGGTCCGCGGCCGTCGGGAACGGCACGTTCTCCGTCACCGTCGCCTACCCGGGCGAGTACGCGGTCGGCAACCGGACCGTGACGGTCCCCGAGAGCGCCGTGGCCAACGGGACATCAGTCGCAGTGAACGGGACGGTAGAGACGTGACCTACTCGTGCCGCTTGAACGGAGAGATGGCTCGCGGACGGGGGCGGCAGGGGCACTCCCGGCCCGCGTCCGGGGAGCGTCAGCCTGCAATCCGGCGTGACGGGAAGAATTTGAGTGATCCCAGTGAGAAGAGCACGCAAATGCAACCTATCGCCGAGGATGTGATTCTGTTCGACCGGGCGAACGTCGTCGACGGGACGGTCGTCTCGTTCGAGGGCACTGCGTCGTCGGCCGACGGCGCGGGGGGATCCTGATGTCCGGCGAGACGAACTCCCGCGGGCTGTTCGACCGCCTCAGAGCCGGCTACCACGGGTCGGCGATCCGATCGGCCGCCGCCGCGCTCTCCCGCGGCGGCCGGGCCGTGACTCGAACCGCGGGGCGGTGGATCCGTGGCTCCTGGCTGTTCCAGTGGCTCACCGCCGAGCCGGACCCGGAAGTGATAGTCATCGACCTCCGCGAGACGTACACCGTCGGGCCGTTCGTCCGGATCCTCGACCGGATCGTGCCCGTCGTCGGGGCGGTGGTGCGCGGTTCGATCACTTGGCGGGTCGCCTCGGGTGTCGGCCGGTCGGTCGAGCGTCGGGCCGCGTCGTCACCGGTCCTGCGTCGTATCGGCGCAGCGCTCGCGCCGCCCGAACCACCGGATCGGCGGGCAGAACTGGACGAGAAAGAGGAGTAAGCGGAGCGGTCACACCGGCAGCAGGCCCCTGGCCGCCTGCAGGTAGACCTTCGGGGCGTTCCGCCGCGAGTTCCGGAGCGCCGCAGCCAGCGTCGGTGCGGCGTCGGACGAGACCCCCTCGCCGTGGCCCACGAGGACGCGTTCGACGGCGAGCCCGCCCAGCGCCTTGCGCGGGGGGAACGCCCGGAGCATGGGGTGGACGCCGAGGCCCTCGCCGTCGGCGACGAAGTAGTCGACCGTCCCGACCGCCTCCGGGACGACGAGCGTGCCCGACTCGGCGTCGTACAGCGCGACCTCCGACCAGAGCGGGTTGTCGACGACGGGGATCGTCCGGTACCCCGTCGACCCGAGTTCGTCGCCGAACGTCGTCGTCGGCGCGTCGAGGTCGGCCGCCACGTCGCGCAGTTCCCGCGGGAGCGCGACCGACACGTCGTGGCGACGCGCGACCGCCGCCGCGTCCCGCTTGTGGCGGTCCAACAGCACGACGACGCCGGCGACCTCGCCGAGGGGGGCGACGAGTTCGTCCAGCCCCTCGCAGTCGACGGGGTCGACCAGCCACACCCCCTCGTCGGTCGCCAGCGCGTGGCTCGCCCGCTGCATCGTCTCCTCGGGGTGAGCGATCCAGCCGAGCCCGCCCTCCCAGCGGTCGATCTCTCGTGGCTCCGTCGGGCGACCGTCTGCTTTCATCGGCATACGCATTGAGTGGGACCGGACGAACATAAGCGGTCGACCCGTCGGACTGGCCGGCGGTGCCGCCGAGCGTACGAAACTAAGTTCCTGCCGAACGATCGTGACGTATGCTGGACGCCCTCCGGTGGCTCGCGCTCGAAGTCAAATCCCTCGACCGCGCCCGCGGGTTCTACGCCGGGACGCTCGACCTCCCGGTCGAGCGGGCCGACGAACGCGAAGTCGCGCTCGGGGCGGGCGACGTCAGCCTGGTCCTTCGTCGCCCGCAGTTGCCGCCCCGCGGCGGCCTCCACACCCACTTCGCGTTCGCCGTCCCCGCCGGCGAGTACGACCGCTGGTACGACCGGCTTGCGCGGAGCTACGACCTCACGGAGCGGGAGTTCGGGTCGGCGAAGTCGCTGTACCTCTACGACCCCGACGGGAACTGCGTCGAACTCGGCCAGCGCGACGTCGGCGGCGAGGGGATCGGCGGGATCTTCGAGGTCGTGCTGGAGGTGTCGGACCTGGAGCGGGCGACCGGGTTCTACACGTCGCTCGGCTTCGAGGTGGTCGACCGCGGCGACGACCGCCGCCGGGTCCGGCTCGGCGGCCCCGTCGACCTGGAGCTGTGGGAGCCACAGCTGGGGATCGCCGACGCGCGCGGCGGAGTCCACGTCGACCTCGGGTTCGAGACCGACGGCAACCCCGGGCTCGCGGTCGACGCGGTGCTCAACCGCGCCTCGAAGGTGACGATGGTCGACGGCGACGTCCGGATCACGGACCCCGACGGCCACCATCTCACGTTCTGCTGAGGGCGGCGCGTGGCCCCGGTGGGTCGCCGACCGTGGCCCGTGACCCGCAGACCGTGGCCACGAACGGGGTCGGTCGTCGCCGCGCGGGCGCACCCTTTTGCCGGCGTCCGTGGTACGCCGACGTACATGCGCGTCACGCTTCTCGGGACGGGGACCGCGGTTCCGAACGGCGACCGGCACCAGAGCGGGGCTCTGGTCGACTCCGCCGACCGCTCGCGGCGGCTGCTCGTCGACTGCGGCAGCGGGGTCGTACACCGCCTCGCCGAGGCCGGCGTCGGCCCCGCTGCCGTCGACGCCGTCGCGCTGACCCACACCCACCTTGACCACGTCGCCGACCTCCCGTCGCTCGTGAAGGCGCGGGTCCTCGCGGGCGAACCGGACCTGACCGTCCACGGCCCGCGGGGGACCGTCGAGGCGCTCGACCACCTGCTCGCGGTCGACGACCTGCACGAGCGCGCGAACGTCACCGTCTGCGAGGTGGCCCCCGGGACCTTCGAGGCCGCGGGGTTCTCGGTGACCGCCCGCGAGGCGGACCACTCGACGCCGACGCTCGGGTATCGCGTTGAGGACGCGGCGGCGCCGAACGGCGGCACGGACGCCGGGACCGCCGCCGCCGACGGAGGCGAGTACGCCGACGCGGTGACGTTCAGCGGCGACACGGCGGCGTCGGCGGCGATCGCCGACCTCGCGGACGGGTCGGCCGTCCTCGTCCACGACTGCGCGCCCCCGGACGGCGGTGACGCCCGCACACATTCGGACGACGGTGCGGAGTCCAACGGGGCGGACGGCGCGGACCACGCGACGCCCTCCGAACTGGCCGGGGTGCTCGCCGGCCGCGATATCGAGACCGTCTACCTGACGCATCTCGGCCCCGAAACGCGCGGGAAGGAGGGGGCCATGACGGCGACGATAGAAGGCCGGTTCCCCGGCGAGGTGCGGATCGCGAACGACCTGACGACGCTGGAGGTCGGAGACGAGGTGTGAGAACGGCGACGAATGGTGAGTGTGGTGAAGAGGAGTGAGAGCGGCGACGAATGGTGAGTGTGGTGAAGAGGAGTGAGAGCGGCGACGAATGGTGAGTGTGGTGAAGAGGAGTGAGAGCGGCGACGAATGGTGAGTGTGGTGAGGAAGAGTGAGAGCGGTGAGGAAGAGTGAGGACGTGGACGAAGGGGGTGGGTGGTGACGAAGAGTGAGGGCGACCAATGGCGATAAGTCGCCAGCGGGGCGGAAGTCGAGAGCCGGAGCGGTGACCGAGCGACCGGAGCTACCGGTCCTCGTTCCAGGCGGACATCCGGCCGTCCTCCAGCAGTATCTCGCGGACGATGTCGGGGTCCTCGATGAGGCGGTTCTTCAGCGTGACGCCGCCGGCCAGCCCCTGGTTCAGCTTCTCGACGTCGACGATGCCGAGGAACGCCTGCTCCTTGAGGATGTCCCGGAAGCGCCGCTCGGAGAGGGTGTCCATGTCGATGGCGTCGCAGATGACGCGGTACTGCTTGAACACCTCGCGGGTGGGGAACGCCTCGGTGTCGTTGTTCAGGGAGAGTTCGGCGAGCGCGAGCAGGGCGGTCTTGGCCTGCGTCGGCGCGCCGTCGATGAGTTCGCGGAAGCGGTCCTTCTCCGCGAGCTGCTGGGCGTCGCGGACGTGTTCCTCCGTGACGGTGTCCGAGCCGTTCTTGTAGGCGATCTTGCCCGCGTGTCGGAGGATGTCGATCGCCTTGCGCGCGTCGCCGTGCTCCTGGGCGGCGAAGGCGGCACAGAGCGGGATCACGTCGTCCGTCAGGACGTTCTCCTGGAACGCGTCGGCGCGGTTGCGCATGATCTCGCGGAGCTGCGTGGCGTCGTAGGGCTGAAAGAATAGTTCCTTGTGCTGGAGGCTGGACTTGACGCGCTCGTTTAAGTTCTCGGCGTACTGGATCTTGTTGGAGATGGCGATGACGCCGATGTGGCAGTCGACCTTGTTCGCCTCCTCGGCGCGGGAGAGCTTCATCAGGAGGTCGTCGTCGGCCATCAGGTCGACCTCGTCCAAGATGACCATCATCACGTCGTACCGCCGGTCAAGGATCTCCCAGAGGCGCTTGTAGTACTTCGACGTGCTGAGACCGGTCTGTGGCACGGCGATGTCCGTCGCGGCCTCGTCGTTGAGCGTCTTGGCAAGCGACGAGACCGCCTGTGTCTCCGTGTTGTCCTCCGAGCAGTCGAGGTAGGCGGTGCCGACGGCGACGTCGTCCTCCGCGAGGTCGCGCGCGCGGCCCATGACGTACTTCGACACGAGCGACTTCCCGGTCCCCGTCTTCCCGTAGACGATGACGTTGTCCGGCGAATACCCCTCGATCGCTCCGCGGAGCTGCTCGGCGAGGTCGCGGATCTCGTCGTCCCGACCGACGATGCGGTCGGGTTCGGGGACGTGTCCGATGCTGAGGAGTTGCTTGTTGGCGAAGATCTGGTCCTCCTGCTCGAACACCTCCTTCGCGATATCTGCTGACTCTCGACTTCCCATCGTACCGCACGTTCGAGGGGTCGGACATAAGTGGCGTGGTTTCGTCCACCCCGCGTTTCCGATGCTTCGGCGGCGGAACCGGCTCCCTGCCGGCGCGAGGAACGATATCGGGGCGGCCGGCGAAACCGGGTTCGTCCTCCGCGCCTGCTGGCACCCACCCCGGGTTTCCAATGCTACCGGGACGGGTCGGCCGGGGTGCGGGAACGGTTTTCACCCACCCTACGTTTCCGATGCTTTTCCGGAGGGATACGTAGCTCTACGTATCCGTTCCGTCTCGGTTGATCCTCCGTACCACCCACCCCAAGTTTCCGATGCTTTCCCGGGGCTGTACACCGCGGAGGAACGCCCTTTGCGCCAATGGAAGACGTCCGGTCTACGACCGCCAGTCGATCTTCGACTGCCGATCGGATCGGACGCTGACTGCTGATCGGATCGATCCTTGGACGCTGATCGGACGCTGATCGATCTGATCCCTCTAGTGTATGTATAGTTACAGTTCTATCTTTACAATTAGCTTAGTGAACTTTTGGCGCTACACTTCGTAAAAAGTTTTCTAAATAATATACCCATTATTCGGATCGAGGATAGCACAGGAAACGGGACTCCACAGTTCGGCCCCGTCCCGCTGGTCGCTCACACGGCCACCTCCCCTCCCACGATAGCATTGGAAACGTGGGGTGTGTGTCCTTCGACTCCCGTCACCGACGGCGGCCCGAAACGGCTGTCCGACCCGGTATAGCAGTGGAGTGTGCTGGAGGAGCGACGGGATGTACTGGGCAGCAACAGGAGAGACACCGGAACGGAGAGTGACTGGAAACTGGAACGGGGAACGACTGAGGAGTGGTGCCTCGGGAGGACGCTATCCCAGTCGGTCGGTGTCGATACGGACGCCAGCGGGCGCGACCAGCAGGAACCCGCGGAAGTGGACGAGTTCGCCGCCGTCGTCCTTCACGTCGCGTGCGAACCCCGCGGCGAGTTCGTTCACGTCGCCCTCGACGTTCAACACGAGGACCGACCCGGACTCGACCGCCTCGATCCACTCCTCGTCCGGCGTCGTCCCGTCGAGCACCCCGAGTTCGACCCGCGCGGTCCCCTCCCCGTCTTCCTCGTCCTCGATGTGGTCCTCGACCGCCCTGAGGTCGAGGCTGAAGTCGCTCATACGCTCCCGGTGAACCCCATCCGAGAAAAACCCTCGGCTCCCGAGGGGCTCCGGACGGACTCCGGCGCCCCCCGGAGCCGACGGCGGACAGCGACCGATGCCCTGCCAGTCAGTCGCTTCGGTACTCCTTGCGGAAGCCGCGGAACTCGGTGCGGTGGGCCTCCTCGTCGGCGAGGATGGTCACCGCGTAGTCCTCGGTCACGGGGTCGTCGGCGTCCTCGGCGGCGTCGATGAGCGACCGGTACGTCTCGATGGCGTCCTCCTCGGCCTCGAGCACGCCCTCGATGACCGAGAGCACGTCCGTCGAATCCTCGGGGGGCTGGAGGCTCTCCTGTCGCGCCTGGAAGTCCATCGACGCCGGCGGCCGCTCGTCGAGCTGTTTGAGGCGCTCGCCGAGCATCCGGGCGTGGTCCAGTTCCTCCTGGATGTCGGTCTCCAGGCTCTCCTTGACCTCCTCGGCGCTGACCCCGTCCAGCACGATGGAGTTCGTGAGGTAGTTCATCACGGTCTCTATCTCGTCTCCGTACGCCTTCCGCAGTAGCCGGGTCACTTCCTCGTTCGTCATACGCGTTGGCGTTCCACGGCCAGCGGCTTATGCTCCGGCCATGCGGCGTACGCGACGGCGTTGAGTCCGACGCTCACCAGCAACACGATCTGCTCGGGGACTCCCCTCCCGAACGGATTCGCCGTACCGACTCCGCGACTGATCACTCCGACCCCAAGGGAGCGCGCGCGAGTTCACAAACGGATTATTTTCTCACTTCAGGTGGGGAATATTCAATATCACGGTTTCTCCCCAGCCGTTCTGAAACACTATCATGGAGTAGTGTAATAGGACATATGTAGACAGTAAGGCCGACTACGTCTTGCGATTCTCTCTCAGCCGCCGCTCACGAACGTCTGTCATCCTGCTATCAGATGCTGTCACAGGGACAGTTTTATATACCGGAGCACCCCCCAGTACAGATACCATGCCTGAGCGCAACACGCAGTCCATGGGTTCGTCCTCCGGTACAAGCCGGGGGGATCGAGTTCTTCCAGGGCACGTTAGATTCCACTAGCGAGATAGACGGCGCACGAGTTTTCGACACGACGCTCCGCGACGGGGAGCAGTCGCCGCGCACGTCGTTCTCCTACGAGGACAAACGCGAGATAGCCGCGGCTCTCGACCGGATGGGAACCCACGTCATAGAGGCCGGGTTCCCCGTCAACTCCGACGCCGAGTTCGAGGCCGTGCGCGACATCGCTAAAAGCACAGATACGACGGTCTGCGGGCTGGCCCGCGTCGTCGACAAGGACATCGAGGCGGCCTTAGACGCCGGCGTCGAGATGGTGCACGTGTTCGCGTCCACCAGCGACGTCCAGATAGAGGACTCGATGCACGCGACACGCGAGCAGGTGGTCGAGCGGTCCGTCGACGCCGTCTCCCGCCTGCAGGACGCCGGGGTCGAGGTGATGTTCTCCCCGATGGACGCGACCCGGACGAGCGAGTCGTTCCTGATCGAGGTCATCGAGGCCGTCACCGAGGCCGGCACGGACTGGATCAACATCCCGGACACCTGCGGCGTGGCGACGCCGCGGCGGTTCCACGACCTAATCGAGATGGTCTGTGAGCACACGACCGCCCGCGTGGACGTCCACACCCACGACGACTTCGGGATGGCGACGGCCAACGCCGTCTCCGGCATCGAGGCCGGCGCGGACCAGGCGCAGGTCAGCGTCAACTCCATCGGCGAGCGCGCCGGGAACGCGGCCTACGAGGAGTTCGTGATGGCCATCGAGAGCGTCTACCAGGTCGACACCGGCATCGACACGACCGGGATCACGGCGCTGTCGCGGCTGGTCGAGGAGAAGTCGGGCGTCGACGTGCCGGGCAACAAGCCCGTCGTCGGCGACAACGCCTTCGCCCACGAGAGCGGCATCCACGCCGCCGGCGTCATCGAGAACTCCGACACGTTCGAGCCGGGGGTCATGACCCCGGAGATGGTCGGCGCGCAGCGCGAACTGGTACTGGGCAAGCACACCGGCAACCACTCGGTACGGGAGCGCCTGCAGGACGCGGGCTTCGACCCGACCGACGACCAGGTACGCGCCGTGACGCGCCGCGTCAAGGACTACGGCGCGGAGAAACAGCGCGTCACGATGAGCGACCTGAAGGAGTTCGCCCGCGAGGAGGGCGTCGAGCGCGAACAGGAGGAGGTCCGCGCCTGATGACGTCCGCCCGGTTCGCCTCCCCCTGTCAGCGACAGGTGGACCACCGCGCCGCCCAGCGGCGGCCACGCGAACCGGGCTCGCGAACGGGAACGGTCGGCCGCCCCGGCGTCGACGCCGGGACCGCCGTCACGGCCCGCGGTGACGCGCGCAATCGTTGCACCGCGCACAAGAGTTATAATCCGGGCGGGCAACGATCCGATACCGATGAGACGGCCACTCACCACCGGTCGCGTGCGGTCCGCGAGCGGTCCGGCCGTCCTGCCCGCTCTTCTCGGCATCATTGTAGGGGCTCGCTAGCCCCTGCAACACCACCTCACCGACCGTTCTCCGCACCGACCAGCAGCCACCCGGCACGCGCCACGACCATGTTCACCGAACGCACACCGACGACACGACCGACACCGTCCGCCGACCCGACGCCGGCAGCAGCGCCGACGTCGCCGCGACAGCATCGCCCGCCGACCCACGGCCGAACCGCCGCCACAGCTAACGGGGTGAACCGATGAGCGAGCAGGTCCCCCCGACCACGCAGACCGAGGCCGAGGCGGCCGCGAGCGACGAGGCGGCCGAGGACACCCCCGAGGGCGTCACGACCGGCGCGTCGTCGGTCGTCCGCGCCCTCGAAAACACCGGTGCCGAGTACCTGTTCGGCGTCCAGGGCGGGGCGATCATGCCCGTCTACGACGCGCTGTACCACTCGGACCTGAACCACGTCACGATGGCCCACGAACAGGGCGCGGCCCACGCGGCCGACGCCTTCGGCATCGTCTCGGGCGACCCCGGGGTCTGCCTGGCCACGTCCGGGCCGGGGGCGACGAACCTCGTCACCGGCATCGCCGACGCGTCGATGGACTCGGACCCGATGATCGCGCTGACGGGGCAGGTTCCGACGGACTTCGTCGGCAACGACGCGTTCCAGGAGACGGACACCACGGGCGTCACCGACCCGATCACGAAGACGAACTACTTCGCGGGCGACGAGGACACCGTCGGCGACGTGGTCGGCGAGGCCTTCGCCGTCGCCAGCGAGGGGCGGCAGGGGCCGACGCTCGTCGACCTGCCGAAGGACGTGACGCAGGCCGAGACCGACGTCGAACCGGGCGAGGCCGAGACGCCGGACACGTACAACCCGCCCGAGGAGGCCGACGACGACGCCGTCGAGGCCGCCGCGGACGCCATCGCGGCCGCGGAGAAACCGGTCATCCTGGCCGGCGGCGGCGTGATCAAGGGCGAGGCGACCGACGAACTGCGCGCGTTCGCCCGCGAGTACGAGATTCCGGTCATCACGACGATGCCCGGCATCGGCGCGTTCCCCGAGGACGACGACCTCTCGCTGGAGGTCGCTGGGATGCACGGCACCGGCTACGCCAACATGGCGATCACCCACTGCGACGTGCTGGTGGGGATCGGCACGCGCTTCGACGACCGCCTCACCGGCGGCGTCGACTCCTTCGCGCCGGAGGCCGACGTCGTCCACGTCGACATCGACCCGGCGGAGATCAGCAAGAACGTCCACGCGGACTACCCGCTGATCGGCGACGCTGGCCGCGTCATCGACCAGTTGGACGACGAACTGGACCGCCGTCCGGACCCCTCGGACCGCTACGCCGAGTGGCGCGAGCAGGTCGGGGCCTGGAAGGACGAGTACCCGATGGACTACGCGACGCCCGACGACGAGCCGCTGAAGCCGCAGTTCGTCGTCGAGGTGCTGGACGAGGCGACCGACGACGACACCGTCGTCACCACCGGCGTCGGCCAGCACCAGATGTGGGCGTTCCAGTTCTGGACGTACACCGAACCCCGGACGTGGGTTTCCTCCCACGGCCTGGGGACGATGGGGTACGGCCTGCCCGCCGCCATCGGCGCGCGGCTGGCTGCGGACGACGACCAGTCGGTCGTCTGCTTCGAGGGCGACGGCTCGTTCCTGATGACGATCCAGGAGCTGTCGGTCGCGGTCCGCGAGAACATGGACATCACCGTCGCCGTCCTCAACAACGAGTACGTCGGCATGGTCCGGCAGTGGCAGGACGGCTTCTTCGAGGGCCGGCGGATGGCCTCGGAGTACTCGTGGTGTCCCGACTTCGCCAAACTGGCGGAGGCGTTCGGCGCGCGCGGGTTCACCGTCGCCGACTACGACGGCGTCGAGGACGCGGTCGCGGCGGCCGTCGAGTACGACGGGCCGAGCGTGATCGACTTCCACATCGACCCCGAGGAGAACGTCTTCCCGATGGTCCCAAGCGGCGGGAAAAACGGGAAGTTCGCACTGAAAGCCGACCACCTGGACCAGCTCTAATGGAGGGACACACATGACAGGAGGACTCCCCGGCGCTGCACCGGACGAGCGACCACACCCCGACGGCCGCCGCAACTCCCAGGGCGTGCGGATCGACCCGGAGGTCGAGGCCGAGCCCGAGCCGCGGCGCGCGGTGCTGTCGGCGACGGTCAAACACGAGCCCGGCGTGCTGGCCGCCGTCTCGGGGCTGTTCTCCCGGCGGCAGTTCAACATCGAGAGCCTCACCGTCGGGCCGACGGAGGACGAGAACCGCGCCCGGATCACCCTCGTCATCGAGGAGCCGGACCCGGGCGTCGAACAGGCCAAGAAGCAACTGGAGAAGCTCATCCCGGTCATCTCGGTGACCGAACTGGAGCCGACGGCGTCCCAGCGGGAGCTGGCGCTGATCAAGGTCGACGGCGAAGCGCCCGACCAGGTCCAGTCCGTCGCAGAGATGTACGGCGGTGAGGCCGTCGACGCCAGCCAGGAGACGGTCACCGTCGAGATCACGGGCAGCAGACAGAAGATAAACGCCGCAGTCGACACCTTCCGGCGGTTCGACATCCGGGAGGTCGTCCGCACCGGCACCGCCGCCCTCGAGCGCGGCGCGGAACAGACGCAGTGACGATTCGCGACCCAACAACGGAGACACAATGACAGACGACGACGCATTCACCACGACGGTACACTACGAGGACGACGCGGACAGCGCGCACATCGAGGACAAGACGGTCGCCGTGCTCGGCTACGGCAGCCAGGGGCACGCCCACTCGCTCAACCTCCACGAGAGCGGCGTGGACGTGGTCGTCGGCCTCCGCGAGGGGTCGGCCTCCCGCGCCGCCGCCGAGGAGGAGGGCCTGACGGTGACGACGCCGGCGGAGGCCGCCGCCGCGGCCGACGTCGTGTCGGTGCTGGTGCCCGACACGGTCCAGCCCGACGTGTACGAGCACGCCGTCGAGCCGAACCTGGAGCCGGGCGACACCCTGCAGTTCGCCCACGGCTTCAACATCCACTACAACCAGATCCAGCCCCCGGAGGACGTGGACGTGACGATGGTCGCCCCGAAGAGCCCGGGCCACCTCGTCCGCCGCAACTACGAGAAAGAGGAGGGCACGCCCGCGCTGCTGGCGGTG
Organism: Halostella litorea; assembly: GCF_004785955.1. Lineage (NCBI taxonomy): Archaea > Methanobacteriati > Methanobacteriota > Halobacteria > Halobacteriales > Natronoarchaeaceae > Halostella > Halostella litorea. The sequence continues at coordinate 56,757 of NZ_SJER01000001.1, read as the reverse complement.
TACCAGGACGCCACCGGCGAGGCGACCGACGAGGCGCTGGCCTACGCTCAGGGGATCGGCTGTGCCCGCGCCGGCGTGCTGGAGACGACGTTCCGCGAGGAGGTCGAGTCCGACCTGTTCGGCGAGCAGGCCGTCCTCTGTGGCGGCGTCACCTCGCTGGTCAAGCACGGCTACGAGACGCTCGTCGACAACGGCTACAGCCCGGAGGCGGCGTACTTCGAGTGCCTGAACGAGCTGAAGCTCATCGTCGACCTGATGTACGAGGGCGGGCTCGGCGGGATGTGGGACTCCGTCTCCGACACCGCCGAGTACGGCGGCCTCGTGCAGGGCGACGAGATCGTCGACGACACCGTCCGGGAGAATATGGAGGAGACGCTGGAGAAGGTCCAGAACGGCGAGTTCGCCCGGGAGTGGATCGCGGAGAACCAGGCCGGCCGCCCGAGCTACACCCAGCTCCGGGAGGCCGAGAAGAACCACGAGATAGAGGAGGTCGGCGAGCGCCTGCGCGACCTGTTCGCGTGGGCCGACGAGCAGGAGGCCGACACGGAGAAAGAACAGGTGACGGCCGATGACTGACATGCAAGACATCGACCACACGCACCCGCACGACGACCGGAGCACGGGGCGGATCTTCCAGCGCGGCCCGACCGTCGTCGCCGACGGCGGGCAGCGAACCGCGGAGGAGTCCGACGAAGGGCCGACGAGCGAGATGCGCGACGTGAGCCACGACGCCCCCGAGGGCGACGGGGCCAACCGCGTCTTCGAGCGCGGCGGCGAACACGACGGGGACGTAGCCGACAGATGAGTCAGGGCACGCTGTACGACAAGGTCTGGGACGAGCACAAGGTGACCGAACTGCCGACCGGACAGGACCAGCTGTTCGTCGGCCTCCACCTCATCCACGAGGTGACGAGCCCTCAGGCGTTCGGCATGCTCCGCGAGCGCGACCTCGAGGTCGCGTACCCGGACCTGACCCACGCGACGGTCGACCACATCGTCCCCACGGCCGACCAGTCCCGCCCCTACGGCGACGACTCCGCCGAGGAGATGATGGCCGAACTGGAGGAGAACGTCCGCGAGGCGGGCATCGAATTCTCCGACCCGACGACCGGCAACCAGGGCATCGTCCACGTCATCGGCCCGGAGCAGGGGCTCACTCAGCCCGGCACGACCATCGTCTGTGGCGACAGCCACACCTCGACCCACGGTGCGTTCGGCGCGCTGGCCTTTGGCATCGGCACGTCGCAGATCCGCGACGTGCTCGCGACGGGCACCGTCGCGATGGAGAAACAGAAGGTCCGGAAGATCGAGGTGACGGGCGAACTGCCGGCCGGCGTCGAGGCAAAGGACGTCATCCTGGAGATCATCCGCCGGCTGGGCACCGAGGGCGGCGTCGGCTACGTGTACGAGTACGCCGGCGAGGCCATCGAGAGCCTCGACATGGAGGGGCGGATGTCCATCTGCAACATGTCCATCGAGGGCGGCGCACGCGCGGGCTACGTCAACCCCGACGAGACCACCTACGAGTGGCTCGAGGGGCGCGACGAGGTCCCCGAGGGCGACGCGTTCGAGGAGCGCAAGGAGTACTGGGAGTCGATCCGCTCCGACGACGACGCCGAGTACGACGACGTCGTCACCATCGACGGCTCGGAACTCGAACCCGTCGTCACCTGGGGCACCACCCCCGGGCAGGGCGTCGGCGTGACCGAACCCATCCCCGAGCCCGAGGACCTGCCCGAGGAGAAGCAGGACACCGCCCGGCGCGCACAGGAGCACATGCGCGTCGAACCGGGCGACACGATGGAGGGCTACGACATCGACGTCGCCTTCCTGGGCTCCTGTACGAACGCCCGGCTGCCCGACCTGCGCCGCGCGGCGCGCATCGTCGAGGGCCGCGAGGTCCACGACGACGTCCGCGCGATGGTCGTCCCCGGCAGCCAGCGCGTACAGAAGGCCGCCGAGGAGGAGGGCCTGAAGGAGACGTTCGAGGAGGCCGGCTTCGAGTGGCGCAACGCCGGCTGTTCGATGTGTCTCGGCATGAACGAGGACCAGCTGGAGGGCGACGAGGCCTGTGCGTCCTCGTCGAACCGCAACTTCGTCGGCCGGCAGGGGAGCAAGGACGGCCGCACCGTCCTGATGAACCCGCGGATGGTCGTCGCGGCGGCGGTCAACGGCGAAGTCACCGACGTCCGCGAACTCAAGGAGGTGACCTCGGCATGAGCGAGGAAGTCGAGATCCCCGAGGTCACCCGCATCGCGGGCTCAGGCGTGCCGATCCGCGGCAACGACATCGACACCGACCAGATCATCCCGGCGCGGTTCATGAAGGTCGTCACGTTCGACGGCCTGGGGCAGTTCGCCTTCTTCGACCTGCGGTTCGACGACGACGACCGGCCCAAGGACCACCCGTTCAACGAGGACCGGTTCAAGGACTCCTCGGTGATGGTCGTCAACGCGAACTTCGGCTGTGGCTCCTCCCGCGAGCACGCCCCGCAGGCGCTGATGCGCTGGGGCATCGACGCCATCATCGGTGAGTCGTTCGCGGAGATCTTCGCGGGCAACTGCCTCGCGCTCGGCATCCCCACCGTCACGGCAGACAGCGAGACGATCGAGGCGCTGCAGGACTGGGTCGACGAGCACCCCGACGGCGAGATAGAGGTCGACGTGGCGGCCGAGACGGTCACCTACGGCGACACCACGGTCGACGTCACCGTCGACGACGCCCAGCGCAAGGCGCTGGTCGACGGCGTCTGGGACACCACCGCGCTGATGAAGTCGAACGCGGAAGCGGTCCGCGAGACTGCCGAGAGCCTGCCGTACGTCGAGGACGGCAAGCGGGTCTGATAGCGTTCGCTCTCGCCGCGAGAGCAAACGCTTGAGCGGTTACCTTTCCTCGCCCGTTATCGTCTCGACCGTCCACCCGTCGTCGGACCTCACCGTCCCCTGCCCGGGTGCGATGACGGTCTTCCTCATCGGTCCTTCCACCCCTCCGTAGCGTCGAGGCCACGTTCGAGATACTCCAGCACGGCCGGCCACGAGTCCGCGGCCGCGCGTGCGGTCCCGCTCGGCGTGCCCCCGCCCATGTCGAACTCCGCCGTCGGGACGTAGGGCACCGAGATGAGGTGGCCCGCCCCCTCGTAGCTCCGGTGCTCGTACTCGTACCCGTGGTCGGCCGCGTCAAGTCGGTCCATCGCTATCCGGGACAGGCGACCCGCGGGCCAAAGCTGGTCGTCGTCGCCGGTGATGAGAAGCACCGGGCCGTCGGTGCGCTCGACCGCGATGGTCGCCTCGTCGACCGGTTCGTCGGCCAGGCCCGCTTCGACCGTCTCCCGCGGGATGTCCTTGCCTTCGAGGTGCGGGACGGCCTCGCCGTCGTGGACCCAGCCCGGTTCGCCGCTCGGGGAGTCCCACGCGACGCCGCTGCCGGCGTAGGCGACGACAGCGCCGATCCAGTCGAAGCGAGCGCCGAGCAGCAGGGCGAGTTCGCCGCCGCGGGAACCGCCGACCGCTCCCAGTTGGCCGTCCCGGACGGACGGTTGCGCCCGGAGCCAGCTTGCCGCCTCGTCGAAGTACGACAGGGGGACGCTGCGGTGCTCGTCGGGGATCGGCTCGGCCTCGCCGAAGTACTGGACCGCGAGGACCGCGAAGCCGTGGGAGGCGAGCAACTGCACGGTTCGGACCGGCGTCTGGCCGCCGGAACCGTGGAGGGAGAGCACGCCGGGGTGCGGGCCGTCGCCGGCCGGTTCGTACAGCGTCCCGACGAGGCCATCGCGGTCGACGGGCCGCTTCGTGATGCCCTCGTCGTACAGTTCCCGGACGATCGTTCGCTCGGCCCGTTCGCCGCCGCTCGTCGCTCGCAGGTCGACCGCGACTTCGGGGTCGGCGGTCAGTTCGGGCATCAACACGTCGGCGTCGGCGGTCATGGACCACAGCCAGCCCATCGGGGCGACGCCCTCGTAGCTCCCGTCGTCGGGCGCGGTTTCGGTCAGGTCGACGACGCCGTCGCCGTCGGCGGTAAACGACGCTCGGGAGCGCCACTCGACGCCGTCGTCGTCGGTCAGGGCCGCCTCGAACTCCACCGTCGCGCCGGCGTCGGCTCCCGTTATCCGGACTGATATCGGTTCGTCGTTCCGGCTCCTGTCCGGTGCCCGGATTGCGATCTGTTCGTCCGCGGTCGATGCTGTCGGATCCGTCTCTGTCTCTTGCATTTGTCTCGTGTGTCAGCGGTGGTCGGGTCGCTCGTCGGGCGATGCGGTTCGGCCGGCGGGTCAGTCGACGAACAGCCGGACGTCGTCGACGTGGAGGCCCCCGTTCGGCTCGACGGGAACGCTGTCGAACCACCCGGCCTCCCACTCGTCCGCCTGCTCGGCCGGGACGGTCGGTTGCGGGCGGTTCGGTCGACCGGCTTCCGGCGACGCCTCGACGACGAGGTGATGCGTCGTCGCCTGCGGTTCGTCCGCGCCGTCGACGACGTGTTCGACGCGGCGCACGAGCCGCGGCCCGTCGATTCGGACGGCGAGTCCCGTCAGTTCCTCGGCGGCGCGACGGCCCGCCGCCAGCCAGTCCTCGTCGGACTGGACCTTCCCGTTCGGGAGGAGCGCGGCGGACCGCTCCCGGTTGACGTGGAGCAGGACCGCTCCGTCCTCGTCGGTGAGGCCGACGACGGTCCGGCCGGCGACGTCGGCTTCACAGTAGTTCCCGTCGTCGTGGACCGCCGTGTGCTCGCGGTAGTCGACGGTCGGGCTGTCAGCCAACTCCGTCGGGTCCGATAGTTCGGTGGGGAGGGCGCTGTCGTCAGTCGGGGCGTCGGGCGGCGGTGAGTTACGTGTCATGGTGGGGAGTCGTGGGCTGGCTCGCGCTCGATACTCCGGTCGGCCGGCGCTTCGGGCACGTGTCGACCGCCGCTGTCGCGCTCCGCGAACTGCACACCTGCGGCTGAGTGTGGAGCGAAACCGGTCCGTTCGGCGGCCGAGCGACGGGATCTCCGACGCCGGAGAAGTCTCTACGCGGAACCCATACAAGAAAGCGGCGATTTCTTTTCGGCGTACTCCTACATGTAATAATTCGATGCCCGGGGATAAATAGTTTTCGGTGGTTGGGGGTTCGCGACGGCCGGGCACGGCGCGAGGGGACACCTGCCGTAACCGAATCCCTTTCCAACCACCGACGCGTCTGGGCGAGCAATGACCCATCGGATAGCCGTCATCCCCGGCGACGGGATCGGACGCGAAGTGACGCCCGCCGCGGTCGAGGTGCTGGAGGCCCTGGAACTGGACTTCGAGTTCGTCGAGGGCGACGCCGGCGACGCCGTGAAGGAGGAGACCGGCGAGGCGCTCCCGGCGGAGACCCGCGACCTGGCCGCGAACGCCGACGCGACGCTGTTCGGCGCGGCCGGCGAGACGGCCGCCGACGTGATCCTCCCGCTCCGGGAGGTCGTCGGCTCCTTCGCCAACGTCCGCCCGGCGCGGTCCTACCCCGGCCTCGACGCGGTCCAGCCCGACACCGACCTCGTGTTCATCCGGGAGAACACGGAGGGCGTCTACTCCGGCATCGAGTCCGAGATCGCCGACGGCGTGACGACGCTCACCCGCGTGGTCACCGAGGACGCCTCCCGCGACATCGCGGAGTTCGGCTTCGACTACGCCGCCGAGAACGGGTACGACGACGTGACGGTCGCCCACAAGGCAAACGTGATGCGGACGACGGACGGCCAGTTCCTCGAGGCCGCCGAGGCGGTCGGCGACGCCCGCGACGCCGACTACGACACCGCGCTGATGGACGCGCTGGCGATGCACCTCGTGATGCGCCCCGAGGAGTACGGCGTCGTCATCTGCCCGAACCTCGCCGGCGACATGCTTTCGGACCTCGCGGCGGGCCTCGTCGGCGGTCTGGGCCTGCTCCCCTCGGCCAACGTCGGCCGGGACAACGCGCTGTTCGAGCCTGTCCACGGCTCCGCGCCGGACATCGCGGGCGAGGGGGTCGCCAACCCGACCGCGATGATCCTCTCGGCGGCGATGCTGCTCGACCACCTGGGCTACGGCGACGAGGCCGACCGCGTGCGCGACGCCGTCGAGAGCGTGCTCGACGCCGGCCCCCGGACGCCGGACCTGGGCGGCGACGCCACCACCGAGGAGGTCACCGCGGCCGTCGTCGACGCGCTGTAGGTCGCCGTCGCACCGACCGCCTCCCCGTCAGGCGGAAAATACTACTTTCGACGGGCCGTACGTCCGCGTGGGTGCAACCATGTCAGGAGTTGCGACACCGCTGTTCGCCGCGCCCGGCGGCGTCGAACTCGTGGCGATCCTGTTGCTCGTCGGGCTGCTGTTCGGCGCACAGAAGATCCCGAAGCTCGCCCGCTCGTCGGGCCAGGCTATCGGTGAGTTCCGCAAGGGGCGCGAGAAGACCCGCCAGGAACTGGAGGAACTGCGCGAGGAGGACTGAACGCGGGGCGAACCGCCGTCCGGCGGTCGGTCCGCGTCGAACCGACGGCTCAAATTTAAGCCCCTCGATAGCCATGCCCCACGTATGCCTCAGGTCCAACTGGACGAGGAGACGATCGAACGCCTCGACAGCCTCCGGATCGACGACGAGTCGTACGACGAACTCGTCAACGAACTCATCAACATCTACCAGGCGGAGGAACTGACGATGTTCCGCTCCGGCGACGGGTGAGCGGCGCGGAGCCGGGGGACCCGGACCGCCGATACCGGGGGCGGGCTATCGCTGGGCGGCGATCCGGACCTCCTCCCACTTGCCCTTCTGTTCCAGATGCGACTGTAGCTCGTCGGCGTACGCCTGCGCGAGCGCCGCGGCCGCCCGCTCGCGCTCGTCGCTGTCGCCCCCGCCGTCGCCGCCGAGGCCGAGCGCGTCCTTGATCCCGTCGAGGAGGCCGCCGCCGGACGAGCCGCCGCCACCGCCGCCGGCGGCACCGCCCATCTGCCCCATCTGGGCCCGGGACTCGTCGATGGCCGGGAGCACCTGGTCTATCTTGCTGGTGTCGGCGACGATGCGGGCCGCCTCCGGGTCCCCGGCGTCGGCTATCTCCAGTTCGACGGCCGTCATGATCATCCCCCACTCCTGGTTCGAGAACTGCGAGTTCCGCACCTGCGTCGAGAACTCCTGGTCGACCGTCATCCTGTCGCCCACGATGCGGTCGGTCCACTCGCTGTCTGACATGCCCACGGATTGGGGGAGCGACGACAAATGCGTTCCCCTCCCCCGTGCGGTCGCCTACTGGAACGTCACGTCGGCTTCGAGGCTCTCCTTGACCGCGTCGCCGACCTTACAGAGTTCGTGGGCGCGCTCGATGACCGCCTCGGCCGTGTCGTCGTCCACGTCGGCTTCCGTGGACACCTCGAAGCTGATGGCCGCCAGCTTGTCGTCGTCGTTGAGGTCGCCCGTCGCGTCGATCTCGATGCGGCCGAGGTCGCCGGCGTCGCGCTGCTGTGCGCCGACGCGGAGCGCGGGCACGTAGCAGGAGGCGTACGCGGCGAGCAGCGCCTCCAGCGTGTCGGGCGCTTCCTCGCCCTCCGCGTCGATCGTCGTCTCGAAGTCGCGGATGTTGTTCGTCGTGCTGAACCCCTCCTCGGAGACGCTGTGGACTTCCTTCGTCATTGCGTCCGGAGCATCGACGGCCGGCGGCGTAAGCGTTGCTGCTCCGGAACGTTCGGCCACGGTCGCGCCGGCGGCGAAAAAGCGTCTGTCCGGCCGCGAGGGCCCCGACCTCGGGCGGCGACCGCGCCCTCAGTACCCTTCGCTCAGCTCGAACGTCTCGTCGCCGTCGAGCACGTGGACCTCGGCGTCGCTCCCCGTGCCCTTGACCTCGTTGACGAAGTCCTCCGTCTCGATCTCGATCGGCGGGAACGTGTCGTAGTGCATCGGGAACGCGTGGTCGACGTCGAGCCAGTCGACAGCGATGGCGGCCTGCATCGGCCCCATCGTGAAGTGGTCGCCCGCCGGGACGGCGGCGGCGTCGGGTTCGAGATACGGGCCGATCACGTCGCGCATCTCGGTCATCAGCCCGGTGTCGCCCGCGTGGTAGAACGTCGTCGACTCCTCGTCGGCGACCTGCGTCGGCTTCGTGTCGCTGACGATGAACCCGGCCGGCATCCCGCCGGACGTGCCGTAGCTCGTGTCCATGCCGTTGGTGTGGTCGGCCCGGTGCATTGTGACGTAGGCGTCGCCCAGTTCGACGGTACCCCCGAGGTTCATCCCCATACCGCCGACGGCGTCGAAGTCGCCGTACTCGTCTCGGCAGTACTCGACGACCTCGGGCGAGGCGACCAGCGTCGTGCCCTCGTAGCGGTCGACGTCGCCGATGTGGTCGGCGTGGCCGTGCGTCAGGAGCACGTAGTCCGGATGGATCTCCTCCGGGTCGGTGTCCGTCTTCGGGTTGTCGAAGAACGGGTCGATGAGGAGTGTCGTGTCTCCGACGTCGACGCGCCATGTCGAGTGACCGTGCCAGGTAAGCTCCATGTTACGGGCGGAAGTACGCGCGACTGACACTTAAACCCGGGCGGCGGGCGTAGCGTTTTGCCGGTGCCGGCCGAACCGGCTGACGTGCTGACCCTACAACTCGATGACTTCATGATCGAACTGAAGGACGGCGCGATACGGAACGTCGGCCCGTCGAACAAGTCCGCGGACGCGAAGCTGTTCGACGTCGAGCGGGCCGCGGCCCGCGAGTTCGGCGACAAGCGCGTGAAACTCGTCTTCGAGGACGCGGAGGGCAACGAGGTGCAGGTGGCGCTGTTCCCCGAGGACGTGCAGTCAATCGTCGACGACGTGGCGGCGCTGGAGGCGGACAGCCCCGTGTTCGAGTGACGGGGGTCCGGGCTCGTCCGGTCGGTGCGTCCCGTGATCACACGGCTCCGGCGGCCGGTCGCCGCGGGAACGATTCGACAACCGTTTTAGTCCGGGGATAGTTATAACCAGCAAATGGCTACCTGTATCATCTGCGGTACGCCCGCTGACGGGCGGATCTGCAGCAGCCACGAAGAAGACGTAGTTTTCGAATTCAAGGGCAACCACCCGAACCAACTCACCCCGGGCCGCTACTACCGCGGCACCGTCGACGGCTTCGCCGAGTTCGGCGTGTTCGTCGACATCGGCGACAGCGTCACCGGCCTGCTCCACAAGAGCGAACTCGACCGGCGACTCGACACGCTCGACTGGGACTCCGGCGACACAGTCTACGTGCAGGTGACGGACGTGCGCGACAACGGCAACGTCGACCTGGGCTGGTCGATCCGGCAGGCCGAGGACGAGTTCCGCGGCTCCCTCGTCGACGACCCGAACGCCGACGCCCCGGAGGCGAGCGCGTCGGGAAATGAAGACGCGGCCGCGGAGCCCGCAGGGGGCGGCGCGGCCGCAGCGAGCGCAAGCACCGTGACGACGACCGACGCAGTCGAGGAGGAGGCCGACGTCGAACCGACGACTGACGCCGAGGAAGGGGCCGACGCCGAGTCGGCGACCGACGCCGCGGCCGAACCCGCGGAGGAGGCCGACCCCTCGCGCGTGCCCATCGAGTCGCTCTCGGACCGCGTCGGCGACGACGTCCGCATCGAGGGCGAGGTGACGGGGGTCCGCCAGACCAGCGGGCCGACCGTCTTCGAACTCCGCGACGAGACCGGCACCGTCGAGTGTGCCGCCTTCAAGGAGGCCGGCGTCCGTGCCTACCCCGACGTCGACATCGACGACGTCGTCCGCCTCGACGGCGAGGTCGAACTGCGCCACGACGAGCTACAGGTCGAGACCGAGTCCCTCGCCGTCCTCGACGGCGAGAACGCCGCGGCGGTCGAGGGTCGTCTCGAGGCCGCGATGACCGACCGGGCGCGCCCGGACGCGGTCGACCTGCTGGCCGACGACGACCCCGCCGGGGTCGTCTCCGACGCCGTCGTCGACGCCGCCGAGGCGATCCGCCGTGCGGTGCTGTCGGCCCGCCCCGTCGTCGTCCGCCACAGCGCGACCGCCGACGGCTACGCCGCCGGCGCCGCCATCGAGCGCGCGGTCCTGCCGCTGGTCCGCGAGGAGCACACGCAGGCCGACGCCGAGTACCACTACTTCGAGCGCCGCCCGCTCGACGGCGCGGTGTACGACATGGACGCCGCGACCGACGACGTGACCCAGATGCTCGACGCCCGCGAGCGCCACGGCGAGCAGCTGCCGCTGGTCGTGCTCGTCGACGCCGGCAGCACGCTGGAGTCGGCGGACGGCTACCGCCTGCTCGACGTGTACGGCGCGCGCCGCGTCGTCGTCGACGCCAGCCACCCCGACGAGGCCATCGTCGACGACGTCGACACCGTCGTCAACCCCGGCCTCGCCGGCGAGGGCGACGGCCTCACGACCACCGCGCTGGCCGCGAACGTCGCGGCCCACGTTCGCGGGGACGTCCGCGACGACCTGCGCCACCTGCCGGCCGTGAGCTACTGGAACGACGTCCCGGCGGCCTACGACGCCCTCGCCGACGCGGCCGGCTACGACGCGACGGCTGTCCGCGAGCGCCGCGAGGCGATCGCCCTGGAGGCGTACTACCAGTCCTACGACGACAAGCGCGAACTGGTCGCCGACCTGCTGTTCGGCGACGCCGACGCGCCGGGCGACGCCGACAGCCTCGCCGCCCACGTCAGCGAGCAGTTCCGCGAGAAGCTCGACACGGAGGTCGAGACCGCACAGCGCAACATCGACGAGCGCGAGGCGGGCGGCGTCGACTTCGCCGTCCTCGACACGGACGCGTTCACCCACCGCTTCGACTTCCCGCCGACGACGCTGCTGCTCGACGAACTGTTCCGCCGCCGCCGCGAGTCGGCCGACGGGACGTTCGTCACGCTCGGCGTCGGCGACGACGAGATACACCTCCGCAGCACGGAGGCCGTCGACGTGCGCGCGGTCGGCGAGGCCGCGAGCGAGCGCGCCGACGAGGCCGGCATCACGGTCGTCGGCGGCCGCGACGGCCACCTGGAGTTCCTGACCGGCGAGCGCGACGCCGTGCTCGACGGCGTCGTCGCCGCCGTCGCCGCGGAACTGGACGCGTAAGCCGCCTACTCTTCGTTCTCCGTTTCGGCGTCGTTCCGGGCCGCCTCCCCGCCAGCGGCCGCCGCGGCGTCGGGGATCCGGACCCTGACCTCGCCGTCGGTCCCGTCGTCGAACGCTATGTCGCCGCCGAGGGCGTCGACGCTCCACCGGGCGATCCACAGGCCGATCCCCTGCCCGTGCTGGAGCGGCCGCTCGCCGTCGGCGCGGAGGGTGGCGACCTCCTGTGCCGGCAGGCCGCCCCCGTCGGCGGTGACGGAGAGCGTCACCCCGTCCCCGGTCGACTCCGCGTCGATCCGCACCGCCGTCCCGTCGCCCCGCTCCAGCAGCTCCGACGCGAGGTTCTCGACGACCAGTTCCAGCAGCGTCGGGTCGGTGTGGAGTTCGGCCTCCGTCGCCGCGACCGTGACGCGGCCGACGCCGAACGCGTCGTCGAGGTCACCCGCGACGCGCTCCAGCAAGGCGTCGACCTCGACCCGGACGTCCGCCGGTTCGCCCTCGACGGCCTGCTCGAACTCGCGGGCGCGCTCGCCGATCCGGACCAGTTCGTCGCTCCGCTCGGCGATGATCTCCGCCCCGTCGCCGAGGCGCTCCTCGTCCGTCTCGGCCTCGATCATCGAGGCGTACCCGGCTATCGTCGTCATCTCGTTGCGGAGGTTGTGCCGGAGCACGCGGTTGAGCACTTCGAGGCGCTGCTCGCGCCGCCGCTCGTCCGTGATGTCCTGGAAGACGAGCGTGCGGCCGACGTCGGTCCTCGTCGGGTCCGTCAGCGACGACGCCGAGACGGCGAACTCGCGGCGGCGGCCGCGGTCGACCGCGGTGACGTGATCGTCGGTCGCGGGGTCGAACCCGTCGCCGACGACCGCCGACACCGGCTCCTCCAGATACGCCCGGCTCCCGACGTCGAACAGGTCCCGGGCCGCGCCGTTGGCGTCGACGACGCGGTCCCGGGGGTCGAGGACGACGACGGGGTTGCCGAGTCCCTCCATGGAGTCCTCGGCCGCCGCGCGGCGGGTCGCCGGGTTCGTCTCGAACATGTTGGTGCCGACGAACGCGTAGGCGTCGAGCAGGAGGTGCGGCAGGAAGCCGAAGGGGGTCAGGTTCAGCGGCCGCCACGGGCCGACGTCGAACGTCCAGGCGACGACGGCCGCCGCGATCGGAACGGCGCTCAGGGCGACCGCGACGGCCTCGCCACGGTACAGCGGGCCGTAGCTGAGGACCGTCTCGACCAGCAGAAGCACGCCGACGGCGGCGAAGGCGAGGCCGTAGACGACGATGGCGTACGCGGCGGGGCCGAACGAGTAGTCCACGGCCGCGACGCCGAGCACCGGCACGACTCGGAAGTCGGCCCACACCAGCCTGTGTGCGCCGTTCGTCGCGACGAGCGCGGTGCTCGCGACGGGGACCGCGGCCAGCAGCGCGAACCACCGGGAGCGGACGATCCCGCCGCGGCCGGTGTAGTCGAGGGAGAACGTGAAAAACAGGAACCCGAGCCAGCCCACACAGCCCCAGATAACCGTCTCCAGCGCCAGCCGAACCCCGGGGTCGAACGTCAGCAGGGCGACGGTGTGGGTAAACGCCCACAGCGCCTGGACGCACAGCGCCGCGAGGAACCAGCTCACCCCCGGCTTCCCCCGGTGTCGGACGATGTACGCGATGAGGGCGGCCGTGCCCGCACCGGCGACGAACGATCCGGCCGCCGGCCAGGGGACGGACGTCACCACGGCGCACACCCCCGACTCCGTTTGGTCATCTGCTAGGACGTTAGTCGTGGGTGTATAGTATGTTCCGGCCGAGGGGGTGGGAGCCCCGCGCCGGGGCACGCACCGCCGAGCGACACGCTTAACCCCGAGACGGCGCGAACTGGTTCCAATGAGTACCGAGACGGACGCCACGGAGTCCGAGGCGTTCGAGCGGGTCTGCGAGGAACTGGTCGACCGCATCCTCGCGGGCGACCTGGAGCGCGACGACGTCGAGTCGGCGAAACTGGAGGTGTGCTCGGAGCACTCGTCGCCGAAGGTCCCCAAGAACTCCGAGATACTGGACTACGCCCCACAGGAGCGCCGCGAGGAGCTGGAGGCGGTGCTCCGGCGCAAGCCGGTCCGGACCGCGTCGGGCGTCTCGCCCGTCGCCATCATGACCAGCCCGCACAACTGCCCGCACGGCAAGTGCCTCTACTGTCCGGGCGGCCCGTCCTCGGAGTTCTCCAGTTCCCAGAGCTACACGGGCCACGAGCCCGCCGCCGCCCGCGGCGTCCAGAACGACTACGACCCGTACGGGCAGGTGCGGCTCCGCCTCGAACAGCTCCGGGAGATCGGCCACCCCGTCGACAAGGTCGAACTCATCCTGATGGGCGGGACGATGACCGCCCGCTCGCACGACTACCAGGAGTGGTTCGTCAAGCGCGCGCTGCAGGCGCTGAACGAGTTCGACGTCGACAAGCAGCCCGAGCCCGCGGAGGGCGAGAGCTTCGCGCAGGACCCCGAGGAGTACGACTTCGAGTACGTCGAGGACGTGATCGCCCGCAACGAGACGGCCGACGTGCGCAACATCGGGACGACGTTCGAGACCAAACCCGACTGGTGCGACCAGGAGCAGATAAACCGGATGCTCCGCCTCGGCGGGACGAAGGTGGAAGTCGGCGTCCAGACGACGTTCGAGCGGATCAACCGCGAGATGCACCGCGGCCACGGCGCGCAGGCCTCCATCGACGCCAACCGCCGCCTGCGCGACGCCGCGTTCAAGGTCGGCTTCCACATGATGCCGGGCCAGCCGGGCATGACCAAGGAGATGTGCTTGGAGGACTTCCGCCGCCTGTTCGAGGACGAGAAGTGGCGGCCGGACTACCTGAAGATCTACCCGACGCTCGTCGTCCGTGGCACCCGCACGTACGACATGTGGCACGACGACGAGTACGACCCGCTCGGCAACGAGGAGGCCGCCGAACTCGTCGCCGAGATCAAGTCGATGATCCCCAAGTACACCCGCCTCCAGCGCGTCCAGCGGGACATCCCCGCGGACTTCATCGACGCGGGCGTCTGGAAGTCGAACCTCCGCCAACTGGCCCGACAGCGGATGGCCGAGCACGGCTGGACCTGCGACTGCATCCGCTGTCGCGAGGTGGGGATGAACGACGAGGTGCCCGAAACCGTCGAACTCGACGTCATGGAGTACGAGGCCGCGGGCGGCACGGAGCTGTTCATCAGCTACGAGGACCCGGACAACGACCTGCTGGTCGGCTTCTGCCGCCTCCGGTTCCCGGGCGACCCGCGGCGCGACGAACTGCGCGACGCCGCGCTGGTCCGCGAACTCCACGTGTACGGCCCGATGGTCGAAGTGGGGGACGAGTCACACGACTGGCAGCACAAGGGGTACGGGCGGAAGCTCCTCCGGAAGGCCGAGGACCTGGCTGCCGACGTGGGCTACGGGAAGCTGAGCGTTATCAGCGGCATCGGCGCGCGGGAGTACTACCGGGAGAAGCTGGGGTACTACCAGGACGGGCCGTACGTGAGCAAGCGGCTGTAACACCGGGCGCGAGCGACCTGCCGGGGCGCTGGACGGTCGCCGGCCGAGGTTACAGGTCGGTCTCCTCCGGGGGCTTGACGACGACGCGGCCGTCCGCGTGGACCGTCACGTCACAGCCGTTGAGCCGGAACGACAGCGTCGGCCCCGACCGGTCGCCGCCGTTGTGCCTGTCGTCGAAGATAGCGTTGAGCGCGTCCGGGTCGACCGTCTCGTTCAGCGGTTCGACCGCCGTCGGCTCGACGTTGCGGACGGCAGCGACGGCTGAGACGACCGTCGCGGCCAGCGAGTCGTCGGCGTCCCAGTCGTGGACGACGCTGTACGGACGGGGGTCGGCCGTCGTGTCCGTCTGATTCGTGTCGCTCATTCTGTGGTCACACCGAAGCGCGGAGCATCCGCTCTCGGGAGACTCCGATATGCCTCGGACTTGGGCTCGAACACGGATAATATTTGTGACCGGTACCGAGGACGGGAAAAAACGTCGGACGCCGGCAGCGGACCGCCACACGGCGCGTCGGTCGGCGGGGATCCGGGCGAGTGCCGGGCGTACGGTCCCGTTCCGGAGCGACACGTCTTTGCCCGGGCAACCAGACCGTTCGGGTATGGACGCAAAGCGGGAACTGACGAGCGTCGACCTCGCGGCGCTCGTCGGCGAACTCGGCGGGTTCGAGGGAGCGAAGGTCGACAAGGCCTACCTCTACGGCGACGACTTCCTGCGGCTCAAGCTGCGTGACTTCGACCGCGGCCGGGTCGAGCTGATCGTGGAGGTCGGCGACGTGAAACGCGCCTACGTCGCCGACCCGGACCATGTCCCGGACGCGCCGGGGCGGCCGCCGAACTTCGCGATGATGCTCCGCAACCGGCTCTCGGGGGCCGACTTCGCCGGCGTCGAACAGTTCGAGTTCGACCGCATCCTCCAGTTCCACTTCGAGCGCGACGACGAGGACACGACGATAGTCGCCGAGCTGTTCGGGCCGGGCAACGTCGGGGTGCTGGACCCGAACGACGAGGTGATCGACTCGCTGGACACCGTGCGGCTGAAGTCCCGCACCGTCGCGCCGGGGTCGCAGTACGAGTTCCCGGACTCTCGGGTGAACCCGCTGGAGGTGGACTACGAGGGGTTCGTCGCGCTGATGGAGGAGTCCGACACGGACCTCGTGCGGACGTTGGCGACCCAGCACAACTTCGGCGGCCTCTATGCCGAGGAGATCTGTACGCGGGCCGGCGTCGAGAAGGCGACCGACATCGCCGACGCGACCGACGAGCAGTACGAGGCGCTGTTCGCGGCCGTCGAGCGCCTCCGCGAGGACCTCTCGAACGCCGACCTCGACCCGCGGATCTACGTCGAGGACGACCGGTACGTCGACGTGACGCCGTTCCCGCTGTCCGAGTACGAGGATCTGGAGTCCGAGACGTTCGACACGTTCAACGCCGCCCTGGACCAGTACTTCCACGAACTCGACCGGTCGGACGACGACGACAGCCCCGAGGTCGACGACTCGCCGGACTTCGAGGCCGAGATAGAGAAGCACAAGCGGATCATCGAACAACAGGAGGGCGCCATCGAGGGATTCGAACAGCGGGCCGAGGCGGAGCGCGAGCGGGCCGAACTGCTGTACGAGCGCTACGGGCTGGTCGACGACGTGCTCTCGACGGTACGGGAGGCCCGCGAGCGCGAGACGCCGTGGTCCGAAATCGCCGAGCGCTTCGAGGAGGGCGCGGACCGCGGCATCGAGGCCGCCGAGGCGGTCGTCGGTGTCAACGGCGACGAGGGCACGGTGACGCTCCGCCTCGACGACACCGAGGTCGAACTCGACGCGAGCGAGGGCGTCGAGCACAACGCCGACCGCCTCTACACCGAGGCAAAGCGCATCGAGGAGAAAAAGGAGGGCGCGCTGGCGGCCATCGAGGACACCCGCGAGGACCTCGAAGCGGTCCGCGAGCGCAAGCGACAGTGGGAGGAAGGCGACGCGGACGAGGACGAAGAGGACGACGAGGAACCGGAGGACGTCGACTGGCTCTCCCGGCAGTCGATCCCGGTCCGGCGCTCCGAGCAGTGGTTCGAGCGGTTCCGCTGGTTCCACACGAGCGACGGCTTCCTCGTCATCGGCGGGCGCGACGCCGACCAGAACGAGGAACTGGTGAAGAAGTACCTCGAACCTGGCGACCTGTTCTTCCACGCGCAGGCCCACGGCGGCCCCGTCACGGTGATCAAGGCGACGGGGCCAAGCGAGTCGGGGACGGACGTCGACATCCCCGAGCGAAGCCGCGAGCAGGCCGCGCAGTTCGCCGTCTCGTACTCGTCGGTGTGGAAGGACGGCCGGTTCGCCGGCGACGCCTACATGGTGACGCCCGACCAGGTGAGCAAGACGCCCGAGAGCGGCGAGTTCCTGGAGAAAGGCGGCTTCGCCATCCGCGGCGACCGCACCTACTACCGCGACGTGCCGGTCGGCGTCGCCGTCGGCATCACCTGCGAGCCGTCGACGCGGGTCGTCGGCGGGCCGATAGACGCCGTCCGCGAGCAGGCCGAGACGTGGGTCGAGGTCGAACCCGGGCAGTACGCCCAGGCCGACGTCGGGAAGAAACTGTACCGCGAGTTCCGCGAGCGGTTCGCGGACACCTCCTTCGTCCGCAAAGTCGCCAGCCCCGACCGGATCCAGCATTTCCTGCCGCCGGGGGGCTCCCGGATCGCGGACGACTGATGCCGGGGGTGTGTGGCCCATGATGGCCGGCGACGCGTTGAAGTACCCGTTCCGCGGCGACCGGACGGCCGACACCTTCGCCGTCGGCGGGATCCTCGGGCTCGTCACGCTCCTCCTGCTCCGGGTGGCGTCCGGGCTGGTCCCGACGTGGCCGGCGCTGGTCGCCGCGGCGCTCGCTGCCGTCCCGGCGACCGCGCTGCTTGGCTACCTGTTGCGGGCCGGCCGCGAGACGGTGCGGGGCGCGGACCGGCCGCCCGGCTTCGCCGACCCGCGGCGACTCCTCGCGCTCGGCCTGCGGGCGTGGGTGGTCGCCGCGGCGTATCTGGGCGTCCCGCTGGCCGTGTTGCTGGTGACGATCCGGGGCCTGACCGACGCGGAACTCGGCGCGGACCCCGGCACGGCCGCCTCGACGGCGGTGCTGGTCGGCGCGACGGCGACGCTGCTGCTCGCGCTGACCGTGAGCTACGTGTTCCCGGCCGCCGTGCTCCGCGCGGCCGACGGGGGGAGCCTCAGGGCCGCGCTCGACCCGCGCTCGGTCACCGCGGTGCTGTCCAGCGGCGCGTACTTCGCGGCGTTCGTCGCCGCGTTCGTCGCGGCCGTGCTCGCGTGGGGGCTGACCGTCGGGGCGGTGTGGAGCTACGACCTGGGCGGCGTCGTCGCCGTCTTCGCCGCGTTCTACCTCCACCTCGTCGCGGTCCGGTACGTCGGCCTGGCGTACGGTCGGGCCGTCGGCGAGGCGACGTGACACCGGCTGTCGCACGTCGGTTCCGGCTGCGCCGACCCGGGGACGGCGACCACCGGTACCCGGTGCGACTATCGGTGTGAATGGCAGGGCACTTATCCCGGTAGGCCGCAGGCCGAGGTATGAAGATACAGAGCCGGGAGCGCGCCGAGGAGGGCCGCGAGCGGATCACCCTCGTCCCGGAGAGCCTGGACGACCTCTGGCACCTCCAGTACGTCCTCGAACCCGGCGACCGCGTCTCGGGGGACACGACGCGGCGCATCCAGCGCGACGACGACAAGATGCGCGACACCGGCGGCGAGCGCGAGCACATGTTCGTCGCCATCGACGTGGAGACCGTCGAGTTCGCGAAGTTCGCCAACCGCCTGCGGGTCGGCGGCGAGATAGTCGACGCCTCCCGCGAGGACCAACTCGGCTTTCACCACACGCTCAACGTCGAGGAGCGCGACGAGATAACCGTCGAGAAGCGGTTCAAGCCCGACCAGCTAGACCGTCTGGAGGAGGCCGCCGAGGCGACCGACGCCCCGGACGTCGCCATCGCCACGGTCGAGGAGGGCGAGGCCCACGTCCACACCGTCGCCCAGTACGGCACCGACGAGTACGGCTCCTTCACCGGCACGACCGGGAAAGGCGAGTACGCCCGCTCCCGCGACGAACTGTTCGGCGAGGTGACGGCCGCGCTCGAACGGCTCGACGTGGACGCGATCATCCTCGCGGGGCCGGGCTTCACGAAGCAGGACCTGCTCGATTTCGTCGAGGAGGAAGCGCCCGAGTTGGCCGAGCGGATCACCACGGTCGACACGAGCGCCGTCGGCGACCGCGGCGTCCACGAGGTGCTCAAGCGCGGCGCGGTCGCGGACGTCCAGGAGGAGACCCGCATCGCCGAGGAGGCCGAACTCATCGACGAACTCACCCGCCGCATCGGCGAGGGGGCCAAGGCCGCCTACGGCCCGGAGCAGGTCGCCAAGGCCGCGGACTTCGGCGCGGTCGAGACGCTGCTCGTCCTCGACGAGCGACTCCGCAAGGAGCGGGGCGCGACCGGCGAGGACGAGGAGGGAAGCGAGTGGGACGTCGACGTCGACGGGATAGTCACGAACGTCGAGCAACAGGGCGGCGACGTGACCGTCTTCTCCTCCGACTTCGCGCCGGGCGACCAACTTGCGAACCTCGGGGGCATCGCGGCGCTGCTGCGCTACCGGCTGGAGTGACCGGCCGCGCGGCCGGCGTCGTCAGTCGTCGAACGGGCCGATGCTCGACTGCATGATCTGGACGAGCACCGACGCGAAGTTCGTGTCGCGGCTCCAGAACGCCGTCTCCCGGTTGATCTCGGGGATCGACTCCTCGCCGAGCACGGAGATGAGCACGGCGTCGTCGTCGGCGTGGACCACGCGCCCGGCGCTGGAGTCGGTCCGGAAGGCGGGCGGCGGCGCGGTCGCGACGACCCCGTCGTCGTCGGCGAAGCGGTCGCGGACCGCCTCGTTGTCGCTGACGACCGCCACCCGCAGGCCGTCGTCGGCCGCCTGCCGTAGCGCGTCGGCGATCCTCGGGGGGAGCAGGTCGACGTGTGGCGCGCCGAACAGGACGTGGTCGTCGGCGTCGGCCACCAGTTCCACGATCCGGTCGGTGACCCGGTCCTGCCCGCGGACCGTCCAGATGTCCTCCTGCTCCTCGTCGCCGTCGCTGTGCTGTTCCCGAACGTCCTCGACGTACTCGAACGCCCGGTCCTGCTCGCGCTCGAACCGGTCACGGAGCGTCGAGCGCGCCGCCTCGATGCTGACCGGCCGGTACCGGATCGGGTTCGACTGCTGGACCTCGACGAGGCCGCGGTCCTCTAAGTTCTCCGCGGCGCTGTACACCTGCGACCGGGGCACGTCGGCGATCCGGTCCACGTCGCGGGCGGTGCCGTCGCCGAGCTTCTGGAGCGCGATGAACACCTTGGCCTCGTAGCCGGTCAGGCCGAGGCGTTCGAGCGACTCGACGGCGGCGCTCTCGTCCATTCAGTCCTCACCACCGTCGGGCCGCGAGGGCGGCGTCGTCCGCTCCGTGCCGGCGAGCCACCGCTCGTAGATCCGTTCCAGTTCGGCCTCCGTCAGGTCGCCCGCAGCGACGAGTTCGGCGGCGCGCTCGACGTCGGCCGTGGTCGGTGCCGACCGCTCGCGGACCCGGGCGAGGAACTCGGAGACGACCGACAGTTCGTCCGGTCCGCCGGTCGGGTGCGTGCCGTCGGCCGTGCGGACCTCGCCGTCGAAGGCGAGCGCCTCCCCGGCGGTGGCGTCGGCCGGCGCGTCGGCCGTGTACGCGAGGTGGAGGTCCGTCGGGCCGTCCAGTTCCCAGGCGGCGTACACCGTCCGGCCCACCTGGGAGACGGTGGCCGGATCCGGGTCGAGCGTCGTGATCTCGCCACCGACGCCCGGCGCGTCCTCGACGAGCACGACGCGACCCGAGACGCCGTCGACGTCGACCGAGACGCTGAACTCGTCGCCGGGCGCGGCCTCGTCCGGGTACACGGTCCGGGTCGCGGGCGAGGCGGCCTCGTCGGCCGCCGCCTGCGCGTCGGAGCCGGCGTCCGCGGGCGGCCCGCCCGCCGTGAGCGGGTCGACCCCGTCGTCGGCCGTCCCCTCGGGGTCGTCGTCCGTCGGGGAGCCGGCGAGCGGGTCCGTCCCGCCGCCGTCGCCTCCGTCCGCCCCGTCGTCGGCAGCGCCGCCGTCGTCGGGGTCGTCGTCCTCGTCTACCGGCGCGTCGCCGGGGGCGGGGATGTCGTCCGGCGAGAGGTACTTCGTCCAGACGACCAGCAGGCTCGGGAGGACGACCACCGACGCGAGGAACGCGTAGACGATGGTCAGCCCCGTGATGATACCGAACTGCTGGAGCGCGGGGAAGATGGCGAGCGCGAGCACGCCGAACCCGCCGACGGTCGTCGCCGCGCTGCCCAGCAGCGCGCCGCCGGTGCCCGTAACGCTCGTCTCCATCGCCTCCCAGACGTCGCCCCGGCGTTCGAGTTCGAGGTTGTACCGCTCGCTCAGGTGGATGCTGTAGGCGACGCCCAGCCCGACCGTCAGGCTGGTGATCATCCCCGTCAGCACGTTGAACGGCATCCCGATCACGTACATCGTCCCGAGGATCCACGACACCGACAGCGCGACCGGAAGCAGCGTGATGATACCCAGCGTCGCGCTCCCCTCGGTGACGCGGTAGGCGACCATCAGGAACGCGAACACCGCGACGAGCGTGATCAGCAGGCTCTCGATGACGGTGTTGAGCAGTTCGCCCTGGATGATCTCGTTGACGACTGGGGTCCCGGTCGCCGTCGCCGTCCAGACGCCGCTCTCGCCGTCGTCGTCGACGACGCCGGCGGCGGCCTGCAGGCGGTCGGTCGTCTCCGACGTCGAGAGGCCGCCGCGGACGGACACCTCGATCTGGACGGCGCGGTACTCGCCGCCATCGCGGTAGACGACCGTCGTCGCCTGCTCGGGCGCGACCTCGTACAGCGTGTCGTACACCCGGGCCAGGTCCCGGTCGGGCAGGCCGTCGCCGTCGGTGTCGGTCTCGTTGACGACTGCGGCCATCGTCCCGTTCCGCTCGGCCACGTCCCGGATCACCGAGTTGGGGCTGGTCACCGACGGGTTCCCGCCGGAGTCGACGAACGCGACGTCACGGTCGGCGACCGCCTGCTCGGCGCGGTCGACGCGCGTCAGCGTGTCCGGATGCGTGACGTTGCCCTCTATCAGTATCTGCGCGGTCTGGTCCTGGCGCTGGAAGTTGTCGTTGATGTACTCCAGGTTCTGCTTGACCGTGTACTCGCCCGGCCGGAACGGCTCGGGCAGGTCGTACATGTAGTCCGGCGGGTCGTCGGCGATGAAGTCCTCGTTCGAGAAGCTGGTGTCGACCTGGGTCGCGCCGTACGCACCCGCGACGCTGACGGTCAACACGAGCACGATGACGACAAGCGGCGCGGCCTTCGCCGCCTTCGCGCCGACGGAGAGCGCGGCGCTAAACCCGCCGCCGCCGGTCCCGAACGCGCGCTTCTTGCGGTCTATCCCCCTGTTTTCGAGCGCGCCGTCTATCTCGACTTTCAGCGCCGGCACGAACGCCCCGAACACGAGCAGGGCGACCGCGATGCCGAAGGAGCTGACGATCCCGAAGTCCTGGATCGGCGACAGCGGGCTGGTGAGGTTCGACAGGAAGCCGATCACCGTCGTCGCCGTCACCCAGACAAGGGCGATGCCGACGCCCACCAGCGCGGTCCGCATCGAGCCGCGGACGTTCTCGTCCTCGGCCGTCCCGCGCTCCTGGCGCTGTTCGCGGTGCCGCATGAAGATGTGGATCGCGTAGTCGATGGAGAGCCCGATCAGCAACACGGGCACCGCGATCATGATCTGGTTGAACGTGATGTCGGCCCAGCCCATGAAGCCGAACGTCCAGATGAGCACCGTGAAGATGCCGACGAAGCCGAGGACGATGTCGACGATGTCGCGGTAGGCGATCAGCAGCGTCACCAGCACGAAAAGCAGCGCCAGCGGCCCGACGATGGCGAGGCTGTCGTCCATCGACTGCTGGGTCTCCTCGCTGATGATGCCGAAGCCGAAGGTGATGTACCGCTCGCCGTCCTCGCTTGCGGCCTCGGCCTCGTCGCCGATCATCACCTGCGTCTCGGAGATGCTCGACGACACCTCGCCGGCGTTCTGGAGGCCGTCGCTCGTCTTCTGGTACAGCACCATCATGCGCGCGTCGGCGGTCGTGCTGCCCGGCTGGTAGTTCGCCGACATCAGCTGGACCGCGCCGCCGGAGCCGCCCTCGTCGCCCCCGCTCAGGATCGTCTCGACGAGCGAACTGACCTCGGACTCGTTCATCGCCTCGACCGCGACGATCTGCTCGTCGAGCGGCGGCAGGTCGCCGGCCTGGATCGCGGCGCGGCGCTGTTCCAGCCGCGCGGCCCGTTCGGCCAGTTCGTCGCCGCGGGCCTCGATCTCCGCCGAGCGCGCCTGCAGGTCCGCGTACTCCTCGCGCAGGACGCTCTCGTTGTCCGGGCCGGCGTACGTCGCCATCGCGTAGGCGGCGCGCTGCTGTTCTTCCTGGCCTTCGGCGGTCCGCAGCAGTTCGGCCGCCTGCGCGTACGTCTCGCCGTCCGCGTCGGTCAGGTTCACCGTCGAGTTCCGGCGAACCTGCTCGAACGCCTCCGCGGCGGTCTTGTTGGGTCCGGCGGCCTCCGGGAGCCGGTTCCGGAGGCGGTCGCTCGTGTCGTTTAGCGCCGCCTGTCGGCGCTCAAGCGCGGTGACGTTCTCCTGGAGGCTCCGGTTCGCCGCCCGGAGGTCCCTGCTGCTCGCCTGAAGCAGCCCGAACGAGGCGACGTAGTTCTCGACCCCGACGATCGCGTTCTCGTCGGCGAGGGACTCGTTTATCGTCGCGTTGTTCCGGAGCGACTGCTGGAAGCGCAGCGACCGCAGCAGCGACTCCCGCGACAGCACGTTGCCGTCCTCGTTGCGGACGATCACCTGTACGGTCGTCGTGTTCTCCCGGCCGGCCGTGAAGTTCTGTTCGACGTAGTCGAGTTTCTCCTCCTCGACCGACCCCGTGCTGAACTGGTCGGTGATCGACGACGACTGGGTGACGTCCACCATGCCCGCGCCGACGCCCGCCGTCAGCAGCAGCATGACGACGATGACGATCCGCGAGTGGCCGGTGACCGCCGACGCGAGCCGGTCCATCGCGCTCATGCCGATTCCCTCCGTTCTCGTCCCGTATCCGTCCGTCTCCGCTTCGCTCGATTCACTGTTGTTATCTCACTACTAACAGCGAGCAGCCTTAAGACTGTGGGATTCCGAACGCGGGGTCCTCAGTCGATCCGGACCGTCGTCAGGTCCGACGCGACGCGGACGTCGCCGTCGTAGGCCTCGCGGACGGAGGCGACCATCTCCTCCTCGCGCCCCTTCGTGTGGGGGTAGAAATGCGTGAGGTACACCCGGCCGACGTCGGCCCCCGACGACGCGAGCGTCTCGCCCAGTTGCGAGGGCGTCGGGTGGTTCGACACGTCCACGTCGTCGGGGAACGAGCAGTCGTGGGCGAGCACCGCCGCGCCGTCGGCGAAGTTGGCGAGGCCCTCGAACGCCTCCGTGTCCGCGCCGAAGACGAACTCGTCGCCGAAGCGGTAGGCCAGCGTCGGCATGGAGTGGCGCGTCTCGTACCCCTCGACGCCGAACCCAGCCACCTCGAAGGCGTGCGGGCCGACCTCGCGGACCTGCAGGTCGACCCGTCCCTCCAGGTAGTCGTGGACCGACAGCAGGTCGTCGACCAGCGACTTGGTGCCCGTCGGGCCGACCACTTCGAGGTGCTCCTCGCCCGCCAGCCAGCGCGCCTTCAGCAGCGAGAGCAGGTCCGAGACGTGGTCGAGGTGGTGGTGGGTGACCAGCACCGACGAGACGCCCTCGTACCCGACCTCGGTCCGGGCGAGGCGGTGGAGGACGCCGCTCCCGCAGTCGACCAGCAGCGTCCGCCCGTCGCTCTCCAGCAGGAGGCCGGTCTGGGCGCGCTCGCCGGTGGGCATCGCGCTCCCGGTCCCGAGAAAGGTGACGTTCATACGGCCCCTTGCGGGGAGGGGAGCGAAAAGCGTTGGGTCGCCGGCTTTCACTTCCGCTCCGGCGTCCAAACCCTCTTGCCGGCCGCGGCCAAGGATCCACCGATGGCCCCGACCGGTCCGCCCGACGGCACGGACCTCCCGTTCGACGTTGACGACGCATCGGCGTTGCCGTTCGACCCGGCGGCGGCGACGGTCAGCGACGGCGACGTGCTGGCCCGGCTGACCCCCGTCGTCCGGGAGTGGTGGGTCGAGGAGTTCGGCGAGTTCGTCCCCGAGAACGACGGCTTCTTCACGCCGCCACAGGAGGGCGCGATCCCCCTCGTCGACGAGGGGACGAACGCGCTCATCGCCGCCCCGACGGGCAGCGGGAAGACCCTCGCCTCCTTCACCGCGATCATCGACGAACTCTACCGGCGGGAGCGCGACGCGGCGGCCGCCGAGGGCGACGGCGGCCTCGACAACTCCGTCTACTGCCTCTACGTCTCGCCGCTGAAGTCGCTGGCAAACGACATCCACCGGAACCTGGAGGTGCCCCTGGAGGGGATCCGCGAGGTCGCCGAGCGCCGCGGCGAGGACGTCGGCGAGATCCGCCACGCGATCCGCCACGGCGACACGAGCGACGCCGACCGCCAGCGGATGCTGGAGGAGACTCCCCACATCCTCAACACGACGCCGGAGACGCTTGCGATCCTGCTCAACTCCCCGAAGTTCCGCGAGAAGCTCCGGACCGTCGAGTACGTGATCGTCGACGAGATCCACTCTATCGCCGCCGGGAAGCGCGGCACCCACCTCTCGGTCAGCCTGGAGCGCCTCGAAGCGCTCGCCGACGGCTCGCCCACCCGGATCGGCTGCTCGGCGACGATCGAGCCGCTGGACGACGTGGCCGAGTTCCTCGTCGGGCGGGCCGACCCGGGCGGCGACCCGCGGGACTACGAGATAGTCGACGCGCGGTTCGCCCGGGAGTTCGACGTGGAGTTGCACTGCCCGACCGACGACCTGATCAACACGCCCCGCGAGGTGGTGCAGGGGCGGTTCTACGACGAGCTACACGACCTGATCGGCGAGCACACGAACACGCTCGTGTTCACGAACACGCGGTCGGGGGCCGAGCGCGTCCTCCAGAACCTGCGGGAGCGGTACGACGCCTACGACGAGGACAACTCCGGCTGCCACCACGGCAGCCTCTCGAAGGAGGCCCGGCAGGGTGTCGAGGAGGACCTGAAGGCCGGCACGCTCGACGTGGTCACGTCCTCGACCAGCCTCGAACTCGGCATCGACATGCCCCACGTCGACCTCGTCGTGCAGGTCGGCTCGCCCAAGAGCGTCGCCGCCCTGCTCCAGCGCGTCGGGCGCGCGGGCCACCGCGTCGGCCAGACCGTCGCGGGCCGGGTGATCGCGCTCGACCGCGACGAACTCGTGGAGTGTGCGGTGATGCTGAAGAAGGCCGAGGAGGGGTTCGTCGACAGCGTCTCGATCCCCGAGAACGCACACGACGTGGCCGCACAGCACGTCTACGGGATGGCGATCGCGGAGATCCGCCCCGAGGCGGAGGTGCGCGGCGTCCTCCGCCGGGCGTACCCGTACAGGGACTACGGCGTCGACGACTGGGAGCGGCTGCTGCGCTACCTCACCGCCGACTACGACGGGCTGGAGGAGCAGAACGTGTACGCGAAGGTGTGGCGCGACGCCAACGACCCGCCGGGCGGCGAGTACCACTACGACGAGTTCGACGTCGGCGAGCCGCTGATGGGCAAGCGCGGGCGGCTGGCGCGGGTGATCTACATGACCAACATCGGCACGATCCCCGACTCCTTCACCTGCGACGTGTTCACCCGCGCCGACAACGAGTGGGTGGGCAACCTCGACGAGAACTACCTCGACACGCTGGAGCAGGGGGACGTGTTCGTGCTCGGCGGGCAGAACTTCGAGTTCCGCTACCGCCGCGGCTCGAAGGTGTACGTCGACCGGACGAGCGCCCGCCCGACGGTGCCCTCGTGGTTCTCCGAGCGCCTGCCGCTGTCCTACGACCTGGGCCGGGAGATACTGGCGTTCCAGGGCGAACTGGTCGACAGGCTCGAATCGGGCGGCCCGCCCGCCGTGCGCCGCTGGCTCCGGGATTTCCCGCTGGACGACGACAGCGTGCGGGCGGTCGCGCGCATGTTCGACCAGCAGGTGCGCTACGCCGGAGCCGAGAGCGTCAGCACCGACGGGCGGATCGCGGTCGAGGTCGAGAAGGACCGCGACGAGTACGAGCGCCGGTACTACGTCCACTCGGGCTACGGCCGGCGGTTCAACGACGGCCTCTCGCGCCTGCTGGCGTACCGCTGCGCGCAGGCGGCCAACGCCAACGTCTCCGTCGCCGTCGCCGACCACGGGTTCTCGCTGTCGATGCCGCTGAACCGGAAAGTCGACGTGGCGGGGATCCTGCGGGACCTCTCGCCCGACGAGGTGCGCCCGCTGTTGCGCGAGAGCGTCGACGGCACCGAACTGCTCCAGCGCTACTTCCGGATCAACGCGACGCGCTCGCTGATGATCTTGAAGCGGTACAAGGGGTACGAGAAGTCCGCGAAGGAACAGCAGGTGTCCAGCGAGATGCTGCTGG
Source organism: Halostella litorea (assembly GCF_004785955.1). Lineage (NCBI taxonomy): Archaea > Methanobacteriati > Methanobacteriota > Halobacteria > Halobacteriales > Natronoarchaeaceae > Halostella > Halostella litorea. The sequence continues at coordinate 29,585 of NZ_SJER01000001.1, read as the reverse complement.
GCTTCGCGGAGGACCTGGAGGAGTTCGCCGTGATCGAGGAGACGTACCGCGAGATACTGGAGGACAAGCTGAACGTGGCGGCCATCGAGGCCGTCGTCGGCGCGGTCGGGGCGGGCGAGGTGGCGGTGACGAGCCGGACGGTCGACTCGCCGACGCCGCGGGCGTTCGGCCTCGCGACGCTGACGGCCAGCGACGTGGTGCTGGCCGAGGACGAGAGCGCCGCCTTGCGCGCGTTCCACGACCGCGTCGTCGAGGCCATCGGCGACGACGCCGGGGCGAGCGCGGTCGCGGGCGAGGAGTGAGCCCGGCGGCCCGGCCGACGGCGACCGCGGAAGCGGTAGGTTCCGCGGCTTTCGCGGAGCCCGGGCCAGCCTTTCCGGTGGGGGCCCGGTTTTGCCCGTCGCCGACGTACACGGTGACGCATGGCACACCACACACACGGCGACGACGGCCACGAGGACCACGAGGGACCGGTCCACGAGCGCGTGGACGCGGACGTCGACGCGCTCGACGACTGGGCGCGGCGGCGACGCAAGGGCATCCCGACGGACGAGAACCTGCTCGTCGTCGCGTGCATGGACGAGCGCATCCCCGTCGAGGACGTGCTGGGACTCGACCTCGGCGACGCCCAGATATACCGGAACGCGGGCGGGAAGGTCACCGACGACGTGATCCGCTCGGCCGCGCTGACGACGAACTTCTTCGACACCGACGAGATAATCGTCGTCAACCACACCGACTGCGGGATGATGAGCGCCTCGGACGAGGCGGTGACGGAGGGGCTTGAAGCGCAGGCCGGCGACATAGACGACGCCGACCTCGACCCCAGCCTGCCCGAACTGAACGTCGGCGACGCGAGCGTCGCGGACTGGGTGAAGATGACCGACGACATCGACGAGGCCTGCGCGGCGCAGGTCGAGTACCTCCGGGATTCCGACCTGATCCCCGACGACGTGACCGTCTCCGGCTACGTGTACGAGGTCGAGAGCGGTCACCTCCGGCGGCCCGGCGAGCGGATCGCCGAGCAGGTCAACCAGCGCGTCGAGGAGTAGGCCACGAACCCCCGCGAGCTAGGGTCGCACCAGCAGCGTGTTCAGCGCGTCCGGCACGACGAGCACGTCGCTCCCGTCCTCGACAGCGGCCTCGACGGAGTCGCGGGCGTGCATCAGGCACTCCTCGACGACGCCGGGAGACCGGCTGTTGGTCACGTACACGTCGTGGTCCCGCAGCACTCGGGCCACGACGAACGCCCGCTGCGCGCCGGGGCCGTACCCCTCGCGCATCTCGTCGTACAGTTCGGCGGCGCTCGACGCGCCCGAGAGGCGGTCGTGGAACCGGCGCTCGCCGTCCCCCCGTCCCGCGCCCTCCGGCAGTTCTGCCGGCACGACGATCCGGCCGCCGTCGCGGAGCGGGTTCTGGTCGCCGAGCGCGACGTACGTCGCGGCCCGCGTCGTCTGGTAGAGGTTCGCGTCCTTCGGCGCGCCGACGCCCGCGACGACGGCGTCGTAGTCGGCCGCGACGGGGACGGACAGCGCGTCGCGCGCCGACGCCGCGAGTTCGCGGACGACGGCGCGGTGGTCGCCCGCCGCGGCGTCCAGGATCCCGCTGGGTCCGTGCGTGACGTTCAGGGAGAAGTCGACGCCGGCCACGTCGCCCGCCCGGTCCAGCGTCTCGCGGAACGGGTTGCCGGCGACGCGGCCGAGGCGGACGCCGTCGCGGGCGAGCATGTCGGGGCCGTGCGTGTACCGGATGATCGGCTCGCCGCCCGCGCCGACGACGACGGTCTTCGCGCCGCCGGAGAAGCCGGCGTACTGGTGGGGTTCGACCATGCCCGTCGAGACGACGCGGTTGGCGTCGGCGACCGCCGGGTTGAGTTCGACCGGGCAGCCGTCGACGCGGCCGACCTCCACGGCGGCGTCGGGGTCGTGGTTCACCGCGAGGTCCGCGTGCTCGCCGAGCGCCGACCGGACCTCGGCGTCGTCCATGGGGCGGTGGAGGCCGAGGCCGATCACGACGGTCACGTCCGCACGGTCGACGCCGCCATCCTTGAGTTCCGCCAGCAGGACGTCCAGCAGCGCGTCGTCCGGCGTCGCGCGGGTCACGTCCGTCACGACGACCGCCACGTCGTCGCCGGGGGCGACGCGGTCGGCCAGCGGCGGTCCGTGGGGGTCGGCAACGGCGCGCTTCGCGGCCTCGCGGGGGTCGACTGCGTCGCCGCCCGGCGGGTCGGCGACCGTCACGTCGCAGTCCGGGAGCGAGACATCGACCGCGCCGTCCCCGAGCGGGAGTTCCATGCCGTCCCCTTGGCGGCGCGGGCTGAAAAGCCCCGACGGCCGCGCCGACAGGACGAAGGCCGCGGCGCGCCTGTCTCCGGTATGGCTTCGCTCGTCTCGATGCGGTGGCGGGACCTGCTGTTCGCCCACTACCCGGTCGCGCTCGACCGGCTCCGCCCGCGCCTGCCCGACGCCGTCTCGCTGGAGACGTTCGACGGGCAGGCGTGGCTCGGCGTCGTCGCGCTGACGATGACCGACGTCCGGCCGCGGTTCGCGCCGTTCGGGCGGACGTTCCCGCAGGTGAACCTCCGGACGTACGTGACGATAGAGGGCGACCCCGGCGTCTACTTCCTCAGCATGGACGCCGACGAGCGGCTGGCGGTCACCGCCGCCCGGCGGACGCTGGGCGTGCCGTACTACCTCTCGGACGCGTCGATCCGGCGGCGCGGCTCCGCGGTGACCGTCACGAGCGAGCGCGTGCAGGCCGGCGAACCCGACGCCCGACTCCGCGCGACGTACGAGCCGGACGGGCCGCTGGAACCGGTCGCGGACGGCTCGTTCGAGGACTTCGCCATCGACCGGTACCGGCTCTACCTGCCCGGCCGGGGTGGCATCTACACCGCACTGGTCGACCACGACCCGTGGCGGCTCCGGACCGCGACCGCCGAGATAGCCGAGAACACGCTGTTCTCCGCGGCCGGCGTGGGGCGGCCCTCCGCCGATCCGCGGCTCCACGTCGCGCCGGCGTACGACGCGACCCTGCGCGACCCCGGCCGCCGCTCAGCGGACGTCGACCCGATAAACGAACCGCGCCGGATCTGAGCCGCCGCGGGTGTCGTCCCGGCGGCCGTCCGGCCTCTGCCTCCCGCCTAGGCCCGCGCCCACTCGACCATCCCGGCGTAGACATCGTCGGTCGACAGCGCGTCGGCGTCCCCGACGAGCACGAGCGCGCGCTTGGCCCGGGTCAGCGCGACGTTGACCCGGCGGTAGTCCTCGAAGATCGGGCTGTCGAGGTCGCCGCTGGCGACGAACGAGACGACGATGACCTCCTTCGCCGAGCCCTGGAAGCGGTCGACGGTGTCGACGGTAACGTCGTCGCTCACCCGCCGGGATATCTCGGCGACCTGCGCGCGGAACGGCGCGATGACGCCCACGTCGACGGGGTCCAGTCCCGCGTCGACGAACGCGTCGACCGTCTCGGCGACGCGCTCGGCCTCCACGGCGTCCGTGTGGGCCGCGGCGTCGCCCGGCACGTCGATCATGCTGACCGAGTCCCGCAGGTGGGCCGGCAGCGCGGCCACGTCGACGCCCGGGAGGTCCGCGAGGCGCTGGCCGGCCACCTCGCCGGTCGCGGGGCGGAGTTCGCCGTCGTAGAACTCCCGGGAGGCGTACGCCTGGATGCGCTGGGCCATCCGGTACTGGCGGTCGAGCAACACGCCCGCCTCCGGGCTGGCGTCGATGAGGCGCTCGAACAGCGACTCGGTGAGGTCGTTTTCGGCCCGTACGACCGGCGGCAACTGTTCGTGGTCGCCCACGAGGACGAACCGGTCGGCGAGGTTGATCGCCGCCAGCGTCTCCGGCTCGGTGAGCTGGGCCGCCTCGTCGACGATGGCCACGTCGAACGACTGCTCGCGCATCACGCGGGAGCCACACGTCGCGGTCGTCGCGGCGACCAGCGGCGCGTCGCGCAGTTCCCGGACGCGCTCGCCGGGGTCGCCGCGCTGGTCGAGGCGGACGTCCCGCATGTCCTCGCGGACGCCGGACTCGGTTCCGACGCGGAGCACGTTTTCGGTCCCCTGCTCGCGCACCGCCTCCAGCGCGTTGTCGACGGCGCGGTTGGTAAAGGCCGACAGCAGGACGCGGTCGCCGCGCTCGACCAGCGCGCGGACGGTCCGGGCGATGGTGTAGGTTTTCCCCGTGCCGGGCGGCCCGTGGACCAGCGCGAAGTCCTCGGCGGCGACCGACTTCCGGACCGCCTCGTCCTGGGCCGCGTTGTTGTCGATGAACGTCTCGGTCACGTCCCGGAACTCGGGGTCGGCGCGGCCGAACAGGACGTCCTTCCGGCGCTCGTCGCCCTTCAGCAGGCCGTCGTGGAGCGCGGTGAGCATCCGGTCCGCGGAGAGCTCCGAGGGGTACACGTCCAGCCGCCGCAGTTCGACCGGCTCGTCGGCCGAGACGACGACGTCCTCGTCGAGGCGCTCGACCCGCGCGAGTTCGGCGTGGCCCGAGACGGGGTCGCCGTCGCTGGCCAGCACCACGTCCCCCTCGCGGATCTTCGAGACGGCCGTGTCCGTCCGCTCGGCGTGCAGTTCCCAGCGGCCGCCGTCGAGTTGCCGGCGGTCGGTCGGCTCCAGGCCGATCAGCGCGCGGTCGTCGTCGGCCCGCTCGGCGGCGCTTTGCTCCCACAGTTTCGCGTACTCGCGGTGGGTCTCGCGGCGCTCCTCCTCGATTGCGCGGTAGAACCGGTCGAAGTAGTCGCGCTCCTCCTCGGGGATCGCCCGGCCGATCTGGCCGGCCTTCGACTCCTGGTCGAGGCGGCCCGAGACCACCTGACAGGTGTCCTGCTCGAAGCAGTACTCACAGGTCGCGTCGGCCTCGTAGCCCGTCGGGACGCCCGCGTCGTGTTCCATCGCCGCGATCTCGTTGCGCGTCCGGACGACGAACTTCAGCAGGCCGTCGCCGACGGAGAACTCCTTGGCCGGCGAGAGGTCGCCGGTCGCCTCCGCGCGGTCCAGCGCGGAGTTTTTCGTGTACAGCAGCGTGCCCGTGTCGGCCGGGACGCCCCGCTCCTGCAGGACGAGCGCGTAGCAGGCCGCCTGTATCTTGTCGTGGAAGCGCGGCTCCCGTTTCGTGTTCTTCCCGGTCTTCAGTTCGACGGGCATCCCGCGGCGGATCGCGTCGGCCCGGCCCTTGATGCCGAACGTCTCGCTGATGAGCGTCTGCTCGCTGCGCCACTCGTCGCCGTCCGTGAGCACGCCCTGGTTCAGCCAGCCCTCGATGGCCGCCGCGTTCTGCCGGACTTCGTCCTCGACCTCCTCCCGCGTCCGGCCGAGGAGGCCGAGTTCCAGCCCCGCCTCCGCGACGCGGTCCGCGATCGATTCGTCCAGGTCCCGGCCCCGCAACAGGTCGCCGAACACCTCGTGAACGATGGTCCCCTTGACCACCGGGTACGCCAGCGGGATCCCCGAGAGCTTGTTCAGGTAGTACATCCGGGGGCACTGCACCCACGAGCGCACGTCGGTCACGTCGACGAGGAAGTCCGGTTCGAGCACGACGTAGGAGTCGCCGGTCGTGGCGTAGCCCCCGTCGTAGTCGTCCTCCTCGGCGTCGGTGACGAGCAGTTCCATTCCCGACTCGATCAGGTCGGCGGTCTCGGTCCACTTGCCCCAGAGCGTCACCGGCACGGGGTCCGCGCCCTCCGAGAGCCGGACCGGCACCTCCGCGAGGTCGCTCTCGCCGTACTGCGTCGAGACGGTCCGCACCTCGGCCGCGCCCGCTGCGGTTCCCCGAATATTCACTATCCCGTCACAGGTCGCCCGGCCCCAAAAGCGCTACTGGTCCGGGCGGCGGGCCCCGAGCGAACGTCTCGCCCCCACCGATACGTTCATTCCCGACGATCCCATACCGGTCGCACATGCGTGTCAGGGAGTGGGATGACATCGTCGAGGACGTCGTGGAACAGGACGTCGACCCACAGGGCTGGCGCGCCGTCGCCGGCGACCGGTCCGGCGGCGTCGGCGAGGACCTCTACATCGGCCACCCGTCGAGCGGCGTCTACCACCTGAAGACCTACGCGAAGAACCCGTTCGACGTGCGGGGCGTCGGGGCGCGCGTCGCCCGCAGCCTCGACGACGAGATCGGGGCGTACCTCCCGGCCGAGTCCGACACCGGCCGCTTCGCCGTCCAGTCGCCGCCCGACGACGAGGACGAGGCCGAGGACCGCGCGTCGCACTTAGAGGAGGTGCTCAGGGCCCACGCCGACGCGCCGACGACGCCGGGCGACCTGTTCGACGACGTGATGGAGGCCCTGGACAGCCCCGCCTTCGGGCCGATGGAGTACGACCAGTACGACCGGCCGGACGAACTCGACGACCTCTCGTCGACGTTCGAGGAGGCCGAGGAACTGCTCGACGCCGAACTGGACGACCTCGTCGAGGACGACGGCGTCGGGCGGGGTTTCCAGTGACTACAAACGGGCGGCTGCCCTGTACTCCCGTATGACCGCCGCCGACACGGTCCGCGAGTACTACGAGTCGCTGCGCCGCGGGGAGCCGCTGTACCCGTACTTCGTCGAGGACCCTCAGACGGCCAAGTTCGGGGTCTCGGAGTCGCTGATCGGTTACGACGACGTGGCCGAGGCGCTCCGCGAGCAGAGCCGCACGACGGAGGCGTGGACGGTCGACTCCCGGCGGCTCAGCGTCGCCGAGCGCGACGGCTACGCCTGGTTCAGCGACGAGGTCGACCTCGGATGGACCGACGCGTCGACGGGCCGGCGGCGGGCGTACCCGACGCGCTGGAGCGGCACGCTCGAACGGCACGACGACGAGTGGCTGTTCGCCACGCTCCACGTGAGCGCCCCCGACGAGTCCCTGGCGGCCGCCGGTGACTGAGATGGTCGGGCCGTCGATCCCGGAGGAGGAACAGGAGCGGAACATGACCCGCCTGAAGGCCGGCTTCGTCCTCCTCGTCGGCGTCTCCGCCGGGATGATCGCGGTCCAGGGCGGCGCGGGCCTGACGAGCGTGCTCGCCGTGGTTGCCGCGGGGCTCGTCCTCGGCGTCCTGCTGGTGTACTACCTCTCCACGATCGCTCCCTGACGGGAGGCTGTGGGGGTCCACGGCCCCGACCGCCCTTCAGTCGTCGAGCGCGGCCTGCAGCTTTTCCACGTCGAGGTTGCGACCGGACACCGGGAAGACGACCGTCTCGCCGCGGAGGTCGTCGCCGTACTGGCGCATCGCCGCGACGGCGGCGGCGCAGGCCCCCTCCATCACGACCGAGTCCTCGACGAGCAGGTCCCTGACGCCCGCCCGGAGCGCGTCCTCGCTCACGAGTCGGAAGTCGTCCAGCCGATCGCGGAGCAGGCGGACCGTCATCGCGAACGGGACGCTCGTGGCGATGCCCTCCGCGAACGTCCCCATGCGGTCGGACGGGCGGAGGTGGCCCTCCGCCCAGGCGCGGTGCATCGCGGGCGCGGCCTCGGACTGCGCGCCGACGACGGTCGCGTCGGTCAGTTCGCCGACGGTGAGACAGTAGCCCGCGGCGCTGGAGCCGCCGCCGACCGGGCAGAACAGGTAGTCCACGTCGGGCAGGTCCTCGACGACTTCGAGGCCGGCGGTTCCGACGCCCGCGACCAGGTCCGGTTCGTTCGCGGAGTGGACGTAGCGGTACCCCTCGTCGGCGGCCAGCGCCTCGGCGCGCTCGCGGGCGGCGTCGAAGTCGTCGCCGTAGTGGCGCACCTCCGCGCCCAGTCGCTCCATCGCGGTCACCTTCGAGGGGTTGGCGTCCTCGGGGACGACGACGGTGACGGGCACGTCGAAGGCCCGCCCGGCGTACGCGACGGACTGGCCGTGGTTGCCGGTGCTGGCGGCGATCAGCCCGGGGTCGCGGAACTCGTCGTCGAGGCCGGCCGCGAGCGTGACCCCGCCGCGGACCTTGAACGCGCCGGTCGGGAGCGTGTCCTCGCGCTTGAGGTAGACGTCCGCGTCGAACTCCGCGGAGAGCGGTTCGCTGCGGACCAGCGGCGTCCGGGGCAGGTGGTCGCGGACGACCCGTCGGGCGCGGTACACGTCCGCGGTCGTCGGCGGCGTCAGGTCGTGGTACGGGAAGACGGTCGTCGCGTCGGGCGACTCCACGGGGTCGTACTCGGGCGGCATGGCCGGCACTGTGCGGGCGGCCGGGAAAAGTTCACCGACCGCGCAGGTCGGCCAGGAAGAACGGCTTCTGTGCGTCCTCGTCGGCGAGCGTGTCGGCGACTGCCCACTGGTCGCGGAGCTCGAACCCGGCGGCGCGGAGCTGGTCGAGCGTCGCCTCGGCCCCCGCGATGTCCCACTCCATCGCCGCGCCGGAGTCGAGCCAGTCGGGGTTGCGGCCCCGCCAGCGCCCGTGGCCCTCGGAGACCAGCAGCCGACCGCCGGGGCGCAGCACGCGTGCGAACTCGTCGACGACGCGCCGGTGGTCGTCGAGCGGTACGTGGATCAGCGAGTGGACGGCGGTGACGGCGTCGAACGCGCCGTCACGGAACGGGAGCGCGGCCATGTCGCCCTGCACGAGCGGCGCGGCCGGCGCGGCCGCTGACGCCAGGTCGAGTTGCTTACCGGAGAAGTCGATGCCGACCGCGCGGTCGCCGGCGCGGGTCAGTACCGGCTCCCCGCCGCCACAGCCCGCGTCCAGCAGGCGCGCGTCCGGTGGGAGGTCCGCGAGCAGGTCCTCGACGAGCGAGGTGCCCAGCGTCTCGTCCTCCGAGCGCTGGGCGGCGTACGCCTCCGCGAGTTCGTCGTACCCCTCGCGGACGGCCCGTCTGTCGGTCATGTCCGAGCGTCCGGGGGACCGGTACAAGTGTCTTGTGCGGGTGCGTGCCGGCGTCCCACGGGAGTCGGTGCGGTAGTCAGTCCCGCGTTCAGGGATCGACGCGGCGGATCCAGTCCCGCGGGGCGTCTATCTCCGCGTCGCTCGGGAGGTTCTCGGGGCGGTCCCACACCGCGCCGGCGGCGGCGACGCCGCGCTCGTCGGCGACCGTCTCGAAGAACGCCTTCCCGCGCTCGTACTGGCGGCGCTTCAGGCCGAGGCCGAGCGCGCGCCGGACGAGGCGGGCCAGCGGCCCGCGGCCCTGTCGGCGCTCGTCGAGTTTCCGCCGGAGGTCGGCGTACTCGTCGTCGAACGCGTGGTCCATCAGGAGTTCGGCGTACCCCTCGACGACGGTCATCGCGGCGTCGAGTTCGCGGAACGCCTCGCGGTCTATCGAGCCGTCGGCCACCGCGCCGATGCCACGCTCCATGCGCTCCTCCAGGTGGTCCGAGAGCCACGGGGCCGCGCCGAACTCGGCGGCGTGGGTCACCTCGTGGAACGCGATCCAGCGGCGGAAGCGCGGGTACTCGGTGTTCAGGGCGTCGGCCGTGCGGACGATGTTCGGGCGGACGAAGTACAGCGCGTGGTCGCTCGGGTCGTCCGCGAGCAGGAGCGGGTCGTACTGGCCGAGCACGTTCCGCGCGAGGAAGCCGAGCATGAAGCTCATCGAGCCGGTGTTGACGACGCGGGCAGCGCCGGGGAACATGCCGCCCACCTCGTCCTCCAGCGGCTCCATCAGCCGGGCGAACGTCTCGACGTTCGCGTCGATCCAGTGGTGGCGGTGCTGGACCTCGACGGCGCGGGGCACGTCGAACTCAAGGTCGGCCACCTCCCGGACCCGGCGGCGGGCGTCGCGAACGTCGTCCGCGTAGCCGTCGCGCTCGCCCGGTGAGAGGTCCAGCGAGCCGGCGTCCGTCGACGCCTTCGCGGCCTCGGCGACGGCGTCCCAGTCTATCGGCCCGTCGCCGGACGCGCCGGTGACGGCCCGGACGCTGCGGTAGAGATTCATGGGTACGATTGCGCGCCGGGAAACAAAACCCTTCTCCCGGCGGTGGGGAAAACTCCGGTGGGGCGGCGGGCTACGCCGGCTCCTCGACGGTGTACTCCGGCTCCTCCTCCTCCTCGAGCCCGTCGTCGCCGCCGCGGAACTTCCGCGCAATGGCGGCCATGGCCACCAGCGCGACGAGGCCGACGAGCACCTTCGCGCCCGCGCCGTCGCTCCCGTCGTCCACGTCGACGGCGGTGCCGTCGTCGTCGTCGCCGAACGGTTCGTCCTCGTCGCCCGTGGCCCAGCTGGGCGCGAACTGCGGGTCGCCGTCCACGTGCAACTCGAACAGTGTTATATCGACCATGTTTCACCGTTCGTCGGGCAGGAACTTATACTGTGGGTCGGACCCCTCGGGTTCCGGAACGGTCAACGTTTCAGGCGTGCGTCCCGACGTCCCCGACATGGACGAAGACGAACGCGAGTTCCTGGACGACCTGCTCGCCGCGGCGACGCCGTCGGGATACGAAGCGCCCGGCCAGCGCGTGTGGCTCGACCGCGTCGAACCGGCCGCCGACGAGGTCCGCACGGACGACTACGGCAACGCGGTCGCCGTCAGCGAGGGGAGCGGCCCGGCGGTCGCCATCGCGGGCCACGCCGACCAGATCGGTCTGCTCGTCCGCGAGATAGACGACGACGGACACCTGCACGTCGGCCCCGTCGGGAGCGTCGACCGCACGGTCACCCGCGGCCAGGGGGTGACGGTCCACGCCGATGACGGCCCCGTCCCGGGCGTCGTCGGGCAGACCGCGATCCACGTGCGGGACGAGGTCGACGATGACGCGAGCGTGGCCGACCAGCACGTCGACGTCGGCGCCGCGGACGGCGAGGCGGCCCGCGAACTCGTCTCCGTCGGCGACCCCGTCACCGTCGACGGCGCGGTGCGGGACCTGCAGGGGTCGCGGGTGGCGGGGCCGGGGATGGACAACCGCGTCGGGATGTGGGTCGCCGCCGAGGCGTTCCGCCGCGCGGCCGACGCCGACGCCACCGTCTACGCGGTCAGCACCGTCCAGGAGGAGATCGGCCGCAAGGGCGCGGGGATGGTCGGGTTCGACCTCGACCCGGACGCCGTCGTCGCCGCGGACGTCACCCACGCGCTCGACTACCCCGCCGCGCCCGGCGAGAAGGGCAGCGACGTGGCGCTCGGCGAGGGGCCGGTCGTCACGCGCGGGAGCACGAACCACCCCGTGCTGTCGGACGCGCTCCGCTCGGTCGCCGCCGACGCCGGGGTCGACGCGCAGGTGCAGGCCGCGCCGACGCACACGTTGACCGACGCGGACACCTTCGCCACGTCGCGCAGCGGCGTTCCCGCGGTGTATCTCGGCCTGCCGAACCGCTACATGCACACGCCGGTCGAGGTGGTCGACACGGCCGACCTGACCGCGGCCGCGGATCTCTTCGCCGCGTTCGCCCGCTCGGCCGACCAATACGCCCCGTTCGCCGTGGATATCTGACACCTGCGGGGGTCCCCTTCCGGTACGTTTAAGCACGAGTCGACGGGCGTAGACGGTATGAGCGAACGTCCGCTCGACGTGCTCGAAGCGTCCGTCGGTCAGGATGTAACCGTGCGACTGAAAGACGGCGAGGAGTACGCGGGCCAGCTCGCGGGCTACGACCAGCACATGAACCTCGTGCTCGACGACGGCGAAGACACAACGATTATACGCGGCGACAACGTTGTCTCCATCATCCCATGACTGGCGCAGGTACCCCGAGCCAGGGCAAGAAAAACACCACGACCCACGTGAAGTGCCGTCGGTGTGGTGAGAAGTCGTATCACGTCAAGAAAAAGGAGTGCTCGTCGTGCGGGTTCGGCAAGTCCGCCAAGCGCCGCGACTACGAGTGGCAGTCGAAGGCCGACGAGTGAGATAGTTCCCTTCTCGAAACGCTTCGTGACCAGCGACCGCTCGGCCAGCCGCGGCCGAGTGTAGCTCGTCCCGTGCGAAGGAGTACCACGATCGATCAGCGCCGCCCGTCCTCGCACGCCGCCGATGCGGGCCGGCGGCCGTATCTATACACGGATGTGTGTATTGTTCGGGGTAAAAGTGGTCGAACGGACCACGATTGCGAGGTTTTATCTCCGGTGCCTCGCAATGGTCGCCCATGTCAGACGGCCGGGCCGAGCGGCCTTCGACCGGGATGACCGAGAAGTGCGGCGTCGTCGGCGTCTCGCTCGCCGACCGCGACGCCGCGCGCCCGTTGTACTACTCCCTGTACGCGCTCCAGCACCGCGGCCAGGAGTCGGCGGGCATCGTCACGCACGACGGGTTCCAGCAGCACAGCCACGTCGAGATGGGGCTGGTCGGCGACGCCTTCTCCGAGGACGACATCGCGGGGCTGAACGGCACGGCGGGGATCGGCCACGTCCGCTACCCGACCGCCGGGAGCGTCGACGCCTCCTGTGCCCAGCCCTTTTCGGTCTCGTTCAAGAGCGGCTCGCTCGGGCTGAGCCACAACGGCAACCTCGTCAACGCCGACGAGATCCGCGCGGAACTGGCCGGCCAGGGACACGCCTTCACCTCCGACGGCGACACCGAGGTGATCGCCCACGACCTCGCGCGCAACCTGCTGGAGGAGGACCTCGTGCGCGCCGTCAAGCGGACGATGGGCCGCATCCACGGTTCCTACTCGCTGGCGATCACCCACGACGACACGGTGCTCGGCGTGCGCGACCCGGAGGGCAACCGCCCGCTCTGTATCGGCGAACTGGAGGACGGCTACGTCCTCGCCAGTGAGAGCGCCGCGGTCGACACGCTCGACGGCGAACTCGTCCGTGACGTCCGCCCCGGCGAACTCGTCGTCCTCCACGAGGACGGGTCGGGGTTCGACACCTACCAACTCGTCGACCGGGAGAACACCGCCCACTGCTTTTTCGAACACGTCTACTTCGCCCGCCCGGACAGCGTCATCGACGGGAAGCGCGTCTACGAGGTGCGGCGGGACCTCGGCCGGAAGCTCTGGGCCGAGAGCGGCATCGACAGCGACGTGGTGATGCCCGTGCCCGACTCGGGGCGCGCCTTCGCCTCGGGCTACGCCGACGCCGCCAACGAGGACGCCGAGGCCGACGACGAGGCCGTCGAGTTCGCCGAGGGGCTGATGAAGAACCGCTACGTCGGCCGCACGTTCATCATGCCGACACAGGACGAGCGCGAGCGCGCGGTCCGGCTCAAGCTGAACCCGATCAAAAGCACCATCGAGGGCCGGACCGTCACCATCATCGACGACTCCATCGTGCGGGGGACCACCTCGACCCAGCTCGTCAAGCTGCTCAAGGACGTCGGCGCGGCGGAGGTCCACGTCCGCATCGGCGCGCCGCCGATCGTCGCGCCCTGTTACATGGGGATCGACATGGCCTCGCGCGACGAACTGATCGCGAGCGACAAGTCGACCGACGAGATCGCCGAGGAGATAGGGGCCGACAGCCTCGCGTACCTCTCGACGGGGGCCGTCGCCGACGTGCTGGAGACGTCGCGGGCGGACCTCTGTCTGGGCTGTGTCACCGGCGAGTACCCCTACGACATCGACGGCGAGGAAACCGACCGGGCCGTCGCCCGCCCGGCGAACCCGGCCGACGACTGACGCCGCGGCCGACCCTCAGTACACGACGTACAGCATCGCGTACACGACCTCCCCGAGCGCGAAGGAGACGAGCCACAGCGCCGCCGCGACGCGGCCGACGCGCGCGTGGACGGTCCGCCGGAGTTCCGGCACCGACCGGGTCCACGCGAGCAGGAGCGCGTAGTAGACGAAGGGGATCGTCACGACGGCCAGCAGGATGTGGATCGCGAGTATCGGGAGGTAGACGTAGGTGTAAACGCCCTCCGGGCCGGGGAACGACTGCGGCCCCTCCAGGGCGATGCGGTAGAGATAGAGGACGAGGAAGGCCGCGAAGAGGCCGAACGAGGCGACCATCAGCGCGCGGTGTCGGTCGACGTTCCCGCGCCGGATCGCGCGCACGCCGCCGAGGATCGTGCCGATCGCGAGCGCGCTGACGACGGCGTTGACGTGCGGGATCGCGTGGAGGACGCCGTCGGGGACGCGCGGCAGCGCCTCGCCCGGCACGAACCCGAGCGCGGTGCCGAACACCAGCGCGAGCGAAACCGCGGTGAGCAGGCCGGTCGCCGCCGGGACGTGTCGCCTGACGCGGTTCTGCATGGCCGGACGTAGGGAGCGATCCGTGAAAGACGTTCCTGTCCGCGGACGGCGTCGCCGTCGCGGGATCCGGACACGGCTACCCAATCAGTAAATACTAATTAACATGATGGGTTAATTTATAAGAAATCTTCAGATATTTTCATAAGAACATCGTCCGTTGGTCGAACTGCGATGTCAGACAACGACTCACTCACGACGTACCTCGCAGACCACCCGCGGATGATCGGCGCGCTGTTTACCCTCCTCCTGCTCGTGTCGCAGGCCGGATCGGCCGCCGCGAACGGCGCTCAGGCGGTCCCCGGGCCGTAACTACTCCTCGGAGCCGATCGCGACCGATCCGGGCGTATCGTTCCAGAAAATTTTGCCGTCGTACTGAACCGGGCTCCTGTGCGAGGAGAGGTAACTGTGGAGTTCGGACTCGGAGAGCCGGAGGTCGAGCATGTTTCCGGGGGTGAGGAAACACTGTTTCACCTTGTCGATCGTCGGCATGACGTACGTGCCGATCTGATACTCGCGTGTCGGGTACGCTCGTATCGAGAGGTCGTACGTGTCGCCCGGTCCCTCCTCGACCGTACACAGGAGCGGCGTCCCGCCCTCCGACTGCGCGATGTCGGCGCCGCCGTCCCCGACGACGATGTACTGGTCCCCCGTCGAGGTGTGGTCCCGGATGAGTTCGACCGCCGCCCGGAGCGGGAACCCGAGGTTGAGCAGGTGCGCCATCGCGCGGCCGATCTCGACGGCCTGTTCGTTCACCACGTCGCTGAGCGTCCCCACGCCCCCCGTCGCCCCGCGTTCCGTGAGCGCCAGCGCCTGATGCACCGACCGGCAGGCGTTCAGCAGGAACACGTCGACCCCGACGCTGTCGAGGGTCTCGATGTCGAGTTCGCCGTCCGGGCACTGCAGGCCGTCGGCGGTCGCGTGGCCGATGAAGTGGAGGAAGTCGTAGTCGCCCCCGAGCACGGTCGCGAGCCCGTCCATGTCGAGGTCGGTGAAAAACGACGTCTCGTAGGGCAGGCCCTCGCGGTTGCCGTACACGCTGTCGAGCGAGTCGTGTTCGGCGATCATCCGCTCGTCGTTGCAGACTGCGGCGATGGATATCTCGCTTGACCGCGTCCCGCGCCGCAGCCGGTTCTCGAACCCGTCGACGGTGGCCTTCGTCGCCCCCCGCGGGACGTGGTCGCCGAACCAGGCGTGCTCGATCGACTCGTCGGTCGTCTCGGGGTCGACGAGCGTCATCGACTCCTGGGACTCGCCGCCGGACCGCAACAGCGGCGTGGCCTGGGCGGCGTCGCCGTTGGCATCGGCGGTCGCGGCCCGCGTGTAGCTCGCCGACTGCACGCGCGGATGGGAGAGCTTCGTCCCCCGCGGCTCCCGGACGACGCCGAGGTCGTAGGCGACGAAGGGGAGCGACCGGATCCCGGACGGGTCCGACGGCACGTGGGCGGTCAGACACCACTCCGGGACGTACTCGGCGATGACCTCGTAGGGGATCTGCAGGTACGCGGCGACCTGCTCGGCCAGGGAGTTGTCGTACATCGACGCGACGTCGAAGGGAAGGAACGGCTCGACGCGGTTCCGCTCGTGGAGGTCTATCTCGTACAGCCCCTCTGTCCGAACGACGCAGTCGAGGAAAAACACCTGCTTCAGCGTCCGGGCGACCTCGTCCTCGAACCACCGCTCGCTCGCCAGTTCGCGCTCGAAGCCGCGGTCGGTCTCGATCCGCGGGACGTCCCCCGGCACCACCTCGGCCCCGAGGTAGAACGCCAGCGACGAGACGGCGTACACGTGGCGGTAGGTCGGCGGGACGACGATCCGAACCCCGGTGTCCGGCGGCTCCAGCCCGTCGGGGACCGAAAGCGCGTCGCCGCGCTCGAACAGCGGCGGGTGGCCCCGGAGCGTCGGATAGGACCGCTCGCAACTGGTCGTCTTCAGCGCCGACGGGAGGTGGCTCACGGCGGTCATCACGTCCCGCGGGTCGTCGGAGACGGTGATCGTCCCCGCGGGCCGCTCGTGGTAGGACCGCATCCCGAGAACGACTTCGGTCGGGCCTTCGAACCCCAGTTCGAGGTAGTTCGCGCCGGTCCGCACCTTCAGGGGGCCTTCGATCCGGCAGTACACTTTCATCGGCCCGTTGAGGTCGAGGACGTACTCCCCGCGGTCGAACCTCCGCCGCTCGTGGGACTGGACCCCCGCGATGAAGTCCCCGTCGCCGTCGCGGATGTTGAACCCGTCCAGCCGGTCGATGTAGAGCCCGCTCGTCTCGAACTGGCAGGCGTGGGTCACCGGCTCCCTGAACGCGTCCGGGTCCGCCGCCGCCGGCGACACCGGGTCGTCGGTCCGGAGCACGAACTTGCGCTGTTCGATCCGGTCCTCTATCCGGACTCCGGTCACGGCGTCAGCGGCGGCGTAGTTGATGGTCATTTCCGGGGTACCTGTAAGTGTACCTACGATAGATGCGCAATGGTAAAAACGTGTCCGGACGGTTCAGATCGCCGTCATGCCGCGCCGAGCCCCGCACTCGGCCGTGGATCGCCGTGTGCCGGCGGACCCAGTCGCGACTGTTCAGGTAGTTCCGTCAGAAGTTGTGCGTGGGTGATGTCCGCGAAGGGAGATCACCTGCATCAGCGCCCGTGTGGGCGTGCGATGCGTGGGACCGGATTTGAACCGGCGGACCCCTACGGGACAGCGCCCTCAACGCTGCGCCGTTGGCCTAGCTTGGCTACCCACGCTCGCGGTGTCTTGCTGCAGTCAGACCTATCCCGTGGACGAATTAAAGGGCTTTCGTTTCGGCCGCCCCCCGCCGGCCGGCCCGGCCGCGTCCCGAGCAAGAACCGATCGGGGCGTTCAAATCGCGTCGGCTCGTATCCGGGGGTATGGCTAAGTACTCGACGGGGGGATCGTCGGGGTCGGACGGCGGCGACGCCTGCGAGCTCTGCGGGGCCACGAGCGACTCGCTCCGCGAGGCGAACGTCGCCGGGGCGCGGCTCCAGGTGTGTGCCGACTGTGCCCCCCACGACGACAACGCCCACAAGGACCGGAAGTCCGGCGGCAACGACGGCGACACCGAGCGCAAGCGCCGCGCCGTCGAGAACGCCGCGAAGACGACCCGCAACTGGGACGGCGACACGGAACACTGGGAGGAGGGGGGAACCAACTACGACGACGACCAGCTCCCGTATCTGGTGTCGGACTACGGCGACGCGATGGAGGAGGCCCGGCAGGCCGAGGGGCTCCAGCGCGAGGAACTGGCCGAGGAACTCGACGCCGACGAGGCCGACCTGCTGGCGATAGAGCAGGGACGGGCGACGCAGGCGGGCATCGGCGGCAGCCTCGTCCGCGCGGTCGAGCAGCGCCTGGACGTGGAACTGGTCGAGTCGAGGTAGCCGGACGGCGCGGTCCGATCCGGGCCGGCCGATAGGGTTTTTGCCGGTCGCCCGTCTCCACTCAGTCGATGAGCAAGCTTGCCGCCGCCGAACCGTACACCACGCGGTTCGAGTCGGCCATCGCGGACGTTGACGGGCGCGAGGTGACGCTGGAGACGACGTACTTCTACCCCGAGAGCGGCGGTCAGCCGGCCGACCGCGGGCGGATCGACGGCATCGACGTGGTCGGCGTCCGGGAGACGGCCGACGCGGTCGTCCACACGCTCGCCGAGGAACCGGACTGGCGGGCGGGGCGGCGGGCGCTCTGCGAGGTGGACTGGGAGCACCGGATGTACTGCATGCGCGCCCACACCGCCAGCCACGCGCTGTACGGTGCCGGCCGACGGCTGCTCGACGACCTGGGCTACGGCGGGTTCGGCATCCGCGACGAGAAGGTGCGGATCGACTTCCGGACGTCGACGACGGTCACCGACGAGACGCTGGTTGAACTCGAACGCCTCGTCAACGAGGCCGTCTGGAACTCGCTGGACGTGACGTGGGAGGAGGTGCCGGCCGATGAGGCCCGTGACCGCGACGACGTGGCGTTCAACACCAAGACGGAGGAGGGGGTCCTCGGGGCGGACGGCGAGGTCCGGATCGTCACCATCGAGGACTGGGACGTCGCCGCCTGCGGCGGCACCCACGTCCGGAACACCCGCGAGATCGGTCCCGTGACAGTACTTGGCCGGTCGAACCCGGGCGAGGGGCTGACCCGCGTGGAGTTCGCCGTCGGGCCGGCGGGGATCGACCGCCGGTCGACGGAGAAGGCGGCGGCGCTGGAGGCCAGTACCGCGCTCGACGCGAGCGTCACGGACCTCCCGGACGCGGCCGACCGGACGCGCGACGCCGTCGCGGAACTGGAGGCCGAAGTCGAGGACTTGCGGGCCGACCTGCTCGACCGGCAGGTGGCCGCACTCCGGGAGGACGTGGTCGAGCGCGACGGGCGAACGTGGGCGGTCGGGACCGTCGCCCGCGCCGGGCCGAACGACGTTGACGACCGCGTGCAGGCCCTGGCGGGCGACGCGGCGGACGTGGTGGCGCTCATCGGCGAGGACCGGCCGCCGTTCGTCGTCGTCGGGGCGGCGGAGGCGGACGCCGCGGCGGTCGTCGACGACGTGACCGGGCGGTTCGGCGGCGGCGGCGGCGGGTCCGACCGCGTCGCACAGGCCGGCGGACTCGACGCTGATCCGGAACGGGTCGTCGAGTACTTGCGGTCCGACGGGGACTGAGGGCCGTCGAGTCAGCGTCGGGACGGGTGGGTCGGCGGTGGCGACACCGCCGACGCAGGAAGGCATGACCTGACTGCAACTCCCACCTTCGCGTCCTCTTAGCTAAATTTTCCCCTTCCAGCATGGATAAAACGTTCCGGAGGCCGTAGAACGTTCCGGCAAAGTTGGAGCCGGCAGCGTTGGGGTTGAACTAACCGCTTCCCGGCGGAAACGATCGCCAGCGCTATTACGGGCCGTGACGACTGGGTCGTCAACGAGTATGAGTGGCGGCATTGACAACCTGCAGTTCGTCGTCGGGTCGCGGGCGCGGCGGGAGGTGCTCGCGGCGCTCGCCGACTCGCCCGCGGGCCGGGGCGAGGTGCTCGACGGGACGGCGTCGAGCGAGTCGTCGGTGTACGACGCGATAAACCGGCTGGCGGAGCGGGGGCTCGTCCACCAGCGGGGGGACGACGCGTGGGCGACGACGGCCGCGGGACAGGTGATCGCGGACGCCATCGCGCGGTGTGAACGCACCGAGCGCACGCTCGCGGCCGACGCCGAGTACTGGCAGCGCCACGACGCCGCGGCTCTCCCCGACGCGTTCCGCGAGGAGTTCGCCGCGATCGACGGGTACGAAGTCGTCAGGTCGCCGGACACGGACCCGTACCGCGCGTCCCGCCGCGTCGCCGAGGGGATCGCCTCGGCCGACTGCGTCTCGGTGATCACGCCGGTGTATCACGACCGCTACGCGGAGGCGCTGAACGAGTCGTCGGGGGCGGACCGCCGCCTCGTCGTCACGCCGGACGTGCTCCGCGAGGTGGTCGAGGAGGAGCCGCCGGGTCCGGACGACGACGGCGACGTCGCCGTCCGGGTGTACGACACCGCCTTCGCCATGGTCGTCTCGGCGGAGTCGCTGTTGCTCTCCTTCCCGACGCTCGACGGCTCCTACGACCCGCACACGGAGGTGGTTGCGGAGACGGACGCGGCGATCGACTGGGGGGGTCGGCTGTTCGAACACGTCTGGGAGCGGGCCACCGACGTCGAGGCGTACGTCGCCGACCGCTACGGCGAGGACGCACTCGGCGGATAACGTTCACCTTTTTCCATCCAACACCGAAGGTGGGGTATGGAGCTATCCGAGGAGCAACGCGCCGTCCGCGACGTGGTCCGGGAGTTCGCCGAGGAGGAGATCCGTCCGGTCGCCCGCGAGGCGGACACCGAGGAGCGGTTCCCGGAGGACGTGTGGGACGGCCTCGCCGACCTGGACCTGACGGGGCTGACGGTGCCAGAGGCGTACGGCGGCTACGACGCCGACCGGCTCACCTACAGCGTCGTCAACGAGGAGGTCGCCTACGGGACGCTGTCGGTCGCCACCGCGCTGTCGGTCCACTGCCTCGCCACCTCCTGCATCGCGACGTTCGGGAGCGAGGACCAGAAGGAGCGCTGGCTCCCGGAGATGGTCGACGGGCGGCCCGTGGGCGCGTTCGCACTGTCCGAACCCGGCGCGGGGTCGAACCCCGCCGAGATGACGACCGAGGCGCGGAAGGAGGGGAACGAGTACGTCATCGACGGCACGAAGCAGTGGATCACCAACGGCGAGCGCGCCGGCGTCGTGGTCCTCTTCGCCAAGACCGACCGCGACGACCCCGGGAGCGTCACCCAGTTCGTCGTCCCGAAGGACGCCGACGGGCTGACCGTCGGCAAGAAGGAGGAGAAACTCGGCCTGCGGGCAAGCGACACCACGTCGCTGGAGTTCGACGGCGTCCGGATCCCCGCCGAGAACCGCCTCACGGAGGAGGGGAAGGGGCTATCGGCCGCGCTCTCCATCCTCACGGGCGGCCGGATCGGCATCGCCTCGCAGGCGGTCGGCCTCGCGCAGTCCGCGCTGGACGAGGCCGAGGCGTACGCCGGCGAGCGCGAGCAGTTCGGCAAGCCCATCGGCGACATCCAGACGATCCGGCACAAACTGGCCGACATGGCGACGCAGGTGCGGGCGAGCCGCCTGCTGACCCGCGACGCCGCCGCCCGCGAGGACCGCGGCGAATCCCCCCGGATGGCCGCGAGCATGGCGAAGTACT
The DNA here is from genome assembly GCF_004785955.1 of Halostella litorea. Taxonomy (NCBI): domain Archaea; kingdom Methanobacteriati; phylum Methanobacteriota; class Halobacteria; order Halobacteriales; family Natronoarchaeaceae; genus Halostella; species Halostella litorea. The sequence goes on along the minus strand of NZ_SJER01000001.1, from coordinate 8,842 downwards.
TCGCCAGCGAGGCCGCGATGGACGTGACCAACGAGGCGGTCCAGATCCACGGCGGCTACGGCTACGTCACCGAGGGCGACGTCGAGCGGCTCTACCGCGACGCGAAGATCACGACCATCTACGAGGGCACGAGCGAGATCCAGAAGACCGTGATCGCCCGCGAACTTCTCGATTAGCTGTCCGCCGTATCGTCGGCGTCACCGCTCCCGCCGACGGGTTCGGCCGGTACGCCGGTGACCGTCTGCCCGGGCTCCACGTCGTCGACGACCACCGCGCCGGCCCCGACCGCCGCGTCCTCGCCGACCGTGATGTCGCCGATCAGCGTCGCGTTCGCGCCGAGGACGACGCCGTCCTCCAGCGTCGGGTGGCGCTTGACGGGCCGGGCGTCGTTCCCCCCGAGCGTACAGCCGTGGTGCATGTGCACGTCGTCGCCGATCTCGGCCGTCTCGCCGACGACGACGCCCGCGCCGTGGTCGATGAAGAGGCGGCGGCCGACGTCGGCCCCGGGGTGGATCTCCACGCCCGTGAGGAAGCGGGAAAACTGCGAGAGGAGCCGCGCGGTCAGCCGGAAGCCGCGGGTCCAGAGCGCGTGGGAGACGCGGTGGAACCAGACCGCGTGCAGGCCCGGGTAGCAGAGCGCGACCTCCAGCGCGCTCTTGGCGGCCGGGTCCCGGTCGAGCGCGGCCCGCACGTCCTCGCGGACGCCGTCAAGCATGGTCACCCCGGCGGTCCACGCCGCTCGGTCGGGCCCGTCGCGTCGCGGCGGTCCGGCGTGCCCCCGACCGACAACAGCGCCGCTCGCGGCCGCTGGTGCGTCGGTCGACGACGGTGCCGCCGGAGCGGAGTTGCGACGCCATGGTGGACGTTCGTCCACTCGCGCTCAAAACGGGTTCGGTTCGGCCGCGCCGGCGGGCCACGGAGACCGACACGGCCATGACCCCGCGGGCCGTAGCCGCCGGCGTGCCACGCGAAGCGTACGACGGCGTCGTCTACGACCTGGACGGGACGCTCGTCGACCTGCCGGTCGACTGGGGCGCGGTCGCGGCCGACGTCGAGGCGGTGTACGAGCGCGCCGGCGTCGACCCGGACGGCCGGAGCCTCTGGGAACTGCTCGGGGCGGCCCGCGACGAGGGACTGTTCGAGCGCGTCAACGCCGCCATCGCCGAGCACGAGCGCGAGGGGGCGCGGGCGTCGCGGCGGCTCCCGGCGGCCGACGAACTCGCCGCGCTCGACCGCCCGGCGGCGGTCTGCTCGCTGAACTGCGAGGCGGCCTGTTCGGACGCGCTGGCGGCCCACGGCCTGACCGACCACGTCGAGCGCGTCGTCGGGCGGGACACCGTCGACACGTGGAAGCCCGCCCCGGAGTCCCTGCTGGCCGCGGTCGATTCGCTCGGCGTCGACCCGTCGCGGGCGGTGTTCGTGGGCGACTCGCCGCGGGACCGCGAGGCGGCCGAACGGGCGGGCGTCGCCTACGTCGACGTCAGTTAGGCCCCCCGATCTCCCGCCGCTCGCGCACGTAGAACCCGATGCCGGTCACCAGCCAGATCAGCGCGCCGACCCGAACCGCGAACTCGGCGCGGGCGCGCCACGTCGGCAGGGTGACGAAAAGCGACAGCGCGACGACCAGCGGGACGCCGACGGCCAGCGTCGTGAGGAAGGTGAGCTGCATGACCCGGGTGGTGTCGACGCCCTCGCCCGGGTCGGCCGTGTCGACGCGCTCTGGCACGGCCGGAACTTCGCCCGGTCGCATCTAATGCGTGACGGTTCGGGGCGACCGGCGGGTCACAGCGGCTGCGCGGCGATGAACAGGCCGACGCCGACCGCCGCCAGCCCCAGCAGGCGGACGGGGAGGGTGTACTTCCGGGGCGGTTCCCAGTCCTCGCCGTACTGGCCGCGGTCGTGCGGTCCGCGCCCGACCAGCTGGATCCGGACGAACGCGCCGGGGAAGGCGACCAGGAAGAGCCCGAGGCCGACCGAGAGGACGACGGCGAGTATCTCGCGGATGCCGTACATGTCGGGGCGGTCGCGCCGGCGCACCGAAAAGGTGTCCGTCCGATCCGGGGATCGCCGTCCCGCGGGTCGCCGCGCTCCCGACCGCCGAGCGGCACCGTTCCGAAAGACGATGACCTTTTGTGCCGAAGCGTCAACCTCCGTCTATGCCTACCGTTCCCGACGTTCGGGCGATGGCCGGGTCGGAGCCGATCACGATGCTGACGGCGTACGACGCGCCGACGGCGTCGCTCGTCGAGGCGGCCGGCGTCGACGTGATCCTCGTCGGCGACAGCGTCGGCAACGTCTCGCTCGGGTACGACTCGACGGTCCCCGTCACGATGGACGAGATGGCCAGCCGCACCGGGGCCGTGGTGCGGGGCACCGACGAGGCGCTCGTGGTCGCGGACATGCCGTTCCTCTCGGTCGGCGCGAGCCGCGAGAAGAGCGTCGAGAACGCCGGCCGGCTGATCAAGGAGGAGGGCGCGGACGCGGTGAAACTGGAGTGCGGGCCCCACACCGTCGAACTGACCGAGCATCTGGTGAACCTCGGCATCCCCGTGCAGGCCCACCTCGGGCTGACCCCCCAGCGCGTCAACCAGCTCGGCGGCCACACCCGGCAGGGGACGGACGACGAGGCGGCCGCGGAGATACTGGAACTGGCGGAGCGCCACGAGGCCGCCGGCGCGTTCTCGCTCGTGCTGGAACACGTCCCGTCGAACCTCGCGGCGGCCGTCACCGAGGCGCTCGACGTCCCGACCATCGGGATCGGGGCCGGCCCCGACACCGACGGCCAGGTGCTCGTGTTCAACGACGTCGTCGGCCTGAGCGACTGGTCGCCGCCCTTCGCCGAGCGGTTCGGCGACGTCCGGGGCGAGATGGAGGGGGCGCTGGACGACTACGTCGACGCGGTCGAGTCCGGCGACTATCCCGGGGACGACGGCGGCCACGAGGCCGAGTACGACGAGTTCTACTGAGCGGCCGGCGAGCTACCCGTCCAGCCCGTCGAGGAAGTTCTCCAGGGCGGCGTTGAACGCCTTGGGCCGTTCCAGCATCGCCAGGTGCGCGGCGTCCTCCACGACCGCCAGCGCCGCGTCGGGGATCTCGTCGGTGAGGAACTCGTGGAACCACGGCGGCGTGAGGCGGTCGTTCTCGCCGACGACGGCGAGGGTAGGCACGTCGATGTCGCTCACCCGGTCCCGCTCGTCGAACGCGTGGCAGGTGCGGAAGTCGCGCTCGGTGACCGCCCGCCCGCAGTCGCGCATCGCCGCCGCCGACAGTTCGACGAGCGCGTCGTCGGGGTCGTCGAACAGGCGGCCGGGGCCGTGGAGGAACTCCACCGCGCGCTCGAAGTCGGTCGCCAGCCAGTCGAGCAGGTCCTCGTTGACGGCGAGGCGCGCGCCGGTACCGGCGAGCACCACTGCGTCCGGGTCGACGCCGCGGTTGAGCACGGCGTGCATCACGACCCCGCCGCCCAGGGAGTTGCCGACGAGGACGCCCGCGTCCGTCTCCTCGGCGACGGCGATCACGTCGTCCGCGTACGCGGAGAGCGCGCCGTACCCCGCCTCGGCGTCGACGTCGTCGGACTCGCCGTGCCCGCTCAGGTCCAGGGCGGCGACCGGCCGGTCGTCGGCCAGCCGGAACTGGGACTTCCACACGCCGCTTTCCCCGCCGCTCCCGTGGACACACAGGAGCGGCGTGCCGTCGCCGCCCCTGTCCGAGCGGCGGTAGGCGGTCGCCCGCCCCCGGTGGGTGACTGTCTCCATACCGGTCGTTCGACCGGGGCGACCATAAAGTTCAATTCGAATCCGCGACTACGTCCGTGTGAACCGCAATTCAGTCGAACCTCCGTATCCCCGCCGTATCGGGGGGAATTCGAAGAAAGGTTTATATAGTAGTATGACTAACTTTGAGTTAGTTACAATGAACGTATCCCAACTGGCCGACGGCGACGAACGGGTCGTCCGCGAGTACCGCTACGACGACGGCGTCGTGATCGCGGCCGACCTCGGCCCGGCGGCGTCGGACGCCGACGTCGACGTGCTGGCCGACACCGCGATCGTCGTGACCGGTAGCGACGAGACGGCCGAACAGATCGAGATCGACCTGCCCGGCGAGGACGCGCAAGTGTTTATGAAAAACGGCGTTCTCACTATCGAACTGGAGGAGGAAGCATGAAGCTCACCGTAAAACCACTCAAGCAGAAGGACGCGGGTCGCGGGCTGGCGGCGATAGACCGCGCCACGATGGGGGAACTGGACCTGGAGAACGGCGACTACATCCTCATCGGCGAGGGCGAGGACCGCGCCGTCGCGCGTGTCTGGCCCGGCTACCCCGAGGACGAGGGCCGCGGCATCATCCGCATCGACGGCCGCCTCCGACAGGAGGCCAACGTCGGCATCGACGACAGCGTCGAGGTCGAAACGGCCGACGTGAACCCGGCGACCAGCGTCACGGTCGCCTTGCCCCAGAACCTCCGCATCCGCGGGAACATCGGCCCGCTCGTGCGCGACAAGCTCTCGGGCCAGGCCGTCACGGAGGGCCAGACCGTCCCCTTCCCGCTCTCCTTCGGCCCGATGTCGAGCAGCGGGCAGTCCGTCCCGCTGAAGATCGCTTCGACCGACCCGAGCGGCACGGTCGTCATCACCGACTCCACCGAGATCCAGATCAGCGAGAAGCCCGCAGAGCAGATCACCGGCGCGGCCGGCGAGGGCGCGAGCGGCGGCGACACCCCGAACGTCACGTACGAGGACATCGGCGGCCTGGACGACGAGCTCGAACAGGTCCGCGAGATGATCGAGTTGCCGATGCGCCACCCCGAGCTGTTCCAGCAACTCGGCATCGAGCCGCCGAAGGGCGTCCTCCTGCACGGTCCGCCCGGCACAGGGAAGACGCTGATGGCCAAGGCCGTCGCCAACGAGATCGACGCCCACTTCGACACCATCTCCGGCCCGGAGATCATGTCGAAGTACTACGGCGAGAGCGAGGAGCAGCTCCGCGAGGTGTTCGAGGAGGCCGAGGAGAACGCCCCCGCGATCGTGTTCATCGACGAGCTGGACTCCATCGCCCCCAAGCGCGAGGAGGCCGGCGGCGACGTCGAACGCCGCGTCGTGGCCCAGCTGCTCAGCCTGATGGACGGGCTGGACGAGCGCGGCGAGATCATCGTCATCGGCGCGACCAACCGCGTCGACGCCATCGACCCCGCGCTCCGGCGCGGCGGCCGCTTCGACCGCGAGATCGAGATCGGCGTCCCCGACAAGGAGGGCCGCAAGGAGATCCTGCAGGTCCACACCCGCGGGATGCCCCTCGCCGACGGGATCGACCTCGACCGCTACGCGGAGAACACCCACGGCTTCGTCGGCGCGGACCTGGAGAGCCTGACGAAGGAGGGCGCGATGAACGCGCTCCGGCGCATCCGCCCCGAACTCGACCTCGAATCCGAGGAGATCGACGCGGACGTGCTCGACAGGCTGCAGGTCACCGAGAAGGACCTCAAGGAGGCGCTGAAGGGGATCGACCCCTCCGCGCTCCGCGAGGTGTTCGTCGAGGTGCCGGACGTCACCTGGAACGACGTCGGCGGCCTCGAGGACACCAAGGAACGCCTCCGGGAGACCGTCCAGTGGCCGCTCGACTACCCCGAGGTGTTCGACCAGATGGACATGCAGGCCGCGAAGGGCGTGTTGATGTACGGCCCGCCCGGCACCGGGAAGACGCTGATGGCCAAGGCCGTCGCCAACGAGTCCCAGAGCAACTTCATCTCCATCAAGGGGCCGGAGCTGCTCAACAAGTTCGTCGGCGAGTCCGAGAAGGGCGTCCGCGAGGTGTTCAGCAAGGCCCGCGAGAACGCCCCGACCGTGGTGTTCTTCGACGAGATCGACTCCATCGCGGGCGAGCGCGGCCGCGGCACCGGCGGCGGCAGCGAGGTCAGCGAGCGCGTCGTCTCGCAGTTGCTGACCGAACTCGACGGGCTGGAGGAACTGGAGGACGTGGTCGTCATCGCGACCACGAACCGCCCGGACCTCATCGACAACGCCCTGCTGCGCCCGGGCCGCCTGGACCGGCACGTCCACGTGCCCGTCCCCGACGAGGAGGCGCGCCGCGCCATCCTCGACGTCCACACGCGGAACAAGCCCGTGGCCGACGACGTGGACCTGGAGTGGCTCGCCGCCGAGACGGAGGGCTACGTCGGCGCCGACATCGAGGCGCTCGTCCGCGAGGCCTCGATGGCGGCCAGCCGCGAGTTCATCAACTCCGTCGACCCCTCGGAGATCGGCGAGAGCGTCGGGAACGTCCGCGTCCGCCGCGAGCACTTCGAGTCGGCGCTGGACGAGGTCGTCCCCAGCGTCACCGAGGAGGTCCGCGAGCAGTACGAGGAGATAGAGGAGCAGTTCGACACCACCGACGTCGATGGCGAGGAGCCCGTCGGCAGGACGTTCCAGTAGGCCGACCCGTCACCGTTTTTTAGCGTCGTAGCCCGATAGCGGCGAGTCCCGAGAGCAGCGCGACGAGCGCCGCCGGGACGCCGAAGCCGGGGAGACCGCCGCCGGCGCTCTCCTCGGTCGTCGACGTGGCAGGGTCCCCGTCGGTCGTCCCGTTGCCGGGCGCGGTCGTTCCGCCGTCGGTCGTCGTGGTGGTCGTGGTCGTAGTCGTCGTAGTCGTGGTCGGCGTCCCGCCGTTCGACTCGACCGCGACCGTCGCGGTGGCGTTCGCGCCGTCGTATGCGCGGTCCACGTCGGGGTCGAACGCCCCGTCGCCGTCGGTATCGTGGTACGCGACGACCGTCAGGTCGGTCGATCCGTCCGGGACCTCGAAGTGGAGCCGTTCCTCGACTACCCCGCCTGCGAGGAACCCGGCGCTGTCGAGCACGGGGCCGTCGGGACCGCCCTCGTGGAGCACGAGGAAGCCGCCGCGGGAGAGGCTCCCGGTCGCGTCGACCGAGCCGTATTCGCCGTCCGGATCGGCGGTTTCGGCGGCGACGGAAGCGGTCGCGTTACGAACGCGGACGGGAACGTCCTCCGCCAGCACGCGCCCGTCCTCGCTCCGGACGGTGACGCTCAGGTTGGCCCTCGCCTCCACCGGCGTGAGGTCCAGGGTGGCCCCGAACCGGCGGTCGTCGGAGCGGTTCAGCGTCGTCTCGCCGCGGGCGACAAACAGGAGGGCACCGGTGTCGGCGTCCCTGAACTCCAGTTCGATCTCCTGTCCGGCCGCCAGCGTGGTCGTCCCAGCGAAGGTCTGTCCGGGTTCGGCGGCGCGGTAGAGCCGCCCCTCGGCGTTCATGTCAGCGAACGCGACCTCGGGGCGGTCGAAGCGGACGGTGTCGTTCGCCGCGTGGCCGTCGAGTTCGAGGCCGATGCGATACCCCTGTCGCGGGTACACCTCCCTGAAGACCGTCTCGCCGTCCCTGCCCGCGACCGTCGCTACAAGGTTCTCCGTGTCGGCGACCACGTAGAACGTGTCGCCGTGCGCGTGCAGGACGCGCGTGCCGTTCAGCAGTTCGAGGTCCATCGGGGCCCGCTCCGGGGTGACCGTATCGTCCAACTGCGGCCCCGTCAGGTTCGCCCGGTCGGACGCGACCAGCGCGCGGAAGCGCTCGGTGGTGGTTTCGCCGTCGGCGTTCGCCACCGCGTCCGCAAGCCCGGGCGCTCGCAGGCGGACGACCATCGTATCGCCCATCGCGACCGTCTTCGCGCCCCGAACCTGCTCGTCGCATTGGTACGCGCCCTGTATCTCGCTCGCGGACCAGTTCTCTCCGGCGACCGACGGCGGCGCGGCCATCACGGCCACCGTCGTGTTCGGCGGCGTCGCCGCGGCGCAGGACGCGCCGTCGTGGACTGCGTCCGACCCTGTGCGTACGTCCCCGCCGGCGGCGGCCGGCGCGACCAGTCCGACCGTCAGGAGCAGCGCCAGGGCTGCCGCGAACGGAACTGCGGATCGTCTCGTGGGCATGGGGGCAACGTGACGCGGTCCGGACAAAAACCCCGGGAAGCCTCAAACGACGACTTTAGCCATCTAGGTCCGACAGGATCTCCTCGGCGTGGCCGTCGGGGGAGACGCCCTCGTAGGCGAACGCGACGGTCCCGTCCTCGTCGATGACGTACGTGTTCCGGAACACGCCGTCGAACGTGTTGCCGAACATCTGCTTCTCGCCGTAGGAGTCGTACAGCGTCGCCACCTCGCCGTACTCGTCGGAGAGCAGCGTGTGGGGCAGGTCGTGGTCCTCCTCGAACGCCTTCAGATCGGCCACCTCGTCGTCGCTGACGCCGAGGACGGCCACGTCGCGGTCCTCGTAGGCGGCCCAGTTGTCGCGGAAGCCACAGGCCTCCGTCGTACAGCCCTCGGTGTTCGCCCGGGGGTAGAAGTACAGGACGACGCGCTGCCCGCGGAACTCCGAGAGGGAGACGGTGTCGCCGTTCTGGTCGGGCAGTTCGAACTCGGGGGCGGAGTCACCGACGTCGAGCATAGCCGCAGTCGGCGCTCGCGGGTCCAAAGGGTTCCGCTTTCAGTCGAGGCGCTCGGCGGCGTCCCGCTGGATCAGCGGGCCGGCGTTCTGCTCGGGGAGCGTCACCACGTCCTCGGCGGTCAGTTCGTACTCCCGCTCGTCGACGCCGAGGATCTCCCCCACGTCCTGCGTGATGCGGACGGTCGCGCGGTCGGTCCCCGGCGCACCCGACTCGTCCGCGTCCGCCGGGGACCCTCGGTCGTCACCGCCCGACGCGGCCGCGGCGTCGGGGTCGCCGTCGCCGGCCGTCGGCGGCGACTCGTCGCGCGCCCCGTCGTCGTTCTCCGCGGCGCGCCGGCGCTCCGCTTCGGCTATCGGGTCGGGGACGGCGTCCTCGGCCGCGTCGGGGGTCGG